>CAIVEI010000190.1 GCA_903904835.1 uncultured Schlesneria sp. | reverse complement strand
TACGGGAGTTTTATGGAAACGATAAGACGACCCAAGCAGGATCTGGTTCTCCCAATGAATGACCAGGAGAGCGGCCGAGCTTGGCGAAGTTGGCCAACTTCGAGTCCCGCAAAACCCTATAAAAATAGGAAGTTGGCCAACTTGGCCAACTTCTTCTTCAATCGTGTGGTGGGCCTCGAAGACTCGACCCACCTTACGGGAGTTTTATGGAAACGATAAGACGAGTCAGACAGGAACTGGTTCTCCCGATGAATGACCAGGAAGCGGCCGAGCTTGGCGAAGTTGGCCAACTTCGAGTCTCGCAAAACCCTATAAAAACAGGAACTTGGCCAACTTGACCAACTTCTTTTTCAATCGTGTGGTGGGCCTCGAAGACTTGACCCACCCTACGGTTCCCGCCCAGCAACCTTACTTTTTTAATGCTTCGGCGACGAAGTCAAACAGCGCCTTGGTTGATGGATCATCAGCATTCCCCAGGTTGTTATTGATGCGGGAGTGATTGGTTTCAACGGCACCGAAGACTTTGGTGGGGATGCCTGCTTCTTTCAGCACGTTACCGAGACGCTGGGCCTGGGCCGAGTTGTCTGGATGATCGTTGACGTACAGGATCAGGAATGGCGGAATCCCTTTGTCCTTGGCCACATGAGTGACGGCCGAGAAGTCGCGGTGCTTTTCGGGGTCGTTGCCGAACTTTTCACGATGCCCGAACTTGGCTTGTGGCTGACCGTGGACGGTACGGCGAGTTTCTGCCGTGGTGATGATCGCGGGGACATCGTACGTGTCGCCGTCGACGGGGACGCACCCCTTGATCATCGACAGACTCAGTCCCTCGGCCTTGAGATACCTGTCGTCTGTGCAAATCAGTGCCGCCAGTTGAGCTCCTGCCGAGTGACCCATGACCAGAATTCTTTTGGGGTCGCCACCATATTCCGCAATGTGGTCATGAACCCAATGAATCGACTTGGCAATATCGCGATTGATGGCCCCCATCTCGACGGTTGGCAATAGACGGTAGTTGGTTGCGACAAAGACGAATCCCCGATCAACGAAGGCTTGTGGCTTTGACTGGACTTCCGTCTTGTTTCCAGTCTGCCAACCGCCGCCATGAATCCAGAAAACGACAGGCAAGTCTTTCGCGTTGACCGGCGAATAGACATCAAGGACCTGACGTTCGAGTGCCGGTTCCGCATAAGGGATGTCGCGCTTGAGGACAAATTCGGCGCTTTGAGTCTGGGCGATCGACAAAAACAAGGTGCACATGAAAGTCAGATCGGCAACGCGTTTCGAGATTCTGGCCATCGCTTGGATTCTCCTGAAGAAAAATCTGAGAGTGTCACAAAATTGGATTTGTCGAACAGGTCTAACGGTCGATCACAGCATAACCGTTTGTGGCCTTGATCAATACCAGGCGCGCTTGTCGACCTGAGTCGTTGGCGGTTCACCTTTGACGAAGCACCGGATGTTTTCGAGCAGGGTTTCCAGGTGACGTTCGGCGATCCGAGGTGATGCGGCGGCGACGTGCGGGGTGATGATCACATTTGGCATCTGCCAGAGAGGATGTTCTGGTGGCAGTGGTTCGGGGTCACACACATCGAGTGCCGCTCCTGCGATTTCCTTTTCTCGCAGGGCATCGGCCAGGTCCTGAAGATCGACGATCGCACCACGACCAATATTGATCAGGATGGCCGATCGTTTCATCGCCTGAAAGGTTGGACGCTGAAACAACCTTCTGGTGATCGGCGTCAGCGGTGCGGCGATGACGACGTAATCGCAGCAACTCAAAAGATCGGGCAACCGCTCAAGGGGCCAGACCTCATCCAGCACACCAGCGACAGAACGTGTTTTGGGATCGACTCCGGCCAGCGACATTCCAAACGCGGCGGCTCGACGCAGGATTTCGGCTCCGATGTTACCCACACCAACGACACCCAGCGAACAATCAGACAGATGCTGGTGTGCGCGATCCATGGGAAGGACCGTCCCGGGCGCATTCACAAAGTCGGCGACGTAACTCTGGTCACCGACGGGAGACCAGATCGATTGTTGCTGCTGCCGAAGGTAGACATGCAGGTTCCTGGCGAAGCACAGGACGAAGCTCATAACGTGATCGGCGACGACATCAGAAAACAAACCTCGCATGTTGCTCAGCACACACGGGTGTTCGATCAGTTCCGGGAACAGGAAGTGTTCGAGGCTGGCGGTGGGTGACTGGACCCAGCGAAGCTGAGTCGCCTGCCTCAGTAGATCGGGGGTCAGCTTGCCAAAGAACGCGTCCGCGTCATGGATTTCAACCAATGCTCGATCGATTGAGTCAGCATTGATGACATGCATCGGTTCTGCGGCAGAGCAAACTTTGTTCAAACGACGTTCATCGATCGGCGGATAGATAACGAGCTTCATGAGAGATGCCGATTCATTTCAAAGGTATGGAAAAGAGAGATTTTGAATGGTTGAACAACTTTCCACTCGTCGTGTCAAGGTTCATGGGTATCACAATTTTTACTTTAGAAAACATCGTTTTTTCGACTTGCTCTTGAGCGAGACTGACGGCAGAATACCGCCCCGTGTTGGTTCCTCGGAACCTTCTGGCATCTCTCGATTCATGTCTGCATGAGGTCGCTCGATGCGTTGTTATTTGCGAGCTGAAGACGAAGGTTTGACAATAGGTTCGGTTCAGATCAATGTGCTGGAGGTCCGGCATGATTCTGTCCTGTTGGGGATCCACGATCCCAGTGCGCTACCCGCCTATCGCGAAGAAGTCCTTTACATCCAATCTGATGACGATGACCAAGACTATGCGGAAGATGCTGAATCGGCATTCGAGCCACTCCAATTTCAAACGATCAATTCGTTCGCAATTCCATTGCGGTAGCGTCGTAGACTTGCCCTTTGCGTGACCGCGCGGACACAATCGTGCGGAGGATTCTCGCTCATGGCATCGACGACCGCATCATCCAGCTCGCCTACGATCCCGACGCGACGTTCTGCTGATGAACCGTATTCATCAGAGCAGATCGCCGAGTTTGGTTTGCGCGCCGATCGTCTGCCTCGACACGTTGCCATCATCATGGATGGTAACGGTCGCTGGGCTCAGGCTCGCGGACTCCCTCGGATTGAAGGACATCGTCGCGGTGTGGCGACAGTCCGTACCGTGATTGAGACCTGTTCGAGGCTGAATGTCGAACAACTGACCTTGTACTGCTTCAGCAGCGAGAACTGGAAGCGACCGGAGCTTGAACAGAAACTGCTGATGCAGTTGCTGGAGCAATACCTGATCGAAGAACGGGCGGAGATCGAGCGACAGAATCTGCGGTTTTCGGTCATCGGGCGTCGTCCGGCTTTAGGTGAAAGCGTCAATCGTGAGATCGACCGAACGTACGCGAGCGCACGGGAAAACACAGGAATGCGTTTGTGCCTGGCGATCAACTACGGAAGTCGTGGCGAGATCGCTGACGCGGTGAAAACGATAGCTCGCCGTGTCGCTGCCGGTGAGATCGATCCTGAATCGGTTGATGAAGCAACCATTGAAGCTCATCTTGATACAGCAGGGATGCCCGATCCCGATCTGGTGATTCGGACCGCAGGTGAAATGCGAATCAGCAACTATCTGCTTTGGCAGATCAGCTATGCCGAACTGTGGGTCACCGAAAAGTGCTGGCCTGATTTTGGCCAGGAAGAATTGTTTACCGCGCTTCGCGAATTCGCGCAGCGGCACCGCCGGTTTGGAGGCCTTTCGAACTGAGGCACGAATGCTCGTCTGGCGAATTCTCGTTTCGGCAATTCTGATCCCACTGTTCGTCGGGTGTTTTTACCTGGATGCACGGCTGGGTGCCCCCGCGCCGATCCTGCTGGGAATGTTCATCTTCCTGGCGGTTTTTGGTGCCCGTGAAATGGTCGACCTGTTATGGACTCGCTCATTCACACCCAACAAGATCATCGTTTCCGCCTGTTGTGTCCTGGTGACAGCCGCAGCCTGGTGGGGCCGGTTCGGCCACATGCCGATTAAGATTCCGTCCGATGACAATACGCTCGCCCAAGTCATGCTGGCCTATGCGATGACGATACTCGTGCTGTTTCTGCTGGCGACGTATCGATACCGCGAGCCTGGTGCCAGTATGGAGACTCTGGGTGCGGAGCTGCTGATCGTCAGCTATGTCGGCGTCTTGCTGGGTGTGGTTGCGCAGCTTCGCTGGGTTGCGGGAAGCGAGGCGGGCTATCTGGTAATCGGATCGCTGTTGATCGTGACCAAAGGTGGCGATGTCGGTGCTTATACACTCGGACGATTAATCGGACGGCGGAAACTTGTGCCGTTACTTTCACCGGGAAAGACCTGGGCGGGTGCCGTTGGTGCACTGATCGGATCTGCGGGAAGCGCGGTTCTCTGGCTTCAGTTTGCGACACCTCTTTTCACACCAACTGCCGCGGCGATCTGGCAACCACCCATCTGGTGGGCGTCTGCGATTTATGGGTTGATCCTGGGGATCACTGGTCTGGTCGGTGACCTTTGCGAATCACTGATCAAACGGGACGTCGGCAAAAAGGATTCGTCGAGCCTGCTTCCTGGGTTTGGAGGATTGCTCGACCTGATGGATAGTGTGCTTTATGCCGGTCCGGTTGCTTATGTGCTTTGGAAGGCACTCCCGCTGGCAACCTGGATGCCGCACGACGGGAGTTGATTAAACGAATGAGGCCGTGTTGTTCTGCGGTCGGGCATTCAAATTTCAAAATTGGCCGACGAAGCAGTTTTGATTGACGATGCGATCTCGACGGCCATTTTTGAAATTTGAACACCCGACCCCCTCTTTCGAATTCGGACTACCGAAATGGATGCGTTAGCCACTTGCCCTCTCTGTTTGCGTTTCGTGACAATCCGCTAGACAATCTGAATATCATCGGGCTTCGTTGATGTGATTTTGCGAAATCATCGGCGCAACGCGAAACCCGGTTCGGTTGATTCAGAGGTCTCACGATGCGATCGGTCTGCTGGATTAGAATTTTTTGTATCGTCATGAGCAACGTCACTCTGACGAATGCCTTGGCTGACGACCGTCTGACTGCCGAACAGCTCCGTTTCTTTGAGACCTCGATTCGACCTTTGCTCGTTGAGAAATGCCAGTCTTGTCACGGGCCGGATAAGCAATGGGGGACACTGCGATTGGATTCTCGCGATGCCGTTCTTAAGGGAGGTGAAACCGGCCCGGCCATCGTCCCCGGTAAGCCGGACGAAAGTCTGATCGTTAAAGCGATTAGACGGACTGACGATGATTTGAAAATGCCACCGAAGGAAGCTCTGTCCGAACGACAGGTTGCTGACCTGGTTCGCTGGGTCGAGATGGGGGCGCCGTTTCCACACACACCAGGACCATCCAAACCCAGGCACCGCGATCCGGATCATTGGTCGTTTCGGCCCGTGATTCAGCCAGCCGTTCCTCAGACGAAAAACACAGCTTGGGCCAGTGGGCCCTGGGATCAATTCATCCTGGCCAAACTGGAGCAGGCCAATATCGTTCCGACCAACCGAGCCAATCCACGAACACTGATTCGCCGTGCGACGTTCGATTTAACGGGCTTGCCACCGACGCCCGAAGAGATCGTCGAATTCCTCGCAGATGACCGGCCTGATGCATACGCCCGATTGATCGATCGGTTACTGGCTTCGCCGAATTACGGTGAACGCTGGGGTCGGCATTGGCTCGACGTCGCGCGGTACGCCGATTCGAACGGGCTGGATGAAAACGTCGCACATGGGAATGCCTGGCGGTATCGAGACTATGTCGTCTCGTCGCTTAATCAGGATGTTCCCTATGACGAATTTCTCACCGAACAACTTGCTGGCGATCTGTTGTCGGCCAGTAATGATGAGACTCGCAGCAGGCAACTGATTGCCACAGGTTTCCTCGCGATCGGACCCAAAGTCCTGGCCGAGGTTGATGAAACCAAAATGCAGATGGACATCATCGACGAACAGATCGACACCGTTGGCCGGGCGATGCTCGGTCTGACACTCGGATGTGCTCGTTGCCATGACCATAAGTTCGATCCGATTGATACGTCGGACTACTACGGACTGGCCGGAATTTTTAAAAGCACTCGGACGATGGAGCACTTCAAGAAGGTGGCCCGTTGGTACGAAAACCCGCTGCCGTCGGTTGAGGCTCAGTCGCGTAAAGCGAGTTACGACTCGCAGGTGGCTCAGTTGAAAGATGTCATCAAGGGAGTGGTTGAAAAGGGAGATGCGGCGGTGAAATCGACACTGCCAGCGAGCGATGCCCCAGCGACGTCAGCTCAATTGGAATCCAAGTACCCGGACGAGATCAAGACGCAACTCAAACGCCTTCGTGACGAATTGGCTCAACTGGAACGAACCGCCCCCGAAATGCCCTCGGCCATGGGTGCTACAGAAGACGCTGTGGTCGATGTCGCCGTTCATATTCGTGGGAACCCCCTGAAACTGGGTGACGTCGTACCACGTCGAGTCCCCCATGTGTTGGCCGGTCAATCGGAACCGAAATTCGATTCGCGCCAGAGTGGTCGCATCGAACTGGCTCGCTGGCTGACCGATCCGAATCATCCCCTCACCAGCCGAGTGTTTATAAACCGAGTCTGGCGGTGGCACTTCGGCAAAGGGCTTGTTCGGTCCATCGATAATTTTGGCTTACTGGGTGAACAGCCAACTCATCCCGAACTGCTCGACGGTCTTGCCCGGAATTTCATGCGACGGGGTTGGTCCATCAAAACATTGCATCGCCAGTTGATGGCATCGAGTACTTATCAACTCGACAGCGACCTGGGTAAAGACGCCTCGAACCAGATGGAAACCGATCCCGAAAATCGCTTGATCGGTCGAGCAGAACTCCATCGTCTGGAAGCAGAAGCGATTCGTGATTCGTTGATTGCCGTGAGTGACAACCTTGATCGGACGCTGGGTCAATCCTTGCTGACGGTCAAGAACCGAGCCTATTTTTTCGACCACACGTCAAAAGACTTAACCGACTATCGTTCGAACCGTCGGTCAATCTATCTTCCTGTCGTGCGTAACAATGTCTACGACGTATTTCAGTTACTCGACTATCCCGACGCCGCTGTCCCCAACGGAGACCGCCCGACCACGACGATCGCGCCGCAGGCCCTCATGATGATGAACAGTGAATTCGTCGAGCAATGCACGGCCAACTTCACGGCACTGATTTTGAACGACCGGCTGAAAAGCGACGAAGAACGGATTGAACTGGCTTATCTACGAGCGTACGGACGCCAACCAGGCGCTCACGAAGTCGCCGCGTCGAAGACCTACCTCAGTGATGTCGCTCGCGCATTCGGGACAACGAACGCATCGCCTGAACAGCAACAAAATCAATCCTGGAACAGCTTGTGTCACGTGATCGTCAGTTCCAACGAATTTATCTACGTAAAGTGAGTTGAGGCTAACGCGATGATACAAGGCGAAAACATCAACTTGCCGACTCCCTTCTCACGTCGGAAACTGCTGCAGCGGTCTGCCGTCGGATTTGGTTCATTGGCGTTGGCATCGATGCTGGCCGACGAATCCCGTGCAGACTCAGTAGGAATTGGTCCACTCGACCCGAAAGTGCCGCAACTGGTTGCCAAGGCCAAGCGAGTCATTTTCCTGTTCATGAAGGGTGGGCCATCACACCTTGATACGTTCGACCCGAAACCGCTGCTGGATCGAGACGACGGAAAGCCGCTTCCGTTTGCCAAGCCCCGGGTCCAGTTCGCTCCGACCGGCAATCTGCTGAAATCTCCCTGGAAATTCCAGCAGTATGGTGAAAGCGGTGCTTATGTCAGCGAACTGTTTCCGCATCTGGCCCGTTGTGTCGACGACATCTGTTTTGTGCATTCGGTGCATGGAACCAATCCCGCGCACGGCGGTGCGGTCCTGAAGCTGCACACCGGCAGCGACAGCTTCGTGCGACCGAGTATCGGGTCATGGGTCAGCTACGGACTGGGAACCGATAACGCCAACCTCCCCGCGTTCGTCACGATCTGCCCTACCCTGGCGCATGGTGGAATCAACAACTGGGGTTCGGCATTCCTCCCTGCGGCGTATCAAGGGACACCCATCGGAAACGCAAGTGTCCCGTCGGATCAGGCGAAGATCCGTTACATCAGCAATTCCCGCCTGCCAAAAGGGGTTCAGCGACTGGAACTCGAACGCCTGAAAGCGATGAACCGGGAACATCAGGCGGCCAGCGGTCCCGATCCGTCGCTCGAAGCACGGATTAATTCATTCGAACTCGCCTTTCGCATGCAGACTGCCATGCCAATGGTTGAAGATCTTTCGGACGAATCTGCCGCTACAAGGCAACTCTACGGAATGGATGACCCCATTAACGCAAACTTTGGTCGGATGTGCCTGATGGCTCGCCGTTTCGCCGAACGAGGTGTTCGGTTCATCCAGGTGACGCACAGCGACAGCAAGGTACAATGGGATCAACATTCCGACCTGAAGAACGGACACGAGAAAAACGCTCGTGAGGTCGACAAGCCGATCGCCGGCCTGCTATGCGACCTGAAAGCGCGTGGCCTGCTGGAAGATACTTTGGTCTGGTGGGGAGGCGAATTCGGCCGGACACCGACCGTCGAAGGAACCAACGGACGCGATCACAATCCCGAAGGGTTCACGATGTGGCTGGCTGGTGGTGGGGTGAAACCTGGTTTCCGTTACGGCACGACTGACGATTACGGTTTCTACGCCGCCGACAACAAAGTCCATATCCACGACCTGCACGCCTCGATTCTGCATCTACTCGGCCTTGATCATGAACGCCTGACGTATCGTTATGCCGGTCGGGATTTTCGGCTGACAGACGTCGAAGGGAACGTCGTTCACAAGTTGTTTGCGTGAGGCGCTCATCAGAAAAATGAAAAAGGTTTTTAATTTCTGCTGATTCTTATTCGTGCGAATCGTCAGATTCGTGGTTAAAAATCTTGAGCGGTGACGTTCGGTCGAGTCCGCTCAGAGTCAAGAGAACGCTCACACGACAGAGACTTCTTTGTTTCCTCCGTTGCCTTTTGTTCAAAAGTTTTGCATTTTCATTTTCTTGCGTTGTTGGTGGTGGGCCGCGAACGCAACCCTGATTAAAACTGCTTTGGAGATTGATTCGATGTTACGACTTTTCACTGTCTGCTTGACCATCGTTTTCGCTCAAACGCTGGTCGCCGCCGAGCCGCAATCGGTGCTGCTCTGGCCGAATGGTGCACCTGGTTCCGAAGGAAAGACGGCGGAAGAGGTTGTTGAGACGACCGGCTCGGGCGAGCGGAATATTACGTCGGTCCATAAGCCATCATTAACCCCGTACTTACCAGACGCCGACAAGGCGAATGGAGTGGCAATCGTGATTGCTCCCGGTGGTGGACACAGCAAACTTTGCATGGACCACGAAGGACATAATCTGGCCAAATGGCTGGCCGAACATGGCGTGGCAGCCTTCATTCTGAAGTATCGACTTTGTCGCGAGAAAGATTCTTCTTACACGCTTGAAGGACACGCGGTTGCAGACATGCAGCGTGCGATTAGGCTGGTTCGGAACCAGGCACAGGCCTGGCACGTGAATCCCAAACGCGTCGGTGCACTTGGATTTTCGGCAGGTGGGGAACTCGCGTTTCTCGCAGCGATGCAGGAAGGTCTGGGAGATCCTGCTGCGGCGGACGTTGTCGATAAGGAAAATGCTCGGCCCGATTTTCAATGTCTGATCTATCCTGGCAAGTCTGACCGGATCGCTGTCACAAAGGGAATGCCTCAAGCGTTCATCGTCTGCGGCTACGGAGACCGCAAGGATATTTCGCACGGGATGGCAGAAGCCTATTTGAAGTTTAAAGAAGCGGGTGTCCCGGCCGAACTGCATATCTATTCTGCTGCCGGACACGGTTTCGGCGTCCGCAATTCGAACAAAGGAGCCGCCGCTCGCTGGCCATCACGCCTGGAAGAATGGCTGGCGGATAACGTTCTGAAGTAGGGCCCCAGTCAATCCTGGTGTAACGACCTGAAGTCGGGATGTAAGTCGGCTGAAGTCGATCTGCTTTTGGAACCGAAAGCCATGAAAATGGGTGCCACGGTTTTACCGTCTTCGGTAAGGCCGTGCTCTTCGGAGACGTTATCGAACCATGAAGACACGGCTTTGTCGAAGACTCCAGAACCGTGGCACCCGAAATTTCTAGCTTTATTTTGTCCACAGGGCGCAACAGTATTTTTTCATCAGTGCAGCCTCAGTCATTTTGACTTCAGGCCTCCTTGCAACATTTTTAGCAGCGGTGTTTTCATCACCGATTGACGGAAATGAACCTGGTTGCCCTCAATCAATTTCGGCATTTGCGATTCGTCTGCGGCGACCACCTGTAGTGTGATGCTCCCCATTTCGTTCGTCGATTCTTCCCCAAAACGGACCCGGGCTGGCGGATGGCTTGGGTTGCGGGGATTGTCCGCCGAATTGTCGTATTCGATTCGCGAGTGCAGGCGAGTTCCTTTCGGCAGCTTGAGATAGTTTGCAAACCGATACTGTTCCTGCCATGCGAAATCCCAGTCAGGTATCGACAGAATCGTTTGCGTCTGGCCATCAGGCAACGTCGCCGTCAATTTCATGGACTTGCCGAGGTAATGTGCATGAGCGCCGACGCCGAATGCTTCGACGTCAACGGGTAGTTCAAACGAGTCTTCGATCACATATTCATTTTTGCCTGCGGGAATATCGATTCCTTTAAACGCACCGAATGCGGCGGGAAGCTGAATTGCTGTGAATCGTCGCTTCGTCGGTTCTTTCGTGAAATACAAACCGACGGTAGAGGCTTCTTCTTCGACTTTTCCCGAAGGATGAAAGTGAGTGGCCAGAATCAAATCAGAACCGGCAGGGAGACGAAATGCCAACCCGTCTGGTAACGGATGCGGCTGTGCACCCAAGGCCCATCCCCCAAGCGGTCCAAATTTGGGGGATTCGTTCGCCGCCTGATTGCCAAGAAGGCCTAAGCCCGCACCTGGTTGCAGTCGACGGGCCGGACGCCCTGATTCGGTTTCTGAAGCATCTGGTGTCAGAACAGGTGGTCCGCCACGCAGGCGTGCCATGGCTCCCATCCCCCCTTTGAATCCAGGTTGCTGGTCTTCGGCATCAATCTTACGAGCCAGGCCAGATGCTTCGAAGAAAAACAACGAGTGATGCACCACTGACCGGGCACTTGGCCTGAAATCGATTGCCGTGACCCAACGTTCTGAGTCCAGATCGAGGGGAATGACAAAGTTACGATAGATATCGGGTCCATCTGCGGGGACGATAAATGTTTCCTTCATTTTGACGATCAGATCAGGCTCACCCAGACTCCAACCGACGGGAAACTCAGGAAGCGGCGGCATCTCCGCAGGGTTCCCCTCGGGCATCCCGTTTTTTATCCAGTCTGTAATGAGTCTCACCTGGTCGTCTTCTAACCGACGTTCGTAACGAAACGCTGCGTCGCCGCGGTCAGCTTTCCAGGGTGGCATCAGTCGCTCACTGAGGACACTTGCAATCAGATCACCCCGCTTTTTGACGTCAGCATATGTCTGAAGTGCAAAAGGGGCTGCTTCACCGGGTCGATGACAAGAGGTGCATTTTTCGAAAATGAGCGGAGCGATCTCCTTTGTGAATGTCGCGTCAGCAAGCAATTGTCCAGAACTCGCTACCCCGACGACAACCATCACCAGCCATGTTCGATGAATATGAGGACACATGTCGAAAATCCTTAAGGAGCAGTTTTTTTCAAATCGGGCTTCGCGATAAAACAACCAATCGATCGAGTGGTCTCGTTCGGAATGGGCTTTCCATTGAGGATCGCATCAAGTGTGTCGCGTAAATCATGTTCAGTCGCTTGCGGCCTGCGTTTACCAAGTCCCGCATACAGATTATCAATTCGGCCGCGATAGAGTCGTTTTCCGTTCAAGTCCAGCACGGCGACTTCCGGTGCGACGGTAACGCCGGTTTGCTCGACCAATCTCAGCGACTGATCGCAGATCACAGGACATTCGTAACCGTAATCCTTCGCATGTTTCTTCGCCGCGTCAGTCGTCAGATCGGGGTCGACATAAACTACGAACGAGGCAATTTTTCGTTGAGAATATTCGGTGGTAATCCGCTTGATCTCGGGGGCGTAAGCATTCGAGATCGGACAATCGGGTAATACGAAGAACAGGATTGTTGCTCGCTGGTCAGGCTGCGACAACGGCGTCTGGATTCGTCCCTCCAAGTCCGTAAATTGCAATGAGCTGGAGGATGTTTTAAGCGACTTATTTTCCAAAGACGATGATGGACGGCGAGAGTCGACCGGTTCCGTCGCAGCGGCAAGCACGGAACAGGCAATAAAGCAAACGAGAGTGATGTAATGGATTTGTGATGACAAATTCCATTCTCCGCAAAGTTGGTTTCCGTTGGTTAAGGCAGAAGTACTGTGTCATCGAACGGAAAACCACCAATGTTCTTTCCGTCACGCATGCCACTTCGTAATTATCGCCCGCTAACAATCGACGTACAAGGAGGTTTTCAATCGAGGTTCCGACCAGAAAAGACCCGACTGACTTGAAATCGACTTCGTTTTACGAACCCGAAAACTTCGAATTGATTGGATTGTTTACTTTGTGATTGCGTCTCGATTACTCAGGAAACGATATCCCGTCCCTCTAACCGACAAGATATACCTCGGCTGGGCGGGGTCCGGTTCCAGGATTTTTCGCAGGCGTAACACAAAATTGTCGATCGTTCTCGTCGTCACATCAGCCGATTGGTCCCAAACTTCCTCCAGAATTCGATGTCTCGACAGGACTTCGCCTTCGTGCTCGATGAAGTATCTCAGTAACTGCATTTCCAGCGTCGTCAAACTGTACTTCTTTTGGCCGACGTAAACCTCAAACGCCTGAAACTCAATCCGAACGTCGCCAAATTGGTAGGTATCGGGCTTGGCGACATCATTGGCAGGAGGGGTTAAGACGACATCGGTCAAAATTGTCCGATACCGTTCCAGCAGGTTTTTGACGCGGTTGAGTAATTCTGGCAACGCAAACGGTTTTGTAATGTACTGGTCGGTTCCGACATCGAAGGCATGCATTCGGTCTTCGACAAGGGTTCGGGCGCTCAGAACGATGATCGGCACCAGTTTATTCGTCGTACGAATCGCGGTACAAATCTCGTAGCCGCTCATTCCAGGAAGCATCAGATCGAGGATGATCAGATCAATCCGAGGGACCGCCGTCTGGAACAGTTTCAGTGCGGTCGGGCCGTCCCCCGCCAGCAGAACTTCGTACCCTTCCTGCTCGAAATTGAATTTCAATCCCAGAGCCAGGGCTTCTTCGTCTTCGACGATCAGGATACGCATCAACATCCGCCTCAACGAATAACAGTCAATTCAAACGATCTGAACTCGATTGATGACGGACCGGTCAAGTCGAGCCAGTTCGTTTTGTCTATAATACAAACGATTCCGGCTGAAACATACGCGAACGACGATCGTTGATTTTCAACAACCGTTGCATGATGGCTCTTAATGAATCCTGTTGCTGACGAAAACGACCTCAAATACGAGCCATTTGACAATTTGTCGAACACTGTATGACAATAGAGAAGAGCCAGGCGCGTCGCGGGTTGGTCGAAAAATAAGGTAAGATCATGATTCGTTCTCAAATGTTTGTGTTGACGGTGACCCTCATCGGGTTGGCGGCTTGCATGTCTCGCGAGGCTGTGGGGCAACAAATCTACAGCGGAAGCGTTCCCGCCGAATTGCAGTATCCGCGAAGTCGAGGGATCGATTCGAATGGTCGAGCCGTCGATGTCGATGGGCGCGTCATTGATCAAGTCGGCTCAACCGTTGATGATTACGGTCGACGGATCACAAACGTTGGCGTTCCCCGTCAGTACCCCGGCAATGGTCAGTACTCGGGAAATGGTCAGTACCAAGGGAACGGCTACACCTCGGGTGGCTACGGTGGATATTATCCTGGCGTTTACAACGGGGTTTCGTACACGGACAGTGTTGGTCTATCGGGTGGCTATTATTCAAACGCAAGGCCGGTTGGTTCAACCGTTGTTGGTGCGAATGTCATCAGTCCTCCGCGTAACGTGATTGTCGGCGGCGTCTATCCGACGCGGACTGTTCTCAACAATGCCACTCGTGGCGGCGTGATCGAATACAACCACAATGGCAACGGATATGTCTATTCGCCGGGAAGTTCTTACCAGACAGTGATCTCGTCTGGCCCCAATATTTTTCCAGCCATCTCGGTGATTTCGCCTTCCGAACCTCCCGTGGTGATTGAAACGCGGCGAAACGTCGCGTCTGCTCAACCTGTTTCGCGTGCAGGGGAAATCAAATTGATGTTTCCGCAAGGAGCGACCTCCGAATTGTCTTACATGTTGAACGGGACCGTCTATTCGATCAAGCCGGGTTACGTTCAGACATTTGTCGAAGATCGAATCTGGACGATTGAATTTCTGCGGGCCGGTAATCGCAGTCAGCAGATGCGATATCAATTGAAGGCCGGAACATATCTATTCACGTTCGATGAAACCGGCTGGGACCTGAAACAGGCGATCGCCGTCGCAGCCGAAGTGCAACCGTCGCCAGGCATTCCTTCATCGCAAGTCGCACCGCCGACTCGCGTCGTGACTCCAACGCCCCCGACTCCGGCTCCAACTCCGTCACCGGATTTATGAGTCACGATTGTCTTGTTCAATTCGTAATTTTTTCGACTCAACACGTTTTGAGTCTAACGGCAAGTCCTTGAAAGTAGATTGATGAATCAACCCGTTCAGATGGTCGGTCTTGGCGAACTTCTCTGGGACTGTTTTCCGGATGAACGATTACCTGGGGGAGCGCCGGCAAATGTCGCTTTCCACGCTCAACAATTGGGCCTGAGCGCTGCCGTGGCAACGCGAATCGGTAAGGACGAACTGGGTGATGGTCTTGGCAAATTTCTGTCCGCTCAGGGCCTCCGTACCGAATTAGTCCAGATCGATCCCAATCACCAGACTGGAACGGTCACGGTTTCCACGAACGGTCAGGCAAGCGTTGATTATACGTTCC
This sequence comes from uncultured Schlesneria sp., assembly GCA_903904835.1. Taxonomy (GTDB): domain Bacteria; phylum Planctomycetota; class Planctomycetia; order Planctomycetales; family Planctomycetaceae; genus Schlesneria. The sequence goes on along the minus strand of CAIVEI010000190.1, from coordinate 77,029 downwards.
TTGAAAATTCCGCCTGGGATTTTCTGGAAGCGACTCCTGAATTGCTCGAGGCGGTTCATGCGGCCCAAGCCATCTGCTTTGGAACGCTGGGGCAACGAAGACCTGTTTCAAGACATACGATCCAACAGTGTCTTCGATCACTTTCCAGCGGTTGCCTGGTTGTTTACGACGTTAACTTGCGTCCCCCGTTTTTTGCGAAAGACTGGATTGCAAAGTCGATGTCACATGCCACCATCGTCAAGCTCAACGACGAAGAGGTCAAAGTCCTGACGAAACTTTTCGATTTTCGTCAGGAGGATGAAATTCGATTCGCCAAACGATTGTTGGATGATTACAAGCAATTGCAGTTGGTCTGCGTGACACGCGGCAGCCGGGGTTGTCTGGCGGTGACCTGCGATGAAGTGATCGAACTTCCTGCATATCCGGTTAAGGTTGTCGACACCGTAGGGGCTGGAGACGCCTTTACGGCAGCGGTCATTTTCGGGTATTTGCATAAATGGCCGCTGGCTTCAACGCTCGATCTGGCCAATCGATTCGGGGCACTCGTTGCAGGACGAAGTGGGGCAATGCCGTCGTTAAGTGTTGAGTTGGCCGAACTCAAATCGAGTCTCGACTGGTCGTTCCGCGACACGATCACGTTTTAGTTGGAAACAGGTCATTGAATCCCTCGTGGATTACTCCCGTTTCGAAAACTCAATCGCTATTCTCTTAGGAAAATGAATCTGGTATCTAGGCAGAAAACGATCGGTCTGAAGCCCCATCGTTCGGGGTGGATGCGTATCGTAAATTTGACGTTAGCGCGGCTGGCGACATTGATAAGGAATTTGGCATGCGAAATGTGCTGGCCGTCATTCTGGGTGGTGGTAAGGGAACTCGGCTGTTTCCGCTTACAGAGGTTCGATCAAAGCCAGCAGTACCGTTGGCGGGAAAGTATCGTCTGATCGACATCCCGATCTCAAACTGTATTAACAGTGGGATCAACCGCATCTATTTGTTGACCCAGTTCAATTCGGTCAGTCTGCATGCTCATATTAGACAAACGTACAGTTTCGATCAGTTTGACGGGGGCTTTGTCGAAATTCTAGCGGCCCAGCAAACGATGGAAGGGCATAACTGGTACGAAGGAACTGCCGACGCAGTCCGGAAGAATTTGCGACATTTTGAGCAGAATGGCATCGAATATGTTTTGATTCTGTCGGGAGATCAGCTTTATCGCATGGACTTTGCGGAGATGCTCGAAACTCATAAAGCGTCTGGCGCCGAAGCAACAATCGCTGCGTTGCCAGTCACTCGCGAAGCGGCTCGCGGGTTTGGAATCATGAAAGTCGATGATAGCGGTCGAATCGGAGGCTTTCTTGAAAAGCCGAAAACCGATGCGGAAATTGATCAACACGTAAGAACTGATCCCGCCTGGATCGATGCTCGCGGAATCAAAAGTCACGGACGCGATTGCCTGGCAAGCATGGGGATCTATCTCTTCAATTTGAAGACGCTGATCGATTTACTTACGAAATCTGACTATCAGGATTTCGGTAAAGAAGTCTTTCCGATGGCGATACGGACTCACAAGGTCCATGTCCATCTGTTTGATGGGTACTGGGAAGACATCGGTACGATTCGATCGTTCTACGAAGCGAACCTCGATCTGACGCTCCCCAATGCTCCCTTCAAGCTTGAAGACGAAAAGTCCCCGATTTATACGCACGCACGGTTCCTGCCACCGAGTCGTTGCGATGGTGTCCACGTCAAACGAAGCTTGATTGCCGACGGCTGCGTGATCGGCGAAGGGTCGATGGTTGAGAACAGCGTCGTCGGCTTGCGTTGCAAGATCGGTGATAATGTCACCATCGCGAACTCGATCCTGATGGGTGCCGATAACTACCAGACGGACGCAGACATTCTGGCGGATAAGCAGGCGGGAATTCCAAATGTCGGCGTGGGAGACGGCAGCTTGCTCGACGGGGTTATCGTCGATAAGAACTGCCGGATTGGTAAAGGTGTCCACATTCGCGGTGGAAACGTGCTGAAAGTCCCGGAAAATACACCGGTTGTCATTCAGGACGGCATCATTGTGATTCCCAAAGGGACGATCCTGCCCGATGGCTGGAGATTGTGAGACTCGCGTTCTGATGTCTCATCGTTTTTATTGCCCACAACTCGTAGAAGCCGGTTCCGTCACATTGACGGACTCGGAAGCCCATCACCTCGCGCACGTATTGCGGTCGCAGCCCGGTGACATTGTCGAGCTTTTCAACGGCAACGGACTGGTCGCGACATGTCGAGTCGCCACGATCCGCAAACGGGACGTCGAACTCGAAGTTCAGGCCGCTCGGTGTGAGGAACCTCCTCAAAAGGTGTTAACAATTGCGACGGCGGTCCCCAAGGGGGATCGGTTCGACTGGTTAATCGAAAAGGCGACGGAATTGGGTGTCAGTCGGCTGATCCCCCTGACAACGTCACGCAGCGTTGTCGACCCACGGACTAGTAAGCTTGATAAATTGCGTCAAACCGTGGTCGCCGCCTGTAAACAATCGTGCCGTAACCATTTGATGGAGATTGGTGCTGTCACATCCTGGCCCGAATTCATCAGGCAATTTGTTCCCGATCACACGGTGCTTATTGCACATCCCCAAGGCGAATTGCTCGAATCCATCGGGCCGCTACCGGCGAATCACGATAAGCCCCTGATCATCTCCATCGGACCAGAAGGAGGATTTAGCGAAGTCGAAATTCAACTCGCCTTGCGAGCCGGTGCCAAAGCCATTCAACTGGGCCGTCAAATCCTGAGAATCGAGACCGCCGCAATCGGATTGGCAGCCAAATTTCTGCTCTGAAACGGGTTCATCGACGGCTTTCGACCCGCTCACTCGCTGGGTACGAAGCAACCACTAGCCAGGGACCGTGTTGAATGAAATCGGTGAAAAAATCGCTTGGACATTGGACTGGAATGAAGAGTATCAGCCACAGATTCACACAGATTTTCACAGATAGATACAAATTTTGAATTTTCCGATTAGTGAAAATTAGTGCTGATTAGCGTTCTAAATCTTTCTTTTCTACGTTTTCGGTTCTCTGCAAGCCGTTTGATCCATGCGTATACCTTTTTCTGCTTTCGGTTTCGGGGAATACTGTGAGGCGGCAACATAGATCAGTCGCTTGTTCGTACGCGTGAAATTGTTAAACTTCCTGACCGAACCAAAGCGTCCGATCGATCGTCCAACAACAGGACGGCGTTTACGGCGAGGTAGCTCAGCTGGTTAGAGCACAGGCTTCATAAGCCTGGGGTCGCGGGTTCGAGTCCCGCCCTCGCTACTGTCGAAAACCCTTGTTTTACAAGGGTTTTCTTCGTTTAATGGGCTGATAATCGTCGCTGGCTTCAGCCCGATTGTTCCGGCGAAAACTAGCGGTTTCTGGTCATTTCTGGAACCTTCTGCTGCGCTTTCGGTTACGCATCGCATCGATTCAAAATCTGTAAGCGATTGTCCGGCTTAACAATCGCCGTGCTAGCGCAAGTCCATTTTTTTGCGGCCTGACGCGATAATTTCGACCTGATTCATTCGCCAACGCCTCTGATCAAATTTTCCAGCCTTCGAAGCCGATCTCGATGCGATTCAGCTGAACGTAGGCTTCACCTGATTTCGCTGGAAGCGAAATCGCACCGCCGGTCTTTTGTTCAACGATTAGTGCGACTCCGATCCCTAATCCGAATGAGAAATTCACTCCCGGGGTTGGTGCCAGTCGCTTCTCGACGGTCACTGTTGGCCACTGATCCTGATGACCGTTTTCCAGATATGTCGGCAAAAATTCGACGGAACCCAATTCCTGACGATAAATGGCTGACTTGGATGCGTGTGAGAATTGGAAAATCACCAGGCGACAGCGGAAATTCGTCGCGAAAATTCGCTGGAACGTTTCTGCCGATGTCCCGCCACCGACTAAGGAAGCCTTGACGGTGAAATGACCAGACTGCGGATCACGAATCTGTTGAGTTAGCACCGCGCTGGAATTCGCCGGGATTTGCACCTCTTCAGGTCCGTTTGCCCAGACGCCGATGGCCGCAATCCGCCGCTGGTCTGGGCGATTCTGTAATCGGGCACCGAACCCGTTCCCTTCGACCATCACGGGACTTGCACGCCAGCCCTTGGGGCTTGCTGGAGCATCCAGTGGTAGCAAATGCGTCGTTTCCAAAAAATCAGGGTGTAATAGCAGGCCCGAGCGATAGGGTGGAACAAACGCGACATCGCCTGAAGGAGTCGTCCTTGCGGAGGTTGCTGGTTCTTCGCCCAGGAGTTTGAATAACGGTTCGGCTTCTGTGATCGAAAGCTCGCGGCCCAGCCGGTCTGAAAACGTTCCTTGGGTATTGATACCGGCCAGGTGAAAGACCGTTGCCGCCAGATGGCCTGCGTCTACAGGATCACTCGCGGGATATCCCCCCTCACGGTCACTCGATCCGTAAACCTGACCTCCTGAGATCCCCGCTCCAGCCAGCACGCAACTGAAGACCGATCCCCAGTGATCGCGGCCTGCGTTGGCGTTGACGGCAGGTGTCCGGCCGAATTCTCCCACGGCGATCACAAGAGTTTCATTAAGTAACCCTCGATCAGACAAGTCGTCGAGCAGCGCCGTGTACCCCACATCAAACTGGGGTGCCAGGCAATCTTCCATTCGATCGAAGTTCCGGGCGTGAGTATCCCAGACCGGATTATCGACCCCTCGGTCACCCGGCACGCGAGGCCAGTTGACCGTCACAAACCGGACGCCTGCTTCGATCAGTCGCCGTGCTAAAAGGACGCTTTGTCCCCACGGGTGGCGTCCATACCTGTCGCGAAGTTTGTCAGACTCTTCTTCCAGACGAAACGCCTCGCGGGCACCTCCTGTTGTCAGCAGATTAATTGCCTGACGCTGAAGCCCGTGTTGAAACTCCACCACGGCGCTGCGGGGATTTCGATCAAACGTCTGACCGAGTGCATCCAACAGTGCCACTCGCTGTCGAATCTGATCGCCGGGGACGCGGCTGGCGTAGAGACCACCCAGCGGCGAATTCGGTTCTGCCGGACGACATTCAATCAATTCGGGACTGTACTGTGGACCAAGAATCCCGCCAAACTGGCCCGATTCGATGTTACCACCGTTTCCGATGAACAGTTCCGGCAGCGAGACTGCCGACAGTGCTGGAACTCGTTCGCTTGGTCGAAACCGTTTCACGATCGAGGCCATATTCGGCCAATCAGTCGGCAAGGCAAACTCGCCGTCACCGGTCAGCATCGGGCGACCGGTTAGAACCCAGTACCCACTGCCACCGTGGATATTGTTATTCGTAAACATCGACCGGATCACCGCCAATCGGTCGGCTCTAGCCGCCGTTCGCGGTAACAATTCACAGAATTGAATGCCGGGCACGTTGGTGCTGATTGGTTTAAAGGGACCACGTATTCCGGCGGGAGCCAGCGGCTTCGGATCGAACGTCTCGTGCTGCGGGGGACCACCAGACAAGAACAGCATGATCACCTGCTTGGCCCGTCCAAACATCCGCGAGTTCACGGGCGGCTCAACTGCCGAAGCTCCGTTTGCATGTGAACCAAGTAAGCCCGGCAGACACGAAGTAAACGCCGCCATACCACCCATCCGCATCAGGTCGCGGCGGTGAATTTTCGATATTTTCGAATCAAACGGATCAAATGGCGGTTGCGTCACGGGACTCTCCGAATGACGGAAATCTCTTTAATTAATGTACGACGCAGCAGGCCGCTTGGCCAGCGGAATACGAAGAGGAAGACGGCAGAGGATCACGAAAACACGAAAGTACGAAAAAGAGGGAAAAAGACGGAAATTCAATAAGAAGTGTTAAGGCCAGCGGCATTCCCGAATCAAGGTATCCGATTCTGTTAACTCACAACTTCTTTATTGCATTTCCTCGCATTTTTTCGTGTTTTCGTACTTTCGTGCTTTCGTGATCCGCATTTGCATTTCATCCGTTTTCATATTCGGCTCTTGGCATTACCCGCCGCACTGCGTGACTTTGGCTCGGCGGTTTGATATCAATTCCGCGTCGAATTACGTTGGTTTCGTGATGATTGACCTGGAACAACGCTTCGTACACTCCTGAAAATTTCTCGCAAAGGTTGTCGCGGTATTATGGAAGCTGGAATCGTCGGTTTGCCGAACGTTGGCAAAAGCACTCTGTTTAACGCACTCACCATGTCCAAGGCCGCTCAGAGTGCGAATTACCCTTTCTGCACCATCGAACCGAACGAAGGGGTTGTCAGCGTTCCCGATGACCGTTTGCGACGAATCAGCCAGCACATCGTTCCGAAAAAACTGGTCCCCGCTGCCCTGAAACTGGTCGATATCGCCGGGATCGTCAAAGGAGCCAGCGAAGGGCAAGGACTGGGAAATAAATTCCTCACACATATCCGCGAAGTTGACGCGATCCTTCAAGTCGTTCGCTGTTTCGAAGATCCCGATGTCATCCACGTGACAGGAGCCGTCAATCCGGTCTCAGACATCGAAACAATCGAAATCGAATTGATGCTGGCCGATATTCAGACACTGGAAAATTCACTCTCCAAAGCCGAACGAACAGCCAAGAGCGGTGACAAAGACGCCAAGATGCGTGTTGAAGTCATCAAGAAATGTCTGGATCATCTGGCAACCGATCAGCCCCTGCGAAAAATGGAGTTCGACGAAAACGAATCGAAAGTCGTCGCCAGCTACGGCCTGATGACCGCCAAGCCAATTCTGTACGTCGCCAACGTCGATGAAAATGATCTTGAAGGGAAAGGGAAACTCGTCCAGCAAGTACGCGATTTTGCCAGCAAGGTCGGCGCCTCAGTCGTCCCCGTCTGTGCCAAGCTCGAAGCAGAGATTGCCGAACTGGACGAAGCGGACCGAGCTGAAATGCTCGCCGGAGCCGGTCTGGAAGAACCAGCCCTCGCCGCTCTGGCTCGCGAAGCATACCGGGTACTCGGTCTGCAAAGTTATTTCACCGCTGGAGAAATGGAAGTCCGGGCCTGGACGATCCCCATCGGTGCCACGGCCCCTCAAGCTGCCGGTGTCATCCACACCGACTTTGAAAAAGGGTTCATTCGAGCCGAAGTCTATACCCTCGCCGACCTCGAAACCTACAAAAGCGAAAAAGAAATCCGCTCCGCCGGCAAACTGCGAGTCGAAGGCAAAAGCTACATCATGCAAGACGGAGACATCTGCCACTTCCTCTTCAACTGATTTTAATGCTCGCGTTCATGAATGGGGCAATGTTCGAAAGCAACCTTCCGCGGGTTTCGTGGTATTGGCAATTCTTGAGAAAAATGAGTCGTAACTTGGGGCCTTGGCCGAAAGACTGGCTTTCATGCATTTTGGCCAATCGCATTTTCTTATTAGCGTAAATTAGCGAAGATTAGTGTTCGAAACCTCTTGGTTCTTCGTTTTTTGATCTCATCACTCAAGCAGGTTTTTCATTCTTAGTTCAACGAAGACTTACCGCGCGATCGGATGCGTATCCAGAAACTTGGCAATGAGTGGGATCAGTTCGTCGCTGGCGTCTTCCAGGATGTAGTGGCCGCAGTCTGGGTATTGATGTAGTTCGGCGTTGGGAAATCGTACGAGCCATTCTTTCAGAAAATGTTCGTCGAAGACGAAATCTTTGTCGCCCCAGCCGATGAACATCGGGACTGATTTTAGAAGCTCAAGCCGGCTTCCGACCCTGGTAATCAGATCATAGCCCCGATCACTCGGCTTCAGGGGGATATCCTGCACGAATCGATGGACAGCGATGCGATTCGACCACGAATCGTATGGCGCGCAATAGGCGTCACCGACTTGTTTCGACATCGGTTTACGTGTCACGCAGGATTTGACTGCTCCCCGACTGAACGCGTTGAAGCCGCGAACGAGGAGTGCTCCTAACGGGCTGCGGGCAAGTTTCAATTGCCAGGGGACTGGTTTCGTCTTTGGAAGGTGAAACGCACCCGTGTTGAGGATTACCAGCCGACGAATTCGTTCGGGGTGTTCGGTGGCATATGCCATACCGATCATCCCGCCCCAGTCGTGGACGACCAGTGTCAGGTTGTCGGTGGCTTCGCAGTGATCGAGCCATTTGCCCAAATCTGCCACGCGACGAGCCAGCGAATACTCGTACCGATCATCGCCCGGTTTATCGGACAGTCCGCAGCCGATGTGATCGGGGACCAGGCAGCGATAACGGTCTCGCAAACTTTTGACGAGGTTTCTGTAGTAGTACGACCAGTTCGGATTGCCGTGCAGCATGACGACGGTGTCGCCCTGCCCTTCATCGAGATAATGCATCCGCAAGCCGTCGATCTCGGTGAAATGTGATGCGAAGTCGTATCCAGGAAACGCCACGTTGCCGCCAATATTTGTAGGGAACAGACCGAATCATCGAATCGGTCTCAATGGAAAACTCAGATAATCGCGGCAAACAATCGTTTCTTCCAGTCTGCAAGGGGGTTTTCGCCGAAACCCCACCGTCTCTGCGGCGGTGGTTAACGGGCATTTGCACCAGCACGGCGACCATTCAACGATACGATTTACCGTAAATTCCGAGGGCAAAGGCCCGTTTACCACCTCCGCAGGGGAGGTGGGGTTTGGTTTTTAGTCCGTTCAATTTGTGTCAAAATTCAAAAAAAGTTCTGATCGCTGTGCAAGATTCTCCGCCGGTCGTTGTGGTATCTGTATCCGTCTGATTTGCAAATTCATGTCGTCACAAAATCCAACGAGAAACGGAAATGACACCGGTCCCCGAAACTCGGGCGAGTTTGCTGCTGAGGCTTCGCGATCCGCGAGATCGATCGGCGTGGGACCAGTTTCTGCAGATCTATCAGCCGCTGATTTTTCGACTCGCACGCCGGCGTGGCATCCAGGATGCCGACGCACGGGAGGTGACTCAGGAAGTGCTGATGTCCGTGGCGGGTGCGATCGGTCGCTGGGAAACTGATCCCGAGCGAGGTTCGTTTCGTGGTTGGCTGTCGACGATCACTCGAAACCTGGTGGTGAATTACCTGATCCGTCAATCGCGGCATCCGCGTGGAAGCGGCGATAGCGATCTGAAACGATGGTTGGACGAACGGCCAGATCCACATACTGAAGAGTCTGTGTTTTACGACCGGGAAGAAGAACGTCAGATTTTTCGCTGGGCGGCGGAGCAAATCCGGCCGGAATTTCAGGAGACGACATGGAAGGCGTTCTGGCAGACGGCTGTCGAAGGCCGCGAACCGGCGGATGTTGCCAAGGAGTTGGGCGTGGTGATCGGAGTGATTTATGTGTCCCGCAGCCGGGTGATGAAACGGCTACGTGAACAGGTGACGTCGGTACGTAAAGATTGAATCGAGAACAGAAACATGCCATCCCTGTCAAATTGCGATCGCGATCGTCTGCGTCAACTGCTGGACGGCGAACTCGAACCGTCGGTCGAGACTGACGTGACGCAGCACGTCGGGACGTGCGAAGTCTGTCGGCGGCAACTGGAATCGTTCGCAGCAGACGAAAGCTGGTGGCAGGGGACTCGCGACGCACTTTCGGCAGAATCGGATTCGAACGGGGTCTGGTCATCTCATGAACCAGCGGATAATTCGCCGCCGAATATTCCACTCGATTTTCTTGCCCCATCCGACAATCCCGCGATGCTCGGTCGACTCGGCGAATTTGAGATTCTCGAATGGATCGGCTGTGGCGGGATGGGGATCGTCCTGAAAGGGTATGATCACGAACTCAATCGTTATGTTGCGGTCAAGGTGTTGCATCCACATTGTGCGACGAGTGCTGCAGCAAGGCGCCGGTTCGCTCGGGAAGCTCAAGCAGCTGCGGCGGTGGTTCATCAACATGTTGTGGCGATCTATGCGGTGGATGGGCAACATCATCCCCCGTACCTTGTGATGCCGTTTGTCCCTGGTGAATCGCTGCAACAGCGGTTGAACCGGCAAGGGGCATTCGAGGTCGTCGATGTTCTGCGGATCGGCCAGCAGGTTGCCGAAGGACTCGCGGCGGCGCATGCTCAAGGTCTGGTACATCGGGATATCAAGCCAGGTAATATTCTGCTTGAACGAAACGTCGAACGAGTGTTGTTGACCGATTTTGGACTCGCCCGAGCTGCCGACGATGCCAGCTTAACACAAAGCGGAGTCATCGCTGGGACACCTCAATACATGTCACCGGAACAGGCACATGGCGAGCAGATCGATCACCGTACCGATCTGTTCAGCCTGGGAACGGTGTTGTATACGCTGCTGGCCGGACATTCGCCGTTCCGAGCGGAGACCACCATGGGAGTTCTTCGCCGAGTTTGTGAAGACACGCCACGTCCGCTTCGTGAGATTAACCCCAATGTACCCTTCTGGCTGGAATCGTTCATCGAGAAGTTACACTCGAAAAAACCATCGCAGCGATTCGAAAATGCCAAAACTGTGGCTGAACAATTAAAGGGTTGCCTGGCCCATGTTCAGGAGCCAACACTGGTTCCATTACCAACCCAGGTCGTTGAACTGACCAAACATCATCGGCAAAGTAATCAACCTGTTCCGTGGACCAAATTTGCTGTCGGATTGGCTGCGATTAGCCTGATGGTCTTCGCTACGGGGCTTTGGGCGATCACCCAGCCTTTAGGATTAAAAACGAATCGATTGAATTCCGATTCGTCTGTCGGCCAAGTTCCCATAGAAGCCACGGTTTGGGATGACGAATTCCAACAAAAAGCCATCGAAATCGACCGTAGTCTTCAGAAGCTGGAATCAAAATCAACTTACGAATTCTGACAACAACAGCAAAGAAACTCCCAGATTTCTTCTTGGTCCCATACGTCCCATTTGTCCCATACGTCCCATTTCTACTGTCGGTTTTCAAAAAAGAATGGAATCAAATGCCCATAAAAACAATCGTACGTGGATACGCGATCGTGATCGGATTAATTCTGATGACAGCCATCACGATCCACATGGCGGTTTCGCTGGTGGAACGTAATCCTTGGGTCACGCTTTTCAATAGTCCAGTGGCAGCCCCACTGGAAAGCTTGCCAAGCGACCCGTCGGTAACTGATGCAAAAATCGGTGAACCAAACACAACGCCGTTCTTAGTTACTGAAAGATCTGTGCCACTGGACACCACAGAACAGACATCAGCAGCCGACGTGCAGGACACCGAATTCGATCGCCGTGCCAAGCAACTCGCCTTGAAATTCCGGAAGGCAAGCGCCACGGAGCAAGCGAAACTGCGTCAGGAACTGGAATCGCTTTGCGAAGAACATTTCGAGTATCGGCAGAAGCAACGCAAGTGGGAGATCGAACAATTAAGCAACCGCGTTGATTCACTGCGACTGATGCAGGTCACCCGCCAGGCCAATAAGACCGAAGTCCTGAAACGTCGATTGAGCGACCTGCTTGATCCAGACACGAATCTGCAATGGGACTCGACGAAAACGAAAGATGAATCAACTTCGACTCAAACCGAAGCGAGAGATCCTGCCTTTGAATTGAACATCGTTACAAATTCAGCCTTACCGAATTCGACCGATTCGCCTGAACCAACCTACGAAGGAAAGACCATCACGCAGTGGCTAAGTCTGCTGAAAACAGAACGGAGCCAGGCAAAAATCAAGGACGCTCTTCGTGCGTTGAGTCATCTCAGCACCGATGCCGACCCACAGACCTTGGTTAAAGCCATCATCAGGATGAGTCGTTCACAATCGGACCTTTCCGATAATGAAGAAGGACAAAGCCAGAATATCTTGCAATTCGCGACCGCGATTTTTTTAGAAATGCCGAGCAATGTTGTCATCGGCGAATTGCTGACAGAGTTGAATGAGATCCCGCCACAGAAGTTGAGTGATGGTTTCAGATCGCTGTTCACGACCTTCTTGGCTTCGATCGTCCAAAACGGAACGATCGAGGTATTACGATCGAGCTACCATCCTCGATACTACTATTTTGACAAATTTGACAAACACGACAAGGACGCGTTTGATGGGGAAATTCGCCAACGCTCCCGTGAGATCGTCAGTTCTCTGACAAAGATCGCTCAAAAAGACAGGTCAAACGACGATTGGGTGGTCGAGTGTACTTATTACATCCTTGGTATTGCCGAACATTCCTCCTCGACCTACCTCGATTTAATCCCTGTCGCCGAACGTGTTTTTTCAGACTCCGCCTCAATCGAACGAAAGGCAATTGCTGCCCGCTTACTTGGTGAAAGCCTTGATAAGAACGGGTTGCACATTCACGAAGTGCTCGGTTATTTCAAAGAAACGTTACAACATGCGAACTTCGAGAATGGGCAGCCTGTATTTCTGTTGGCGCAGTTCAGTAATCTGGCGGAAAAATTGCCTGAAGTTGTTGTGATCATTTCCGACGAACTGTCTGAACGCTGGAAAAAGCTTGAAGCTGATCCACAGTCACAGGGTATCGATTGCGACGACCTGATCAACCTTCTCGCGGAGATTGGAGAACCGGCGAAAGGTGTCCTGCCCAAGTTGAAATCGATCGTCAATACCGAAGCGGCACATCGGGGATCTCAACGTCATTTCGCGGTGTACGACCCATCAATACAGCGACCGCTGGTGCACCGGGATCATATTCTCGCCGCCATCAAACGGATTGAAGAAGCCAAACCGAAATCACAAAATGCACCATCGGCCCCGGTATTAAACTTGTCGGTGAAAAACCCGATTGCGCAATCATCAGCGTCCACGCCGTCACCATCCTCCGACCCAGCGCTCATCATCGAAAAGACGTTCGATGGGATACCGTATTCGAACTGGCTGAAGATGCTCGAGACGGAACGAAAGCCAGAAAAACTGGCAACCGGCATGGAGGCATGTTCGCGGCTGGCTGATCCACGTGATGAACACCGAATCGCACACGGGGTCTTTCTCGCTACGGCATTGTTTGAATCCAGCGACGAGAAAGAGCAGCAACTTGTCTGGAATGCCGGATGGACTGCCCTGAAACGACTTCCTGCCGAGGTGATTGCCGAGGAGCTGATCGTCGCGCTTCAGGACGATGTTGCTTTCAAAGCTGGACGAGAGTTTCAAGGTAAGCTGATTGCTCAAAAGGTCTCGAATGCGTTCGAGTCATTGTCCAATGAACGTACGGATGTTCTCATCGCAGAATTGGTGAAAGTCATTCAAACGAATGTCAAAGGAACAGGTTGGTTACTGGCTGGTGCGAGCAACGTCTGGCGAAATTCAAAACGCCCGCTGAGTGATTTTGAATCCTTGCAATCGCAGATATTCTTCGCGTTGGACGGCGGACCAGCCGTTACTGTCAGCGGTATGAACGACAATATTGCCAGTGTGTGGAAGATCATCGTCTCGAATCTCATCAAAGCTGCTCCGGAAACTCCCGATCTTGCGGTGAGGCTGATGAAGCATGCTGGCAAGAGTTCCGAAGTTGTCGACTTAATTGGAAAGCTGGGACCACATGGCGAACCTGCCGTCCCGCTGCTTGTTGATTTGTTCCTTGAGGAATGGAAGCTGGTTGAGGCAGAACGTCGGGATGAGGCTAATCACGTTTACCATCAACGCTCCAATGACGAGACGTTTCGCCATCATTATCGACGATGTCAAATCATTCAGACGATTGGCGAAATCGGTCGCGGGCAGAACGGATACGCATTGTTAAGGCAACTTGGTCTGATTGCTCCGCCAAAAAAGGCGCGTGATGCTCAATTCGATGGACAATTCTATGGAAGGGTCGACGACGCGTTGGCGAAATTCGTCTCCGCCCCCGAATCCGAACCAAAACCTGATCTTTTGAGCGACTTTACGTTTATCACAGGTCGTTGGAGATTTCGGGCGATGAGCCCTGGAGAAGCCCCTGAAGGTGCCACTGCCGAGTTCAAACGAAGTTACATGCAGCTTGAGGAACGCGACGGTACCGACTTTCGGTTTGAAAGGAATTCTCAAGGGTTTGCCGGGTTTCGTTTTGAACTCGATGCGACAAAAAGCCCTAAACAAATTTCGTTGTTCAAGTATCAACCTCAATCCGCTGGTGCAAGCGCCGGGTCCGACGCTCCGTTAACGGAGTTGCCAGGAACACGCATGGAAGGAATCTACGAACTGACCGAAACGACATTGAGAATTCAACTGAACGAACCAGGCCAGCCACGACCAACGGAACTGGTCACCGACAAAGCCAATCGTCCCAAGAGCCAATACCTGCTGGAATTCGAGCGGTCGCTGGATGAGAAGTTAACAAAAAAGGCGACATCGACGCAGTGACGGAAATGTTTTCAACGCAACCACGAGACAGCGCAGCTCTGCCCCCCCCCAGTAACGAGGTCGGTAGTGTCGGCTGAAAGCCGACACGAGGTTTAGGTGGGCAAAGGTTGAATCGAAAAAAAAGAATCCGCAGAGTCGTAGAGTTCTTACGCGGCCTGTTCTTTTCTGCCAATGCAACTCAAGAAGTTATGGCCTATTTCATTGCGCCTTGCCTGATGTTGGCGGGCTGGTATGGTTGTTCGATAGAATCAAGGGGACGCAGTAAACCTCATCGCATGAACTCGATGTCACTTCTGGAAAGCCTTTGATGAATCTGTTCACAATGATATTTGTCGTTTCCGTTGCGGCATGCTTGTTGCAGAACGACGACATCACGGAAGCGATCGCTGAGTCGTCCGCAAGCTGTAGACAGCAAGTCGCGATGACCGATCCTCAACTCGATGCACAGACAGCCAGAGCCCCAATGAAATCCAACGATTTATCTCGCCTATTGACCGTGGAACGCATCTTCTCGGCAGAGGAGTTCCAGGAAGAGAAACTCGGGATGATCACGTGGAGCAAATTGGGGGGAGCCTATTTTACTCTGCACGGGTCGAAGGCAGCAGGCGAGAGCCAGGCTTTGGTTCGTATTGATGCGGCCAGCGGCAAAGAGGAGGTCGTGGTACCGGCCAATTTGTTCATTCCGCCTGGTGAGTCAAACCCGCTCTCTGTCGATGGTTTTGCGTTTTCGGCGGATGAATCAAAGCTTTTGATCTACACAAACAGTCGACGCGTCTGGCGGCTCAACACCCGGGGGGATTACTGGGTTCTGGATGTTGCCACTCGGGAGCTGAAGAAGCTGGGGGGCGATGCAGCACCTTCGACATTGATGTTTGCCAAGTTTTCGCCGGATGGCTCGCGCGTCGCGTTTGTTCGCGCTCAAAATCTTTACGTTCAGGATGTGAATGATCTACGCATCACGGCGCTGACGACAAACGGATCTGCCAGGCTGATCAATGGGACTGCAGACTGGGTCAATGAAGAAGAGTTGATGATCCGTGATGGATATCGCTGGAGCCCTGATGGCAAGTCGATCGCCTTCTGGAATTTTGACACCACATTGGTCGAAGATTTTCACCTCATCGACAATACTCAGGGAACCTATCCCGTCGTCACGTCGTTCCCCTATCCCAAGGTCGGCAAGACGAATTCAGCCAGTCGAATCGGTGTCGTCAGCACCGCAGGTGGCGAGGTCCGTTGGCTGGACCTGCCGGGTGATCCGCGCGAACATTATCTGCCACAGATGGAGTGGGGGCCTGACAGCAAGGCGATTTTGATCCAGCAGATGAATCGCCTGCAGAACATCAACCGAGTCATGCTGTGGGACGTGACGACCACCGAGAGCCGAACGATTCTCACTGAAAGCGATCCGACCTGGTTGGAGAATGAGAACCCCGTGCGGTGGGTTAACAAGGGCAAGGGGTTTGTCTGGTTGAGCGAACGGAGCGGGTGGCGGCATCTCTATCGGGTTAGTGTCGATGGGGGTGAATTTTCCCCAGTGACGAGCGGCGAATTCGATGTGCTGAAGGTGGAAGTGATCGACGAGGTTCATGGGCGGCTTTACTTCGCGGCGTCACCGGATAATCCGACGCAGCGCTACCTGTATCGAGTGCCGCTTGCTGGCGGGAAACCAGAACGACTGTCGCCGCTGAATCAGCCCGGTTGGCATACTTACGACATTTCGCCAGATACGAACTGGGCCATCCACAAATACTCGACGTTCACCACGCCATCGGTCGTTGAACTGATTCGGCTGGCTGACCACAGTACGATCCGCGTGTTGGCTGACAACGCGAAGCTGAGGGAAAAGCTCGCGCAACTTGACCGACCAGCCGCCGAGTTTTTTCGGGTTGATATCGGTGACGAAATACTTCTCGACGGCTGGTGTCTGAAGCCACCATTGATGAATCCGAATCGAAAATATCCATTGCTGTTCTACGTCTACGGCGAGCCGCACGGCCAGACGGTGCAAGACTCGTGGCAGGGATCGCGTGGACTATGGCATTGGATGCTCGCACAGCAAGGTTTTCTGGTTGCCAGCTTGGATAATCGAGGAACGAATGCGCCACGCGGGCGGGATTGGCGAAAGTCTGTTTATCGCAAGATTGGCATGATCGCGCCGGAAGAACAAGCCGCAGCCGCGCGAGCTTTGCTCAAACGCTGGAGTTTCGCCGATTCAGATCGGGTGGGGATCTGGGGTTGGAGCGGCGGCGGCAGCATGAGCCTGAACGCCCTCTTCCGCTATCCCGACCTGTATCATACGGCGATCGCTGTTGCTCCCAATTCGGATCAGTTGCTTTACGACACGATCTATCAGGAACGGTATATGGGATTGCCGGCCGCTAACGCCGACGGATATCGGTTTGGCTCGCCGATCACGTACGCCAAACAGCTACGTGGCAACCTGCTGCTGGTTCATGGAACCGGAGATGACAACGGCCACTACCAGGGGACCGAAATGCTGATCAATGAGCTGATCGCCCATAACAAGCGGTTTACCGTCATGCCTTATCCGGCGCGGTCACATGCGATCAATGAAGGGAAGAATACGGTTTTGCATTTCTATTCATTGATGACGAATTATTTGCGTGATTGCTTATTGGTTAAGAAGACGGATTGACTTGGGTTTGCGAGCAAGCAGTGTGTGTGTGTGTGTGTGTCGGCTGGAAGCCGACGATTCGTTGCGGCACACGGGCTGAAGCCTATGTTACGAAGAAAGGCACAGAAGAAGGACTCGGTTGTATTCTGAGGGAGGATGATCTTTCGGTGATCTGTTATCATCTGTCGGCGCGCTCGGATGGATCGTAGGAGTACTTGGGCTCTCAGGAGAGACTGATGTCGAAATTTGATTTGTCTGTACATGGGCTGAATGTGCAGACGATTTTGCGTAACGCTGACCCTTCTCAGTTGTATGAAGAAGCGATCCGGTACGAACCGGGGACACGCATCTCCAATTCGGGTGCACTGATCGCGTATTCGGGTGAGAAGACTGGGCGGTCGCCGCAAGATAAACGGCTGGTGAAGAACTCGGCGTCTTCGGATGATATCTGGTGGGGACCGGTCAACTTTCCGTTGGACGATGCCACCTTCTCGATCAATCGTGAGCGGGCGAAAGACTATCTCAACACGCGTGACCGACTTTATGTCGTGGACGCATTTGCCGGCTGGGACCCTCGGTATCAGATTAAAGTTCGTGTCATCTGTTCGCGGCCTTATCATGCGTTGTTTATGCATCAGATGCTGATTCGTCCGACGGACGAACAGTTGGAGACCTTTGGCAAGCCTGACTTCGTGATCTACAACGCCGGTCGATTCCCGGCCAATCGATATACAACGGGCATGACATCCACGACGAGTGTTGACGTCAGCTTTGAAAATGGTGAAGTCGTCATTCTCGGCACCGAGTATGCCGGTGAGATGAAGAAGGGGATCTTCACCATCATGAATTACCTGATGCCCAAACGGGGTGTCCTGTCGATGCATTGTTCCGCCACGGCCGATCGTGTAACGGGCCAATCGTCGATTCTGTTCGGTTTATCGGGAACTGGTAAAACCACCCTCTCGGCTGATCCGCGTCGATCGTTGATTGGTGATGATGAACATTGCTGGTCGAACGAAGGGATTTTCAACATTGAAGGGGGCTGTTACGCGAAAGCGATTTATCTTTCGCGTGAGTCTGAACCAGAGATTTTCCAGGCCTTGCGCTATGGTGCGGTGCTGGAAAACGTCGTCTATGACGATGCGCATCATCACGTTGATTTCAATAATTCGTCGATCACACAGAATACTCGCGGGGCTTATCCGATCGAGTACGTGACGAATGCAAAAATTCCTTGTGTTGCTGGTCATCCGACAGACGTCATCTTTTTGACGTGCGATGCGTTCGGTGTATTGCCGCCAGTCAGTCGCCTGACTCCAGAACAGGCGATGTTCCACTTCGTCAACGGCTACACGGCGAAGATCGCCGGCACCGAAGTCGGTGTAAAAGAACCTCAGGCCACGTTTTCACCCTGCTTCGGTGGTCCGTTCCTCGTCTGGCATCCGCAGAAGTATGCCGACCTGCTGGCGGAACGAATTCGAACTCACAATGCCAAAGTCTGGCTGGTCAATACAGGCTGGAGCGGCGGTGCATACGGAACGGGTTCACGGATGAAGCTGGCGTATACGCGATCGATAATCGATGCGATTCATTCAGGTGAACTCAAAGATGCACCGACCCATGTCGACCCGATCTTCGGGCTGAATGTGATCACGCGGTGTTCGAACGTGCCGAGTGAGATTCTTGACCCGAGTAAAGCATGGTCGGATCGCGCTGCGTATGAAACGAGTGCAAAGAAGTTAGCCGCTTTGTTTGGGGAAACATTTGCGCAGTTCCAGTCAGGCGGCGTGATAAAGGCCTCAATGGAAGGGTAATAGTCACGGTGCGGCTTTAGGGCGACCGCCCGTCCTCAACGTTTGCGAAGCGAGGTCGATCAACTCTTGATCGATCCCGCTGTTCTGCAATTGCCTGACGGCCGCTTCGACGTCATATTCGATTCGCTTTAACTCAACTCGACCATTTTCAATGATCGCGTAGGCGGCTCGCGGGTCGCCGTCGCGTGGTTGCCCGACACTCCCTGGATTTAAGACCTGGCAAGTCCCCAGATCGAGATGAAAGGGAATGTGGGTGTGTCCTACGCAGACGAAATCGACGTCGAAATTGGTCAACCGGCGTTGCCAGCCTTCAGCATCAGCCGCGAGATATTCATCCATCGGATCACGCGGCGTTGCGTGGACCAGATGAAATCGCTGCCCGTCGATCACCAGGTTCTGAGTCACAGGCAATTGAGTCAGATATTTCAGGTGCGAAGGGCGAAGAATGTTCCAGTGGAGTTGTCGGGTCGCCCCGGCCAGTTTACGAAACCCGGTTCCGAACGGTGGGGGAACTCGTTGAGCAACCGAGTGATCGTGGTTTCCGCGTATCGCGCCGGTTGCATGCGTTCGCACCCAGTCAATGCAGGGAATCGGATCGACGCCGTATTCGACCAGATCGCCTAAAAACAGGCAGACATCAAATTTTTCTTGAATGGATTGCAGTGCGATCGAGTTCGCATGAATATCGGCAAGAATGAGGATTTTCATCGTCTACACTCCAGAAAGTCCAATCCGTCTTGACGATTGACATCAGGGAACGGTCTAATAGGCCATCATTTCGCTATCGAACTCGTTTGACAAGAACCTTTCATGAGTTCCTCCATTGATCAACTGACGCTCCGCGAAAAGCTGCGCGATGCCGGGCATGTCCTCCGTGAATTAGCGGAACATCTAGAATTGGGATTTATACCGAAAGTTCATGAGCTTAAGAAGTTAAGCCGCCAGCATGATCCGGCATCCGGCGCACCGCCTGTTGCCGATGTGACAATTCGAAGCTATGTTTCTGCCGTGGTGGAAAGTGACCGGTTTACCGGCGGCTTGGTCGAATCATTAGAAAAATATCTGAACGCAATTCAAAAGGATGTGTCTGAGGTAGTAAACCGAGGCATCAGTGGTTGATTCTTCGTCAATTTGGGTCGAGTTCGGTATTCCCTATGGTCAGAATAAGAGTCACGTTTAAGAATACAAAGAGAGATCCCCGGATCTGAGTAACATCATTCTCACTTGTCGGATTGCTGAATTTCTTCAGCAGAATTTGGTTTCTCGCGTCCCTTCTTGAGAAACCTGACGTTTTAAGTGTTGTCAAAGTTTTTTAGGTTCATGGAGCGGAAGCTTCGGCGGAACCCTTTGTGGTGGCTGATAACAAGAATCACGTCAGAGTTTTCGAGATTTACTTTTTTAACGAATATCACGAATTTTTTCCCTGGCGGGCATCATGTCCAGCAGCCTGAATCAACCGAAGTCTGAATCCGGTAGTGGTACCGGATCAGGGTTTGGTTATTTGTGGCGCTCCGGCAAAGGTGCCGGTCCGGAAACGGTGATTACAAATCCTCGTGTGATGCCATCGAGTGGGCTTTCCGGTGAGATCTCGGCAAACGGAAACAGCTTTGTTCCTCGTCTTTTCCCGACCACTCACGATGCGGAAAATGTGGCAGGAATTACGATTGGGCATTTTACGATTCAGAAGCGGATCGGCGTCGGGGGGATGGGTAGCGTATTTCTCGCGTCAGACGAACGTCTCAAGCGGGATGTCGCGTTAAAAGTGCTGGCTCCGTCGCTGGCGCTTGATCAAACATCAGTTCAAAGGTTTCAGAACGAAGCTCAGGCAGCCGCAAGACTCGATCACGACAATATTGCCCGCGTCTTCTATTCGGGCGAAGAATCCGGCCTGCACTACATTGCTTACGAATATGTCCCTGGTCAGAATCTTCGAGATTTGATTCGATCGAAAGGCTGGCTTGAGCCTGCCGAGGCGGTCAACTACACGATTCAGTTAACGGCGGCTTTGAACCATACCTCCACTGCTGGTGTGATTCACCGTGATATCAAGCCATCAAATGTCTTGATCACGCCGTTTGGCCGTGCAAAGCTCGTCGATTTGGGGCTGGCGAGAAAAACGTCGTTAGAGTCATCGTTTGAGCTGACGATTCCTGGAACGACTTTGGGGACGTTCGACTATATTTCGCCCGAGCAGGCCCGCGATCCGCATAGCGTCGATGTTCGTAGCGACATCTATTCGCTCGGTTGCACGCTCTATCACATGTTGACCGGCGAGCCACCTTACCCCGAGGGAACAGCTCTTCAAAAGCTATTGGATCACCAGGACAAAGATCCCCCAGATCCGGCGAAAAAGAATCGGCGCGTGACACCCATGCTGTCGCATGTCGTCCGTAAAATGATGGCGAGCTTGCCGGCGCGGCGTTACGCATCGCCAGGTGATTTGCTGCGCGATTTGTTGATCGTGGCTCGCAGTCTTGGCGCGGGAGCCGTACCGATCGATGGCCAGGTCTGGTTGACGGCAACTCGATTCAAACCTCCATTCTGGCAGAACAACTTTGGATGGGTCGCAACAACATGTGCGTTGTGTCTGCTTGTGGCAGCGGTGCAATTTTATCCGGATTTTTCCCGCATCGTTTTCCCGCGTGATCCCGTCGCGAGTAAACGAACTCAGCCGGACCCTTTCACGCTTGAGACAGGTGATCTGGAACGATCTGTATCTGCGGCAAGTCAGCAATCAAAACCGCTTGAAACGGCATCTCGACCGGCTGACGATCCGAAGGTTTCTGTGATTCCGAAGGATTTTTTGAATCAGAAACTGCCACCCGTCACGCAGGACCCAGGAACGATCAGTTTCGTACCGATTCCAGCGACGAATAGCACAAGCACACCAGAGACTTCAACAACATCCGACAAGCCGAAGTCATCGCTAACGCCTGAAAAAATAGCGGTGTCATCGGTGGACTCGATCCCTGCCATTCAGATCAAGAATGGTAAGTCGTATGCGAGCCTGGAAGCCGCTTGTACGGAAGCTGCCGAAGTCGGTAGCACGATTGAACTGAGATATAACGGAGTTCGTGAAGCCGAGCGTCCGATTCGATTACCAAACAAGAAATTGATCATTCGCGCTGCCGAAGGCTATCGACCAACAATCCTGTTCGCTCCCAACGAGTTCGCAGCCGACGGGGCACAGCCGCACATGATTACGGTGGCCGGCGGATTGCTCGAATTCGTCAACGTCGATCTGGTGATGGTCGTCCCTAATCGGGTGAGTTCCGATCGGTGGGCGATGTTCTCACTTGAACGACCAGAAAAAGTGCAATTGAAGGGGGTGACGATCACTATCACGAACCCCTACAACAAGGCGGCTTGTGTAGTCGAACAACGAGCACCGGTCGGGCAAGGACTGGACGGGATGGGATTGAGAAAGAACGGGATGCCTGTGATTCCACCCGAACTGTTGTTAACCGAAAGTTTCGTCCGCGGAGTTTGTGATTTCATTGTTCTGCGCGACCCTGTCCCTGCAAGGTTTGAATTGAAGGATTCTGTAGTTGGCGTGGATGGCAATCTTTTGCAACTGAAGCTCGTCATGAACCCTGTTGGAATGGAGAAAGAGAGTATTTCGCTGGGCTTGGAACACGTGACGTGCCTGCTTGGCCAAAGCCTGCTATCGGTCGAGGGGATGGGAGGACTAACCGAGAAATTGCCAACGATTTTTGTCGACGCACGCAATAACGTGATTTCATGCGGGCCGAATCGACCGTTGATTACCATGCGTGGATTGGCCGAGTTCATGGACTTTGAACAGTCGTTCTCATGGAAAGGGGACCTCAACTTTTACAATAATATCGAAACATTTCTCGATATCTCAACATCACAATTGACGGGTAATTTTCCACCGTTTGATCAGAGTCAGTGGAAATCTTTCTCTCGGAATTATGAAGGTGTGCAGTCGATCAACTTGAAAGTCGTCAATACGCCGGACAAATCCTTCTCAAGCCTGACGCCGGATGATGTGGCGCTATCGGCAGAGTCGAATCCTGCGGTCAAAGGTGCGAGCGATGGGTATGCGGCTGGCGCCCCCATGAAGAAGCTGCCTCACCTCGATAAGTAGAATCGTTACTGGCACCGGTCTGGTGAGCGCCAGCGACACCACTGGACCAGGTTCGATGTTGGAAATCTCATCCTGGAAGGATGACAGAGACATTGTTCGGTCAAGCAGTGATCTTTGACCCACAGAAGACAAGCAAGAGAAAGACACAGCTTCTCCGACGACTCCTCAGCAGTGGCACAGATACGTCGTTATCCCCAGTGTGGGAAGCACTTGAAGAGGACGATGGCGACGGCGGTACCAACTGCAGGAATCAGTACGGTCGTCACGAAGATGGGACCGTAGGCGCGTGAATGAGTTTCTCCGCAAATGTTATGGATTAACATCACGATGTAACCATTCGCCGGAAGTGAGTCCAACGTCCCGGACGAGATCGCCACGATCCGATGCAAGGCACGTGGAGCGACGCCAAGTTGATCAACGTAGATCGGCTTGATCACGGGTAACGCAATCGCCTGTCCGCCGGAAGCGGAACCCGCAATGGCGGCGATCACCGCCACGGCGATTGCCGCACCAATCAATGGATCGCCAGGTATTTTTGTCACCCAGTTCACGACAAGTAGAAACGCCGGCAGTGTTTTTATTGCGGCACCGAATCCGACGACCGCGCTCGTTGATCCCACTGCCAGCAAGCCATTAAAGAAGCCGTCTCCAAAGCACTTCCAGGCGTCGATGAGTCGGTGTCGCATTACGAGTGTTCCGGCGACGACACCCAGAAAGATGGCGAGTGTTCCATCCTCTGGAAATCGACTGAAGATCGCATGCAATGCCGGGGAATGTTCCGACGAGAGCCAAATTGAGGCGAATGCATGACACATGGCAGGGAGCAGGTTGAGTGCCAGAATGGTCACAATCAAAGGCAAAATCGCGAGGAGAAAGGGAGGTCCGACAGCGTCCGTTGTTTGAACACGGTCCGTATCACGCGCATCAAAGCCGAAACCCGCCGTGATGTCGCGCCGAATCGCACATTCGAGATACCACTGTCCAAGTGCAAACATCAGCAATGCGACGATCAAACTCACGGGCCAACCGGCTCGGGCGTCAGTCAACGACTGGCCGGTTGTCGAGTCGACAAGGTAATTGATTGGAATCAGATTTTGGATTTCTGGTGAGCCGGCTGATGTCATCGTGAATGTAATTGATCCAAAGGCTATCGCCGCAGGAATGAACCGGCGAGGAAGATTGGCCGACCGGAACAGATGCACGGCAAGTGGGTAAACAGAGAACCCGACGACGAACAACGAAACTCCTCCATATGTCAATACCGCACATGCCAAGACTACAGCCAGACAAGCTCGATCCTTCCCCAACCGTTGGCCGACGGTGCGGGCGATCGACACGGCAGCTCCGGATTCGTCCATTATTTTTCCGAAGACGGCTCCGAGAGCAAAGATCAGAAAGAAGCGTTTCACGTAATCCGCGAACCCGGTCATGTACGCATCGTTCATCTGTGCGACGGGATCAGCGCCACTGAATGTCACAGCGATCAGGGCACAAAGTGGTGCCACTACGAAAATACTCTTCCCCCGAACCACCAGCGTCATCATCAACGCCATGCAGCCGATTAAGATCGACAGATGATAAATGTCATGCAGCATTGATAACGGCACCTGGCAGACAGGGCACACCGGAAAAAACAAGCGAAAGTCAGCCAGTTGACAACACTTCGCCACATTGAAGTCGGCGAGTTACTAAATCTGTAGCCATTCACTTCCTGGTTCGACGAGTCCGATCCTATCAGATCACCCAAGTGTCATCACATGGAAGCCAAATTTTCTTCTCATTGTTGATTGCTTCAATGGATTCCGCCCTCATAAACGACGAATTGTCGCCCAATTTCCGAGAAAATTCCCATCAATTCGGTTTTTAGACACTTCCTTTTCTGCTCGACTTCAGGCATACTGTCTTTAGTTCATCGCCTGACAGCCGTTCGGCAGGCGGAACTCCTGACAGGTATTCATTCACAACCCCCAGTACTGAAGATTTACCATGCCTCGCGTCGGCATTCTTGCACTGATTCAAGAGTCGAATACGTTCCTTCCGGGGTCGACGACACTGGGTCATTTCCAGCAAGATTTGTTACTGGTTGGCGAAGATATTCGAACTCAATTTGCCAGTGCTCATCACGAAATTCGTGGGTTCTTTGACGGATTGACACAGGCGGGGTTCGAAGCGGTACCGCTGTTTGCCGCTCGAGCATTGCCGTTTGGAACAATTGAACCCGACGCGTTCGAAACGCTCGTGAAGCAAATGCTGAAGCAGTTGAATTCCGCAGGGCAGCTGGATGGACTTCTCGTCGCACCGCATGGCGCCACGGTTTCCCGGTTATTTCCGGATGCTGACGGTGCATGGCTGTCAAAAGTTCGATCGGTTGCCGGGCCAACGATGCCGATTATCGGGACACTCGATCCACACGGGAATTTGTCGACCGAGATGGTCGCGGCGACAGACGCGCTGGTCAGCTACCGGACAAACCCGCATGTCGATCAGGAAAACCGGGGTATTGAGGCGGCAGAATTAATGATTCGAACCCTCAAGGGCGAGATCCGACCGGTACAGGCCGCATGTTTCCCGCCCATGGCAATCAACATTGAACGCCAATGCACTTTAGAATCCCCATGCAAAGAGCTCGCGGAACGCTTCGATGCGGTGCGATGTCGTGATGGAGTTCTTGCGGCGAGTTTGATGTTGGGCTTTCCCTATGCCGATGTCGCCGAAATGGGATCAGCGTCGCTGGTTGTTACTGATGGAAATTTCGAATTGGCCCAAAATCTGGCTAACGTACTTGGTCAGGAAATGTGGAATCTGCGAGAAGGTTTGGCCGGTACGTTTCTGTCGGTCGAAGATGCCGTAGCGCAAGCAGCAGGCTTGCCCGGGCCGGTTTGCCTGTTAGACATGGGGGACAATGTCGGCGGTGGTTCGCCAGGAGATGGAACATGGCTGGCTCGTGAACTGTATCGAACAGGGATCGGCCCGGCATTTGTCTGTATTGACGACCCCGCAGCAGTTCAAGCTGCAGAAGCAGTCGGGATGGGAAATACATCAACATTTTCGATCGGTGGTCGGACAGACGAGCTGCATGGCCCACCACTCGAAGCCGAGTTAACTGTTCGACAATTGGAAGACGGACGTTATTCCGAAAATGAAGTTCGTCATGGTGGATTCACCGAGTTCGATCAAGGGCGGACTGCAATCCTTTCGTCGCAAAACGGGCTGACAGTGATGGTCACCTCGAAACGATCACTTCCTTTCAGCTTAAAGCAGCTCACAACGTTTGGGCTGGAGCCGAAGCAATTTCAAGTCATCGTGGCAAAGGGAGTCAATGCTCCGCTGGCGGCATATCGTTCGGTCTGCCCCAGTATTCTGCGTGTCAATACTCGCGGAGTCACCGTGGCCGATATGACTCAACTTCCCTATCGGAATCGCCGTCAGCCGATGTTTCCATTTGAGAGGACAACAAGTTGGTCAGCTTAGTTCACAAGAAACAAATGATCTGAGGGATTTATCGTGGCGAACGACGATGAGGCAATCAACCGGGGGGCAGCGAATTCTCCGGCAGTAGCAGGCCAGATCAGTCAGGCGGTTAATGCCGGTCTGCCGCTGGAAGCGGGTTTGCGCGCGCTGGCCGAGCAAACTCGATCAGGACGAACTCAGCGTGCTCTGGTAGAACTGAGCGAACGCCTTGAGCAAGGAACCCCACTCGCGGACGCAATGCGGAATATGGACACTCATCTGCCGCATTCAATGAGTGTACTGGTCGAGGCGGGACTCGAAACCGGAAAGCTCGACTCTGTGATGCAATACAGCATTGAACAATCCCAGCGTGCTTCGTGGCTTCGGCGGGAGGTTTGGACTTCGCTGGCGTATCCACTTTTTCTTTTTTTGTTTTGCGCGATGATCTGTTCATTCATTCTGGTCACGATCATCCCGCAATTCAAACGGATCTTCGACGACTTCGGCACCGAACTTCCCGGTTTGACAGTCGTGATGATCCGATTTTCAGATTCCATCGTGAATTTCTGGGGTCTTGTCGGCACGCCGATTTTCTATATCCCGCTGGGTCTGTGTATTCTCTTTTTGCTGCTCGGTCGATCCGGACTGATGCAACGCTGGGCGACATCCATTCCGCTGTTTGGGACAGTCTTTCGATTGGCGACTTATTCGGAATTCTGTCAAATCATGGCAATATTGACAGAAGCGAAGATGCCGTTTTCGAAGGCGCTAAGGTTTGCCGGGGCCGCCAGCGATGACCGCTGGCTGAAACGAAAATGCCTGATGATGGCTCACGATGTTGAGCATGGCTCGACTCCTGATGAGGCGGCAATGCTCTCCGGGTTGCCTAACTCGTTAAGGCAGGTTTTTCGTCATGCCAGTTCGGAAAGGACATTTGTGGAAGCGTTACGCGGACTGGCAGACCTGTATGCCGCTCGATGTACAGTCAGCACGCGACTGGTCAGTACGATCCTTGAACCATTTGCGTTGGTTGTTGTGATGGGCTTTGCTGGAATGACGACCATTGCGTTATTTCTACCGCTGATCAAATTGCTGAATGATCTGTCTTAGTGAAATTTTTTCACAGGAACGAAGCCGTTAATCGGAATAAGTTTGTCACTGAGGGAGGTTCGGGTGGACCCTTCGATTACTTTTGTGTTGTCGTGCGGACCGTTTGCGACGTTGATCATCGCATGTTTGCTGCGTGCCATTTCAGCCGCTCAACCCGAGGTCACAGCGTCCGGTGACCGGCGGCGGATTTTGAACTTTATCAGCTATATTCTGACTGTCATCGCCATCTTTGGAATGGTGTTTCTGACATTCACATCCGGTGCCGTCGGATTCGTAGGCTTGTTGCTGGCGATATTTCTGGCATTCCTGATGGCAGACGCCGAGATCCGCATCGCGGGTGCAAGAGACCGTGCCAGGCAAGTGGAATTCGTCTGGTTGCTGGCGCTGGCCGTGAAGTCGGGTCGCCCACTTTCTGCGGAAATCGAAGCTTATGCACAAGGGACATGGGGACGACGACATCGATTGCTGGTTGATATGGCAGAACGATTGAGGAACGGCGTACCGCTGACCGAACTGGCTGTTCCGCAAGGTCTGCTGCCTCGATCTGCCGCAATGCAGATTCATGCAGGCGTCGTTTCGTCGTCTCTTCCCTCAACGTTGCGTAAAACGGCGCTTCGAGTGACGCGAGACCTGATCTATGACGACGAATCTGCGAATTCGGGCGGCGCGCTGATTTATCCCGCAGCCATGATCCCAATCCCATGCCTGATCGTCGGGTTTCTCATGTATTACATCATTCCGAAGTTTAAAAAGATCTTCGATGACTTCGGAACCGAGCTTCCCCAGCCGACAATTCTGCTGATTCAGTTATCGGATGCCGTCGTCAACTTCTGGTATGTCTTCGGGCTACCACTTTTCTATATCCCGATCGTCATTTTTATTTTCGTCTCGATGGCGCAGTACTATGGGTGGCGAGTCATGCTGCAATCCGTTTTCGGAGGTTGGTTCATTCGCTGGTATACTCCTGATGTGATGCGAGCCGTAGCGCAAAGCGTGGAGCAGAAAATTCCTCTGGACCAGGCCTTGAATTCCATCGCAAAACATCCGGGGCCAATCAGGCTTCGCGACCGATTAGCGTGGTCGGTCGAGTCTCTTCAAGCGGGGACCCCCAGTTGGCAGACCCTTCAAGCCGCTGGACTGTTGAAACACTCCGAAACCTTGGTCCTTGAAACGGCTGAACAGACCGGAAATCTCCCTTGGGCTCTCGAAACGCTGGCGACCAACCTGGAACGTCGTTCGGCATTTCGCGTGACGGCATTCATGGAATTTGTACGCCCGATCCTACTGATCGGAATGTCAATGATCGTTGGTTTTGTCGCGATTGCCATGTTTCTTCCATTGATCAAGTTACTGAATGATTTGAGTTGATCGACGTTAACTCCCGTGGATATCGGGCCGTTGGCATATCAGGAAAGCGTGTAAGAGATCATGAAACGTCAGCCATACTCAATAGGGCTTCAAACGAAGGCCCGATTGTGCGATCCAGGGGGAGCTGCTGCCCGTTGTTCGCGAATCCGTAATTCGCAAGGTTCTCAGCTTCGCGGCGGTTTCACAATCATCGAAATGATTGGGACTTGTCTACTGTTGGGAATCCTGTTTTCGATGACGCTCCCGATGTTGTTGGTTGTCGCTCGAGAACGACGCTCAGCCGAACAACGGCAGTTTGCATTACAGCATGCGGCCAATTTGCTTGAGGAAGCCGTACAGCGAGACTGGTCCGATCTTCAGCCCGGGGAACTGAAGGTTCCCGATCCCGATAACGATTTGCGAGCGGTCTTGCCCGGCTTACAGCAAACATTGGTCGTGAAGCAACTGGCGGACGAATTCGAATCGCGTCAAATCATCGCTTTGATCCGCTGGCAGAACCGTGCTGGTGAACTGGTGAGTCCGCTCCGTTTGTCCGCCTGGGTGCATTCGATGAAAGAGGTGCCATAATGGTGACCGCGATTCGACAGGATCAGGTCGGTGCTCACAACCGGCGCGGAGTTTCCTTGATAGAAATGGTCGTCGTGATCAGCATGTTGACGGTCGTTATCGGGCTTGTCGGCATGACGTTTCATCTGTTGTTGCGGTCTGAAAAACTTGTCACCCAGTCGTTCGTCACCGAGCGGACTATCTCTCGCCTGTCCATTCAATTCCGCGACGACGTTCATCAGTCCGAAACAGGTGTGTTGACCAGTGGATCTGAGAATGACAAGCCGACATTGACGTTGGGAAATACAAGTGGATATCAAATTCGTTACGTCGTCATTGCCAATGGTCTTGTTCGTCTAATTGAAACTCACGATCAAGTGACGGCACGTGACGACTTTCGTTTGCCCGACTGTCATATTTCCATCTCCGCCGGTTCCGACCGTGAATCTTCACTTCGAAAACTTGTCATTGAACGACCTGGTGCCGCTCTGATTAAAAAACATCAGGAAGCGGTTCCGCTCCGAGCGATGCAAATCAATGCTTACCTCACACGAAATGACCGCTTGGTGAATGAAAAGACAAACGTCGAGACCAAGTCGGCGACCGAGTCTAACTCGTCGGAGAACCCACAATGAAAAAATCGCTGAAAAAGATTGAACGAACGTCAGCTCGCCGAGGAGCGGCCATGGTGTTTGCTCTTATGGCTCTCCTGGTCGCGTCGATGTTAATTGCCGCTTTGCTGAGAACCAGTGCGATGTCGCATCGCCAGCTCAAGCGTGACGAGTATCGACTTCAAGCCAATCTGCTCGCTGACGCAGGTTATGATCGAGCCGTGAAGACAATGAAGATCAGACCCGATTTCACGACCGAAGAATGGAAAGTCCCTGAAGAACAACTTTCCCCGGAACGAACGGCGTTAGTTCGACTGTCCGTGACACCCGATACAACGCAGCGGAAGCGTCGGATTGTGTCGGTAATTGCCGAGTATCCGTCAGGGGACCCTGATCTTGTTCGCGTGACGCGTAACCGATCCGTTCCGTGAATTAAAAAACAAAGTCGAATTCGATTCACCAAAATAACCACTTTTTCATCTCAATAGGAAGCTGTTCGCTATGTTCAAGTTGAATCCAAACCAACGAGTCTCCCGTCAATCGGGTTTTACCCTGATCGAACTTCTGGTCGTGATTGCAATCATCGCCGTCTTGATTGCGTTATTGCTCCCTGCTGTTCAGCAGGCTCGCGAGGCGGCGCGACGAACTCAATGCAAAAACAACATGATGCAGATCGGCCTGGCTTTGAACAATTACATGATGGCTCATGAAGTGTTGCCCCCTGGAACGCAAAACGACACTGGACCAATTCAGTCCAAAGAGGGAGCAGGTTATCACATGAGTTGGATCACACAGATACTGCCGTATCTCGAACAGCAGAACGTCTACAACCACATCGATTTCAATAAGTCGGTTTACGACCCAGCCAACGTTCCCGCACGTCAGCAGAGGATTAGCGCTTTTCTGTGTCCCTCGGATGCAAGCGCTGGCGTCAGTCCAACGGCCAGCGTGACGAGTTACTATGGAATTCACAACGATTTTGAAACTCCGATCGATGTGAATCAAAATGGAGTCCTTTTTCTCAACAGTTCGATTCGATACGAACAGATCACCGACGGGAGTTCGAACACGATTTACGTCGCGGAATGTCGCTTGAATACCGGCAGCGATCTCGGCTGGATGTCAGGAACAAGATCATCGTTGCGAAACCTGGTCGTCGCAATACCGAACAATCCGCCTGCAACCGCTCCGTCAAGCGATGACGCTTCGGGTGGCGCCGCATCCGTTGCACAGGCAGCGGCGACTTTCCGGTTGCACGCAATTTCCCTCAGCAATGTCAACGGAAGTAACTTGAGGCAGGAATTGGCCGATATGGAAGCAGGTCGCGAATTCGTCGGAGGGACAAGTAGCTTTCATGTTGGCGGTGGACATTTTGTGCTGGGCGATGGCTCGGTCCGATTCATCAGTCAGAACGTTGATCCAAAGACCTTCCGGAACCTCGGACATCGGGCTGATGGCGAAATGCTTAAGGATTTTTGATAGCAAGTTTAATTGCATTTGTGCTGAATTAACCCCCAGTTGGTTGCGAGAATCGTTGTATGAGTCGTACCCCTCGTCGGAGTCCAACTGATGCCCGATCTGGGTTTACGCTGATTGAAATGCTGGTGGTGATTGCGATCATCGCCATGTTGGCCGCACTGTTGCTGCCCGCTGTTCAGCAGTCACGCGAAGCGGCTCGGCGGGCACAATGCATGAATAATCTGATGCAGATTGGCGTCGCGTTAAACAATTACATGATGGCTCACGAAGTCCTTCCGCCGGGAACGCAGAACCGCTCAGGCCCGATCCAGTCGAAAGAAGGTGGCGGCTACCACATGAGTTGGATCTCACAGATTCTTCCGTATCTCGAAAAGCCGTATGTGTACGAGCACATCGATTTCACGAAGTCCGTTTACCACCCGATTAATCTGCCCGCGAGACAATATCAGATCCACATTTTGATGTGCCCATCAGCCAGAGACACCCCCTCGCTGAATTATGCCTGGACTAACTACAGCGGAGTTCACAACGATTTTGAAACCCCGATCGATGTCGATCAGAATGGAGTCCTGTTTCTCAACAGTTCCATTCGATACGAGCAGATACGAGATGGAAGTTCAAATACGCTCTTTGTTGTCGAGAGCCGGATGGATCATTCAAGTGATCTCGGCTGGATATCTGGAACGCGATCGTCGTTACGAAACGTCGTTCGAGCAGTGCAAGTCGGTCAGAGGAATTCTCGTGGAAACGCGAGTAGCGACACATGGGAATTGCACCCGAGCAGCAGGGACGGAATTGGCGTTATTACGTCAAAGCAAGAGTTATCCGATCTCGAAGCAGGTCGTGAAACCGTCGGGGGAGCCGGGAGCAACCATGGGGGTTTGCTTCTCGTTTTGACGGGCGATGGTTCTGTGCGCGCAATTAGTAAGAGTATTGATCCAAAAACACTTCGAAATATGGCGCATCGAAGTGACGGAGAGCTGACTCCAGAATTCTGATATCGCCGGAATTCCGCTCTCAACGCGGGACGGCGTTGTCAGTCAATCTCAATGATTGTGCCACTTCATGACCGTCCTTTTTCACGCAGTGGTATTTAAAAAGGAGCCCG
This sequence comes from uncultured Schlesneria sp., assembly GCA_903904835.1. GTDB lineage: Bacteria > Planctomycetota > Planctomycetia > Planctomycetales > Planctomycetaceae > Schlesneria. The sequence continues at coordinate 44,570 of CAIVEI010000190.1, read as the reverse complement.
AGAAGGCACTGCGTTTCCAAAGACTCCGAAGCAGTGGTAAATAACACGAAATCTCAACCTTGGAGAGACTCAAACGCGATTCCGAGTGGTTTTTTTCTTCTAAGAAACTTAACCTCGCGACTGACAGATCTGGTTTGTGTCCACTGAAGAACCGATTGAAATGCATTTGGCGATCGTTACCGCAGGAGGGGCCGGCATGTTTTGCGGGTCGTGCATGCACGACAACACATGGGCTCGCGCGCTCCACCAGGCGGGGGTCGAAGTGTCGCTGATTCCACTCTATACACCCATTCGTGTTGATGAAGAGGATCAAACGTCTTCGCGCATCTTTTTTGGCGGGATTAATGTTTATCTCAGCGACCACTTCCGATTCTGGCGAAGCCTTCCGCGATTTCTTACGCGATGGCTCGATTCACCGACGATGATTCGACAGGCGACCCGTGGTGCCGTTGGAAACGATGCGGCAGAATTGGGAAGCATGACCGCATCCATGCTTTTGGGCGAGTCAGGTCCTCATCTGCAGGCGGGTGAGGAACTGGCAGAATTTGTAGCCAGCCTTAAGCCCGACATCGTTTGTTTCAGTAATTCATTACTCAGCGGATCGTTGCGCACACTGCGAAAGAAGTACGCCGGACGCGTCTTTTGTGTGCTGCAGGGTGACGATGTTTTTCTGGACGGGCTCATCGAGCCGTACCGGCAAAAAGTAATGTCGTCCCTGACTGAACGGGCAGCGGAATTTGACGGTTACATTGTCCACAGCCAGTTTTATCGAAATTACATGTCCCAGTACCTGAACTTGCCGCGAGAGAAATTCATAGAGTTACCCCTTTCCATCGATTGTGCAAAACACAACGGGAAGCCAAAGGCAGATCTGGGACACCCCCCGACGGTTGGTTATTTCGCTCGAATCTGTCCTGAAAAAGGTTTAGATGTCCTGGTTCAAAGCGTCCTGAAATTGAAGCAGAACATTCCCAACATCCAACTCCGAGTAGGAGGGTATCTCGGATCTCAAAATCAAGCCTATTTCGAAACTGTGCGTCAAATGGCATCGCCGCTGGGAGAAGCATTCCAATATATTGGGAGTCCGGCAACGCATGCCGAAAAGGTTGGCTTTTTCAAATCGATCGATGTCTTCAGCGTTCCGGCAAGGTTCCAGGAGCCTAAAGGGCTTTATGTCCTCGAATCCTGGGCCAACGGTATTCCGGTTGTGCTTCCAGATCACGCGGCGTTCCCTGAACTGATTGAATCGACACGCGGTGGTTTACTTTCAGAAAAAGAGAGCCCTGAATCACTGGCCGAATTGCTTCGGCAGGTTTTGCAGGACTCGAGCTTGCGAACAAAGCTGGCTGAAGCCGGCTACCACGGCGTGCGTCAACAACATGACTTTTCCCGGCTGGCAGAGGCATCCGTTCGAAAATTGGGAATGGGAAGCCGGTAAGCCAGACGCTAAGCATCGGCGCGGCGATCTCCGGCAGATTTGACCGGTTCGGTCTCAGAAAAAACGGAAATTCCGTTACGACCCGAATCTTCGGTACAGTTTACCAACTCACACCGCCGATACTTCCGCTAGGCGCAGATTGCTGCGCCCGTAGAGTCATCGTTGCGTCGGGAAGCGGAGAACGGGCTACTCGGAGCGAAGACGAGACTCGCGATCGTTCCGAGTTCACGGCGTTCATAGTCAGGGAACGACTGATGCGGACACGGCACTGGTTGGCTGTAATGTTGGGTGGATGCATGGCATTGGCAGGGGTTGGTACGTCCAGCGCCCAGCCTCCGATGATGCCATCCAATGGTAATCCAGATCAAGTTGGCATGGGGTTGCCTCCGTCGCCGTACGCTCCTGCGTATGGTCCGACGCAGCAATACTATTCCGGTTTGGAGGCGCCCGGTTATCCTCCGAATGCGACGGCATGGCCGAATATTTCGCCATTCGCCGGTCCTCCGGTGGATACCGTCGCCTACGAGGATGGGTTCTGGTTCAATAAGATCTTGCAGGGAAACCGCAAGTATTATTTCTCGGCTGAGGCGTTGTTTGCACGCACGCAAGGGGGAACAGAAACCCTTATTGGTGCGCCAGGGGTCAACCCTGTTTCCATCGACGCGCTTCAAGGGAACACCGTCTCCGGGACTGCGGCAGCCGGCAATGTCCTGGGCGGTACGACGCAATTCGACCAATCGGTCTTCACCACGGGGCCTTACCGATATATCAACGCTTCCGCAGGGGGTGGTGGAGGGAACGGTGGCACGGGAACGATTGGAAGTCCGACGATCTTCGGAGCTCAAACAACGGGCATCTTATCAAATGTGATGGCGTCTGGAGGCTTTCGCGGTACATGGGGCTGGTTCAATCCCGATGATTCCGGGTTTGTGGTGTCTGGTTTCGTTCAAGGACAAGCGACTTCGAGCTGGAACTTGTACGACCCGCTTCTGGATATCAATCCGAACAGTGGAAACTACAACCCCCTGCTGCACTTGCATGCTTGGTTTGGTCTCCCCTTAGGAAATAGCGGGCAGACAACCACGTATCTGCCTCTCACTACCGGGACAATTACGAATGTCGTAAGCCCGCCCGGCGATACGGACAGTAATGGGCTCTACGGTGCCGTACAACCATACGACATGGGTGTTTTCATCCGGTTTACTTCTCAATTGATGGGAGCCAATTCGGATTGGTATTTCAATTCGATTTATGAGCAACCAGCCTTGAGGGTCCGACCTTTGGTCGGAGCAAGATATATCCACTTGAAAGAAACATTCAGCTTCGATGGGTATGACAGCGGTCTGGGCTACACCGTCAACAATCCTTCAACGGGTGCCGGTGGTGGTGGTGGTGGTGGTGGCGGTGGCAACGGCGGAACGGTGTTCTCAGGTTACTTGACCCCACTCGCCCTCGACCCATTCTTCTCGAACCCGAACGTGCTGCACTCCCACCTGGTCTCGTCGGATCTTTCGCAAATGGCAGGCCCTGAAGCAGGCTTCCGAATTGATCTCGGCAAACCGACTTCAAAATTTCAAGTGTGGGGTAATACAAAGTTCGCAGCCTTGGCGAATGTGACTTCACGTCAAATCACCGGCTATGGTATTGGAAACGGATTCAACATCGCTGGACAGACCAACGGGGTGGCGAATACGGTTCCAACAATGCCTAATAATCCGCAGTTGACTTCATTCAGCACACAACAGCAAACGACAAGCATGTCGCCAATGTTCGAACAATCGGTCAACGTCAAGTTTCCGATATTCGACATGATCCCATATGTCAACAAACTTGAGATTTTTGAGAGGGCTAATCTGCAAGCAGGGTATACCTTCATGTATATTGGCAGCGTCTATCGTCCGCAAAACACAATCATCTGGAATCAGTATCCACTGACACCACAGTTGAACGGTCAGAAGTCTGATTTCTTTAATCATAACTTCAATTTGGGTGTTGAGTGGACTTATTGATTCATTCTGCGACGCCCGTTTCAACCCGTGTGAAGTAGCATTATGCTGACGGTTGCCGTAGCGCTCGAAAAATTGGTGGAAACGGTCCTTCCGTTTGGTCTTTCAGATATCGCTCTGGAAGACTCGCTCGGGCTGGTGCTCGGAAACGATATTGATAGTCCCGAAGACATCCCGCCTTTCGACAAGTCGTTAATGGATGGCTATGCCGTCCGCTCGACAGACGTTTCCAGCGGCTTTGCATCGCTTCGCGTGACGGAAATCATCACGGCTGGATGCGTTCCCACGAAAAAAGTCGAGGCGGGCGAAGCGGCTCAGATCATGACGGGTGCCCCGATGCCTGAGGGTGCCGATGTCGTTGTCAAGATTGAAGAGACTTCTCGAGACCGCGATCACGTCTCAATTAGAACGCCGCCGCCGCGATTGGGAACAAACATCATCCTGCGCGGAACATCCGTCCGAGTTGGAGACTGCGTGCTGCGTGCCGGCCTTGTTTTAAGCGGAGCCTGCATTGGAGCACTCGCTGAATTGGGACGTGCCGTTGTACCCGCTCGTCGTCGTCCAAACGTCGCCGTGCTTGCGACCGGTGACGAATTAGTGCCCGTCGACGAAAAACCGGGACCTGCACAGATCAGAAATTCCAATGCGTCGATGCTTGCCGCTCAGATCGAGACTGCCGGCGGCATTCCGGTAAGACTTGGCATTGCACGCGATGACCGAGACCAACTGCGCCAGAAAATTCAACAGGGCCTGCAATGTGACATCTTAGTACTGTCCGGTGGCGTGTCGGCCGGCACACTTGATCTTGTGCCAAGCACACTTGCTGAAATGGGCGTGACCGAAATCTTTCACAAAGTCGATATGAAGCCAGGGAAACCGATCTGGTTTGGAAAACGCGACAGAAGCAACCAATCGAGTCATCCGTGTCAGCATTCTCAATGTTACGTCTTTGGCTTGCCAGGTAATCCTGTCAGCAGCTTGGTCTGTTGCGAATTGTTCGTGCGTACAGCCATCCGGCGACTGATGGGAGTGAAGCCAGCTTCTGTTCAGCCGAATTTGGCGAAACTTGAGCATGATTACTCGACCCGAAAGGACCGTCCGACATATCATCCGGCGCGTTTGACTTGGGGGGCGGGCAGTCTAGCAGTTACGCTGGTCCCATGGCATGGTTCGTCCGATCTCTGTGGCACTGCCACGGCGAATGGAATGGCCTATCTTTCAGGCGAGGCTCGTCAGTACCGAGTCGGCGACGAACTTGAAACCTTCGGTTGGTGAAATAAAAAATGCTCAGCAAGCTGATGCTTCCCGAAATTCGTGAATTGATTGAGACGCGCGATGGGACAACGCTCAGTGAAGTGCTGGATATGTGGCAACCCGTTGACATTGCCGAGTTGTTTGAAGACCTGAACGATGACGATGAACGTGCTGCATTTCAACTATTGCACGGTCCGCAACGGACACTGATCTTTGAATATCTTGATCGACAGACTCAGCATTTCTTGCTGGAGAGTCTCGACCCGGCTGATGCGGGTGCTCTATTCAACGACATGTCGGCGGATGATCGAACTGCGCTGCTGGAAGAACTTGGCGAAGCCGACCGCGAGAAACACTTAAGAACCCTCTCCGCTCAGCAGCAGGCAATCGCGCGATCGCTCTTGGAGTACCCTGAAGACAGCGTCGGTCGACTGATGTCCCCGGATTTCGTTGCGGTACGATCAAATTGGACAGTCGAGCATGTCCTCGATCACGTCCGACGTCACGGTCAAGACAGCGAGTCATTGAACGTGGTCTACGTCGTGGATCATGACATGCATTTAATCGACGATTTACGAATCCGCCAGATTCTTCTCGCCCCGATCCATACGACGATCGAACGATTGATGGATCGGAACTTTGTTTCCTTAAAGGCGACCGACCTGAAACGATCTGCGATCGAAGTCTTCCGACGCTACGATCGCACCGCCTTACCCGTCATTGATGACCACAACAAGCTGGTTGGAATCGTCACAATCGATGATGTGCTGGACGTCGCAGAACAGGCAGCGACGGAAGACGCACAGAAATTTGGTGGATTGGAAGCATTGAGTGAACCCTATGCCACGACGCCGCTGCTAACAATGGTTCACAAGCGAGCAACCTGGCTGGTAATCTTGTTTCTAGGTGAACTGCTTACCGCGACCGCAATGGGATACTTCGAGCATCAGATTTCGAAAGCGGTCGTGTTGGCGCTCTTCATTCCGCTGATTATTTCCAGCGGTGGAAACTCGGGGTCCCAGGCCGCGACATTAATTGTCCGCGCACTAGCGGTTGGCGAAATCCGGCTGAGTGACTGGGTCAGCGTCTTTCGCCGCGAATTGCTATCAGGCGCGATCCTTGGCCTTATTCTCGGTTCGATCGGATTCCTTCGAATTGCGGTCTGGAGTGCTTTTTCGGATGTCTACGGCCCTCATTGGATCCAAGTCGGCGTTGCAGTCAGTCTTTCCCTCGTGGCAATTGTCCTATGGGGATCGATAATTGGTTCAATGCTCCCATTCGGGTTAAAAAAGCTCGGCCTGGATCCTGCCACTTCGTCCGCCCCATTTGTCGCAACATTTGTCGATGTTACGGGTTTGGTGATCTATTTCACGGTTTCGATGATTGTGTTGCGCGGCACACTCTTGAAGGAATAGCGAGACGTCTGTGGAAGCTAACAGAGATTCGCAATGCCGCACGACATCGCGCTTTTCGCAAAACGTTCAAACCGAGCTGTTCAAACTAAATTTGAATCGGTCGAATAAACTGAGAAAAATGATAAAGTGCAAAATGCCCGTTCAAGGTCCGTTCAAGGTCCGTTCAAGGTCCGTTGAGGTCCGAACGCAGGTTTTCCAAGCAAAGCTGCGCACAAGAAAACACTTTAACATGACATTGCGTTCACATAAAAGTTTTAATTGCCCTCGACGTAAGTCGGTCAGAAAATGGCCCCGTAACGATTTTCAATCGGTTTTTCCCTGAATTGTCGCTCTCTTACGCTACAGAAAGCACAATGTTGTTGACTCCGAAACCAATTGAGTGTTAACCTCTTCCTAATCATTGTCGCCGTGCATTACAGTGATTCGTGCTTGGAAACGAATTTCAGCAAAAATAAACTTTTTGTGTTTTCAGAGGAAGTTTATCCTAGCGGATTGCTTTCATGTTTTCAAAACGAGAGGCACTGAAACACCGCAAAAGGTAGTATTTCAGTAAAGAGTTCGCTTTGGCGATAGGGACTACTGTTGGTTTTCGCGTCGAAAACTGATTCGGGGGCAAATATTCAGCCGAATTCTACGCTACTTCGCTTGCAAACCAATTTGGATGAGCTGAAATGAGTCAGGTGAAATCCAAGTGAAAAATGGGAGACATTGAAATTATAGAGTTGAATTTCGGCCAGTCGTGCCTAAAAACATTCTGCCTGATGTGACACAAAAAATAATGCCCAATTCAGAGTTGCGTCTCGGCATTTGTCTAGGTGAATCAGCCAAATTCTAACGAGATTTTTCAATTTTAAGCCCTGATTGCCCAAAAGTCAGACGGATGAGGGATATTTTGCCGATGATTGAAATGTTGTCGCCAAGACAAGTATGCCGAGCAATCGGCGTAAGTGAGTCAACACTTAAGCGCTGGTGCGATCGTGGCTTGATTAAAACAATCAAGACTGAGGGTGGTCATCGCAAACTACCAGTCAGTGACGTCTTGCGATTCGTAAAGGAACGCAATCACAAGATTACTAGCCTTGAAGGTCTTGGTTTACCGACTTCTCCCCAGTCCCCGCCGTTAATTGGACTCGATCTGGCCGTGAAAAAGGTCAGCGACGCGCTGATCAAGGGGGATGGTGATCAGGCTTGGGAGCTTGTTTTCGACCTTTACAACTGCAAACACAGCATTACTGCAATTTGCGATAAAGTACTCGGCCCGGCTCTCGCTGAAATCGGTCGACATTGGGAAAATCATTCGGTAGACATTTATCAGGAACGTCGCAGTTGCGAGGTCGCTCAACGAATTCTTTTTGAATTGCGTCATATTCTCCCGCCAACTGATCCGCACTGGACGGCAATCGGCGGAACCCTGACTGGCGATAGCTATTCATTGCCGACTACGATGACCGAATTGGTGCTTCGCGACGCTGGCTGGAACGCAAATTCGCTTGGAACATCCATTCCGTTTGATTCCATGGTGCGAGCCATTCTTGATACCAGACCCAAACTATTTTGGCTTGCAGCGTCGGTGACGATCGATGATGTCGACCAATTCGCGGTTGATTTCAAAAAGTTGTCCGATGCCGCCGAAACTGTCGGAGCGGCTCTTGTTATCGGCGGTCGAGCCTTCAATGAAGCGATCCGAACAAAGTTGACCTACTGTTGTCATTGCGATTCGATGCAACAATTGCACTCCTTTGCAAAGGCGATTCGGCGAATTGGAACGCCGACAACTCCCGATGAAATTGCATTGTGATTCAGCCGATTCTTGTCTGGTTCCGGCGAGACTTGAGACTGGACGATCAGCCGGCCTTAGCGGATGCGTTAATTCATGGTCGTCCAATCATTCCATTTTACGTCTCGGATGAATCCGATCAATTTGATTGGCCAGCGGGTGCAGCGAGTCGCTGGTGGTTGCATCACTCTCTTGATCGACTCCACAAACAGTTGACCTCGCTCGGCTCACGACTCATTATTCGACGGGGCGATGCTCTCTCTCAACTGGTTTCGGTGATTGACGAAACTCAAGCGACTGCCGTTTTCTGGACTCGGTGTTACGAACCCGCGAGTATCGTGAGGGATTCTCGAGTTAAGTCAGAATTGCGAAGTCGAGGAATCACTGCCGAAAGCTCAAATGGTCAACTTTTATTCGAACCTTGGGATGTCAAAACGAAAGAAGGACGACCCTATCAGGTGTTTACTCCGTTCTGGAAATCGTGCCTTAACCGCGATCCACCCGAAGAGCCACTGCCAGCCCCAAAACGCGTTCCATCACCAGAGCACTGGCCCAGTTCGTTAACGATAAATCAACTGGATCTCTTGCCGAAAATTTCGTGGGATGCCAGCTTGAAATCAACCTGGCAAACGGGATCGAACTCAGCAGTTGCCGAATTAAATCGATTTCTAGAATCGACCGTGTTTGAATACGATATTGCTCGTGACCAGCCGGGCCGTCGTGGGACATCAAGGCTGTCACCGTATTTGCATTTTGGTGAGATCAGCCCGCGCACAATCTGGCACACGACAAATCGTATTGTCAAAGAACTGCGAGATGGGCGCGAATCGACCGGTGCCGAAACCTTTCTGAAAGAAATTGGCTGGCGAGAATTCGCCTACCATTTGATGTACCACTTCCCAAAGACCACCACACAACCCCTGCGGCCAGAGTACTCTCGATTTCCCTGGCGGGAGGATGCGGAGGGGTTAGCTGCGTGGCAGCGCGGACAAACGGGATATCCAATAGTTGATGCGGGAATGCGAGAACTCTGGAATACGGGATGGATGCATAATCGCGTTCGTATGATTGTCGCTTCGTTCCTTGTCAAAGATTTACTGATCTCGTGGCAACGCGGCGCCGAGTGGTTTTGGGAGACTTTGGTGGATGCCGATCTCGCCTGTAACACGCTGGGTTGGCAATGGAGCGCAGGTTGCGGAGCGGACGCGGCGCCGTATTTTCGCGTCTTCAACCCCACAAGCCAGTCTGAGAAATTTGATCCCAACGGCGAATATCTTCGGCGATGGTTGCCTGAATTGCAGAAACTTCCAACCGACTTTCTGCATGCTCCATGGACAGCACCAGAAGGTATCCTTGTGAAGGCCGCCGTTCGTCTCGGCCAAACATATCCTTACCCGATTGTTGATCATCATGAAGCAAGACTTCGAGCGCTTCAGGCGTTATCACAGATCAAGCAACGGAAGTAGCTGGATCTGCTTACGGCCAGATCGCCGCTTCTTCTCCGTCCAGGCGAAGTGTCAAACATTTTGCGCTTCCCCCCGCCTTAAGGAACTCGTCTAGTGGGGTGGAATGGGGAGTAAATCCATGTAATGACAAATCTGCTTCAAGACGCGGGCAGCCCGTGTTCAACACGACGTGGCGACCGACGACAACCGCATTACACGCGAACCGCGACGCTTCATCAGGATGCACCGGGATCAAGTTTGGGATCTGCGATAACGCGCGTCGAGCGTAATCGTCGAATGCTGCCGGAAAATACAACGCTGTCTGGGCATCTAATGGACAAAAGCATGTATCAAGGTGGTAGAAATGATCGTCAACCAGCTGCAGAGGGATCACTCGACATCCCATGCGAGTTCCGAGCCATTGCATGGCCGAGGCATCGCTGCGGACAAGATATCCTCCATATAAAGTGTCCCCACAAAACAGGGCGTCGCCTGCTCCCTCAAAGTTTAATTGCGACGGTAACAAAAATGTTTCAAATCCAGCGGTCTGAAACCAGACTTCATCCCAAGGCGTTTCACCCTGTCGCGCTGAATGCCGGAATGAAGCGAGGAAAACCTTGTCTTTCCAGACAAGACCGGCATTTGCAGTGAAGACCAGGTCGGGAAGACCTTTGACCGGTTCCATCAGCCGAACATCCACCCCGAGTGTGACAAGCACGTCGTGCAATCCAAGCCACTGAACGCGAGAACGAGCTGGATCATTGGGTGTACTGCGGCTCATCCACGGGTTGATCTCGTATTCGATACCGTAGAAATCAGGTGGGCACATCAGAATTGTCGGCCGGTTCAGTTCGTCCATTGTTAATGCCCCAACTCTTTTGAATTCCGGAATTCGTTCGCAAATGGTATTCGATTTCGTCAGAATTGTTCTATTGCAAGTCAATGAGTGAAGTTACTTTTGGTATTGTTGGTCAGAAGCTTTAACGAGATCATTATTCAACGCTCTGGCGTTCATCAAATATTCATCGTTTTTTGTCGAATCCTTTTTTCATCTCGTTTCCCTGTACTTCAGTTGTCTGAATCTTGTCTTAAATCTCTGGCAAATCATTTCTTGGGCGCTAGAATTCATCGCCTTCGATCACAATACGTAGTTGCTTCAAGATCATTTTTAAGGTATTCAAGTACTCACACAAACGGGAGTCGTGAGATTGAAAACTTCCCATCGTGACAATGAATCGTTTCCCCAAAAAGGATGTAACGCGATTGACGTCGCTGTAGCATGATTGCGGGCCTGTAAACTTCCATTATCCATTGACGCTTAACGGAATAAACTGGTGATGCCGTGAATGGTGATCGTTGGTCGCAGCTTGCAAATGTTGGTGTGACGGTCAACCTCGTGTTGCTCGTCGAAGATGATGCGGATTCTGCAACTTCGACAAAGCTTGTTTTGGAACATCACGGGATGTCTGTCAAAATTGCCAAAGATGGTGGTCAAGCACAGTCATTCTTTGTCATGCAGAAACCCGACTTTGTGATCCTCGACTTAATCTTACCGGGCGAATCGGGTTTCGAGATTTGTGATCGCCTGAAACATTCTGATGATACAATCCCCATTCTAATATTCAGTGCAATTGATAGTGACGAGTCCCGGGCACTGGCGAAACGCGTGGGAGCCGATTCGTATTTGACGAAGCCGGTCGAGGCCGAGCATCTGATTGCAACCATTCGTCAAGTGGCCGAGGCTGTCTGGTCAAGAGCACGACAGGATGATACGAAAGAATCGACAGACCGAATTCGATTCTCGTGTATCTGTGGCAAGCGATTCCGGGTCAGTACTGCTCACAAAGGGCGAAGTATGATTTGCCCTCAGTGTGGTGAACCGATGACGGTTCCGGGTTAGTTTCAAATTGTCGCCGACGTTTACGGCAATGTCGTCGGCGTATTGGGAAGCCGACGCATTGTGATTGAAAAGTGGAAGAGGCATAAAAACAATGACAGAGCTCGTCATTCAATCGGGAAAGCTTCAAGGAAAACGGCTTCTTTTGCCTGCAAAAGAAATGGTCGTTGGGCGGGACGAAGATTGCGACCTTCGCATCGGATCGGCTACTGTCAGTCGTAAGCATTGCGTCATCAAGAATTCTGCTGAAGGAATTCTCGTGACGGATCTTGGCAGCCAAAACGGGACGCTCGTCAATGATGTCCCCATTAAAGCTCCGACTCTTTTGCGAGAAGGCGATGTCCTGCGAATCGGCTCGACGCTGCTTTCTGTACCCGCATCGCAAAAAGCCAGGGTATCCGCTGGTGGCAGTCAAGCAAAAGTTTCCGATAACGAAATCGCGGACTGGCTGATGGATGCAGGTTCAAATTACACGGGGACCGATACCGCCATTATTTCAGGGAAATCGAAATTAGACGCTGGTTCGGATACCGCAAAAGTTCCTGTTACGAATTCTGTGGCACCTTCGCCACCCAAACAACCGCTGCCGACAAAAGCCCTGTCGATCAAAGACGAGGCCGCTGCTGTTATTCGAAAGCACTGGGAAACAGTGAAAGCGAACCAGAAGAAGTAGCTTCAGCCAATGGACGGTACGCTTCTCGCAACCTTGACGTCGCGCTAATCAACTTCGTTCGTACGCCAGCTTGTCGGAATAGTACTTCAGTTGATCGTTCATCAAATTGCTTTCGCCCCCAAAATCGTTCGTTGCTCTAAATGATTTCCCCAATCGGCTCAACATGTTCCACGCCAACCAGCTTTTGATCGAGACCTCCGTGGTAGTACGAAAGGCTGTTGGGATTCAGTCCCATTTGATTCAAAATGGTCGCGTGCAGTCGCTTCACGTGAAAAGGTGAGTCAACAGCTGCTGAACCAAGCTCGTCCGTGGTCCCAACGCTGACACCACCCTTGATGCCCCCTCCGGCCATCCACATCGTGAACCCGTACGCATTGTGATCACGGCCCGTTCCCATCGCGTATTCGGCTGTCGGCTGACGCCCAAATTCTCCACCCCAGACAACCAGGGTATCCTTGAGCAAGCCTCGCTGCTTCAGATCTTTCAGTAACGCTGCAATCGGTTGATCGGTATTACCGGCGTGGAAATTATGGTTTTTTTCCAGATCGCCGTGAGCATCCCAATTGGCGTCATTATGGTTGCCGCCGGAATAGAGTTGGATAAATCTGACACCCCGTTCGACCAGCCGTCGGGCGAGCAGACAACGTTTACCAAAATCCTGAGTTCGAGGTTGATCCAGACCATACAGCTTTTGCGTCTCCGCAGTTTCCTGCGAAAAATCGACCGCTTCAGGTGCATGCTTTTGCATCTTAAACGCCAACTCATAACTATTAATTCTCGCAGCCAGTTCCGAGTTATCAGATCGAGTGGCGGCATGGGCCGAATTCACGTCGTTCAGCGCATCCAGAAGTTCACGCTGCATCGCGCGAGTGGTTCCTTCTGGTGTGTTGAGGTCAATGATCGGAGCCCCCTTCGAGCGAAGAATCGTCCCTTGAAACGTGGCGGGCATATAACCGCTCGACCAGTTCTTGGCACCACTGATCGGTCCACCGGAAGGATCAAGCATTACAACGAATCCCGGCAGATTTTCGTTAACACTTCCGAGCCCATAATTGACCCACGAACCCAGGCATGGGCTGCCCGATGTGATTTTGCCCGAGTTCATCATCAACATGGCTGAACCATGAATCGGTGAATCGGCGGTCATTGAATGTAAAAACGCAATATCATCAACGCATGTGGCAAGGTGCGGAAAGAGGTCGCTGACCCACTTGCCGCAGTGACCATACTGGTGGAAGTTCCATCGAGGCTCGACAATTCGGCCTTGGTTTTTATGACCACCGCGACCAAAAGTTTTCACATCAATCGTCTGGTTGTCGCGTCCCTTCATCGCAGGCTTGTAATCGAAGGTATCAATGTGGCTCGGCCCGCCGTACATAAATAGAAAAATTACGTTCTTGGCTTTGGGTGCGAAATGTGGATCTTTCGCGGACAACGGGTTCTGGTGGGCGACGCTGTCCGATGCCAGAACATTTGACGCCCGCATCGCGTCACGCTGCAGCATGCCCGAAAGTGCGGTTCCAGCAAACCCCGCACCGGTTTGCCAAAGGAATTCGCGTCGTGTTCGTCCACAAAAATTTGGAATCGACATCGTCTCACCTAGTCCAGATAAACAAATTCATTCAGGTTCAGAGTCATCAGACAGAATTTTTCGAGTGCTTTATCAGCAGGCAATTCGTGCTTTGTTTTCAGTGCTTCGATCAATAACAACCCTCGCCGAATCATGGCTTCATCGGGTTCGCGATTCAGGGCCAGGCGATAAGCGAGCGAAACCTGTTGTTTTACTTCGGCCCCGGCTTCTTTTCGTAATCGATTCGCGAAATGGGTTGACTGCTCGTTCAGAAATTCGCCATTTAACATACCCAAAGCCTGGGTCGGCTGGGTCGTCGTGAAGCGAGCGGCACAACTGCTATCTGTATCAGCTACGTCGAAGTCCGAAAGGATCGGCAACACAAGCGAACGTTTGACGTGAACGTAAACGCTTCGGCGCGATTGCTCTTCTGGAGAAGAAGTTCCCCACCCCGAACCGGGATTCGACTGTCCCGCTTTGACTTCATCGCTGATTTTTGGATAAACGCCAGGACCATACATTTTTGAATTCAACTGCCCACTCACTGCGAGCACTGAATCCCGCACCTCTTCAGCGCCAAGCCGTCGCATATCGTGCCGCCAGAAAAGATGATTCAATGGGTCAATCGACAAGGGATCCTTCTCATTTGACGTTGCCGTTTTCGACGCAAGTCCATGTTTTGAAGCATGCGACGACATGCGGTACGTACTCGACATCACGATCAGTTTGTGCATGCGCTTCAGAGTCCATGCGTCGCCAGGTATCACGCCTTGACCGCTCGCCGGATTTGAGTCTTGCATGAATTCGACCGCCAGCCAGTCCAGCAATTCCGGGTGCGTGGGGCGATCGCCAAGCAGCCCAAAATTGTTCGGCGAGCGAACGATTCCACGTCCAAAATGATGCTGCCACAATCGATTGACGATGACTCGAGAGGTCAACCGATTGCTCGGCGACGCAATCCAATTCGCCAATGCCAGCCGTCGACCGGACGTTGTCGCGGACGGATCAGGCTTTGGAATGTTCGCCGTGCCACCGCCAAGCGGCGATAGAAACGCGGGGATCACGATATCGCCATGAGACTGCGGATTGCCTCGTTTCAGCAAGAACGTTTCAGGTGGGTTCGGACCCAATTCTGTGATACACAGTGCTGATGGTGCCTGGACTTTATTTCGTTTCAGTTCGTCAAGTTGTTGAAGCAATTTCGTGTACTGGCCATAGACCTCTGCCCCAAGGACCCCAGGCCCTTTCGACGCAATTACGTTCTTAAAGTCCTTTTTACGATTCTTTCCTTCAGAGGCACGTAAGCCATCTTCAAACGGGACGGAAAGGAGTCGCTGCTGGACCTCTGGTCCCGACCACTTAATGATCAAGTCTTTCGCTCCCGTAGGCCCCTGGAAATAGTCGACCCGAAGAGGAACTCGCCCCTTTTTCAATGAAATCTTACCGATGCGTGGCTGACCCGTACCGTGAATTCCATCATAAAGGACGACTTCTTGCCCCTGGATCATCAACCGCGAACCGTCGTCCGAATCGACACTAAACGTATATTCCCCGTCTGCCGGAACTTTTAGGACCCCACTGAATACAAAACCAAATGCGAACTCCCGCGTTGCCAACGAGATATCAATGAAGCCTTTTTCCAGCTTTCCTTTGGTCTCTGGCTTAAGGTTGTCAAAATCAGGAAGCTTCTGCCATGTGTCGCGGTAAAAACGATATTCCAATTCATCCAAATCCGCCGGAATGATGTGAGGTTCTTGCGTATCAAGCCGTTCACGAAAATCCTTTTCAATTGTCGAAACCGAAGTCTGGATCTTGTCCATTTGATCCTGATGAGCTTTCACCGCTGCCAAATAGGCCTGCTTGGCCGCCTCGTCCTCAAAAATCGGACGTTCGGTATTCGGATTCGGGTTGCCGTTTGGTGTCACCCCCTGAAAAAACGCCAGCAGACTGTAGTAGTCGTTCTGTGAGATCGGATCAATTTTGTGATCGTGACAACGGGCACAGTTCACGGTCAAACCGAGAAATCCTTGAGCCGTCGTAGTAATAATGTCGTCGAAACCGTCATACAGCGCAAGCAATCGATCGGCAGGTTCGTCGTCCCATTGGCCAAGGCGATAGAAACCCGTAGCAATCAGTCCGTCCGATCCCCCATCGGGCAACTCATCGCCCGCCAGTTGCTCGCGAACAAATCGATCATAAGGTTTGTCGCTGTTGAATGACCGAATGACGTAGTCGCGGTATCGCCAGGCATTCGGTTTCGGTCCATCTCGTTCAAAGCTGTTCGTATCGGCATAGCGAACCACGTCCAGCCAATGACGAGCCCATTGCTCTCCATACCGCTGCGATTGAAGCAGCCGATCAACAACTTTTTCGTACGCACTGGCCGAATTGTCAGCGACAAATGATTCGACGTCTGCCTGAGTGGGGGGAAGTCCTGTCAGGTCGTACGTGACGCGACGTAACAAAGCCGTCTTATCTGCGGGGTCCGCAGGAGTCAGACCCGCCTGTTCAAGTTTGTGTAAGACAAAAGCATCGATTGGGTTAGTCACCCAGGCGACATTCTTCACCGTCGGTGGAGCGGACGCTTTAGGCGGCAAAAATGCCCAGTGCTCATTCCATTCGGCCCCTTGCTGAATCCATCGTTTCAACAAGTCGATCTGAGCCGATGTCAGGGGCTGACCTTCCGGGGGCATTCGCTCGCTGTCATCGGTCGAAGTCACTCGACGAATCAATTCACTCTGTTCGATTTTTTGTGGGACGAGAGCGTGTTTACCCGACACTTGTTTGGTTAAGGCAGACTCTTTTTGATTGAGCCTCAGCCCACCTTCGGCTTTGTCGGGACCATGACAGGCAAAACATCGCTTTGCCAGAATCGGCTGAATCTGTCGACCAAAGTCGATCGGGTCGGACGACTGAGCCGATACGTCCCTGATACCCAGAATAATCAATAAACCCAGCAACATCCGGGAATGTGGTTTACGAACCATGATCATTATGATGGCGTCTCGCGAATTCGAATCATTGGTATTTTGCGATCATTCAGTTTCAATTCCCGATCGATCGATTCATTATTCTATCATAACCAGACTGCGACCGATCTCCATGCGTCGTCCCGACCAAAATCTATCTGAAACCGACATTCGTCCTCTTGCTGCAGAAGTCTCGATGATTCGCGCCGATGCCGAAGATTCGCGAGAATGGCTGGCATCGGCTCCCGTCTGTTCCGAACTCAAGCTATACAGAATCCGACATTTGGCAGTTGCTTCCATGCCAGCTCCGTTCAAGATTGTCAGGACGAGATTAGGTGGCAGTTATTTTCTTGCCTGTTTCGGTGGCGAAGGATGTGTATTAGTCGACGGTCGCTGGACGAAATGCGTTTCTGGTCAGGCAGTCTTACTACCGCCGGGAACACTTCACGCTTTCCATACAACACCGGGTCGGTCGTGGGATTTCTGCTGGGTTCGTTATCAGGAGCGGTCAGGACAACAGCCACTGACTTCAGCACAGACCCCGGTTATCGCTCAATTTGATTCCGAAGGCTTGCGTCTGGCGATTCTCGGCTTATTTCACGAATGTATCTCGGCGAAATACGATAGCCAAAATGATCCTCGTGAATTGCCACAATTAGATTCTCCTGCAATCGGTCGATGGATCGACCTCGTCCATCATTATGTTTTGCGTTTCGCCGCACCGACCCGCCTTGATCCCAGAATCTGGCAGCTGTGGGAAAAAGTTGCCGCAGGTTTGGATCAACCCTGGACGATCGCTGAAATGGCCAAGTTGGTTCATCTGAGCGAAAAACAACTGCAACGACTCTGTTTGAAGGAACTTGGACGAAGTCCGAGACAGCAATTGATCTGGTTGCGAATGCGACGTGCAGCGGAGCTTCTGGTCGAACGGCAACGGAAAATTGAGACAATCGCGAACTTCGTGGGCTATAAAAACTCGTTCGTCTTTTCCACAACGTTCAAACGCGTGATGGGTTGGTCTCCGTCAGAATACCCAGGACGGCGTTAGCGTCTGTCAAACTGATTTCAACTGGATCGGCAGCTCGTCAATTTTTGCAGCCAGAATAAAATCGTTCTCGGAGAGTCCACCGATTGCATGCGTCCAGATTTCGACCGCCACGTTTCGGAAACCGATGAGGTGGAGATCAGGGTGATGTGCTTCCGCCTCGGCGATTTCAGCAACGAGATTGAAAAATCGCATTCCCGCCATGAAATGCTTGACTTTCCAATCTTTGCGAATTCTCTGGCCGTCAACTGTGATGCTCCAGCCCACCAGCTTGGCGAGCTGGGCTTCAGCCTCGGCTTTCGACAATTTCGGAACGCCCCCTTCGCAGGGGACACACTTACTGGCTCGCAGTTGCTCAAGACTTTGGGCGGACATGTTTTTCTCCTTGAGACGCGTGAATTCATTCATCAATCTCGTATTATAGACGAGAGTCTACCAAAGCCACGTTGAAATTCAGGCTTACGTCAGGGTGATGCTGTTTGCGAAAGTAAGACAATGCCAAGTGACATCCCGTATCCAGTTCCCGATTTGCATGAACAACAGTTGTTGCGCGAGATCACTCGCCGCCACTTCTTTCGTGACTGCCAGGTCGGTCTCGGTGGTATGGCATTGAGTGGGTTGCTTGCAGGAAATCAACCCGCATCCGCAGAATTCCAACCTGCGGGCTTCAACGAAGGAAGCCGGGGCCTTCATCTTCCCGCGAAAGCAAAATCAGTTATTTTTCTTTTCATGGCGGGTGGACCAAGCCAACTCGAACTGTTTGATCCGAAACCAAAGCTGCAAGAACTGCATGGCCAGGTAATTCCCGAATCGTACGTCAAAGGAAAACGATTCGCCTTCATTAAACCGGACGCCAAACTTTTGGGGACCGTTCGCAAATTCGGAACGCATGGAGATTCCGCAGCAGTTATCAGTGAATGCCTACCGTATTTGACGACTGTGGCTGACGACATCTGCCTTGTTCGCTCCATGACGACCGACGTTTTCAATCATGGTCCTGCAAAGCTTTTCATGAACACAGGATCGCCGCAGTTCATGGGGCGGCCGAGCATGGGATCATGGGTGACGTATGGGATCGGCAGTGAAACGCAAAATCTACCCGGCTTCATGGTTCTTCAGTCCGGGCCACGTGGACCGCGCGGCGGTGCACCACTCTGGTCAAGTGGGTTTCTCCCGACGCAATTTCAAGGAGTCCCGTTACGCTCGGGAAAAGAACCGATCCTGAACCTGGGGAACCCACCTGGCATGAATTCAGTTCAACAACGCGACTTCGTCGATGCTGTAAACGATCTGAATCAATTGCGACACGAGTCGACTCAAGATTCAGAAATCTCAACGCGAATTGCGTCGTATGAAATGGCCTATCGCATGCAAACCAGTGCCCCGGAGTTGATGGATCTGAACGGAGAGAGGCCAGAGACCCTTCAACTTTATGGTGCCGAACCGGGCAAGCATTCGTTTGCAAACAACTGCCTGCTCGCCCGGCGATTAGTTGAACGGGGAGTGCGGTTCGTTCAGCTTTACCATACCGATTGGGACCACCACGGAAACGTCGGGACGGAACTAGGGAAATCGCTCGATGAACGTTGTCGCGAAGTCGATCGAGCTTCCGCAGCTTTGGTCCGCGATCTGAAACGTCGAGGCCTGCTCGACGAAACGATCGTCATCTGGGGTGGTGAATTCGGACGGACTCCGCAGGGCGAACCGCGAGACATGATGGGCCGCGATCATCATGTGGAAGCGTTCACAATGTGGATGGCCGGTGGCGGGA
This sequence comes from uncultured Schlesneria sp., assembly GCA_903904835.1. Lineage (GTDB taxonomy): Bacteria > Planctomycetota > Planctomycetia > Planctomycetales > Planctomycetaceae > Schlesneria. Next base: position 25,310 of record CAIVEI010000190.1, on the reverse strand, counting down.
TCAAAACGGGTCAAACAATTGGTGCCACCGACGAAATTGGATACTACATCACCGAAGACAAGATCCATGTTCATGACCTGCACGCAACGCTGCTCCATTTGCTGGGTATCGATCATCTGAAGCTGACCTACAAATTTCAGGGCCGAAACTATCGACTCACCGATATTCACGGAAACCTCGTTCCAAAACTTTTGGCCTGAAAGCTGGCTTGGAACCAACGACAAAGGTGCTTCAATCGTTCACGAGTTATCGCTGCTTCTCGTAGGATGGCATCTGGATCGTTCGGTTTGAAGCAAAACGCCACACGTCATCTGCTCAATCCGATTTTCGCGAATTATTTTTCATGAAATTCGCTTTAATGATCTGTCGAAAACGTTCGGCACCCCTATAACGCCTCGGGTCAATTCGCAAGTGTACATACGCGGTCACTTGTCATCAGAAAGTTTGTAATGTCATCAGAATTCCTGGCGTATGAATCGCCTCAACAAATGAGTGCCCTGGAAGATCTTCGCTCAGATCTACTTAATCATCCATTGTACGAATCTGTCCAGACGCACGAAAATCTGCGGCTCTTTATGCGAGAGCATTCGTTTGCCGTGTGGGACTTCATGTCGCTACTTAAGCGATTACAGCAAATCGCGACATGTTGCGACATCCCCTGGTCGCCAGCAACCGATGCGTCCCATGCTCGCTTCATCAACGAAATCGTGCTCGGCGAAGAATGTGATGAAGATGGACGGGGAGGCTATTCCAGTCATTTCGAACTCTATCTAGCCGCCATGGAAGAAGTCGAAGCTGACACGCGACCCATACGGACATTCATCGCTCAGGTTCAAAACCGGGTTCCCATTGAACAGGCTCTTAAAAAAGCCGAAATACTTCCCAGTACGCGGGATTTTGTGCAATCCACACTTCGACTGGCGATGAAAGGTCAGCCCCACGAAGTCGCAGCAGCATTCTTCTATGGCCGGGAAGATGTGATCCCCGACATGTTTTCGAGGTTTGTCGAATCATTGCCGAACCAAGGTGTGACTGTCGAACGATTTGGCCACTATCTTCGCCGGCACATCGAACTTGACGCAAACGACCATGGGCCGCTCTCAAAAAGACTGCTTGCCACGCTTTGCGATAACCAGCAACATCGCGAATCCGAAGCAATCGCCACGGCTTCGCGAGCCATCTCTCAACGAATCTCGCTTTGGGACGGCATCCTGAATCAGATCCGAGTCCAAAATCAGGCATGACACGGCGAACATGCATGTGCAGGCCGCCTCGGTGTCGCGGCTTTTTATATTACGGTGTTTCGCCGATTCTTCAACAAAATCCCTGATCTTCAGGAGGGGTTTTCAAGCACGGGTCAGCCACCAGACTTCGGGTTTGGCTTGGGCATCACGGCACCGACTTCCGACCGCCACGTCGCCAGTTTTTCCCGCAGTTCCCGAACCTTGTCAGGCATATCGCCTGCCAGATTCGTTGTCTCACCCAAATCAGTTTTCAGGTTAAAGAGTTCGAGCGACCCGTCTTCGTACCATTCAATCAGCTTCCAGTCTCCATCCCGAACCGCGCCTCCAGGAGCACCTCCTTGATTTCCATAATGAGGATAATGCCAGAACAGGGGACGTGGCTTCAGGTCATCACCACTTAACAATCGAACAAGGCTGACACCATCGACGAAAGGTGCCACTGGGATCGGAACACCCGCCAACTCCATCAGCGTCGGGTAAAGGTCCATACTCATGATTGGTGTATCGCAGACCAGGCCCGGTTTTGTTAGATCGGGGGCTCGTACGATCCACGGAACGCGGATGCCACCTTCATACATCCAGCCCTTCCCCGCTCGTAGTGGCAGGTTCGATGTCGGGTGTCCTTCCGATGTCGACAGACCGCCATTGTCGGATGTGAAGATGACCACGGTGTTTTCCGACAGGCCAAGCCGATCAATTGCATCAAGGACCTTCCCCACCGCCTGATCCATTGCTTCGACCATGCCTGCATAGACGGCATGATCCTGAACCAGTCGAACTGCACGTTCACGTTCCTGGCCCCATTTGGGATTCGTCGCTGCCAGTTTTTTGGCCCGTTCTTCGTACTTCAATTTCAAATCGTCCCGAGCCATCAGTGGTGTATGGACTGAGTAAAAACAGAAGTACGCCAGAAACGGCTCAGCGCGATGCGCTTCTATGAACTTGACAGTTTCCGTTGCCAGACGGTCGGGTAGATGTTCACCAGCAGGTCCATCCGCCAATCGCGGATTTCCATAGGGCGAAAAATACTTGTTGCCGCCGTAGGGGCCGCCACGATCGATCCCTCCATGATTAAAATCGAATCCTTGCGTCTCAGGCCAGAACCCTTCCGGACCAAGATGCCATTTCCCGGCAAACATCGTGGCGTAACCAGCCTTTTTTAGCGTTTCGGCAAATGTCGTTTCTTCAATCAATAGTCGATCACGGTAGGGAGCCGGCAACAGTTTTGTCGGTCGTTTCCACGCATCAGGCTGTGCCGCTCCAATGTAGTCCGTGATCCCCGTCCGTTGCGGATACTTTCCGGTGATCAGGCTTGCACGAGTCGGCGAGCAGACCGGACAGGCAGCATACCCCGATGTGAATCGTAATCCTGATTCCGCCAGCCGCTTCAAATGAGGCGTGTCATAAAAGCAGTCGGGATTGTTGGGCTGAACGTCCATGAACCCCAGGTCATCAACGACAAAGCAAACGATGTTGGGCTTGTCCGCTGCAACCAGCGGCCTGCAGACACATCCCATCATCACGCCGATGCCACAGACCCATAATGTCACGCGAGCAATCATGAACAGTCGACTCCTTGAAGCAAGAGATATGGCAGCGACACGTTCCGTCTCAAGTTGCCATTTAATCCGCAGGTTGCCAAAATCGCAAACGGTATTGAAGTTTTCTCCTTCGTTTTCGCTCGCGTTTCAAAAATCTCCTCCCATCCTGGATATCAAATGCATCTATTTCAGGCCTCAAACCTCCGCCGACTTTTCGTCGCTTTGTTTGTTGCGGTTCTTCAATGGAATCAAAACAGCCTTTCGAGTGCCGAATGGAATGGATATGAAAAACGAGACTTCATCGTTGATGGAAGAAACGCGTTCCTGATCGTCCCTAAAGCCTCGGCGACAGGCAACCCCTGGATCTGGAGAACGGAATTCTTCGGACACGAACCACAAGCGGATCTCGCATTACTGGCGAACGGTTTTCACGTCGCCTACATCGACCTGCAAAATCTCTACGGGTCTCCCGTGGCGATGAAGCATATGAATTCTCTGTATGCACACGTCACGAAAGAATTTTCACTTTCGTCGAAAACGGTTCTCGAAGGCTTCAGTCGTGGCGGTTTGTTTAGCCTGAACTGGGCTGCACGGAACCCGGAAAAAGTAGCCTGCGTTTATAACGATGCTCCTGTTTGCGACTTCAAAAGCTGGCCGGGAGGCAAGGGCAAAGGAAAAGGGTCGCCTGGTGATTGGGAACGAGTCAAAACCCTTTACGGATTTGCCAGCGATGACGAAGCCAACGCGTATCAGCTTAATCCCGTCGACAACCTCGCGCCCCTGGCCAATGCGAAAATCCCTTTGCTGCATGTTTGTGGCGAGACTGACAACGTTGTTCCAATCGATGAAAACTCGCGACTTATCGAACAACGTTACAAACAGCTCGGCGGATCATTCACGATGATTGCCAAGCCGAACTGCAACCATCATCCGCATAGCCTTAAAGACCCGGCACGGATCGTGAACTTTGTTTTGACTCATACCGGGTTTGCCGATCGAGTCCACGAACCCGCGACCCCGTATGGATACGACTACTTTTCTCTGCGAGGTGGTTTGAACAATTGTCGTCTTAAGTTCTTGAATGACAAAACGGGGCGCGTGGCCTTCCTTGGTGGTTCGATCACCGCTTCGGTTAAGGGCTGGCGGGATCAGGTCTGCGAAGAACTGAAACGTCGGTTTCCTGAGACAAAGTTCGAGTTCATCAATGCCGGTATTCCGTCACTCGGATCAACCCCCGGTGCCTTTCGATACCAACGCGATGTGCTGCGTCACGGGCCTGTCGACTTGTTATTCGAAGAAGCCGCTGTGAACGACGACACGAATGGATTTTCGAATGTCGACCAAGTGCGAGGTATGGAAGGAATTGTTCGTCAAGCTCGTATGTCGAATCCCGGAATCGACATCGTCCTGCTGCACTTTGCCGATCCAGGAAAGATTGATCAGATCAATCGAGGAGAAACACCCGCAGTCATCGGCAATCATGAGAAAGTCGCAGAACATTATGGACTTCCCACGATCAATCTTGCACGGGAAGTGGCGGAGCGGATCCACGCGGGGGAGTTCACCTGGGCGAAAGATTTCCGCGATCTGCATCCATCACCGTTCGGACATGAACTCTACGCAAAATCGATTCGTCGATTGTTTGATGCCGCCTGGGCAGATTCAGGAACAGCCGCCTCGGAACTCAAGCTGCCCCCCTTACCCTCGCCCCTGGATGCTCATAGTTACTTTCATGGTCGACTGATCAGTCCGAAAGAGGTTGTCGAAAACAACTCGGTGGCCATTGAAAAGGGATGGGTGCTCGTACCAGATTGGGAGCCGTCTGATAAAGCCGGAACCCGTCCTGGATTTGTGAAGGTTCCGGCACTGGTCGCTGAAGAAGCTGGAGCAACGTTTAAATTCAAGTTCAATGGTACTGGAGTCGGCCTGTTTGTCGCTTCAGGACCAGACGCTGGGGCTGTTGAGTTCAGGGTCGACAACGGTGACTGGCAGACTCAAGAACTGTTTACCGTCTGGAGTCCTCAGCTACATCTTCCCTGGGCAAAAATGCTGGCGGCGGAACTGACAGAAGGGGACCACGTCCTCGAACTGAGGGTTGCCAACGCCGCCGACCCCAAGAGCAAAGGTCACGCGATCAGGGTGATTTACTTTCTGGTTAACTGATTGGTCGCAAGAGATTGTTAGCAGGGTTTTGCCGCCATTGATTCGTAGTCGTCGGAGAAGCAGTGGCTTCAGAAGAGGGGGTCGGGCGTTCAAATTTCAGAATCACGCAATCACAATCCGACCCGGCTTCCGGCCCAAGACTCGTTCGGATCACCTGGCTCAAGGGGCTTGTCTTTACCGATTAATCAAGAAAGTTTCAGCCACAGATGCACGTAGCGCGAGCTCTTGCCCGCAACCTAATTTAAGAAGAAGAGGTTAACCATGAATCACACGAAGCTGACGAATAAGATAATTCGGGGTTCGTTCACCCAATTTTTACGTTCGAATTACCTCCACCCCAACACGTAAACAGCCGGTTTTGAATTCACTTCGACTGAATCTTATCCTTGCGATTCGTCAGATTCGTGGTCAAAACTCTTTTACGTCTTTTGCATTTATCTCTGTGTTTCAGCTTGCATCTGGGGCTAATTCTCTTTACTTGCCTTGGTCCGATCTTGACGGATCGAAGTTGAAATCTTCCATTGGTACAAAACCTAATTTGTCGTCGTAGGCATAAGACTTTTTCGTGGTCTCGTCATATCTCCGATCCCCGTATTTCAGACCGAGAATGACCAGTTCGAATTCGGTTGCTTCGATCGGTTGATTGATCGACTCGGTTTCGATCTTGAGTGTCCGAGCGTGCGCAAATGTGCCCTTGGACTCTGCTTGGGCGGAGATTAGACCGGTCCGCAACTCACTGGGTACGAACTTCTCGCCAATTTCCGCGTATTTGATGGTCCGCCAAATATTGGAGGACCCTTTCAGGGTTTGCATGTACCGGGTGACGTTGTATCCGACCTTTCCATCGAACTGATAGATCGAACTCGTTAGCGTTAGCCCCGGTTTTCCGTAAACGAGGGTCACGACGGGAGGCTGTTCAGCAGTTGTATGAAGCCGAGCATATTCGTTACTCAATGCCTGGTCTTTTTCCGAACCTTGTCCACGAAGGTTCGCGGCTATTTTTCCGGGGTAATTGGAAAAGAATCTCGATGAATGGCTGGTGAATGAAACGCTGCTATCGGACGCGAAGCATTCGAGCAGATTGATCAACGAAGCCTGATAGACCGCTTCGCTCGGTGTCATTTTAAAAGCGACACGTGCCTTTGGAAAGATTCTGTCCTCATATCCCGGTTTCGGGATGCGCGTCAAAAAGCGATCGGGACTGAATTCCACCGCCTGCTCAGCGTCGAAAACAGTGTATGTTTTCGGCGAACGGTAAAATCGGCGGTGCCGATATCCCGAAGCTGGATCCCAAAAATACTCCACATCGGTCGGCTGCTTCAGGACTCGATATTTCTGATTCTGCTGATCCAACAGGAATTCCGCTGTTCCTTCCCTGAGGTACCAATACCCTTCTTTGGCTTGGAGCGTTTCCTGAGCCTGGCCGATCTTCTCTTCGGGGAACTGAAATTCTTTAAACTGATCGCTTCCCGGGTTTTGGGAGGACGTCGGATTGTCTTTGGTGGAGTAGTCGGAATCTCTGTATTCGCATTTCCCCTTCCAGGTTTGGATGCCCTGATGATTCCGCCTGACCAGTGTTGAGATTCGATCAAGCGTCGAGACTCTCTCTTCCCCCGTGATTTCCCGCCCGTACTGAGCGACATCGTCCGCCAGCGTCCGGCAAGGAAATCGCACTTGAAGGAAGAAAACCAAAAGAACGGCAAGAACGTTTCGAATCTGATGCGAACGCATGTGTGTCTCTCAACGAGAAAAGGTGAAATCATGATAAACGTTTGGATTGACTCCGGCACAGCCGGTTCATGCGCGTCGCACGACGAGTTTAAAATAGGGTCATCGTTCGCGCGTTGACCACGAAAAAGACAAAATACGACGAGGAGACCTTCGGTCGGTCGCCCGTGCGGGGTCAGGAGACCCGCGCACAACGGGTCCGCGTACGGTGAGACAATTTTCAATTTTCATAATTTTTAATATTGACTTTTTTGTTTTATTCATGAGATAATATTGTCGCCGAGTTGTTTGGCGAGCTCGCTGGTCTCATACGGAGTGAACCTGCCGGAATACGCCGCTTTTGTAGCCCGGTTTTGTCATGTTCTGTAAGAGGGCGCGGGGTATCCGTGGGGTTCGTTGCTTGACGGTCATCTACGAAAGCATTTTTTCGTGCTTTCGTGCTTTCGTGATCCTCTTGGCCTTCCAGTCCACGAATTGCGCACGGAAGTAAATCACGAAAGTTCGAGAGAGAGCGAGGCGAACATGCGGGAGATACTGCAACGTACAGCCTCCACCAATGTTTTGGTGCGACTTCGAAAGCTTACACCACGTTATGTGTCAGTTAACGGGTATCAAATCGGCCAAGTTCGAGGATGCAAAAAGCCTATAAAACACGGAACTTGGCCAACTCTGCCGAACTTTGCCAACTTGTTTCGATGTTCTCGAACGCGTTCAACGGCTTGTTCCATACGGCGATCGAACCAGAGGATGGAAGTTGGCCAACTTTGCCAACTTGGTCAAATTCACAAAACCGCACAAAAGCCTACAAAACAGGGAACTTGGCCAACTCTGCCGAACTTGGCCAACTTTTTTCGATGTTCTCAGGCGAGTTCAAAGACTTGTTCCAGACTGCGATCGAATCAGAGGATCGAAGTTGGTCAACTTTGCCAACTGCGTCAAATTCAAAAACCCGTACAAAAGCCTATAAAACAGGGAACTTGGCCAACTCTGTCGAACTTGGCCAACTTTTTTCGATGTTCGCATGCGAGTTCAACGACTTGTTCCACGTCGCGATTGAACAAGAAGATCGAAGTTGGTCAACTTTGCCAACTTGGTCAAATTCAAAAACCCGTACAAAAGCCTACAAAACAGGGAACTTGGCCAACTTTGCCATCTTGGTCAACATTTTGCGCGGATCGTGATGATTTGTTTGTTAGACAACTCGGCGAGGCTTGGAAGGGTTCAAGCGTTTGAATTCGTTTCCAAGACCACTATGATTCAAGTGCGAATGACTTCGTCCCACCGCTACAGAAAGTCCTGCCGTGAGCCAACTTGCCGAACTCGCCGCCAAAGCCAAAGCACAACTCGACGCACATACCTACGAAAACGTGCAATGGCATTTCCATGAATCGACCGGAAGCCCGTTCTGGCTGGAAAAAGCCAAAACTTACAAGTTTGACCCGCGGAAAGAGGTCAAATGTTTCGACGACCTGAAAAAGTTCCCACATTTCGAAGATGAATGGCTGCGTGGAGGCCCGATCAGCCGCTGGATTCCAAAAGGCCTGGCAGGCAAGCCAGCGTACGTATTTGAAACTGGCGGTACGACCGGGATTCCAAAAAGCCGGATGGTGATCGAAGATCATTGGATTGACTACGAGAATTTCAGCGACACTCTGCCTGACGAATATTTTCCTCGCGGCGCAAACTGGCTGATGCTGGGACCTTCGGGGCCTCGACGGTTGCGGCTAGCGGTCGAACATCTCGCTCAATATCGGGGCGGAATTTGTTTCTGTGTCGATCTCGATCCCCGCTGGGTGGTCAAGCTGTTGAAGAAAGGAAAGATTAAAGAGGCTGAAGATTACAAAGATCACGTGATCGATCAGGCCGTGACGATCCTTTCAGCCAACCACAACATTCAATGTGCGTTCATGACGCCGAAGTTGTTGGAAGCCTTGGCGATGCGATTGCTCGACGATGGAACAAGCATTGCTGAATCCGGGATCAAGGGGATCTTCGCCGGGGGAACCGAGTTCACTCCTCAGTGGTATCGCACGTGCCGCGAAGAATTGCTCGGACCGGATGTCTATATCACTCCAACCTACGGCAATACGCTGATGGGTCTTGCCTGCGGCAAGCCCTACGATCCTGCGGATAACTACAAGATCACTTATTACGCTCCTCAGCCTCGTGCGGTGATCGAAACGGTTGAATTCAAGGATTACAACCAGGTTGTCGGATATGGGCAGACTGGTCGCGTGAAGCTGTACACAATGACCAAGGAACTGTTCATCCCCGGCTTCATGGAACGGGATGAAGGCGAACGTGAATTGCCTCACGAAAAATTCCCATGGGATGGGATCAGTGGGACCCGACCGTTCCATGAGTATGCGAAAACGACGACGGTTGGGGTTTATTGATTGTTTCAACGGCGAGAAACAGTTCTGCTGGCTCTATAAGTCGTATGGGACCTTGATAAGTCGATTTTCGCGGGCGTTCACTTTTATTGAGAAATCACGATGTTTGATATTCCGATTCTTCGATTTGGCCAGACTTACGAGTCGATGGAAAAGCAGGCTGTTGTTCATTTCGACACGGGTGAACCGGTCGCTCAGTTACATCAGGCGACCGGGGCGATGGTGAAGCTGGATTTGAAAAAGTCACAGAAGGCTCGCGACGCATTGCGTGCTGTGCCGATTGCGAAGCTGATCGACATTTGTAAAGCTGCAGCTCGGATGTACCTGGAAGAGACTCTTCCCTGCGGCAACGGCTCGTTGACACCGGCAGAATTTTGCCGTCTGCAATCGGCAACGACAGGACTGCCTGAAAACATGTGTTCCGCCAACATGCGGAAGAACGCATTCGTGCTTGGCCACATGGATGAAGTGCTGGATGCGCTGACGCGTGGTTTGCCCTACGAAGTCCTGGAAAAAGGGTATGGAAAAGAATCCCGTGGGGTAATGGTTTCGTATCAGGCGACGACGCCCGTTTTCGGGATGGTCTTACCGAATAACTCGCCTGGTGTGCATACTCTGTGGCTTCCGGCAATTCCGATGCAGATCGGTCTGTGTATCAAGCCAGGTTCGCAAGAATTCTGGACGCCCTACCGAATCACGGAAGCCTTCTTCAAGGCGGGCTTGCCGCGCGAGGCGATTTCGGTCTATCCCGGCGGACACGATGTCGGTGGGGCAGTAATGACCGATTGCCAGCGAGCCATGATCTTCGGAGGACAGACGACTGTTGATCAACACGCAGGAAATCCCAAGATCTCGGTTCATGGACCCGGTTTTTCAAAAGTGATACTCGGTGACGATGTGGTCGATCGCTGGGAAGATTATCTGGACCTGATGGTCGACAGCGTGTTTGCGAACAGCGGACGAAGCTGTATCAATGCCAGCGGGATCTGGGCATCGAGACACACTCGCGAAATCGCTGACGCGATTGCTCAGCGGCTCGGCCCCGTCGTGCCGCTGCCACCGAACGATCCGAAGTCGTCGCTGGCAGCCTTTACAACACCCGGTGCCGCCGAAGCGATGAATGCTCAAATCGACGAAGGATGTCAGGCGGATGGCGTCACGGAAATGACGGCCAAGTACCGGAATGGTCCTCGCTTGGAAAAACGAGAACGCTGCGACTATTTGCGTCCGACCGTGATTCACTGTACGGGACCCGATGTGCCTCTGGCGAACACCGAATACATGTTCCCGTTTGTGTCAGTGGTAGAATGTCCGCAGAACAAAATGATTGCTCAAATCAAGCAGACGCTTGTCGGCACGGCTTTAACTGACGACGCGAAGTTCAAGCAGCAGTTGCTCGACGCAACAAATATCGATCGATTGAATATTGGTCCCGTGAAGACGGTTCAATTGAACTGGCTGCAACCGCACGAAGGAAATATTGTTGATTTTCTGTTCCGAAACCGCGCCTTCCAAGATACGCCGCCGGTAGCTCACTGACTTCGTCTTTCGATGGAATAAAATGGGTTTGGCGACTTGTGGGTTGCTCGTATCAATCCCGTGCGTGAAGGCTGGCGGTCGACATGGGTACGGCAGCCTTTTCCCATACGTTTCGTGTTTTGATCGGCGGCAAGATGCCGCGGCTGCGGGTCCGAGGATTCTGCTCTGAAGGAGATGTTCAGATGAATTGGCGATCAATGTTTTGGGGGCGAGCCTGGTTGGTTTGTGCTTGCGTCTGCACATTCGTTGCAGCGTCAGTTGCCAATGCAGATGAAAAGGGGATTGCCGATTTTCCTTGTCTTTCCGCAGAGCGAGACTGGCCATGGTGGCGTGGCCCCAAGCGAAACGGTGTCGCGGATAGCACCCCGGTTCCGACGAAATTTAGCGAATCGGAAAACGTTGTCTGGAAAGTTCCGGTACCGGGTCGTGGGCATTCGTCTCCGACGGTCGTTGGGAATCGTGTTTTTCTTACCACTTCTGATACGAAAGAAAAGATCCATTATGTTCTGGCGTTTGATCGCCAGTCAGGGGGATTGATCTGGCAAAAGGAAGTGAATCAAGGTGGGTTTCCGGCGAAAAACCACCCTAAAAACACGGAAGCCACGGCGACGGTCGCGAGTGATGGCGAGCGATTGTTTGCCGCGTTTTATCATCACGACAAGGTTGTGGCGGTCTCGCTCGATCTTGACGGCAAGGTGCTATGGGAGAAAGACGTCTGCCGCTTTCGACCTCGGACTTACGAATACGGGTATGCTCCTTCACCTATCATTTATGAAAACAGGGTGATTATTTCGGCGGAATATGATGGAGATAGTTTTCTGACCGCGTTTGATCGCAAGACCGGTGAACGGATCTGGCAGGAACCACGTCCGACGATGATTTCCTTTTCGACACCGGTGATCGCTCATGTGGCGGGCAAGGATCAGATGTTAATGAGCGGTGCTCAAAAGGTTTGGGCTTACGACCCGTCAACCGGTAAGCCTCTGTGGTCTACCGAAGGAACAACTTTGGCGACATGTGGAACGATGGTCTGGGATGGTGACATCGTATTTGCCAGTGGTGGTTTTCCGAAGGCGGAAACCCTGGCCGTGAAAGCGGATGGCAGCGGTAAGGTCCTGTGGAGCAACAATCAAAAGTGTTACGAGCAGTCGATGCTGGCACACGATGGCCATCTGTATGCTTTGACGGGTAACGGAGTCATGTTCTGCTGGCGTGGATCAGATGGCAAAGAAATGTGGAAGGAACGGCTTAAGGGGCCAGTCAGTGCTTCGCCGATTCTGGCCAATGGAAACATCTATTGGGCGAACGAACTGGGGACAATGTACGTCGTCAGGGCGACTCCCGAACTCTTTGAGCTTGTTGCGGAGAACCAGGTTGGAAGCGATGCGTTTCCGAGTCCTGCCATTTGCGGAGGTAAGATTTTTTTGCGAGTCGGTAAAGGCTCGGGCAACGAGCGTCAGGAATGGCTGTTTTGCATCGGGAAGCCGTAATAGCTTTCCCTTTGATCGTTGCGATTCGAATCAAGACCGGACGTTACAAATCTGTGATCGGCCGGAAAAGTTGGTGTAATCGACTTGCTGAGATCGCATGGATTGCTGGGTACAGGTGATTTCCCGTGCATCCTGTCTGAACGATTGGACTTGTGTATCGGGCCACCCGATAACTCATGAGCCCGCGAACGATGCCCCGGCAGGATTCGCAGCATTGGAATGGGTTCGACGGACTGGATGGATTTGCTTGTGGGAAGATGTATTCCCGGCAAACCGGTCTGTCCCGCAACGACAGCCGAGATTTCCCACCATGAAGACATTATTCGGGAATTGACCGGTTTTCTATGCAGTGAAGCGATCACCAAGAGATTCTACAGTGACTGCATAGTCCGACAGGTTGTTGAGCCCTTTCCTACGTCGCCGTCGTTGAGCCACCCCCTCGGTTCTACGACGGCGATTTTTATTTCTCGACACATCAGTTCCGCCTAACGTTAGTGAAAAACTGCCTGCGATCAGAGCACTTTTCAGGCACAAAAACCTTCGGCTTCCCGCATAATTCTACATCGAATACGATTTTCTACTGGACATTAGATCGTAATTGTATTTGAAACAATAAGAGATTCGCTACGGCACGCTGATTGCTCTTTCTCTTTTTCAGTAATTTTCAAAAATGACCGAAAAACAGAACAAATCAGATGATTGCCGCTGCCCCTCATTACGAATCGTCAAATGTGGAGAATCGCGAGCTTGAGTACTTGTTACTCGGTGATTTGCGGCAGGTTTTGGAAGAACCTTCCGGGCCGCAGAATTCACGCTGGCTGTTAGCGATCCTCGATATGATTTTGGTCGGTCGCCCTCGAGTGCACCGTTCGGTTTTTCTTCCCGTGCAAATGCCGGACGATCCCTATCGGCCGAAATCCCTTGAATCGGGATCACTGGTGGAAAAACTAAGGCGTTTACGGGACCGCGTTGCTCATCGAGCCGGTCATTCCACTCTTGCCAATGAAATTCGAGAAGAACTTCGTGAGGTGATGCAAGAACGGATGAGTTCGGCAGGCTGTCTTTACGACGCATGACTTAAGCTCGTCGCAGAGTGATTCTGCGGACGAGCCATTCGTCAGGGGCCGAAACGGGGTAAGTCTTGCAATTCGATTCCGACAGGCCAAGCTCACTCCGACAGGGCATTGGCGAAATCGGCAATCAGGTCGTCAGGATGCTCGATTCCGACAGAGACTCGTAAGGTCGATTCAGTGATTCCAGCCTCACGACGTGCAGGTTCTGTCATTGACGCGTGGCTCATGGAATCGGGATATTCTATCAGCGATTCGACTCCCCCCAAAGACTCTGCCAATTGAAACAGCTTTAGACGACTGACGATTTTCTCGACGGCAGGTCGCCCGCCGTTAACGTCAAAACTCAGCATTGCTCCAAACCCCGTCTGTTGCCGTTTGGCCAATTCGTGCTGTGGATGATCAGCAAGGCCTGGATAATAGACATGTTTTACTCGAACATGTGAATCGAGGAATTTAGCCAGTGCAATGGCACCGCGTTGATGAGCTTCCATTCGAGGGCCGAGTGTTTTGATACCGCGCAAAACGAGCCATGCGTCGAATGGAGAGCAGGCAAGTCCTAACGCGTTGACAATGTAGCTGATTTTATCAGCATGGACTTTTTGGTTTGTGACGACACATCCACCGACGACATCAGAATGTCCGTTCAAATACTTGGTAGTCGAATGGACGACAATATCAACTCCATGTTCGAACGGTCGCTGACAATACGGTGAAAGGAACGTATTATCGGCGATGGTGATCAGTCCGGAGGCCTTTGCAATCGCTGTAATTGCCGAAATATCCACGATATTGAGCAGGGGATTGCTGGGGGTTTCGATCCAGATGCATTTGGTTTTCGGAGTGATGGCTTCACGAACCTGCTCGGGATCACCCATGCGAACGAACACAAAATCGAGACCCATGCTTCGGAATACCGAATCGAACAGCCGGTAAGTTCCGCCGTAAATATCGTGTCCGGCAATGATCTGATCTCCGGGCTGGAACAGATGCATCGTCGCTGTAATCGCAGACATGCCTGTGCATGTGGCTCGACAATCGATTCCGCCTTCTAAGGCGATGATATTCTCTTCGAGCGCGCGGCGGGTCGGGTTGCCACTACGCGTGTAATCAAAACCGCGATGTGTCTTAAGGTCGTCCCAGCGAAAGGTGGACGATGGATAAATTGGGGTTGTTGCGCTATTAAAAGTCGAATCTTTATCGACACCAACATGAACACAACGAGTCTCGAAATGCATTTTCACTATCCTACAACGAATCAACAACCAAATTGGACCGACATGTTACGGGGACAGTTCTGGCTCGACAATCGAGTCACCTAAAACTCTCGGATTGATCGCAAATTTCTGATATTTGAGGCCAACAGACTCCGGCAGTAAACCAAAAAAACCTTTGATCTGGACAAATCAGGGCTTCAGAGTCGCTCGAAATCGATTTCGACGTTAATCTTCATTAAAAACGATTTTCACCTGACCGATTTTGGAACTCGCTCGTGACTCAGTCCAAAGCCTCCGTCCCTGATACAGTATACCCTGACTCAACGGAATTGACCCCTCGTCTTGATTTTGCACTAAGAGTGGCTCGTGAGGCCAGCGAGTTGATTCTTAAGTACTACCAGACGGCGGATCTCGCTGTCGAACGTAAGGGTGATGCCAGTCCTGTGACCGAAGCGGACAGGGGTGCAGAACTTCTGATTCGTGAGCGATTAGCCACCTCGTTTCCCCACGACGCAATTCTCGGTGAAGAGTTTCCTGATAAGCCGGGAACGACGGGTTTTCGCTGGATTCTTGATCCCATTGACGGAACCAAATCGTTTATACACGGTGTTCCACTGTTTGGGACTTTGATCGGGGTTGAATTCAATCTGCGATGTGTGATTGGAGTCTGCCGATTCCCTGCTTTGGATGAAGTCGTTTATGCCTCGCTGGGAAGCGGTGCGTGGTGGCAAATTGGTGAACGCGAACCCCGCCGTGCCCGAGTGGCAACAACGACGAAAATGGAAGAAGCCACTTTCTGTACCACGAACGTGACTCGATGGCAGAAGATTAATCGATGGAATGAGCTCGAAACACTGTTGAATTCTGTCCATCTGGCTCGAGGTTGGGGTGACTGTTACGGGCATATGCTGGTTGCTACAGGCCGAGCAGAATTGATGATTGATCCGGCGATGAACCCCTGGGATGCTGCGGCTCTATTGCCGATTGTCGAAGAAGCCGGAGGACATTTTGTCGATTGGAACGGGAATTCGACAATCTACAGTGGGAACGGGTTATCGGTTGTACCGGGTTTAAAAGACAAAGTGCTTGGGATCCTGAAACCAACATACGAGATTGATGGGACCAACTTCAGTACTTTGGAAGAGTTTTACGATGAAATTGGACGGGTTTTGATTCCAGGTAAGGCTTGGGGTCGCAACCTTGACGCCTTCAACGACGTCCTGAGAGGTGGATTTGGAACGCCCGAAAATGGTTTCGTGTTTCGGTGGAAGAATTCTGAACAATCACGAGTTCGCCTCGGGCACGCCGAAACTGTTCGTCAGCTAGAAAGCCGTCTTAAGAATTGCCACCATTCAAACCGGTCATCGGTTGAGCACGATCTGAAAATGGCGAGATCGGGGCACGGTTCAACTGTATTTGACTGGCTGGTCAAGTTAATCAAGGACCATGGGACCACAGGCGGGGAAGCCAACGATCGAGTTGAATTGATCTTGGAATAGTTTGAGTTGTGTCCATTTCAGTTCAATGATCTTGAATGATATCGCAAGATTCATTTCCGTAATTGGTTCAGTAGTTCGTTGAAATGCGGTGAATCTCAAATACGGCTTTAGGTTAGGAAACTGAGGCATGGCAGGAAGCCAGCAACGCAATTTGGTGACGCTTATCGTCGTTACGATGATCATTCGACTGGCGTGGGCAGCCGGTCTTGAGACTGGTCAAGACGAGGCCTATCACTTTCTTTACACTGTTCATCCTGATTGGAGCTACTTCGATCACCCACCCATGGTGATGTATGTCGCCAAAATTGGAATCGCGGTTTGCGGCGGCTGGATCCATCCTTTATCGGTTCGACTCGGTTTCGTTCTGCTCTTCGCAGGTTCGACTTGGGTTCTTTATCGTTGGACCAAGCGTTTTTACGGTGATCTGTCGGGATTTTACGCGGCTCTTGCGCTGAACTTGAGTGCTTATTACACGGCAGCAGCAGGTGCGTTTGTCTTACCTGACGGTCCTCTGTTGTTCTTTGCGTTACTGACGATGTGGAGTGTGAGCGAAGCACTTATCGGTTCGCCTGGGCGCATTCTTCCCTGGATCTGGGTCGGGTTGGCCTGTGCTGGAGCGATGCTTAGCAAATATCACGCTGTATTCCTGCCGCTGGGGACTGTGTTCTATGTCCTAGTAACCCCTTCAGCACGTTGGAATCTGAAAACCCCCGGACCTTATGTGGCCGCAGTGATCGGTTTTCTCGGACTCATTCCCGTACTAATCTGGAATTCACAACATGATTGGGCCTCTTTCGCATTTCAGAGTGCTCGGGCTGTGGGGTGGCAATTTCGGCCTGGTGGACTGGCTCTGATGCTATTCGGTCCGATGGGATTCCTGCTCCCCTGGATCTGGTTTTCATTTGCGGTGATTCTTGTGACGCGCATTCCCAAACTGCCGTCGATTTCGGGTATTGATCGCATATTATTGTGTCTGTCACTCTTACCGCTGGTCCTCTTCACCGCTGTCGCATGTTTTCGTCCGATCCTGCCCCATTGGCCGCTAATCGGGTTTCTACCGCTGTTTCCGATGGTCGGGTCGACTTGGGCATCACGATCAGAATGCGAACCCGTTGCTGTTCGAAGGTGGCTGGTTTTTATGTCTGCGTCGCTGTTAATGATCGCTGGTGCGTTTCTAATTCAAGCAAGATTCGGACTGATCAATTTTCCTTTTCGTGACCCGTGTATTGAAATCAGCGGTTGGGAATCGGTCGGTGAAACATTGCGTCAACGTGGCCTGGTCGATCGACCGAATACGTTCTTGTTCACGGATCGTTGGTACGACAGCGGTGAATTAGCATTCGCCGTTCGCAACCGGATTCCCGTAGCCTGCTATCGTCAAGGAGATGCCCGTGGCTTTGCATTCTGGAGCCGACCCGAAGATTGGCTAGGTCGAGACGGCGTCTTGATCGACGAGGAAGCAAGGCCAAATCTTGGCGAGGAGTACAAGCCTTATTTTAGCGAAATTCAACAATTACCCCCGATCGAGATGACTCGCGGAGGTCGACCGTTTCGAACGCTGAAAGCATACTTGTGCCTCGACCAGCACAGACCATTTCCGTTCGCCTACAAACGCAAAGTCGAATCGAATTAATTGAGTTCTGTAACGGGTGCAACGTTTTCGTAGCCGAATTTCCAAAAATGTGATCGCAACCCGCGTACATCACTGACCGCTCGAACGTTGTTCGATACAATCGATAGCATCATGACTGGAAATTCATTTGGACAAGCGTTTCGGATAACAACGGCTGGTGAAAGTCACGGGCCTGCGAATGTCGTCATTATAGATGGTGTTCCCCCGGGAATTCCGCTGACTGTTGAAGAATTGCTGATTGATCTCAACCGCCGGCGACCGGGTCAAAGTCATATCGTCACTCAACGCGACGAATCGGATACGCCCGAGATTCTCTCTGGTGTATTTGAAGGACGTACGACAGGCACGAGTCTTGCCATCTTGATTCGTAATCAGGATCAACGCAGCAAGGATTATGGCAACATCCAGCACGTCTACCGTCCTGGACACGCTGACTACAGCTTCGACGCAAAATATGGGTTTCGAGATTATCGAGGTGGTGGACGTTCGAGTGCCCGTGAGACGACGGTCCGCGTTGCTGCTGGCGTTGTCGCCAAGAAGATTCTCGAGCAAGCGTTCGATGGGCGCGTTATCGGGTATGTCACTAAAGTCGGGGAAATTAAAGCACAGATTGATGATCCCGCAAGTATTACACTTTCGCAGGTTGAAACGTTGCCAAGCGGTGAGCCGAATATCATTCGCTGCCCTGACCTTGCAGCCGCCTCTCAGATGATTGAACTGATCGAGCAGATTCGAAAAGAAGGCGATTCGATCGGTGGAGCGGCAGAGATCGTTGCCACCAACATTCCCGCCGGCCTAGGTGAGCCTGTCTTTGATAAAATCAAAGCGGATCTCGCTAAAGCGCTTTTCAGCCTTCCCGCTGTTCTGGGGGTTGAGTACGGCATCGGCTTTGGCTGTGTCACCATGCGCGGCAGCGAGCATAATGACCATTTCATCCCGTCAACCAAACCTCGGCAAGACGGTCGCAATGGGATCACCACCGACACCAATCGACATGGTGGGATGCTCGGCGGGATCACTACGGGCCTTCCAATTATTCTTCGGGCGGCGGTGAAACCAACCAGCAGTCTTCCGCTGGAACAACCGACAGTGACCGATCAAGGCGAACCGACAACGGTCCGTACCAAAGGTCGCCATGATCCTTGTTTATTGCCTCGCTTCATTCCGATGGCCGAGGCAATGGTCGCCATTGTCCTCGCCGACCATTGGCTCAGATGGCGCGGACAGAATTCGAGTATCGCAACCACGTAATTTGAATTGCTGTTGTTGAGTCTCCCACTGAATTGGGAACGATGTTCATCAAGGGCTTAATCGTAGTACCACAGACTTCACGTCGCCGAGCGCGGGCAAGGGTCGACCGGATGGTTTAACTGTCAGCCGGACTTCACCCGCAGGCAATTCAAGCTCGCCAAGGTCGATCGTCTGGTAATCGTCCCATCCATTTGTTTTTCCGACTTTTCGCGTGAATGATCTGCCAAGGGCTTCGACCGTAACTCTGTTACCGGCCGCTTGAGCGTCGCAAGCCCAAGTCCATGCAACCGTATACTTCGCGGCTTTGGGGATATTGATCGTCCAGACAACGATGTCATCGGAACTGCTCCACCATCCCAGGTTTTTGTGCTGCTCTTCAATCACGATCGTCGGGCCATAAATTTCTGCCTCAAAGGGAGTCAGAGTAATCGTCCCTGTCACGTCAGGCTGTACGACTCGCGGCGAATTCTCAGGAAACGACTTCATAACAGGCAAAGGGACGTTCTGCCGGATGTAGGTTACCAAAGCTGCAGCAGCGTGAGGATTCAGGTCCCGTTCCAATCCTTCGGGCATCAATGACTTGGTGCTGCTTTGAAATTCTTCGATCTCATTCCGAAGCAAAGAAATCTCTTTCCCCTCAGCGGCACGCAGAGTCACGCTATTCGCGGTTTCCGACGAAAGTATTCCAGAATGAGTCACCCCTGCTTTCGTTACGGCGGTGAATGTCGTGAATTTTGTTTCGACCGCTCGATTCGGGTCGAGAACCGCTGTCACCAGTGCCTCAGCGGACTTGTCTGTCAATGACATCAGATCGGGCCCGACGGCATGTCCGACGTCACCCAGTTTATGACACTGAGCACAGCGTTTCAGGAATAACTGACTGCCATACTGAGGGTCCCCTCCCTTTCGAACGATCGGCAGGTATTCCGTGACGAGTTTGGCTCGGTCCGTGCTCAGATTGATAGCAAGCACTTTTTCAGCTCGATCCCGCACGGCCTTCTGGTTATGAACGAGCAATCGCTGACGACTTGTCGGATCGAGATCACCAGGAGTCAGAACCTTCATCTCCAACGCTTCGAGCAATTGGTCTCGCCATGCTTCACGCCGTAGTAACACAGTACATGCTTGTACTCGCAAGCTCGGTCCGAACGATCGATAATTGTCAATCAGGATTTTTGCGGCCTCGTGATCATTGGTCCGCCCGATCGCCTCAAGAGATGCCGACTGCAGTTCCGGAGGTTGCTGAGGTTTGAGTAGTTTACCAAGCACGGCGAGGTCCTGCGTTGAATGACCCAGAACTCGCACTGCAGATACTCGGTTGATCACAGAAGCTTCTGCACTTCCTGCAAGCTTCCTTGCTGATGAGAACATCGATTGCAGGCGGCGATTGATTGGAATTCCCTCTGCCCCAAGCTCACGTAACCAATGATCAAGCGATTCCCCTCTTCGAGCTAAAGAGTGCAAGAACTGTTGGACTGCCGAGAATTGCCATTCCGAATAGCTCCCGTCCGCTGCAGGTTCTGTCGCCCTCGAGAGTAACGCGATGAGCAACGATTGATGTCGAAGTGCGGTCGCTTGTCCCAGCAATACTTCCAGCAAGTCCACCGGAACTGACCCGTCATTGGTGACCTCCTCAAATACTTGCTGAAGATTGTCTTGACCGACGGAACTCATGACCGCGGTCAGCATGTAAGCGTCGTTAGCGGATTGACGGGCGATTTTGCCGAGTAACCGCCCAGCGTCCGGTTGCTTAAAATTTCCGAGTGAATACGCAAGTTGCAGTCGCACTTGTTGATCAGAATCGTCAACAAGCCGGTTCAACCTTGCTATCGTCTGCTTGTCGGGTTCTAAAAGTGATTCCAACAGCCGGACCGCGTGGCGACGAACACCGGGATGCGGATCTGTCAGCGATTCCGAGACAAGCTCTGCAGTGATTCCCCCTTGGATGCCATCCAGAGTGCAAAGCGAATGCAGTCGACAGAGCGGATTCCGGCTTTGTCGGACCTGCAATTGAAGCAGAGGAAGCGATTTGGGATCGGCTTGATCGATCAGCAACTGCTGTACGACGTCTCGTTGCCATCCATTCGAACTGTCGAGTGCAGCGACCAGGTCAGGCAAACCCAATCGGTCGAAGCGGGGGATCGGGCGTGGCATTGAGCCTACCGGGCTGACACGCCAAATACGTCCCTTGTCTTCCCCCGCTCGAACGTTCAGCTTCCGTTGCCACTCAACGGGAATCCATTGAGGGTGCTCGATCACCAGTCGATACATGTCGGCAACCCATAGTCCGCCGTCGGGACCCGTGCGAATCATCGTTGGACGAAACCAGTTGTCTGTTGATGAAACAAATTCCGAGTCCTCTTCTCCAACCGCTCGCTGACTCGAGAAACTCAATCCGTCCGGCGACATCACTTCGTGATGAATCAGGTTGTGGACCGGTTCGCTGACAAACGTATGCGAGACAACTGGCAATCCATCGCTCGAACCGCCCCCGGCCGCTTTTGCAACTGCCGCCCCAAACAAAAAGTTGTCACGATCGACAATCGCACTACAGGCCGAGGTGAACCTGTTCGCCGTATGGAAATCGTTGAATCGAGTCATCGTCTTGCTGGAAGGGTAGACCGGTGCTGCACCCGGCGTTACGGAAACGTCTCGCAAAAGATTTGGTACGGTGAGATGCGGATTTCGACTCAGATAATGATCGTCGAGCAGAAAATGCCATATCGGTCGGCTGTTGTTGTTCCCAAACCAGTTGCCCCAATCATCCCGATTGCGTCCAAACTGCGATGCCCCGACGACCCCTTCCATCTCGCCGGTTTCGGGCCGGATACGCAGATCTCTCCCTCGAAGATCCAGCGTCTGGCCAGTCTTCTTCGACGTCACCAATCCGCCGCTGTCGCCGTTCGCCAGGTACAACCAATTATCAAGACCACGCGTAAATCCGTTAACGCGATGCTGCTGATTCCCCTCCACAAAACCCGAATACAACACTTGCCGGACATCGGCTTTACCATCCCCATCCGTGTCTTCGGCATAGAAGAGATCCGGTGCCGCCGAGACAAGAACCCCTTTTTTCCAGGCGATTACTCCATTGGGAAACGGAACACCGTCAAGAAACAAAGTTGATTTGTCGTATTGACCACCGCCATCTGTGTCTTCGAGATATCGGATTCGACCGCCAGGCGTCCCCTGCCCGTCGATCCCAAGCGGATAGTCCGCCATTTCGGCCACCCAGAATCTCCCGTCGGCACCCCAGTCAAACGCGACAGGGTCCATTGTCAGAGGTTCATGTGCAACAAGCTCAATGCGATATCCGGGTCGAACTCGCATCGATTTGATCGCTGCATCGGGTGACTTGGCGTCGGGAATCCGATCACCAAGCAAATCGTCAAACGAAACTTGCTGCATCAAATCAGGCAAAGTGTCGGTCTCTTCATTGATCCAGCAAAGATGCCGATCTTTGACAAAGAATCCATTGTCGGTTCCATCCTTGCGTACAATCAAAGGCAACGCGTTTGCAGACGGATTTTCATTGTTCCGCTGTCCCGACATCAGGAAAATCGAATGGTCCTTTGTCGTAGGGTCAAACAACCAGACACCATATTGCGAACTATTCGAAAGCACGATGTCGAGATATCCGTCACCGTTGATATCGACTTGCCGACGTCCTTCGTCAACTTCCGTTGGTCGTCCGGCTTGAGTCACAGGAACCTGAGTGAGCTCCCATCGACCGTCGCGATTCGCATCAACAAGACGAAGACCGCAGTCACTTCCGTCGAGATTCCTTAGCGATCGCCCTCCCAGCACGTTCGCATTCAATCGATCGACACACTCTTTGAAATTCAAAAACTTGACTTTCTTTCCGTGCCTGGCGATCGCGTGATCGATCAGTTCGACCACCTGCTCGGATTTAATCCAACCATGTGGATGAAAGACGAGATTCATCACCCCTTGCTTCGCGACCGTGATGTCGAGAGCCACTTTCAGATCACGAACCGTGTCGGGGTTGTTCGGCTTGTGCAGATGATTAGCCGACCAGTCGCTGGGGACCACGCAAGGAAATTCCCAGCAGGTGTTCTGAATCACGTAGGGATAAGGATAGTTTTCGATCGTATTGACGAAACGATCATGAACCTGCTCGCCACGTTTGAGACGCCGTGGAATATACTTTCGGAATTTTTCGCGGCCATCGTCGTCGGTGATCCAGTCGCGCGGAATGCTCGGATCATCGGCGGTGTAGACCGTGAAAACTGACGAATCCAGTTGCAGAAAATTGCCTGTGCTCGTCGTCTTACGGAAGATCTCGGAATAGAACCTCGGACTGACCGTATTCAGCGAATCACAGCAGGGCATTCGAAAGGCAACAGGTTTATTATTAGCAATCGAGGTCATCAGATCGACGCATTTGTCGTACGTGGCCTTCGACTTAGCAATGTCTCCGGCGGCCAGCAGCGGGCAGGGATGATCAAACGTGTGACATTCCAGACTCAAACCTTCCTGTAACCATGACTGCAACTGAGGGTCTTCAGGTTTCACCGCACAGGTCATAATACTGACGGGCGCACGCCCGTCGATCGCCTTCAGCCGTTGCAGGATCGGTCGCAAGTATCCCTCATACTTGGCAGGCTCACGCATGTCATCGATCGCCAGAACGACGACACATTCAACACCCTCTTCACCCACCCATCGCGGAGTGAGCAATTTCGGAAAATCCTTGTCCGGAAACCAGACATCTTTTGAATTGTCAGCCAGCTTTAACTGGCCGAATGCCACAGAACCCAGCCCCTGAAGAACAAACGCCAGTGTGATTACGGGAAGAAATCGGATCATAGGATTCACGTTGGCCGAACAATGAGGCGGGAATTGAATTCACGAATCAAGACTAACCGCGTTGAGAATCATTTTCATCTACAAGCGCTGAAGGTTTTGCGCAACTATGGACGAACCGAGCTGGAATTTCGAGAAACTGTAGGGTGCGGACAAGTCTTCGAAGTCCAACCAAAACCATTGAACATGCTGGAGAATACAGGATTTTTAACCACGGATTACACGGATTCGCACTGATAAATACGAAAGCCGAGGACAAATTTTCTGTAGTTTTTTATCCGTGCCCATCAGTGCTATCCGTGGTTAAACTCTTTCTGAATTAACGTTTGAGAAACTTGCGCAACTATGGCGGAACACAGGCCGTTTTCAACATTTCACAGATCTGAAGTTTGCGCAACTCTGGCGCGAGACTCTGCCCTGAGCGTACCGGCGGCTTCCAGCCGCCGACCCCGGATAAGGCTGATAAGACCATAACGGAATTCGGTCAACGATGAACGAACCGAACAGGAAGTTCGTAATACCTTAGGGTGCGGACAAGTCTTCGAAGTCCCACCATCACCCAAACGCTAAACTTTCTACAAAGCTCAAAAAAAGTTGGAGAAGTTGGCCAAGTTCCCTGTTTCATAGTGTTTTCGCAGGCGTGAAGTTGGCCAACTTCACCAAGTTCACTCGTTCTTGACCCGTTGTGCGAGCGGTCTCCCGACCCGGCGCAGACGACCGACCGAAGGTCTCCTGTAATTCTCGTCACTTCGTTCCCTTCGCGCCCTTCTGTTCAAAAATCTTTTCTGCCGCCGCAGCCAGCCCTCCAGAACCCAAACAAAATGTTCTTCGCGACCATTGAAAAAAGTTGGCCAAAGTTGGCCAAGTTCCCTGTTTCATAGCGTTTTCGCCGGTGTGAAGTTGGCCAACTTCGCCAACTTCATCCGTTTTCGCCATCTCTTGACCAGTTGTGCGAGCAGTCTCCCGACCCCGCACCGTCGACCGAACGAACGAACGTCTCTCGTGATTCTTCTCACTTGTTACCTCCGTTGCCTGATGTTCAAAAATCTTCCGTGATTTGACTGAAAACTTGTCGCACCGAAATCTGGTGTCAAAGTTCGATCGACTTCGACAATTCCTCGTAAATCATAGGGTTTCGGCGAGTTTTCCGCTCGTTTTTTGCGGTGATCGAGTTCGATCAAGTTCGACGCAGTTCGACCGACTTCGATTCGCAGCATTTCTTCGAGGCGAGCCGTGGATGTGATTCCACGGATTCTTCGACCTAATCGAAGCGACTTTCTAACCATTTCGGCTCGCCGCGCACGGAAGAAAGACGAGAATTTGGAGCAACGAACGAAAAACGTAGTTTTTACGTGCAACAGACAACTGGCGACATAAATGTATTAACGTATACATAAATAGTCAATAGATAAATAGACTTTTTTACGTTTGGTGGGTGCTCAAGACATTGGCGTAGTCACAAGGCATATCGGAGGTGCCGGAATTGATTTTGTCGGCACCGACGAATTTTCGCGCCCCTCGGGATGAAGCCTTTTTTGATCAAATAAAGTCAGCAGGATCACATCGCCACTTCTTAATTGTTTAGCCCGCAGCCATCGGCGCAGGCGAATCGGCGGCCAGCCGATTCTTCAAACGTTTCCGAGCATTGATTGCGATTACCGCTACAAACCTTTCGCAATGGCGAAATGAGCGATGACACCTCGGGTTTGTCGGTG
>CAIVEI010000189.1 GCA_903904835.1 uncultured Schlesneria sp. | reverse complement strand
TGACACCTTCGCTTTCCGAGGCTCCGCACGAATGATCGCTCAGACGCACGCTCGAATCGCTACATGGCGAACGAATCAATTACCATGAACAGTACCTTTCAACTGTTAAGAAACGTCAGGCTTCGCCTGACGCACCGAATCTCACGAATAAAATGTTGAAGATCAAGAAACTGATTCGTTCATATTTTAAGGCATCGTTTTTTTCTGGTTCAAGCACGCAAGCGGTATTTCATCTTCACTTAATTCTTATTAAACCTTATTCGTGTAATTCATGAGATTCGTGGTCAAAACTCTGTTAAAAGGCCTGTTTTTGCAGAGAAATGCTGGTTTGGAACACTAATTTCCACTAATTTACGCTAATCAAAAAAAATTCAAGATACTGGTGACTGCTTTCTTTTCCTGGCTTTTTCTTATTAGTGCAGATTAGCGAAGATTAGTGTTCCAAAACTCTTTTTCCTCTTTTCGTCTCGTTCAAATGTCATTTCAACCCAAAACAATAAAGCCCATTCGTCGTACGGAGATAAATCCGGCCATCCACGATCGCAGGTGTGGCGTAGACGTCTTCTTTCATTTCTGCCGTATGCAGCAACGTCAACTCTTCCGTGGCTGAGACAACCGTCAGTCGGCCTGTTTCGTCAATCAGGAATGCCTTGCCGTCGCCGGCGACTGGCGATGCATAGTAACTTCCGTTGGCTTCCAGACGTAACGGCTTCGCCACCTTGCCAGTATTTGCGTTCAGACACTGAAGGATGCCGCCGTCTTTAATCGTAAACAGCAACCCGTTGTACAATAGCGGCGAAGCACAAAACGGAACTTGCTTGGGATAAGTCCAGCGGACATGCGTTTCTGTCGCGTCTCCGACCGCACCCGGTTTAATGCTCAGCAGCAGATTTTTCCCCTGATCGAAGAGACTGCGGAAGAGTTCGTATTCGGTCCGAGTCAAATGCCCATCTTTATTCCGATCGGCCTGCGAGTACCGTTGATAGACAGGACCTTCACTCAGCTCGGCTTCTTCAATCGTTCCGTTCTGATCTTTGTCTTTCAGCAGAACAACGTCATCAAACGGCTCAATCCGGATTCGTTCAGCCTCATCGCCTCCAGCGGCCCAACCCGCAAGATACAAATTTCCGTCGAGCCCTACCGTCGGGGAACTGACGACAGTGCGAGAGATGCCGCGAACTGTCCAGGCTTCCTTACCGGTTTCCAGGTCGTATCCGACAACCCGCAGCGTTGCGGCGACAACGATTTGCATGCGGCCTTCGTTGTTCCATAAAACCGGAGTGCACGAATTCCGCAGGAATTCGGATCGGTCCGTCTTCCAGATCACATCGCCAGTTCGTCGGTCGACACACAACAGGAATGAATCGAGATCATGATCCTGGCAGAGAATCAGTCGCTCGCCGACGAGGATCGGTGAGCTTGCCGCACCAAAATCATTGACGAACGGACCCATCAACTTCTTCCAGATCAGCTTGCCGCTGTGGTCGTGACAATACAGGCCACTCGAACCAAAAAAGCTGAACACGAAATCCGCGTCAGCACAGGGAGTGCTCTGGGTATAACTGCCAATCCGATGAATCGATTCCAGCCGTTCGTAAGGGGCTTCGGATTCCCATTGCTGTTTGCCCGTCTGACGATCCAGCCCGATCGTTAACAACTTTTTGTCACGGACTCCCGTCAAGAAAATTCGGCTGCCGACGACGATGGGAGAGGAATGCCCCGGCGGCAACGGCGTTTTCCAAATCTGATTTTGATCGGGACCAATTTCCGCAGGCAATTTGTCACCGGACGGATCAAAGGCCGCCCCGGACCGACCACGAAACTGCGGCCAGTCGGCCGCGTCGACGCGGGGAAACGCCAAACCAACAACGATTAACAAAAACATCCCGGCCAGGAACCGACCGCGTAAAAGAATCCGGGACATCAGCCGACTCCATGAAGAATGATTTCGCGTGAAAGTTGTTGAGATCAGACATCATCTAAGCAGTTTTGACAAGGATCTCTGGTTACCCAATTTGCTCCCACGCGGACAACCCAAAGTGGAAAGCAAGATGATTTGGACCAACAGCCGATTGCTCTGTAGCGTATCAGGACATATCCTCATGGCCTTGTCGGCGGAGCTTGTCAGTCTTCCGAGACGAGTTCGCGGACCGCGAAGACTGAGTCAACGTAAGGAAGTGTAATGTCTCTGGAATTGCGAAACGTGACGAAGACCTACCGCGACCCAAGCGGTGGCCGAGTCCCCGTGCTGAATGTGGCCGATTTCAAGCTGGCCACCGGCGAGCAAGTGGCGCTGGTCGGTTCGAGCGGCGGTGGCAAGACCACGCTGCTCAATATTATTGCAGGAATCACCACGGCCGATGCCGGGGAAGTCGTGATTGGCGGTACGAACATCGCCCGATTGTCTGAACAATCACGCGACCGTTTTCGAGCTGAACGAATCGGTTATGTTTTTCAGACATTCAACCTGCTGCCAGCATTCACGGCGCTGGAGAACGTACTGCTTGGGATGAGTTTTGGCGGACGAAAAGTGGATCGAGCACACGCCAAAAAACTGCTGGAACGAGTTGGTCTCGGTCACCGATTAAATCACAAGCCATCGCAAATGTCGGTTGGCGAACAGCAACGAACGTCGGTCGCACGTGCCCTGGCAAACACGCCCCGGCTGCTGCTGGCGGACGAGCCAACAGCGAATGTCGATGTCGCCAACCAGCAGACCGTGTTGCAGTTACTGCGGGATTCGTGTCACGAGAACAACGTTTCGCTGCTGCTTGTCACTCATGCTCAAGACGTCGCGGCGCAGTTTGAGCGAGTCGAAAAGTTGTCGGACTTCAATCGACCGGCTGAAGCCAAACCGTAGATTAGTTCCCCTTTAGCGCGCCTCGTTCATGTCCAGTCTTTACGCCAATGGCGATGCATGAAACGCCGTTGGCGTAAAGACAACCTGACGACGTGTGCAGAATGACAAGCGCACCGAGTCGCCCTGAACGATTGACTGATTGAATTATTTCTCTTTCCGGCTGGATTTGGCAGGCGGAAGTTTCTTGACGCCGGAAGTTTTCACAACTCCATCCGGAAGCCGTTCGATGGAAATACAACAGCGTTCCCATCAGGATCATCCAGATTCCCGTCCATTCGAGATCGCGCGAATATGTCAGTCGCCACAACACGTCGATTGACGTCCCAACAGTCAGTGGAATCCCCGCGCAGGCGATTGCCAGTTTCACTTGGGTCGACAACGGGTTGCTCAAAAATTGATTTCTTCGAAAAAGCGGTAGACGTAAAAAATGGGAGATCGAGAGGTCGAGCATTTCGGGCGTACCCCAATTCTGACTTACTATACCCACCTCGGCTCCTGAGATAGCAGTCCGTAGAGGACTGAAAGAATGTGAATAGGACCTCGGTGTCACATAAGTCCCATCAAAGCCGGTCACGGCTTTGCGGTACTCGCGCAACACCCCACAATTTCAAAACGTTTTACAGAGCGTTCCGCCATCGACGAGCAATGTCGTTCCTGTGATGTAACTTCCGGCGTCGCTTGCCAGCAGCAGGGCAGGGCCGGCCAGTTCGCGGGGATCGGCCCAACGACCGAGTGCCGTTCGCTGCGCGAATGTTTCCAGTTCGGCCGGGCTGAGAACGCTGGCCGGCAGGTCTGTCAAAAACGGGCCAGGCGCGATGCAGTTACATGTGATGCCAAACGGGCCAAGATCCAGAGCCATCGCGCGGGCAAGGCCGATTAGTGCCGCCTTGGTTGCTGAGTAGCTGCTGCGTCCCGATTTGGAAGTCAGGCCCATGACGCTGGAAATATGAATAATCCGTCCCCATTTGCGTTGTTTCATCTGGGGTATCAGGGCACGGGACAGGCTCATGCATGACGTGAGATTCAGTTCGATGATCCGATCCCATTTGTCGTCGTCAACTTCGTCGATCTGCTGCGGGATGTTTGAACCTGCGTTATTCACCAGGATGTCGACTCGTCCCATCGCTTCCAATGCCGATTTTGCAAGGGATTCGACTTCGGCCCGGTTGGTCATATCGGTCACGAAAGAGCGACCACGAACTGATGTCCCTTGAAGGATTTCAGGAAGAGCCTGATCGAGTTCTTCGGCGTGACGGCTGCAAATCACGATGTCAGCCCCGGCTTCGGCGAAACCGCGAGCCATCGCTTTTCCCAACCCCTTGCTGCCACCTGTGATTAGTGCCACTTTGCCGGTCAGGTTAAAAAGCGGAGTTGTCATCTTGTGAATTCCTGAACCATGAACTTAAGGTGAAAAATCTGGTTCAGGCCATCGTATCATTGCTTCCGTGGGATTTCCGCTCTAAGCGTTTCCTTTTGGAAATCAGGAAAGGGGAGTTTGCGAAGATTTGGATCACGCAGTTGTTTGTCCCAATTGTCGATGAGCTGCCTGTCTGTCTTCTGGAAATTCCATGTCCATTCATGCTTTGCCTGCAGATGCAGCACAGGATCAGTTTCGGCTTTTAAGCTGACCGTGAGCGGAAGCAGGCCATGACTTCGCAGTTCCTGATTGAGTTTAAGACGAGCTGCCGGAAACAGCGATTGCGGATGAAGGACGGAATTAAATTGTGCCATCCAGTCTGCGACATGAAGATATCTTCCGACAACTTCAGGGTTTTCTGGCTGAAATCCTTCAACAACATATTCAAAGTTGTCTGCCATCAGCTTCAATTGCTGCTTGTCTTTTTCAAAGCTCGCGGCAAATTCAGGCTGAATCTGGAAACGAAGAAACTCCAAAGCCTTACGAGCAGACGCAGAAGACTCATCTGGTACGAACGCGAGGCGCTTTTGAGCTTCGTCTTCGGCACGCCCCAGAAAATGACGAATTTCGTCTTGCGTCAATTCCGAACAAAGCCGGCGCCGCGGATTCAGGATCGTAAATCGACGATGTGCAGGCTCATAGACCGTCACTTCTCTGGCTGGTTCGATGTAATCGTAGATCTTCCCGGCGTGAAACAGCATCAGGCTGCGAACGACGACCGGACCATGTTCAGCGCTCGCAGACGAAGATTGCCCTGAAAGATCCCGAATCGTGGTATAAACGCGTATTTCCTGTGCGGTCACGGCGTTTCCTGCAATCACAGCCGGGCAGGCCAGCAGAGCGAAACAGGCAAATCGAATCCATCGCGTCATCATGTTTCCACCTGAATCCCGGTTCATGCCGGCGAATGGTATGACCAAGTTCTTCGAAGATCGGGCATTTCAGCGGGACATTAAGGACGGACTCATCAGCGAACAAGATGGATCAAGCCCCGGACCACGTCAATTCGACGTCGACAACCACGAAACAATCGCGGTTCGGCGAACCCTGCCGAAATAGCAGCGGTTTCGAACTCCAATGGCGACGACCTGGCTTTCGAAAAAGGTCAACCCGTCGAAAATGAAAATCAAATAAGTCGCAATGGTCCTATGCTTCGCCTAAGTCCAATTCTTTCAAAGAAAAACTGCTGTTTTCACGAAGCAGGCAAGTCAAAAGCGATCAAAAATGCCCACAGCAAGCCCCGAAGAAGCCTGCGTTGATTGAATACCACCGCTCTTGGCACTAAACTGGGACAGCTTGGCTGACTGTAGTGATTAGGAAAACATGTCGGCAAACGCCAACTCTGCAACGGATGCCAGAGTTCTAATTGACGAAGGTGGTACTTCCACCTGTCGTACTCGTTTCAAGACGGATCGCGGACGATAAACAGCGCTGGCGAATGGAATTGCCGTCAAGGGTGCTTCGTCCATGAACGATCGACCGGTAGTCGACGCCTTGGAGTGAAACGAGTTTTTGTACGGAGTGATTTTATGACGGATCGAACGAGTCGGACGGTGTGGATGTCCGAAAGATTCTGGCGAAAGAATCGATTTGCGCATGCGTTTGCGCTGCTGAGCGTTGTGGCGTTAGCCGCCACAGGGACCTTTGCGGTGGAAGAAGCCGCAAACCTGCATGGATTGGGACTGAGCGGGATTTTCCCCGCTACACCACCAGCAGACCTCAGTGAAGAAGAATTTGCCAAGCTCGACGGCAACTGGGCCGAGTGGTCCAAGGGCGCGGCAGCGACCGTCGCTGATTTCTATTCGAAAGTCGAAGGGAGTGATGCCACAGCACAACGTCGTGCTCTGGGCGCCCTGAAAGTTAAGCAAGATGTGTTGCGGCGTGCGTTGAACGATTCGTCTTATCGTTCGCTGTATGGTCCACTCACCTCGTTAAACAACAGCCTGAAGCTTCGTATTGATTTTGCGGAAGCGGTGCTTGACACTCTCGAAATTGACGGTGGCCGGATTGCAGAAGGCAAAACAAAATCTCGAGCAAGCTCGCTGTTGTCTTCAATCCAGTCATTGGAAAATCAACTGAATTCGATTGGTAACGGCCACCTGTGGCTCCCTTACTTTAAAGTGCCCGAACTGAGAAATGCATTGTCGTCTGAACCTGATGGTTCGAACGCAATCGCCGCTGCTTCAAAGTCTCAAGCCCTGTTGAATGCCCGGGATTCGGTGCTCGACGAAAGCCAAAAAGCCTTTACTCATCGAGCGGCATTTGAAAACTTTTCGAATTCGCTCGAACAATACCTTGCTGCTGCAGCGTGGAAAAATCCGGCTGAAGCAACCAGTAAATTGCGAGCTGAGATCAAAGAACTGACGTCCGCACTGGATACTTACGCGGCGACCGGAGCCAAAGCAAAAGAACTTCGCGATGCGTTTTCCAATGTCCGTTTCATCTCGGCTGATGGCGGTGATCGTCTCGCTTCGACACTGCAAAGCCGTCTTTTCAACTATAATCTTCGGGTTTTGGTGACTGAAGCGTTTCTCAATCGAATCATGTCCGACAGTCGTTCTGTCAAAGGACCTGTCAACGACTTTATTCTGGGAGCACAAGTTAATGGATCGCAAATCACAAACACGACTGTGAATGTCGATTTGCTGCCAAGTAATACGACGGCCCGTTTTGCTTTGAGGCTGAATGGAAACATTCAATCGAACACGGCAGGTGTCACGCCACAAGCGACCGTCTATACAGCGGGAAATCACACGTTTAACGCCGCGAAGGAAATCAATTTCGACGGTTTCAGGTTTATGACGTCTCCGGCCACGATTTCGGTGAATCCACACAATACGACAACAGGAATTGCCACCCAGTTATCCGGTATTCCAATCCTGGGTCGCATTGCACACAACATTGCCTCACAGGCAGTTGCCGAGAAAAAGGGGCAATCGGAATCGATCGCAGCCAGCCGCGTCCAGGACGGAGTTTTGCCACCGTTCAACCGAGAGGTTGATTCATCATTTGCCACAGCGGGAGACAAGCTTGACCGCGAACTGTTCACCGGACTTCGAGCAACCGGTCTGTTTCCAGATACTTTTACGTATCAAACGTCAGACCAGTTGATGACGGTCAATGCTCGATTGATGTCGTCCCATCAGGTTGGTGCAGATTTGCCGGAAAGCCGCTTGATGGCGGTCACCGGAGCGACCCTCCTTTTGCATGAGACGGCATTGAACAATGCGATCGATAAGATCGGGATTGCTGGCCAGACGCTCACTGAGCCTGAACTGCGAGCGAAGATCGAATCATTTTTGAGTCAAGCACTGAATCGTCCATTCAAGTTTTCGGCACCAGCCCCTTCACAGTCGGTTGATGGCAGTGACGAAGAGAAGGCGTTGAACGCGATCATCTTCGCTGAAGAAGACCCGATTCGTATTCGGATCACGAATGACGAACTGACGATCGTGATTCGCGCCGGATTCAAACAAGAAGGAAAAGATGACATTCCTAAGCGAGAGATTACAGTTCCCATCTCGCTGGAAGCACAAGGGCGACAGATCATCGCGAAAGCTGGCCAAGTCATGGTCGCGGCCGCAGACGGTGAAGGGGGCGGAGTGGCGACAAATGCTGTCGTCCGCAAGAAGATTCAGTCACTTCTTCCAGACCGGGTGGTTGATGGAAAAGTCGAACTCAAGACCCCGTCGAAAACTGTCGTTGCTTATGTTTCGACGTTGAACCTTGTCGATGGTTGGGTCGCGGTCGGGATTGATTAATTCCCGTCGGTGAAAACGGACTCTCGAAAGTCAGCCGAAGGGATGATACCTTCGGCTGACTTCGTTTATTTCGCTGAAATGGGGGGGGGCCTCATGCTGCTCGAATCTCGCCCGGCGGGGTGGTTTACCTCAAACGTTGAACTGCGTTTGAACGGTGAATTGCTGGGAATCGTTCAACATCATTGGCTCAACGAGGGAATGGATCTCGATCTGATGAGACTTCCCGTGCGGTTCGAAAAACCGTCGTGGCTGAAAAGTCATTTTGTTCTGAAAGATGCCGAAGGTAAGGAACTCGGTTCCGCGACCGCACGCGGTCTATTCTGGTCGTCTTGGGAAATGGACCTCAAGTCGGGACCTGGAACCCTTGAGCGAGCCGGCTGGTTTACACAGGGCTATCTCTTGAAGCAGGGCACTAGCATCACAGCTCGCGTCGCTCCGAAAGGCTGGTTTTCTCGCGAGTGGACAGTCGAAGCCGACGACTCACTTCCGGCAGTCGATGTTTTGCTTGTTGGCTTAACTTACCTGGTAATCCGTCGACGAGAATCGCAACAAAATTCGCCTGCCGGTTGATCGCCATGTGATTTATCGATGGCTGGCAAATGCCTTTCGCCAGTTCCCTCAAGAGAAAACTGGCGAAGATCTGCAGGCGTTTAATTTCATCGAGAAACGACGCTTACTTCTTCTTCAAGAAGGGCGTGTAGACTTCACGCAGTTTGGCTTCCAGGTTAGAAGCGTCAAGGCTGGTTTCGGCGACGATTCCATTGGGGTCGAGCAGCCACATTGTTGGCAGCATATTTACGCCATAGTACGCAGCAATCGGCGAATTCCAGCCACGCTGAGCACGACCTGGAAAAAAGATTTGCTGCCAGTCAAGACGTTGAGTTTCGACAAAGTTTTCAACCGCCTTTTCATCAGTATCAATGTTCACACCAATTACGGTGCAATACTTTTTGTATTTCGCCGTCACTTCAAGAATTTTTGGAAGCTGCTGGACGAATGGTTGAGCGTTAGATGCCCAGAACACGATCAGAACCATTTTTCCTTTATAGGCTTTGACATCAATGTCGTTTCCGTCAATGCCAGGTCCAGAAAGATCCAGTTCTTGCCCCTTTAACTGCAACCGCCTCAGGGTTCCTTGCGCCTGCTGGCCTTGGGGAGTCTGTGCAAACCTGGAGCTGATCAACGAATAGCAGGTTTTTGCGTCTTCAGCCTGACCATTATTTTCGCAGCTACGTGCCGCTGCCATCAACAGCGGCACTGACCGAGGTGCCTCATCAGGAAATCGCGAGGCATAGACTTGGGCTCGCTTGGAAAATTCTTTTAGCCAATTGGGATTCTTGCTCCCGTATCGAAGTGCATTCGCATGGGCAAGGTTGACCAGGGTCAATGCAGATTCCGAGGCAGAATCCGATTTGGGGTTTCGCTCGAAAAAGACTTTTTCAGCTTCGTACAGGGCTTCGATGCTGTCCGTATCACCTTGTAAAGCCAACTGCAATCGGGCGTCGAGCAGGTTATGGACTGCGGCCGAGAAGATCGGTTCTTGCTCAGGATTCTTGCTTGTCTTCTGGAGACACTCTTCCGCGAGCTTAATGATCTGAAAGTTACGTTCCCTGCGGATTGCTCGCGTTTTCTCGATCTCTTCAGCAAATTTCTTTTCTTGTGCGGGGGTCAGAGGTTGTTCGTCTTCTTCGGAGTCGTCCGATTCGTTTTCGGCTTCCGCTTCGCGTGGCAGTGGCAACAATCGGACTCGCTGAATTTCGTTCAGCAACCATTCAGGCGAACCTTTCTCAGCGACTTTCCGGGGGGCAGGCTCTTCTTCCGCTTCCGGTGCCGCCTGTTGTTGCGGAGTTTTCTTTCCGAATAATCCCTTGGGTAACAGGCCTGGGGCAGACTTCGCAGCAGCCTGGGTTACCTTGCCTGATTTGTTGGGTGTTTTCCCGTCATCTGGACCTGGAACGGCAAGTAACGGAAGTCCTCCCTTGGCTTCGGCCATTTCCGCCAGCAACGGGTCGTCCGTATTGAACTCGGCGACGGGCGCTGATTGAGTTCCACAGCCCGTGAATAAAGCCGTGAATGCCAAGAAACAGTACATTGAATTACGAAGAGCAAATCGCATGACCTCTCCATCCCTTGAGAGACCGAAAAACACGGTCGGACCGAACGAACGATAATCGCATCCAGTATCCGCAGCCGGGTTTTAGGCCAAAACCGGCAAATATTGCAAGACGAAGAAATTTTCCGGTTCCTCTTTTCCATTTTTCAGCAGGAAAACGATTTTCGACTGATCGAACGCTACGGTGGCGAGGTGGTACAAATGATGTCACACTAATGGCGACATCGAAAGGTCTTTGAAGTCAAACCTGTCGGGTGGAACGTTGGATGGGTTTGATTCGAATGAAAAACCCGCGAATGATATTTTGTTTTGCACAAAATCTGATGTCTCGCTGGAATCGATGATCCTTTGTCGGGTGATTGACGTTGGATGAAAAATGGATGAAACAAATTTGAGCAGCGATCAGATCCGACTCGCGGTCATTCAACAGTTGGAAGGACTTCGTCGAGCTGGTGTGACTCACTGGAGGCGAATCGATCCGATTTCGCCTCGAAAACCAGCGCAAACCCCACAATTACAGGCACATACAACGGTGCCTCAGCGAGTTACGGACAGCCCGCCTGAAAAGTTTTCCCCGTTATCTGGTTCGACAGTTTTAGCGACCAGTCATCCCCATTCCCATCCACTGGTCGAAGCAGAGAGTTCCCAATTGGCCAAGAAAAAGAGCGCTCCTCCCCCGTTAGTCCCGATTCAATTTCAACCCTTAGATCTTCCACTCGCTGACCGTATTTCAGGATTGGCCGCGCTGGCAGAACGGGTCAAAAGCTGCACGCGATGCCAGGAACTCGCTTCCACAAGAACGCAGACCGTATTCGGCGTAGGTAACCCACAGGCCAGGATCGTCTTTGTCGGCGAAGCACCAGGTGCGGACGAAGATGTGCAAGGCGAACCGTTTGTGGGACGAGCAGGCCAGCTCTTGAACGATATTATCAAAGCCTGTCGTTTGCGGCGGGAGGACATCTATATCTGTAACGTTCTCCGATGCCGGCCGCCGGGTAACCGACTTCCTGCCCCGGAAGAGGCATCAAATTGCCGCGAGTATCTCGATGGACAATTGGCACATGTCAATCCAGAATACATCGTCTGCTGGGGTGCTTGTGCCGCGCAGAATCTGCTGGGCTCAACGGAAACGATTGGCAAATTGCGCCGGAAATTTTTTACTTACGGGCGAGCAAAAGTCCTTTGCACGTATCACCCTGCATACCTGATGCGTAATCCCGCAGCCAAAAAGGATGTTTGGGAAGACATGAAAATGCTCTTTCTGGATATGGGGATCGACTTGACCGCCAAATCGCAATGAATCTGAAAGGGAAAGTCCACTTGCAACGAAGAAGGGCATTTTTTGATATACTGTGCGGCATGACAGTTGCCTTTGTAGATCCAGACGTCGAAATTGCCCTACATATGTATTTTCTGCCGGTTCCCTGAGCGACTAATGCCTGAACTTTAGGCCGTTTAAATGGAGTTCAACGAAGGTAGGGGCAAAAGTCGACAATTTCGGAGTCTCCATCAGAAAGACGAGAAATGCTCGCTGCCACCGATAGCTCAAATCAATCAATGCCCGCAGATTTGGCGTTTCACAATTATGAGACTGTGGGTTTTTACGACGAGATGTTCCTGGAAGGTGGGCAACCACGTCCAAGAGGTGAGTTGCTGGCATCACGGCTAAAAGGCTTAACCGATGGGGAACTGATTCGTCGGCAGCGTGTCGCGGACCAGGCACTGCTGAATATGGGAATCACGTTTAACGTGTATGGGCACGAGGCAGGCACGGAAAAAATCTGGCCATTTGATCTGATTCCGCGAATCATCGAGAGCGCCGAGTGGCGTTATATTGAATCCGGATTGAAACAGCGGATCAAAGCCCTGAACCTTTTCATCGATGATATTTATCACGATCAAAATATTGTCAAAGAGGGAATTTTTCCGGAGTACATGGTTCGTTCGAGCCGGAATTTTCTGAAACAGTGCGTCGGCCTCAATCCCCCGGGCGGCATCTGGTGTCACATCACGGGAACGGATCTTGTTCGTGATGCGGATGGCACCGTTTATGTCCTGGAAGACAATCTGCGGTGTCCGTCGGGTGTCTCGTACGTCCTCGAAAATCGCGAGGTCATGAAGCGAACATTCCCGCAGTTGTTCAACGGACTGTCGGTGATGCCTGTCGAGGATTATCCTGAGCAATTGTTGAAAATGCTGCAACACATTGCACCTCCGACGACCGAGGAACCGACGGTCGTGGTGATGACGCCCGGCATTTATAACTCAGCCTATTTCGAACACTGTTTCCTGGCCCAACAGATGGGTGTGGAGCTTGTCCAAGGCTCGGATCTTGTCGTGACAAACGGTTTTGTTCACATGCGAACAACGAGGGGGCTGGAACGTGTTGACG
Source organism: uncultured Schlesneria sp. (assembly GCA_903904835.1). GTDB lineage: Bacteria > Planctomycetota > Planctomycetia > Planctomycetales > Planctomycetaceae > Schlesneria. Next base: position 60,472 of record CAIVEI010000189.1, on the reverse strand, counting down.
TCATTTACCGTCGAATCGACGATGAATTCCTCGATCCGCTGACTTTCCGTGCCGATTCCACGCTCGGAGTCCCGGGACTCATGGATGTTTATCGAGCAGGCCGAATCGCGCTCGCCAATGCACCCGGAACTGGTATCGCTGACGACAAGGCTGTTTACGCATATGTTCCCCAGATGATTAAGTACTATCTCGGCGAAGAGATGATTCTGCCGAACGTCCCAACGTATCTTTGTGCGAACGACGAGCAGCGACAGTATGTTCTTGAGCACATTGCCGAGCTGGTGATCAAGCCTGCCAACGAATCGGGGGGATACGGCATTCTGGTAGGGCCACGAGCGACTCGCGAGCAGCTTGATAAGTACAAAGAATTAATCACTTCCAACCCAAGAAACTACGTTGCACAGCCGACATTGTCGTTGTCGCGAGTCCCCACGATTGTTGGTGATCGGCTGGAGGGCCGTCATGTGGACCTTCGACCATACATCCTTTACGGGGAAGACATTTACATACTTCCAGGGGGGTTGACGCGAGTCGCTCTTGTGAAGGGATCGCTGGTTGTGAATTCATCTCAAGGAGGAGGAAGCAAGGATACTTGGGTCTTGAAAAACGGAACGCCGCGTGTTTGAACTGTGCTGATTGCGTTAAACACTGCGGGGATATAGGACAATGAGTTCGCTTATCCAATTGTCGAGCTGGGAACAACTTATGTGACTTCAAAATGACGCCAGCAACATTTGACTTGTTCTTCGCCCGACAACCAAAAAACCATCACGTTCCCACGCGGAAAATAGCCTGGAAGTCTTCCGCCTTCGTGTCCCAGCAAACCTGAACTTTCATCGTTACGAGATAATAAAAATGCTGAGCCGCGTTGCCGACTCGATTTACTGGATGAGCCGATACGTGGAACGAGCCGAAAATGTGGCCCGGTTCATCGACGTCAATTTGAATCTGGCTCTGGATGTCGGTCCTGAAATGGAACGACATTGGGATCCACTGATTTACACCACGGGTGACCATGACGATTTTCAGAAGCGTTACCCTGAAGGAACGCAGCAGAACGTCATTCAATTTTTGACGTTTGATACTCAGAATCCCAACTCGATCCTTTGCTGTTTACGAACGGCACGAGAGAATGCGAGAACCGTTCGTGACATGATCAGTTCGCCGATGTGGGAAGAATTGAACAAATTCTTCCTGCTGGTTAAGACCGCATCGCAACCACAGGTCCTGGGATCTCCCTTTGATTTCTTCACTCAAATCAAGTTATCTGCCTACACTTTAGACGGTGCGGTTCAATCAACGCTTTCGCACAACGAAGCCTGGCATTTTCATCGTATGGGGCAATTGATTGAGCGAGCGGATAAGACATCTCGAATTCTCGACGTCAAGTATTATCTGTTGCTGCCTCAGGTTTCAGACGTTGGGACGCAACTCGATACTAACCAGTGGTCTGCGCTCTTAAAGTCCGCAAGTGCTCTCGAAATGTATCGCAAAGCGCATGGTCGAATGACGCCACAGCAAGTGGCCGAATTCCTGTTACTGGACCGTGAATTTCCGCGTGCCGTTCGCTTCTGTGTCAGCCGAGCCGAGCATTCGCTCCTGACGATTACGGGTGGAATACGGGGGAATTTTGAAAATCGAGCCGAACAGTATCTTGGCCGATTACGCTCAGAACTCGACTACACCAATATTGACGAGATCTTCGCAACGGGATTGCACGAGTTCATTGATCAATTCCAAGGAAAGATGAACGAAGTCGGAAACGCGATTTCCGATACATTCTTTGCCGTCGAACCGATCATCAAGCCTACGAAAGTCACGAGGAAATCATACGGAAAAAGTACTTCATTGCCCGAAAGCGGCGGACAAACACAAGATTCCAGCAGCCAGTCTCAAGGATGATCAAACCCTGAATCGTTGAACACAGAGACACTCCCGGTGGGTTGTGTTTAAAACAAGGCCCAGATTTACACACAAGAAAACCGATCATGACCATTCGAGTTGCACTACATCATAAGACCACTTATTCATACGACCGGCTCGTCAATCTGTCGCCGCAAGTCATTCGACTTCGTCCTGCGCCACATTGTCGAACTCCGATCCTCAGCTACTCGCTGAAGGTACTGCCTGATAAGCAGTTTTTGAACTGGCAACAAGATCCTTACGGCAATTTCCTGGCTCGTCTCGTCTTTCCTGAAAAAACCAGGCAACTCTCGGTCGAGGTTGATCTGGTCGCCGACATGACGGTCATCAATCCGTTCGATTTCTTTCTTGAACCTGAAGCAACGAATTTCCCATTCTCGTATGCTCCGTCTCTTAAGACGCAATTGCAGCCGTATCTCGTGACGGAACCTCTTTCAACTGAGATGCAATCCTTTGTTGAGAGAGCACCTCGGCATTCCGTCACGACGAATGACTGTATTGTCGATTTTAATCAATATGTTCAAAAGGCCGTTGGCTACGTCATTCGTATGGAACCCGGTGTTCAGACATGCGAAGAAACGCTGACAAAGAAAACCGGTTCTTGCCGTGATTCAGCATGGCTACTGGTTCAATTGTTGCGACATGTTGGACTCGCATCGCGGTTCGTCTCAGGATACTTGCTGCAGCTGAAACCTGACGTTGCGTCGCTTGACGGACCTTCCGGTGCCGCGACGGATTTCACGGACTTGCACGCATGGGCGGAAGTATTTTTGCCGGGTGCGGGTTGGGTGGGGCTCGACCCAACGTCAGGTCTACTCGCAGGCGAAGGTCATATTCCGCTGGCTGCGACCCCTGATCCTCAATCGGCCTCACCGATCTCTGGCGGCGTCGACAAATGCGAGGTCGAATTCGGCTTTGAAATGACAATCACACGCGTCCACGAAGATCCGCGTGTGACGAAGCCCTACACTGAAGAGCAGTGGGCAGACATCGAGCAATTGGGTGATTACGTTGATCGCGAACTGGCGATCGGCCCCCGCTCGTTCACGATGGGAGGTGAACCAACATTCGTATCCATCGATCATCGCGACGAACCTGAGTGGAATACCGCCGCGCTGGGGGACACCAAGCGGAAGCTGGGCGGAACACTATTTCGACGGTTGGCAAATCGATTTGCGAATGGACCGCTGCTTCACTTCGGTCAGGGGAAATGGTATCCCGGCGAATCACTGCCACGCTGGGCTCTTGGCTGCTACTGGAGGAAAGACACAGAGCCCGTATGGACGCGTCCCGATCTGATTGCCGACGATGATCGCGATTATGGCCACGGTGAGAAGGAAGCTCGAGAATTTATTACGATGCTGGCGGATCAGTTGCAGGTCCAATCCGAACACGTCGTGCCCGGATACGAGGATACGTGGTATTACCTTTGGAAGGCGCGAAAGCTACCAGTCAATGTCGATCCGTTCGATTCCAAGCTCGACAACGAGGAAGATCGGGCGAGACTGGCTCGTGTCTTCGAACAAGGGTTGGCCAGCACCGTCGGCTTTGTATTGCCGATCATGCCGAACTATGCATCTAATGCGCTGACTCGGTGGACCAGTGGCCCCTGGTATTTGCGACAAGGGCGAATGTTTCTTGTCCCTGGTGATTCACCGATGGGATATCGGCTGCCGCTCGATTCGTTACCTTGGCTGCGTCCTGAGGATCGGCCTGAGGTTGCCGAACTTGACCCAATGGCCGAGCGTGGCGAATTGTCTCGTCCATCGCTGAACGGGCAGCTTGCCCACCAGACGCATCCGAACGGTTTCGATATTAAGTCATTGAAACCCGATTTGGCTGTGCCACGTGTGCTTCAAACTCGGGGTCGCATTCTCGACTACGTAAAACGTTCACTCGATGATCTGGAACCTGTGTTAGCAGGTGCCGCCGACGAAGCAACAGCACGACTGGGGAACGGCGAATCAACGTCGCGACGACCGTTATATAACGGAAGTTCCGGCCACGGGACATGGGCTGATAATGGCTCATCAAATGGCGTTCATGGTTCTGACCTCGAAAGTGCCGATAGTCCGGGCCTGTCGTCAAATTTCGAACCAATCGTTCGAACAGCACTGTGCGTTGAACCCCGAGGTGGCGTGTTGCATATCTTTATGCCACCCGTGGATCGAATCGAACAATATCTCGAACTGGTTTCGGCAATCGAAGCGACTGCCGATGAATTATCGATGCCGGTTCGGATCGAAGGTTATCCGCCGCCGTATGACTACCGAGTCGACCATTTCAAAGTGACTCCTGATCCTGGTGTGATCGAAGTCAACTTGCAGCCGTCGCGCACTTGGAAAGAACTGGTTCGTAACACGACCGTCCTCTACGAAGAGGCTCATCTGTCACGGCTCAGTACCGAAAAGTTCATGCTTGACGGCCGGCACACAGGAACTGGTGGGGGTAACCATATCGTCATGGGAGGGCCGTCTCCGGCTCAAAGCCCATTCCTGCGACGCCCCGATCTTCTGCGAAGTTTGGTTTCGTATTGGAACAACCGTCCGTCCTTGTCTTATCTTTTCTCGGGGCTATTTATCGGTCCGACGAGCCAGGCACCGCGATTGGATGAAGCTCGACACGAAAACCTGTACGAGATGGAAATTGCCTGTTCGCAACTGCCGGAAAACGGTCCGTGCCCACCGTGGCTGGTCGACCGGGTGTTTCGTCACTTGCTGACGGATTTGACCGGAAATACGCATCGAGCCGAGTTTTGTATCGACAAATTGTTCTCACCGGACAGTTCGAGCGGTCGATTGGGCTTGGTCGAGATGCGTGGCTTTGAGATGCCGCCACACGAACGAATGAGCTTGACGCAACAGCTCCTGGTTCGATCGCTCATCGCACGTTTCTGGAATAAACCCTACCGCGAGCCGCTTGTCCGTTGGGGAACGACATTGCACGATCGATTTATGTTGCCTCACTTCGTTGAACAAGACTTTAACGAAGTCCTGGACGACTTGAATGAATCGGGATTCCGATTTGAGAGCAAATGGTTCGCTCCACACGTCGAGTTCAAATTTCCATTAATTGGTGAGCTGACGATTTCCGGAGTCCATATTGAATTGCGTCAGGCGATTGAACCATGGCACGTACTTGGTGAAGAGTTTGGCGGTACGGGAGCCGCTCGTTATGTCGATTCGTCGGTTGAACGAGTTCAGGTCAAAGTCCGCGGACTGACAGATCCGCGATTCGTCATTACATGTAACGGGCGACGCGTGCCGCTTCATCCAACGGGAACAAAAGGCGAATTTGTGGCCGGGGTTCGTTTCCGAGCCTGGCAGCCACCGTCGTGCCTGCACCCGACGATTGGAGTTCATTCGCCGCTCGTGTTCGATCTCCTCGATATGTGGAACAAGAAATCGATCGGAGGCTGCACTTGGCATGTCTCTCATCCAGGAGGCCGGCACTACGCAACCTTCCCGGTAAATGCATACGAAGCAGAAAGTCGCCGGGTGGCAAGATTCTTCCAAATCGGTCACACTCCTGGAATTCAGATGATCCCAGAGAACGAAAAGAATGTTGACTACCCATTCACGTTGGATATGAGAAGGGCTTGAAGTACGTTTTCCTCGTTTGAGCCTTCTGTTGCTGGAGCAAGAGCCAACCGTGAGTTCTTGTCTGGCGACGCAATGCTCAGGGAAGGAAGCGGAATACTGACTTTCTGGAGTCTCCGTAATAATGAATGACAGCACCGGTACGGTGAGTGCTCATCCGGCCGGCGATATCGTGTCACAGTATCAGCCACCGAATCAGCTCTTTGATGAAATGCTGGGATCGGGCGGTTTTGTACGCCCCGCGTGGTCGCGATTAGCCCAAAGCCTGAATGATGAAGGATCAGCAGGCCTCGGTCGACGTAGCGATCAAGCTCGCCATCTACTTCGCGAAAATGGCGTCACCTACAACGTTTACGGGGCCGCCAAGGATTTGGAGCGACCATGGGAACTCGACCCCATCCCGCTAATGATCCCGATCGAAGAATGGAAAGTGTTGGCGGATGCTCTTAAACAGCGTGCCCGGTTGTCGAACCGGATTCTTGCCGATGTTTATGGCTCACAAGAGTTAATGCGGTCGGGGATTCTGCCTCCCAACAGCTTGTTCGAACACCCCAATTACCTCTTGCCGTGTGTGGGGATTACCCCCCCCGGAGGAATTTTCGTTCATTGGTATGCAGCACAGTTGGCGCGAGACGCACGCGGCCAATGGATTGCACTTGGTGATCGCTCGCAGGGCCCGTCTGGAGCAGGATACGCCGTTGAGAACCGGATTGTTATTTCCCGCACTTTGCCGGAAGAATTTCAAAGTTTAAACGTTGTCCGACTTGCGTCATTTTTTATTGCACTACAGAACACGCTGGCCAGCTTGTCTCGCAGCCATCGCGAGAACCCCCGTGTTGTTCTGCTTTCGCCCGGCCCCAAAAGTTCGCGATACTTCGAAGATGTTTATCTCGCACGGTATCTTGGCTATACGCTGGTCGAAGGGGGCGACCTCACCGTCCGTGGTGACGGAGTCTATTTGAAGACACTTGGCGGGTTACTTGAAGTCGATGTCATCTTCCGCCGAATGGCTGATGGACGCTGCGATCCGCTCGAATTGCGTCCTGATTCCCGAGCAGGAATTCCGGGACTGATCCAGGTCGTGCGCGACGGTCAGGTGGTGGTTGCCAATGCGCTTGGCAGCGGCTTTCTCGAAGCCCCGTTACTTCAAGCGTTTCTTCCTGCGGCCTGTCGATTTCTGCTGGGAGAAGACCTCAAGCTCCCTTCCGTCCCGACATGGTGGTGCGGACGAAATGAAGACCTGAAGTATGTTGAAGCCAATCTTGATCGCCTGGTCGTTCGCCACGCTTTCCGCCACCACAACACAAAGGTCTATGTTGGAAGCAATCTGGCGTATGACGAGCGAGCCAGACTGATTTCAGAAATGCGTGCAAGGCCCAGTCATTTTGTGGCACAGGAACCGATTGTGGGATCGACGGCCCCTGTGTGGTGCAACGATCGAATGCAGCCATGGCACGTGACGTTACGAGCCTTCGCCGTGGCAACCGACGGTGATTATCAGGTCATGCCTGGAGGCTTGTCACGAGTTGCGACTCGGTCAGAAACACTGACTGAATCCATGGCGGCCGGGCAACGAAGTAAGGACGTCTGGATTCTTGCCGATGGCCCCGTTGAACCGGTGTCATTGCTACGTCCCAAACAAACCGCATTGGAACTTCGCCGGAGCGCGAACGACTTACCAAGCCGGGCGGCAGACCATTTGTTCTGGCTGGGGCGCTCGATTGAAAGGACGGAGGCCAAGGTACGTCACGCTCGCAGCGTTGTAGCTCGCATGACGAGCGAATTACAACCGGCTCGATTGTCAGATCTTCATTTACTGGTCCTGGCGATCGACGACCCGGGCGAATCACCATTGGCTGCGAATACGGATGAAAACGGGCTTTGGCAAGCACTGGTCGAATCGGTCTGGTCGTTTCTTCACGATCCTTATCGTAAGGCAGGTTTATTCGACGCAATTGAGACGACTCACCGGACGGCTTCGATCGTCCGAGATCGTATTTCTGTCGATGGCTGGCGAATTATCAACCAATTGAAATTTCCGCAATCACGCCAGGTCACTGCCCCCAGGACATCGGCGGACCTTGCTGAAGCATTAGCCCCCTTAAACCAACTGCTGACTTCGCTTTCGGCGTTTAGTGGCCTTTGTAACGACAGCATGACTCGCGGCCCTGGTTGGCGGTTTCTTGATATCGGACGGCGAATTGAACGTGCATTGCAAACGCTCAGGGTCATTCGCGGCTTGCTGGTTGATGGTCAAGCGGACGTTCTTCCGCGACTCGAAGCGATGCTCGAAATCGCGGATAGTTCGATGACTTACCGTTACCGCTATCTGACGACGCTTCAATTGGCACCGGTGCTCGATCTCGTATTAGCGGATGAATCGAACCCGCGGGCCGTTGGCTTTCAACTGATGGCGTTGTCCGAGCATGTCCGAAGTCTTGCGCGAGACGAATCGGAAATGGTCCGCACCTCGGAACAAAAGCTTGTTTTGTCGGCTCAAGCCTCGCTCCGTTTGGCTGATGTGGAGTCCTTTTGCGCAGTAAATGGTGCCGGTGATCGCCGACAGTTGGACAAGTTTTTGGCCCTGCTGACTTCCGATCTTCGTGCACTCTCCGATAGCATTACGCACACGTATCTCACGCACACGGTTGATTCGAGACAACTTGAGGTTCAGCTTCAGATTCCAAGACGAGCGTGAACTGCGCTTGTTTTTTTTGATTTGAGGGTATTCGAATCCGTGTTCGTTGGTTTTGTCTCCTCGTCATTAAAAACATCTGATGCACTATACCGTTCGACATACAACGACGTATTCGTACACTGACCCAGTGTCAATCTGTCAAAACGATGTTCATTTGACGCCACGCCAGACTCCGTTTCAAACGACGGCCGGATTCCTGTTAGAAGTCTCTCCAGAGCCAATGCTTCAGCGTTCCTGGATCGATACGTTTGGCAACGAAGTACGCTATTTCTCGCTGGAAGAACCACACCAGGAACTGCGAGTGACCGCTCGAAGCCGAATCACTGTCATGAAGCGAGAACTCCCTTTGCCGTTTGAAACGTCCCCTTGGGAAACCGTTCGAGACCAACTCGCCACAGCCGAAACTGCTGAGATGCGAATGATGTCCCAATTTCGATTTGAGTCTCCCTATGTTCGTTATCTGAATGAAGCACGCGATTACGCACTACCAAGTTTCACTCCTGGCCGCCCCATTCTGGAAGCCGCACTCGATCTAACGTCGAGGATTTATCACGAGTTTGAATATGCTCCCGCCGCGACGAGCATCAGCACTCCCACGAAGGAAGTGCTCGAAAAGCGACGTGGTGTCTGCCAGGACTTCGCCCATCTTCAGATTACTGCCTTGCGAACTCTGGGTCTGGCAGCTCGCTACGTCAGCGGTTATCTCGTGACTGCTCCACCACCAGGTAAGCCACGACTCGTCGGAGCGGACGCTTCGCACGCGTGGCTGGCAGTCTTTTGCCCGAACCATGGATGGATCGATCTCGACCCGACAAACAACGTGATTCCGCAGGAGCGACACATTACCATCGGCTGGGGCCGCGACTACGGCGATGTGTGTCCAATTCAGGGAGTCCTGACCGGCGGGGGCTCGCACGTGTTGACTGTGTCAGTTGATGTCGCACCAGTGCCGATTGACGCCACATGATGAGGTCCCTATAAACATCCCCCTCTTCGACTTTCCGGTCGAGGCTGTTATTTTGCTTCGCCTTCGGTCCAATCCCTTTGTCTAGGATTGCCCTTGCCATGCTTCAAGTCAAATTGCCAGACGGTACTATTGTCGATCATCCTGATCACGCCACAGCCTATGATGTCGCTTCGGCCATCAGCCCAAGGCTTGCGTCGGCAGCGATAGGAGCCGTTGTTGCCGGACAGGTCACGGATGTCCTCAGACCGCTCAGTGAAGTCACCGACGAGCGGCCGGTGCCACTACAGCTTTTGACTGAAAAAGATCCTGCCTCGCTGGCAATTCTTCGGCATTCCTGTGCGCACATCATGGCACGTGCTGTGATGCGATTATGGCCCGGCGTCGAGTTAGCCTTCGGACCGACTACGGGGCATGGTTATTACTACGACATCGCGTGCTCGCACACAATCAGCGAAGATGACTTTCCTCGGATCGAAGCAGAAATGCAGCGGATCGTCGACATTGGGGAACCATTTGAACGGTTCATCTGCGATCGCGAAGAAGCATTGAAGCTCGTCGATGGAATGTCTCAATCGCTGAAGGTTGAACATATCAACACGGGCCTCGCCACCCATCCGACCGTCAGTTTTTACCGACAGGGTGAGTTCGTTGACCTTTGCCGTGGTCCACACGTTCCCGATGCAAAGCGAGTCAAAGCATTCAAGCTACTCTCCGTGGCAGGTGCCTACTGGAAAGGTGATGCCAGCGGTAAGCAGCTACAACGATTGTACGGTACGGCATGGTTCTCGCAAAAAGACCTTGACGGGTATCTTGATCAAGTCAATGAAGCCAAGCGTCGAGACCATCGCGTGCTCGGCAAACAACTGAACCTGTTTGCAATCAGCCAAGAGGTTGGTCAGGGCCTTTGCCTGTGGCTTCCCAAAGGGGCAACCATCCGGGCAACGCTTGAAGATTTCATTAAGCGGGAACTGATTGCACGTGGCTATCAGCCGGTCTACTCGCCGCACATCGGTCGAGTCGACATGTACGAAACCAGTGGACATTTCCCCTATTATCGCGAATCACAGTTTGCTCCGATCTTCGGTCACGACGCAGGCGCACTGGTCGACTATTGGGTCCGTCGTCTGGAAGCCCTGATCACGGATGGAACGGCCTTTTCGCTCGAAGATGAAAAGAAGCTGGCGGATTCGGCGAAGCTGATGGGAATGGACCTCGCCGATTTCCCCACGAACGGGACTCCTGCTGCACGCAAAGAATTCCTGCGAGCCTGGGAGAAACAACAGGAGCGATATCTGCTCAAGCCGATGAACTGCCCGCACCACGTGCAGATTTATAAGGCTCAACAGCGAAGTTACCGCGATCTTCCTGTGCGATTGGCAGAATTCGGTACTGTTTATCGACACGAACAGTCGGGCGAACTCAACGGGATGCTGCGAGTCCGCGGCCTGACCCAGGATGATGCACATCTTTTCGTAACACCGGATCAAGTTCTGGAAGAGTTCAAGTCGACGCTGGAACTGGTCAAATTCGTCCTCGCCAGCGTTGGTCTTAATGATTATCGCGTTCAACTGTCATGCCGTGATTCGAAGAACAAATCGAAGTACGTTGGTACGGACGAAGGTTGGGAAAACGCCCAAAATTCGTTGCGAAAAGTACTTACCGAGATGCAGATGCCGTTCGTCGAACGGGAAGGTGAAGCTGCGTTCTACGGACCCAAGACCGACTTTATGGTTCGCGACTGTATTGGTCGCGAATGGCAACTTGGTACGGTCCAACTCGACTTTAATCTCCCCGAACGTTTTCAATTGGAATACGTGGGCGCGGACAATCAAACCCACCGTCCGGTCATGATCCATCGCGCTCCGTTTGGTTCGATGGAACGATTCACAGGCATGTTGATTGAACACTTTGCCGGGGCATTCCCACTCTGGCTGGCTCCCGAACAGATTCGAGTCATGTCGATCAGCGACAAGTTCGAAGACTACGCCAAACAAGTCGAAGCCCGTTTCCGTGCCGCTGGTTTCCGCGTGACAACGGACCTTCGTGGAGCCAAGATCAACGCCAAAGTTCGCGATGCGCAAGTCGAACTGATCCCCTACATGTTGATCGTTGGCGGTCGTGACGTTGAAAACGGGACGGTATCAATCCGTGACCGTATTGAAGGTGATCTTGGTGCAATGCCACTGGAGGCGGCGCTGACCAAGCTTCAGAATGAAGTCGCTGAACGAACAATCCGGCAGGTGAGCGAGAAAAAGTTTCAGCAGTTTGACGAAGCAAGTGAAGCTGCAAACGAATATTGAGTTTGCATGAGAACGAGTATGAAAGTTCCAGGTGTCATAAAGTTCCAGACGACAATCGTCCTTGGGTTTCATTTTTGACTTAACATAAACAACTCTCAAAACGATGGGAGTCAGCTGTCATGTTAAAGAAGAAACCGAAGTCTTCAGCTGTTTGGTTCGCACTCTTCCCTTTCATCGTGAACGGCATGTTCGTCGTAACGTTGTTGGACGCCGCCGAACCTGCGCAGGCGGTCCCCAGCACAGAGCTCAATGACCCGCTACGAATGGCCTTGCCGCCCGAAATCTTCGCTGTGGCTGGGGTCGAAACAAACATCTATTTTGACAACGTGGTTCTCACGCTGAACACTGCAAATTATGCATTTGATGTGACGTGCCCTAAGGGCAAACAGCAGGCCGAACGATGGACCTGGACACCGACCGAGGCCGACGTTGGCGATGTTCCGCTTCAGTTGGAAATCCGTGATGATCAAAACCGGGTCGTCTCACGCGGAAACACCACTGTCAAAGTCTCGGCAACCAAGTCGGACAAGAACAAATCACTCTCTTTGTTACTCGTTGGCGACAGCCTGACACATGCCTCAGTCTATTCGCAGCATTTACTCGATCTCGCAGGCAAACCGGGCCAGAGAGCTTTAACCTTGATTGGGTCTCACGGCGTTGAACCGACGTTGGGCCTGAACCGCCACGAGGGATACGGCGGCTGGACGGCTCAACGATTTGCGACCCATTTTGCGGATACGGCACGACAAGGTGACTATGCAAAACGAGGTAGCCCGTTTCTGTACAAGCAGTCTGATGGCACTGTGAAGCTCGAATTCCCGCACTATTGCCAGGATGTAAATGAGGGACGATTTCCGGACGTGATGACAATCTTTCTTGGTCCCAATGACATCTTTTCGTACCAGGATGAAACCATCGCAGCCGGAATCCAGGAGATGCTAAGCCACTACGATAAGTTGATCGAGATGGTCAAAACAGCCAGTCCCGCCACACGGATTGGTGTCATGCTTCCAGTCCCCCCGGCAGCCAGCCAGGATGCATTTGGCAGCAACTATGCAAGCGGCCAAACTCGCTGGAAGTACAAACGAAACCAGCATTTTTTGGTGTCGGCGATGATCAAGCGATATGGAAGTCGACAATCCGAATCGGTTCATCTGATCCCGACACACGTAAACTTGGATGCCGTTCACAATTATCCGACAGAAACGGTGTCACCTAATGCTCATACGGAATTGAAGATCGTCCGACAGAGCAACGGAGTTCATCCGTCTGCGGGAGGTTATCGCCAAATCGGAGACACGGTTTACGCCTGGCTCGCTTCTCTCAGCAGTGCGGAAGTCCCATCGAAGTAGCGACAATCAAGTCCTGCTGATGTCTATTGCGACCCGCCACGATCGATCAAAGTCGGCTGATTCAAGACAAAATCAGAAAATTTTGCGCCGGAAATGGCCGGGACTGGGCACTATACTGTCAGACAAATGAGTGCCCTTGTACTAAACGCCGTTTCGGTTATTGATTCGCCAGCGCCGGGCGATGCCGAGTTGATCGAGCGATTTATAGTTGCTCGCGATCAATCAGCATTCGCGGAGTTGGTTCGTCGGCACAGTCCTGTTGTGCTTGGTGTCTGCCGACGGGTTCTGCATGACGCACATGATATTGACGATGTCTTTCAAGCAACATTCCTCGTACTTGTTCGCGACGCAACCCGAGTCAGAAAGCGAAAGTCGCTTGCGAGTTGGTTGTACGGAGTCGCTTACCGATTGTCGCTGAGGGTCGCTCGACAGAAGAAACGCCGGAGGGAAACATGTCTTGTGGATGACAAATCGACCGATGACGACACATTTGCAAAGCTGGCAGATCGGCACGATCAACAAATGGTTGATGTCGAATTGAACGCACTGCCGGAACGATATCGGCAGCCGCTGGTACTCAGGTATCTGGCGGGTAAAACACCAAGCGAAATCGCGACGGAATTATCAATGACCGTCGGAACAGTGGAAGGATTGTTGAAACGAGGCAAACATGAGTTGCGTAATCGGCTTTTACAGCGAGGGATTACGACGCTGGGAACGGCCTTGGCCGCAATTCAGTTGACTCAACAAACGGTGCAAGCTGCTGGCAACGAAGTGCTGATCGAATCCACCATCCAGGCGAATATCGCCTGGTGTTCACAATCAAACATTCCAGCGCCCGATCTGATTTCTGATCGGGTCCTCGAACTCGCAGGAAAGGAAATCATCACCATGACGACAGCGACAAAAACAGTAGTTGCAGTTGGACTGACTCTCGGCGGACTCGCCATGGGATTGGGTGGAGTCAACGCGTTGGTTGGACTTCCCGGCGCAATGGCCGAAGCCGGAAACGTCGTGACAACGAGTTCATCCGCCCGTCCGGCACGGAATACTCTTGATTTAGGGTCCTTGGCGAATGACCCTGATGACTCTTCAGTAACCGTTGAAACTTTTGACGTTGACCAGGCTGATACCCACGCCCCACTGGAACAACGTCTCGCAACGCGTGAATTGGCCCAATTGGAACCCGATACGAAAATCGGCGGTAATGATTCCAAGTCAAAAACAGTCCCACGCACAAAATGGGACTTTAAGTCCCGTAGTCCTCTAGTGGAAAGGATCGAAGCAGCACTGCATGAAAATACCGAATTAGCCTTCACTGACCAACCGCTTAATGAAGCACTTCGTTACTTCGAAGAACTTCACAAAATTGAGATTTTGATCGATGCTCCCGCGTTGGCCGATGCCGGCATCTCTACTGACCAAAACGTGACTCTTTTTGTTGCCGAAAACAGTCTTAAAAATACGTTACGATTATTGCTCGACCCATTGCAACTCGACTATGTCATCAAGAACGACATGCTGATGATCACGACAACCGAAAAAGCTGATCAAACGTTTGAAACGCGTGTCTACAACACGGGCCTTGTACCAGACTATACGCCGAAGGAATTGATGGAACTCATTCTGGCAACCGTGGATCCAGAAGGGTGGAATCTTCCGGCCTCCCTTCGAAGTCTTGTACCGGCGAACCAAACGCCGCCAATAACGGGGGCACCGACGTCGAAGAATCGGCCAGCAGACAATCAAGAAGCCTCAACCAAAGAAGTCGCGGAAGGAAATCCCACATCAAATTCACTCGGTGGCCCACCGATGGGCGGCGGTGGACCTGGAGGGGGTGGTTTTTTTGGCGACTCAGCGATGGGTGTCATTCGCGCTACATCGAAATCGCTGGTCATTCGTCAGAAACAAAGAATTCACGATGAAATCATCGAACTGTTAGAACAATTAAAAGGCCAGGGAACTGAATCAACCGAAAAGAAGCGGCTGTGAAACACACAAATCGTTATCGGTCGTATAGGTCTTATAAGACCTATACGACCGATAAATTCAGGTTCGTGACCGCGATCATCCGTCATCACCCAAAAACACCAGGAATCGTCTTCCAGCTTTGGGCAACACCCGTCAATCGTTCTTGCCGACCGTTCGTTTCAAAGAAAAGGTCGTCCGGACGTAGTCCTAATGCAGTCAGAATTGTTGCATGAAGGTTCTTGACGGGTTGGGGCTGGTCGACGGCCCGCAGACCAATTTCGTCAGTCGCACCAATGGCTTGTCCCGACTTCACACCACCACCTGCCATCCAGATCGTGAAACCATAGGGATTATGGTTGCGCCCATTATTACCCTGCATCATCGGCGTACGACCGAATTCACCCGCCCAAATGACGAGCGTCGTGTCTAAAAGTCCTCGTTGCTTCAGATCAGATAATAAGGCGGCAATCGGTTGATCCGTTTGAACCGCATTTCGCTGGTGGTAATCGGTGTTATTATCATGTCCGTCCCAGCCCAGTTTGTCGACGGCATTATAAAGTTGTACGAAGCGAACGCCCTTCTCGATTAATCGACGCAATAACAGGCACATTCTCCCGAACAATGCCTTGTTCTTATTCTCGTCGTTGAGTCCGTATGCGTTGTGAGTCTGCTGCGTTTCTTGAGCCAATTCGCCGACGTCGATTGCTTCAGACTGCATTCGATAGGCCAGTTCGTATGAGGCGATCCGACCATAAAGATCGAGCACACCAGGTCGTTCTACCGCATGTTTTCGATTGAGTTGCTGAACGACATCAAGTGTCGAACGCTGAACGCCAACCAGATCCGCCGGAGGTTCCAGATTCAGTGCGGGTGGACCTTCGTAACGGAACTGTGTCCCTTGAAACGCCGCAGGCAGAAATCCGTTACTCCAATTGGCCGACCCGCCCAAGCCCCCAACTTTATACAGCAGGACATAGCCGGGCAGGTTCTGATTAAGTGAACCAAGGCCATAGGTCACCCATGATCCCATGCTGGGCTTGCCACTTAAAATTGATCCCGTATTCATCAAATAGGTCGCTGGGGCGTGGTTCGAACTTTCGCTATACATCGATCGAACCAGGCACAACTCGTCAGCATGCTGAGCGGTATGGGGCAGCAAATCCGAAAACCACAAACCGCTTTCACCATGCTGAGCCCAATTCCATGGGCCGGACATCAGCTCGTCCTTGCAGTGATTGAGGACTCCACCGACCTTGTCGTTGTGATTTTTGAACGACTCTGGAACGGGTTGCCCATTCAGCCGGATCAATTCCGGTTTGTAATCGATCAGGTCAAACGTCGAAGGACCTCCGTATTGAAACAGAAAGATGACCTGTTTCGCCCTGGGGGCAACGTGCGACAAGCGCTCGACCAAAGGATTCAGCGGATCGATCGTTGTCTGTTGCGGTGAAGCCGCACGAGCTTCTTCTGCCAGCAACGCGGCCAACACGACGCTGCCGAAGCCACCTCCGGATCGCTGAAGAAAGTCTCGACGATTAAGGTTGTTAAACGGCATTATGGCCTCGGAAAGACTGACCAATTAGTCGATATACATGAATTCGTTCAGATTGAGTACTGCTCGACACAGGTCGCGCAGTGCAAACAATTCTGCTCTATCTGCGGCTCCATCCATTCGATGTTGATCTGTATGACGACGGAGTAAATCCTGGCAAATCGCTTTTTCTTTCGCTTCGGGAGATCGGCTTAGCGCTCGCTGAAACAAGGCTTCGACTCGTCTATCTGGATCGAGACCAGCCTCTTCAGCCACTCGTTCGGCCAGGATCAACGCAAAGCGAATCGATTCAGGACTGTTGAACAGCATCAATGCTTGAGGAGCCACGACCGTCGTATCGCGGCGAGCACACGAGACCGTCGTATCGGGGAGATCGAACGCTTGCAGGAACGGGATTGGCATGGCTCGTTTGCGGACGAGAAACACACTTCGGACATCAGTCTCTTCAACCGGGTCTTCGTACCAGCCCTGCATCCGTCCCCCGTCACCGCCGTCTTTCGCCTCCAATATTCCCGGTTGGGCGTGCAACAGTTCAATCGGCACATGCGGCCAGCGCGGCTTGCCTGAGTCGACAGTCTTCAGTGCACCTGATACCGAAAGTAAGCTGTCTCGCAACGTCTCAGCATCAAGACGAACGACGTTCTGTCGCCAAAGGAGCGTATTTGCAGGATCTTTTTCCTGACTGTGGACATTGATTTGTGCCACAGAATCGAGACCAACTGCGTCGCTCGCTTGCCGATAAGTCGCCGAACAGACGATTGTTCGATGCAATTTCTTGATCGACCATCCATCGTTGATAAAGGCGACGGCCAGCCAATCGAGTAACTCAGGATTTGTCGGCCTCGCTCCGCTAAAGCCAAAGTCGTTCGCAGTGGCGACAAGCCCGACTCCAAAGTGATGCTGCCAGACGCGGTTGACCAGGGTTCGAGCGGTCCACGGATTATCTGATGAGGCAATCCATTTGGCCAGCGCCAGCCTTCGGCCCGTTGTATCAGCTCGAGGCGGTTCGATCGCCGCCGGATTTGGGTCAAGAACCGAGACGTATCCCGGTGGAACTTCCTCACGCGGTTGCGAAAAGTCACCTTGATAAAAAACATGCGTCGCGGGAGCTTCTGCACCGAAATCGGTCGCTCCCATTGTCATACGTGGCGAGCGTTTTTTCTTTTCAATCTCCCCAATCGTTTTAGCAAGTTCCTCGTATCGAGGCTGATCCTCTTTTTTGTCCTTGTCCAGTTTCGACTGTTCCTCCTTCAGAGGAGCCGCTTCGTCATCAACAACCGCGTTGTGTTTGGCGATCTCTTCAAGTTCGTCGGCCAATTCAATGACCAGATCGTTCCGAGGAGTTACTCCCGCAAAGAACGCTCGCAGACGAAAATGATCGGCCTGAGAAAGAGGATCGTACTTGTGATCATGACATTGGCAGCAAGAAAACGTTAACCCAAGAAATGCGGAGCCCGTTGTGTTTGCCAGATCCGCCAGTTGCTGATCCCGATGCCGAACTTCTTCCTGAAAAATCGGGGCGGTACTGTCCCATTGGCCCAGTCTCAAGAAACCCGTTGCAATCAACTTGTCGGCTTCGTCAGCGTTCTTCGGTGGGGCATTAACAAGTTCATCCCCAGCAAGCTGTTCTCGAATAAACTGGTCGTACGGCTTGTCTAGGTTGAACGAACGAATGACGTAATCCCGGTATTGCCAGGCCAATGGCCGGAATTCATCACGCTCAAATCCTTCAGTATCGGCATAGCGAACGACGTCGAGCCAATGTCGCGCCCAACGCTCGCCATAACGTGGCGAATCCAACAACCGGTCAACCAGGGATTCGTACGCGTTCGGCGACGAATCCTGGATAAAATGGCGGACCTCATCTGGCGTCGGCGGCAACCCGGTCAGGTCAAAACTGAGTCGGCGGATCAAGGTTCGTCGGTCTGCCGGAACTGAAGGAGCGATCCCCGCTTCAGCCAATCGTTTGCGGATCAATAGATCGATGACTTGAGCAGAAAGGTGGTTCACTGACTCCGTTGTCAGACCTTCATGACCTTGGTATGTCACTTCATCAATGACAGGCTTTTTCAAAGACCAGAGATCGAGTCTTTCGCCTCGAAATATTTTGCGAATCGGGTTGCTCGCGTCGGTCAAGGCATCGCCAATCCAGGGACCCGCTGGTTTGGGTGCGAGAACACTCGGCAGTCCGAAACCAGGTCGATACGCATCCAGGCTTTCGATTGTCGGGCCGAGAATAATGGAATCAAAAAATGCCTCCTCGCCCTGATCGCATGTCGGCGCAATTCCCGTCAGTATGACATCGCCAAGGTCCTTCCAGAGATCAAACGTCACGACAGTCCATTCTGTGGGAGCTTGTTCCGCAACCTGAATCGCGGCCAAGCCAGTCGTATTCGGCCCTGCGACATACCGTCCTTTGGCAACTTGTGGATCGGGCCACTGTCCACTTGAAGCCAGTTCAATCATGACGCTTCCCGCACCACGCTTCTTCCAGGCGAGTCGCAAAAAACGAAATTCACCCGACTCGGGGTTCTCTCGAATCCGATAGTTCCAACCAGGAATCGATACTTGATCTCTCTGCAAAGGAGTCATACCCAGCGCCAGCTTGCCTGCAAACGGATCGTCTGTGGTCAATCGCGCCGTCCCGTTACCATTAATCAGCGCTGATACAAACTGCGATTCGTCTTCGAACAGCACAGTCGCCAGCTCTGGCCAGACTGCGCCCGCCTTGACCCAGTGCTCCAGAACTTCGATTTCCCGGTCGGAAAGTCGGGACTTTGGTGGCATTTGCAAGTCGGGATTCGTGAAACGAACGGCTTCGATCAAACGACTTTTGCCTGGATCGCCAGGAACGATCGCAGCGCCACGATCGCCCCCTCGCTTTGCTGCCGTCAACGAATCAAGTCGTAAGCCACCTTCCTGCTTCTCCAAACCATGACAGGAAATGCATTTCGATTGAAGCAGTGGTTGAACGACTTCGACAAAGTCGTGGGTTTGCATGTCGTCATTCGCAAACACGAACGTCGATGAAAACACAAGCGTTACCAAAAACGCACCAACGTGCGGAACGGCACCAATGACGTTGATACATGATTGTTTCATGCCGTTGTGTTTCCGAATCGGCTTCGAAAATCGAAAACTTTCCGTGCTCTTTCTCGTCATAGAAATTCATCCGCAACCCGACTCATTAAAGTTTCATCCAAATTCTAATCAATCCGCGACGCAATTGTCGGTATCAGTCACCGTTCATGAAAATTAGAAAAAGTGTTGATTGACCGTTTTTACCGGGATGGATACGTTTGCGGATGCCCAACAATCGTAGCAGCGGCCCTCTTGAACCGACTGCCCGATCGATTCCTGTTGTACAAAAGGACAATGCGTGCATATCCAACCCTATTTGGACTTTGACGGCCGCTGCGAGGAAGCGATTGAGTTTTACCGTGAGGCGCTGGGTGCGAAAGTGGGAATGCTGATGCGGTTCAAAGAGAGTCCAGATCCCGAATCGGGGGGCTTGAGTTCTCCAGAGTTCGAAAACAAGATCATGCACGCCGCAGTGCAAATTGGCGATACGATTATCTTCATGACCGATAGCAGCAACTCAGGATGTCCAAAATTTCATGGCATTAATTTGTCTCTCAGCGTTTCAAGTGACGCCGAAGCAACGCTGCGGTTCGAAGCACTCAGTCAGAACGGTCAGGTCCAGATGCCGCTGACGAACACGTTTTTCTCATCAAGTTTTGGTATGGTCGCAGATCGATTCGACGTGATTTGGATGATCATGGTGGTACCGCAATCGTAGCAGAGTCTTCCAGCCTCCGTGAAATTTGCGTTTCAGCAACACACTCATTTTTTTTGCGATGAATGAACGGAAAAAAACTCACGGCGGCTGGAAGCCTCCGCGACATTAAAATAACGCAAACGGGAAAATCTCATGGCCCAGGTTCGTGTTCTTGTCGGTACGCGTAAAGGTGCATTTATCCTCACTTCGGATGGAAAACGTGAAAACTGGGATGTCAACGGCCCCTTTTTCGGCGGCTGGGAAATCTATCATCTGAAGGGTTCGCCTGTTGATCGGAATCGGATTTATGCCTCTCAATCAAGCGGTTGGTTCGGGCAATTGATTCAGCGTTCCAACGATGGTGGCAAGACATGGGAACCGGTCGATAACAAGTTTGTCTACGACGGCGTTCCGGGGACTCATCAGTGGTACGATGGGACACCGCACCCATGGGAATTCAAACGAGTCTGGCATCTCGAACCGTCGCTATCCGACCCCGACACGGTGTATGCCGGAGTCGAAGACGCCGCCTTGTTTCGGACCAGTGACGGCGGAAAGTCATGGCACGAACTTTCTGGTTTGCGAACTCAAGGGACTGGAGCCAACTGGACTCCCGGAGCAGGGGGGATGTGCCTGCATACGATCCTGATTGACCCGGTCGACCCGCGAAGAATTTTTATCGCTATTTCTGCCGCAGGGGCATTTCGAACAGACGACGGTGGCCTGACATGGAAGCCAATCAATCGAGGCCTCAGATCAAACCATATCCCGGACCCTACAGCCGAAGTCGGCCACTGCGTCCACAAGATTGCCGCACACCGATCTCGCCCAAACGTCCTGTTCATGCAGAAGCATTGGGATGTGATGCGCAGTGACGACGCCGGTGACTCGTGGCACGAGGTCAGCGGCAACCTGCCGACCGACTTTGGATTTACCATCGACGTCCACGCTCATGAACCTGAAACGGTTTACGTCGTCCCGATCAAAAGTGACTCCGAACACTATCCACTGGATGGAAAGCTGCAAGTCTTTCGCAGCCGAACGGGCGGAAACGATTGGGAAGCTCTCACAAATGGACTTCCACAACGCGACTGTTACGTGAACGTTTTACGCGATGCGATGGCCGTCGATTCGCTTGATGACTGCGGAGTCTACTTCGGCACAACCGGAGGCCAGGTGTATGCGTCAGCCAACTCCGGGGACCATTGGACGCCGATCGTGCGGGATCTTCCCCCAGTCGTCGCAGTCGAGGTCCAGACGCTACCATGATTCGTATTGTTCTTCCGCCACATCTGCGAACCCTGGCAAAGGTCGGTAGCGAGGTCACGGTCGAGGTTGAAGGAACTGCAACACGAAACGCGATTCTCGACAAACTTGAGGCCGAATATCCCATGCTTCGCGGCACGATTCGGGATCACGTGACCCTCAAGCGAAGACCGTTCCTGAGGTTCTTCGCCTGTGGCGAAGATCTTTCTTTTGAGCCGGCGGACGCTCCGTTACCCGATGCAGTCGTAGCAGGAGTTGAGCCCTTTTTCGTCGTCGGCGCGGTTGCGGGTGGATAAAGCCGTATTTGTGTTAATTCCAATAGACCCGGCACAGCATTGACCGAACTGTGAGAGGTCTTATACGACTCATAAGACCTATTCGACTTATGTCACCCGTTCGATCAAGCCACATTCGTCCTATAGATCCTATTCAGGTTTTTCAAAAAAGCACAAGTTAAGCACCGTTATTTCTATTGGGTTTGGCTTTCCGAAGACGCCGTATCACTGATCGTTCTCATCATTGGCAGTTCGGCTCCGCCCCTCACATAATGTGGCTGGTTGAGAACTTACCTGGAAATCCAATTGATGCACCGAGTCGAAATCCCTCAAAGTCGTTGTCTGGCTGGCGTTGCTCGCTGTGATGTCACCCCCGTCGTCGGGACATTCCATCGCATGTGGGGAGCCGCGACACACAACCAATCCACCGGAGTGCATCGGCCGCTTACGGCGACTGTTCTGTACTTGCAGAGTCTGTCAGACGATCAACAACCCCCAAGGGTGCTGATTGCTCTTGATCACTGCTTGCTGTGGCCGAAGGAAATGAATCAGTTGCTTGACTCGGTCGGTTCTGCAACTGGATTGGGTCACGAATCGCTGATCGTCTTTTTCTCACACACTCATGGCGCGGGATTGATGGGGCTGGAACGGAAGGATCTTCCGGGGGGTGACTTGATTGAACCTTACCTGAATGATCTGGCCACGAAGATCGGTGATCTGGTTCGGGAGTCGCATCGTCGTACTGTCCCGGCATCGATTGTCTACGGTCAGGGCAAATGCAGCCTGGCACAGAATCGTGATTATTTGGATGTCGAACGTGGCCATTACGTTTGTGGTTACAACCCAAACGGCGTGGCCGATGACACCGTGATCGTTGGTCGCGTCACCTCCGATACAGGTTCGCCGATCGCAACATTCGTGAACTACGCCTGTCATCCAACGACGTTGGCGTGGGAAAATACGCTGATCAGTCCTGACTACATCGGCGCCATGCGGGAAGTCGTAGAAGGGGTATCCAACGTCCCCTGCCTGTTTATCCAAGGGGCATCAGGTGACATTGGTCCCAAACACGGATTTGTTGGTGATGTCGAAGTTGCCGATCGAAACGGTCGGCAATTGGGATATGCCGCACTTGCAGTGCTGGAATCGCTACCAGCAGCGGGTGAAGAATTTGAATATGTCGGGCCTGTGATTTCTGGCGCAACTCTCGGCATCTGGAAGTACTCGCCGGAACCTGTCGAACGTGCCTCACAACATTCGCGATGGATCGATCGGCGAGACATTGTGCCGCTGAAGTATCGTAGCGAACTCCCTTCGCGTGCCGACCTCGAAATGGAAGAATTGCAGCATCGAGTTGAAGAGCAGGCAGCGATCATCAAAGGGGATGCCGAAGCGATTCGTAATGCACATGCGATGGTCGAACGAACGACCCGGCGTTTAATTCGCTTTGCGCCGC
Source organism: uncultured Schlesneria sp. (assembly GCA_903904835.1). Taxonomy (GTDB): domain Bacteria; phylum Planctomycetota; class Planctomycetia; order Planctomycetales; family Planctomycetaceae; genus Schlesneria. The sequence goes on along the minus strand of CAIVEI010000189.1, from coordinate 37,335 downwards.
TGCCGCCAGGTGAAAGTTATCCGTATCCGGTGATCGCGTGGCGGATCGGCAATGCCGTCTGGCTGGCTCTGGACGGCGAACACTACAATATCCTGCAACGAACGTTACGCGCGAGATTTCCGAATGTTCCCTTGATCATCGGAACAATCGCTAATGGCTCAACCGTCTGGTATCTGCCCGAAGCGACAAGTTACGGATTGGGGCTTTACGAAGAAGAAGTTTCGGTACTCGCTCAAGGCTGTCTTGAAACGGTGATTGAAGCGGCGACGAATGCGATACAGAAACTTATTGAGGCTTGATTTGCAATGCAAGTCTTGCCGCTACGGTGTGAAAGACGTATTCTTCGTTCATAGAAGATTCATAATCCGGCGATGCCGGATGCGAGCAAATCGAGGGAACGACAGATCGAACTGAGCGAAGGAAACGAGATGATGCAGTGGCGGCGATTTGGGCTGGCGGTTCTGTTGATCGTGGTTGGCAGCGGGTTGTCTGTGAATTCGGCTCGTGCCGCAACCGAAGATGAATACTACGAATTGATGAAAGTCTTCGTAGATACCTTCGAGCAGATCGACCGTAATTACGTCACTCAGGTCGACAAGCGGGAATTGATTGAAGCTGCGATGCGAGGCATGCTGCTGAAGCTCGATCCTTATTCGTCCTACATCGACAAGCAGGAACTGCGAAGTTTCACCGAACATGTCGAGCAGGAATTCGGTGGGATCGGCATCCAGGTCACCATTGATCCACGGACTCGCCAGCTAATGGTGATGACCCCTCTGCCAGGGACTCCCGCTTACAAGGCTGGTGTTCTGGCAGGCGATCGCATTTTGGAAATCGATGACAAACTGACCGCCGACTTCCAGGAAGGTCGCGAAATGGATTCGGCCATATCGCTGATGCGTGGCAAGCCAGGCGCCATGGTCAAAATCAAGTTGCAGCATGAAGGTTCTGAGACCCCAGTGACCATCGAAGTCACGCGAGACGTGATCAAAACCCCAACCGTTCTGGGGGACCATTACGATGCGAAAGGTGAATGGTCATTCATGCTCGACGAGAAGGAAAAGATCGGCTACATCCGCCTGACCAGCTTCGGACGAAACAGCGCAGAAGAATTGCACGATGCATTAACCAAGCTGCAAAAAGAGGGAATGCGGGCGCTGGTGCTGGATATGCGATTCAATCCCGGGGGCCTGTTGACCGCCGCGACCGCCATCGCCGATTTCTTCATTTCAAATGGCGTCATCGTCAGCACCAAGGGACGCAACACAGAAGAGCATTTCGTCGAAGCCAAGAGAGCAGGAACTTTCAGTGGTTTTCCGATGGCGGTGCTCGTCAATCGATACAGCGCGTCGGCCGCCGAAATCGTCAGTGCTTGCCTTCAGGACTACAAACGAGCAATTATCGTCGGCGAGAGAACCTGGGGTAAAGGCAGCGTGCAAAACGTCGTCGAACTGGAAGGTGGCAAAAGTGCTCTGAAACTGACGACCGCCAGCTATCACCGTCCAAGCGGTAAGAACATTCACCGGTTCCCCAAAGCAACAGAAAAAGACGAATGGGGCGTCATGCCTGACCCCGGCTACGAGCAGAAGATGTCAAACGAGGAACTGCGTGACCTGGATAATTCTCGTCGTGACCGCGAAGTGATTCGCAAGGACGGAACTGTTCCGCAATCGACGTTCGTTGATAGACAACTGAACGCAGCTCTCGAAGGAATCAAGAAGCAATTGGCAGATGGAAAGCCGATTGTTGAGCAGCCTGTTGAACGAGCGACTGATCCCGAGAAAAAAGTGCCAGAGAAGAAAGCTGCGGGAATGATCAACCCCGCCAAATCCCGGGTCCCATTCGTCGACGCGATTCTGGAATATTGGCGAATCCAACTAGACCGACGAGTTCAATTCTTGTGAGTGATTCCCTTTTTTAACGAGTCAATTCATGTTTGGCTCAAAAAACCCGGCATCGCTTGACGATCCAACGGCACTCGCTCGATTTGGCGGGCTGGAAGTCGTCGCCAAGATGATTGTCGAAGGGTACATGATCGGGCAACACAAAAGCCCGTTCAAAGGGTCCAGTGTTGAATTCGTTGAGCACCGGCAGTATTACCCTGGCGACGAGATCCGCCATATCGACTGGCGAGCGTACGGCAAGACTGGCCATTACTACGTCAAGGAATACGAAGAAGAGACAAATCTACGCGCGTACCTGTTGGTCGACTGTTCCGGCAGCATGGCGTTTCGCGGAAAGACGATCAGCAAATTCGACTACGCTCGACAACTGGCAGCAGCGCTTGCCTATCTATTGCTGAGCCAACGTGATGGATGCGGATTAATTACGTTCGACACGAAGGTGGAAGACAGGTGGGAACCGTCAACAAATCGCGAAACGTTCGGCCAGATCGTCAGGCTACTGCAGGCTCGTCGCCCGGGCCAGGAAGGGAGTCTCGGCAACATCGTCGCTCAGATTTTGCCATCGCTGAAGCGCCGGTGTCTGGTGTTTCTATTCACCGACGGTTTTGACAATCTCGACTCATTCGCTGCGGCGTTGAAACAACTGAGGATGGCACGGCATGAAGTGGTCCTGTTTCAAATCACAGCCCCGGAGGAAGAAGAGTTTCCGTATACCCAGCCAACTCAATTTCGAAACCTCGAAAAAGCAGGCCAGGAGATCCTCGCCGATCCGCACCGATTGCGGAAATTGTATCTGTCACGATTCAAAGCATTCCGCGAGGGACTGATCAAACAATGCGGTTCGGCCGGAATCGACTTTCTGTCACTCACGACCGATCAACCATACCAGAAGGCATTGGGCGAATTTCTCTCAATGCGAGTTCAACGCAAGCGACAGAGATAACCGTAGTGGAGACTTCCAGCCTCAACGCAAAATTTTACCTCAGCGGCTAATAGTTAACGGATGAAACATGGTATTCCTTTGAAGATGTTTTATTGCGTCAAAAAGGCATCGATTCAAACATCGTCACCACAAAAGGTCTTATTGCCCTGAATGGGCAACAGATACCAGCCCAGGGCAAGCTCGTCTTTGAGCGCCGCCCTGGGTAACGATCACAACGAAACGGAATGCCCTGAAGGGGCTCGACAACCCGTCTCATTTGATCGACCTCAAATCGCAATTTGAAAAAGAAAGGTCACTCCAATGTCATCCAAGAAATTATTGCTCATCGCAGGAGACTTTGTCGAAGACTACGAAATTATGGTGCCATTCCAAGCGTTGTCGTTTGTCGGCTATCAGGTCGACGCCGTCTGTCCTGGCAAAAAAGCGGGAGATAAAATCCGCACTGCGATCCATGATTTCGAAGGGGATCAGACCTATAGCGAAAAACGAGGCCACAATTTCACGTTGAACGTGACCTTTGCTGAAATCAAAGCCAGCGATTACGCGGGACTCGTAATTCCCGGCGGTCGAGCACCCGAATATCTGCGATTGAACGAAGAAGTTCTAGATCTGATCCGATCATTCGCCAAAGATCAGAAACCGATCGCAGCGATCTGTCACGGTGCTCAGTTGCTGACGGCGGCCGGAGTCACGAAAGGTCGCCGCTGCACGGCCTATCCCGCCTGCGGCCCGGAAATCACGGCAGCAGGTGGGCAATATGTGGCTGTCCCCGTCGATCAGGCGTACGTCGACGGGAACTTCGTCACAGCCCCCGCATGGCCGGCTCATCCTGCCTGGCTCAGAGAATTCGCCAAAATACTCGGGGCGAAGTTTGAGATTGGTTAATAGAGCACTGCTTGACCGAAGACGGTCAAGCAGTGGCACTTGGCTTTTTTTTGCTGTGATACGAAACAAGTTTTCGCATCACTCATTGACGGTTATTTCGCGGGCAGCGCGAAATCTCCGGCAAGGTTTCGCCACATCGAATGGACGTGATTGGCGTTGTTCTGGGTGTTGTTGTATTCGATGACGAACGTCGGTCCCTGCACTCGGTAGTGGTGTGCCTGATGCAGATCAGGTTCGCCGTACCAGGCAAAGGTGATCTTATCCAAGCCTGCTGAATTTAATGCGGCAAGGCGTTCCGCTTCGACATCGACAGGCAGGTTCTTCAGGTACTCGCCCAGTAGTTCCTGCATCAATTTCTTCTGGTCATCGGACATCTTGCTGACAGGAAGGCCGACCGCTTCGCCGACGACAGCTTGTGGATTTGGCTGTGCTGCGACAGGACCTAACGGAACTTCGCCAGGGGCTTCTTTGCTGACCCAGCACAACTTTTGCTGTTCAGGATTACAGAGTTTCAGAATCTGGCGAGCGATATCCTCTTCAGGTCCCAGGACTCGGATCGTTCGTCCCTTACCAGCTTCGATCGTGCCGGGGTTGGCTCCGAAGAACTCGGGCGTACTGCCAATCACCTTGCCGTCTTTGACGCTGAAATTGAGGCACAGGTGATGACCTTCGACTCGCCAGCCCCACAAGCCGGTTTCGGATGGAGTCCCGAAAATGCTGATGTAGTATTTGCCGGGATCGCGGCGATCACGTCGATAGGCTCGTTCGCCCGGTTCGATCAGATACAGGACTTCTTCAAGACTCATCACGTTCAAAACCTGATCGTAGCCCGCTTCCGAAAGACCGCTACGGATCAGTTTTTGAGCGGCCTGGAGCGGTGCTCCTTCCAAAGCCTTGAGCGGCAGCCCTTTTCGCTCGCGAGGAATAAAATGCCAGTTCAATCGCTCAGGATCATCGTATTTGAACGACGTCACTTTCACCTGGTCAGGCGTAATTGCCGCAAGATACCCCTTTGCCGCTTCCGTCATTCCGAGTCCCGTCTTGGGAACCGGTTGGGACTGAGCAACTAACAGTGCCCCCATTGCGACGACGACTGTAAAAGCAAGAACCAGCTTCCGAGTTGCCATGATTTTTTTCCTAAGGTGTGAAACATGAGGGTAGGGGGATCATTCTGGTGAAATTCATCAACCAGATTCTCAACTGAGTATCGTTAACCTGGAGGCCAACTAAGAGGTCGTCCACCGAGCAGATGGATATGAAGGTGGTTCACCGACTGGCCTCCATTTCGGCCGCAGTTGATGACTGTTCGATAGCCATCGGTCAATTGCAATTGAACAGCGAGCTTGCGGGCGACGCAAAGTAGATGTCCCAGAAGCGGTTCATCGTCATCCGTCGAATCAGCCAGCGAAGGGATTTCTTTCTTGGGGATGATCAAAACATGAGTTGGTGCCTGGCCATTGATATCCCGAAACGCGAGGCATTGTTCGTCTTCGAACAGGATCTCGGCGGGGATCTCACGATCAATGATGCGTTTGAAAATCGTCATGTTTACGCGTCCAAGACCAAACGGTCTAAAGTGATCCCAATCTCACCAAGGCAAAGACAAGGTTATTCATCACGCCGACGTTAACAAATGCCCCGACGGAACTCAAACATTGGACATCTCATGTCGCTCGAGGTAAACGTATCAATTCACCAATTTTCACGGCCAAACTCGTCACGACTTCTTCCGGCAGGCCGCTGTGCAGTGTAACCCTCAACCGCGATGTTCCTTTAGGGACTGTCGGAGGTCGGATCGCTCCAACCAGAAAACCGTTTTCCAGAAGTCGTTCGGCGACATTCATTGCGGCCTGAGGTTCTTGCAGCATAATGGGGACAATCGGCCCAACAGAACCAGGGAAGGGGACGACGCCATTGCTGGCAAGCTGATCTCGAAATTGTCGGCAGATGGCGTGAAGTCGGTCACGTCTGGACGGTTCTGACTGAACGATTTCCAGGGCCGCCGTCGCTGCCGCAACAAGGGACGGAGGAAGCGAAGTCGAATAAATCTGTGTTCGGGCTTTGTTCCACAAGTAATCGATCAAAGTCTGGCTGCCGGTCACGAAGCCGCCGAGTGATCCGATGGACTTACTCAAGGTTCCGATCCGAACCCCGATCCGGTCTTCCACATTCTGCAGTTCAGCTACGCCACGACCCCGTTCGCCAAAAACCCCCGTTCCGTGAGCTTCATCGAGTATCACGGTTGTTTCATACTTCTCCGCAATGTCGCACAGGTCAAGAAGCGGTGCCAGATCGCCATCCATGCTGAATACGCTGTCGGTAACCAGAAACTTACGTCGAGCCGACTCACGAGCCAATGACTGATGTAACCCTTTTAAATCATCGTGCCGATAGACGCGAAGCCGAGCTCCCGACAGTCGGCAACCATCAACAAGGCTGGCATGATTCCATCGATCACAAAAAACCGAATCGCCGTCGCCCGCCAAAGCTGCAACCGTTCCGACGTTGGCCGCCATCCCCGTTGGAAACAAGATCGCAGCTTCTGTCCCTTCGAAAGCGGCTAATGCTCGCTCAAGCTTCACATGCAGATCAGTTCGGCCCGACACCAGCGGACTGGCTTTTGCCCCAACGCCGTGCGAGCGAAGTCCCTCCGCTGCCGCCGCGACAACTCGCGGATCGTTGGCAAGGCTGAGGTAGTCATTCGATGCGAAATCCCACGCTTCGCGTCCATCAATGAAGAATCGTCCTCCCTCGATTGGTTTGACCTCGCGACGACGTCGAAACAGTCCTTCCTCGGACAGTTTTTGAAGTTCGTTCGGAAGCCAGTCGAGAAGATCGTTCATCGCAGTTTTTCGGCCGATTTCGACAGAGGAATTGAGATGAACAAGACACGTCTGAAATCATTGTAAAAACAGCCGGAAGTATCATGTCAGATACCCCCGGCTGAAAAGAAGATCAACTCAGACTGTCTCATTGATTAAAACGAAGCTCAGATTCAGCTTTCGGCTGTTCCCAATGACGTTCCGGTTTCAATCGTTACTGGCTTGTAACCGCCGATTGCCTTGAAGTAGATCAACAGACAAAGGTAGATCGCCGCCATGGTCGCTGGAATCAAGGAATCAGCGACCAGAGTATCCCGGTCACCTTTGATACTGGATTCGATCAACTTGCGGTCGTCCGGCGACAGTTTTGCCAGAGCGGCTTCGCCCGTCGCACCTTCTTCACGAATTTTGTCCAATTCTTTCTGCGCAGCTCCAAGTTTCTTGCCGTCCAGCCCGTATGCCTCTGGGAACACAAGGAATTTACTCGACTTTTCGGCCTTGCTTGACGCATGCAACCCGGCGTCGGCCTTTTGCAGTGCTTCGCCCGAATATCGGTCCTTGAAATAACCCAATCCCGGCGAACCGATCAAACCTGCCGACATCATTCCAATTCCACCCATGATGCTGATCGCGATCGCACCCGTTCGAGGGAAGCGGTCAGAGGCCACAGCAAGCATGGTTGGCCAGAAGAACGTTTTTCCAATGCCGTAGACCGTCAACGCAAGTAATGCACCGCTGAATGCCTCGATGCGGCTGGTCAGGTTCAGCCCGATACAGGCCAGGATCGCACAAGTCAGCAGAAGTCCGACTGGCGAAACACCGATCTTCTTTTCGATGAAGTCGGCACAGAATCGCAAGGCAAACATCAATGCAGACGTAAACACGAACAGGATTTTACCTTGTTCAGACGACAGGATGTTTCCGGTGATGTTCTGGATCCAGCCATCGGTCCCCAGCTCAACGGCACCAACCAGGGCGTGAGTGATGAACAAAATGAACAGCAGAATCGATCCCATCGAAAACTTGGTGATGAAGCCAACTGCGAGCAGCAAGCCCGCACCAACCGCGTACCCAATATACTTCGCGTTGTCTTCGCCCAATTGGGGAATGCCCTTGAGAACGTCACCCAGGAACATCGACAACAGAAAGCAAACAACAAGACCGCCGAGGATACCAACGTCCTGAAGCATGTCCCCCAGCTTCAGGCCCTTCTTCGACGCTTCCGATTTTGGGAAGCTTTGACCCAGGAACATGATGCCGTAGATGATGGTCGGGATCAGATACAGCGAAAGTTGAATCTTCCAGTCGAGCTTCATGCGGTCGTCCAGAACCCATCCGAGAATACCACCCAGGATCAATCCGGCAGGCCAGCTCGCGTGCAGAATGTTCAAGTAGTGGGTTCGATTGTTCGGGAAGAGTGTTGCCACCAGAGGATTGGCGACTGCTTCCAGACATCCGTTGGCCAAGGCAAACAGAAACATCCCCCAGAACAACGCGTTGTAGGCGTTTTCCGGCGTCGACGCACCGAATGTCACAACGGCTGACAGAACGTGCAGGGCAAATGCTGTCGCGACCAGTTTTCCGTAACCAATTTTGTCACAGAGCACGCCGCCGATGATGATTCCGAAACAGAATCCTGAAAAACCGGCACCACCGATTGCACCCAGTTGAGTACTCGAAAAGCCGTACGCAGCTTGCCAGTTGTCGAAAATTCCACCGCGGATCGCAAAACCGACGCCTGCGGCGAGAATCGCCATAAACCCCGCCCACAGCAGCCGCTGCGCGTTGGGTGCCACACTCTCACTGTTTCCACCACTCATTGTTGTTTCCACCATTAGAAGTTTTGAGAAGGCGCATCCTTGCGAACGACTCCGTTGCCGTCACTGACGGCCAGCCGCCAGTGAACCCGGCGAAAGGGATGGCATGCTAACGGGTTGTGAGACATCTTTCCATGAATGGGAACGTAGTTCTTGATGCGTCCGGGAGAACTCATTCCGTTTAACCGGCATGACCCAACTTCAGAACTCCGAAAAACCGTAAGTTTACAAACGTTTGACTTAAAAGCCTTTGCACGTCAGACACGGCGAAGCACCAGCAAGCGATCAGAGTGAAACCGGGCTTCAATTCCGTTGGGAAAATCGACTGATTTTCGGGTGATCAGCATCTCTGCCAATCGGTTCCAATGTGCAAACCCCATCGCCTGACGTGACCAGTGTTGTTTTTGCCATAACTCACAAAACGTTTCTCGAATTAAATGTCGAGGCTGGTCTGCAAGGAAACTGACATCAATGTGGCATGAGTCTGGTTGCCGATCCATCAGGCAACGTGCAAGTAGTTGCGATGCGGCGTGGTGTAGAACTTCGTCAATATCCGTTGACTGTTCCGCCAAACGACAAAGTGCGGCATCGATCTGAGGGTTGATCTGTTCACGGAGCAGGGGGAGGATCACATGTCGAAGCTTGTTTCTTGTCATTGCGGTATCAGCGTTGGAATGGTCCGTACGAAAGGCTTGACCTCGCTGGTGCAGAAATTCTTCGACGTGCGCCCGATTAACGGCAAGCATCGGGCGAACCAGTCGGTGACCCGAAGCGGTTGAGCGCACAGGCGGAATGCCACTCAATCCGGCAATTCCCGTCCCGCGAAAAAGGTGGTGCAATACCGTTTCCGCCTGATCGTTTGCCGTGTGGGCCAGAGCGATCGCTTCACATCCGAATCTCGTCGCTGAAATCTCAAGAAATCCATATCGAAGTTGCCGGGCATGCTCTTCCATTCCGCTGGCATCTGCAACGAGAATCCCCTCCGGAATTTCTCCGATTTCACAGGGAAGTTTCAGTGATGCTGCAAGTTCACTGACCCAGTTCGCATCTGCGTCACTTTCCTTGCCTCTTAAGTGGTGGTTGAGATGGGCGACGAATAAATCCAGCGAGAATTCCGAACTGAGATCGCCCAGCCCCTGCAGCAGTGCGACACTGTCGGCACCACCGGAAACGGCTACTAACAGCCGGGATTCACAAACATCGCACCGTTTCAGTCCGTCGCGAAGTTCATCTAGGAAGTTAGACATTTTGGTTTTCTTCGCGATTGCAAATCGTCAGGACTTATCAGCAATCGCAGTGATCACGGCCTGAAACAACCCTTCCCACGTGTATTCCGTCGCTTCCGCGTCGATCGGAAGCCCAACCTCCCGTGCTGCGGCTGATGTCACTGGACTGATACTCGCCAATTTTGTTCTTTTGCCTAACCAGATTTTTGCTTGATCGGTTAACAGACATGCAAGACTTCGAGCGATCGAGGGACTTGATAACCCGATCCAGTTGAGCTCACCTCGCTCAATCTGCTGAAGCGAGCTTGATGGTAGCTGGTCCACATCACGATTCTGATAAACAATGAGTTGAGTCAAAGAAGCTCCCGCCGCAGCCAGTTCGACGGGAAGAACATCCCGTCCGCGACTGGCACGTGCCCAAAGCACCTTTTTTCCAGCGACGTGAGGGCGTAACTCGCGGGCCAGGGCTTCCGCGCGAAACTCTGCAGGTATCAGATCCGCTCGTAAAGAATATTTTTCGAGTGCCGCTGCCGTGCTGGGTCCAATCGTCGCCAGCCGCCCATTTGCAATCGCACGCGTGTCTCGACCAGTTTCCCACAAACGACCCAGAAGGCCATGCACACCGTTCACGCTGGTAAAGACGATCCAGTCAAATTCGTTCAAACGCGACAGCATCGCGTCGACCTCGCCCCAGCTTTCAGGGGGCACGATTTCGATTGTCGGAAGCAAAACCGGCTGTGCGCCAAGTTCGGCGGCTCGAAGAGCGGTCTCGTCCGCTTGTTCTTCCGGTCGAGGAATCCCGATCACTTGTCCAAATAACGGGCGATCTTCAAACCATCGCGCTTGCTCTCGCAAGCGGACACAATCGCCGACAATCACCAGCGACGGAGCATGTAGATCAGCGGCGATGGCGAGCGGCGCAATGTCTGCCAATGTCCCCGTTACAGTTCGCTGTCTTGGTGTTGTTGCACGACTGACAACACAGACCGGGGTCGACGTCGGCTTGCCCGCTTCGATTAACGACTGAGCGATCGCACCGAGTCGATGCAGCCCCATATAAAACACGAGTGTCCCTGGAAAGGTTGCCAAGGCACGATAGTCTAAAGACGTAGACTTCGTTGGATCTTCATGCCCGGTGACAAACGCCACGGCAGAAGCGTGATCCCGATGAGTCAGCGAGATCCCCGTGTAGACAGCCGCTCCCGTTGCAGCAGTAATACCGGGAACGACTTCAAACGGAATTCCCGCAGCCGAAAGTGCCGCCGCCTCTTCCGATCCGCGACCAAAAATGAACGGGTCTCCCCCCTTCAACCGAACCACCGTTTTACCAGTACGAGCCGCTTCAATCAGCCGCTGATTGATCTCGTCCTGGCGCAATACCCGTCCAGCCGGTCCGTCAACCCGGCAAGTTTGTTCCGCCAGCGCATGCGAGTGTCGCAACAGAAGCGGATTCACCAGACCGTCGTACAGCACCAGATCAGCTCGCGCCAGGCATTCCGCTCCGCGCAAGGTCAGTAACCCAGGATCGCCTGGGCCGGCACCCACCAGGTAGACGCGACCGACAGCAGTGTGAGGGCGTTGCGGATCAGGCATGAATCATTTTCACGATGCAGGGGGGCCTGCTTGGAGCTGGGAACACTTACTTTTGACTCGTGACAACCAGATTGTCGCGATGAATCACTTCATCGTACGGGATAGAACCAAGTTCGCGAGTGATCTCGTCCGTTCGTTTCCCCACGATCGATTTGGCTGCTGAAGAATCATAATTGGTTAATCCCCGAGCAAACTCTTCGCCCGCCTGGTCGACGATCGAGACCACTTCGCCCTTGACGAATTCACCTTCCACCCGGACCACACCGATCGCCAGCAGCGATTTCCCCTGTTGCTCGACCGCGCGTCGAGCGCCCGCGTCAAGCACCAATCGCCCTTTGGGCGGCATTGTATACCCGATCCAGCGTTTCCACGCGGAAACTCCGTCCCCTTCACCAAGAAACATAGTCCCGATGTCGGCTCCTGAAAGAAGTTCGTTAAGAACGTTCTGACGTTTGCCGTTTGCGATCATGACATTCACACCAACCGCTGTCGCTGTTCGGACAGCCTCCAACTTGGTCCCCATCCCTCCCGTTCCCCGGGAACTTTTTGAGGCACCGACAAGATTCAGCAGATTGTCGTCGAACTTGTCGACGAACGGGATCCGTTCACTGGCAGGATTCGTCGGATCACCCGTCAGCAATCCGTCCACAACCGAGAGAATGATCAAGAGATCTGCCTGAATCAAACCGGCCACCATTGCGGCAAGGCGGTCATTATCCCCTAATTTGATTTCCGCAGTACTCACCGAATCATTCTCATTGATAATCGGTATCACGGAATACTCTGCCAATGTCCGTAAAGTATTGCGGACATTGAGGTAACGCCCCCGACCCTTAAAATCGTTGGCGGTCAGCAGCAATTGAGCGGCGTGGTAGCCATAGGGACGAAACGCTTTGTCATAAATATGGATCAAATGAGCCTGACCTGTGGCAGCCGCAGCTTGAAGGTGCGACAGGTCTTTCGGGCGTTCTTTTAAACCCAGCAGCCCCATTCCGGCCCCGATCGCACCACTGGAGACGAGCACGAGTTTACGTCCAGACTCACAAATTCGATGAAGCTGTTCTGCTAAAGACGCAATCCGATCAGCATCAAGGCGATCGTCTTCGGTCGAAAGAACGTTTGTCCCCACCTTGACCACCAGGGTTTTTACCCGGTTCAAAACCTCACGTCGGCGTTCAAACGTCATCGGAACAAATTCTTTCGGAACTCAATTCACTGCGGGCAATATGAATTAAGTCGATTATGGACGGCTGCCGCTATTTTGGGAAGTTCGCCTCGAGAGAGTACGACATCAGCAATGAAACACTCGGTTTGATTCCGATCATGACCGCCACTTGCAAACGGTTTCTTCCTTGAAGCGAGAATCCCCAAGTCTTCGGACTGTAATTGTTTCTTGCTTCTGAGAAATTGCGGCGGGGCTGTGAACGGTTAGTTGTCAGGTGGAATGGATGTTGCCAGAATCCGTTCGACACGCCTTGAGATTAAGGCGGCATCGTCCTTTCTGATCATGTATTACTCGTTCCGGGTCTAAAGCAACATGGAAGAGAAAAAAACTTCCACTGCCGATATCCTCGCAAAAATCCGTGCTCAAAAAGCAGCCGCCGCTGCAGCACCTGAGACACCTGTTTCCCCGCCGGAAACACCAGCGCCTGTTGCGGCTCCTGAATCAGCACCGATCGCTGCGGCCGCTCCAGCGCCTGCCGCTGCACCCGGCCCTAAGCCGACGTCAACCAAAGACATCATGGCTGCTATTCGTGGAGGTGGTGCGAAACCAGCCGCAGCGCCGGTCGCGTCAACGCCTGCTGCTGTTACGGCGGCGAGTACTGCTCCTGCCGGCACACCAGCACCGTCTACGGCGGCAGCCGCGGGACCGAAGCTTTCGCCTCAGGAAATGCTGCAGAAAATGCGTGAGGCCAAGGCGGCTGGTGGCCCTGCTGCAGCTCCTGTGGCTGCAGTCGCAAAAACAACCGCTCCGGTGGCAGCTCCACCGATGCCGGCGAAACCCGTTGCTGCTGGAAAAGCTAAGCCGGCTGCCGTTCGTCGTGGTATGGCAAGTTTTGCCACGGTAGCCTGCATTAGTGCGATTTGCTTTGTGCTCGGCTATCTCTTTGGAAATAGCCTCTTGATTGCTGTCGGTGCGCTCGCTTGGGGTGCCCTGTTGTCTCCATTTATGGCGGCTTGGGCAGCTCTCGCCAGCGTCGGTGGAATCGGCACGCTTGGGATTGCTCGCTTCATGTTTCCCAATGTGCTGGTCGAACCTCCTTCAAAATTCAAGGTCGGTCCACTGTCGGACTATCCGTTGAATACCGTTTCGAACAAGTGGAAAGACCAGTTCGGGATCTGGGTCGTGCATACAGACCAATACGAAGGTCGCAACATGATTTTCGCACTGGCGTCTGTTTGTACTCACTTGGGTTGCACCCCGAACTGGCTGGATGGTGAGCAGAAATTCAAGTGCCCGTGTCACGGCTCTGGATTTTATATGACGGGCATTAACTTCGAAGGTCCAGCTCCGCGGCCGCTTGAGCGGATGGGGCTGCGAATTGCTGAAGACGGAATGCTGGAAGTCAACAAAAGCGTGAAATTCCAGGAAGAAATGGGCCAGTGGACTGATACAACTTCCTACGTTGAGGTTGTCTAAGTTTCTGACCGCAAAATTTGTTTTGTGTTGTTTGAGTTTGGTGGGATTCAGTCGGGGATCGTTCGATGTCTGTTGGTGACTACATTCGCGGTTCGCAGATCTGGAAGAGCATCTTTCGGCATCCTGCACCGGTTGATCGCCGCAACCGCGTTGTGGTGATGCTCACCAATTTCTTTCTGCACTTGCATCCAGTATCGATCAAGCAGCAGGGAATTGCACTCTCTTACACATGGTGTATGGGTGGGATCACGTTCTTCCTGTTTCTGGTGGAAACGATCACCGGCGTATTGCTGATGTTCTATTACCGCCCCACGCTGGAATTTGCGTTTAACGATATTCTGGCGTTACGTGACGTAACAACGCTGGGAATCATGAGAGAAGTGCATCGCTGGTCGGCGCACGCCATGGTGATCACCGTCTGGCTGCACATGTATCGCGTATTCCTCACTGGTAGCTATAAGCCGCCACGAGAATTCAACTGGGTCATTGGCGTTCTTCTACTGGTATTGACGCTGCTGTTGTCATTTACAGGATATTTGTTGCCGTGGGATCAACTGGCAATCTGGGCGATCACCGTCGGTTCCAACATGGCTCGTGCGACTCCGTTCCTCGGTTACGAAGGCCCCGGTGCCCAGTTGTTGAACATTGGGGGTTATGACCTCATCACCAATGGAAGCGACGCTCGCTTTCTATTGTTAGGAAGCCGATTCGTCGGTGAGGCAACGTTGAACCGATTCTACATTCTTCACTGCGTCGCCATTCCCCTGGTGGTGTCGCTGTTGATCGCGATTCACTTCTGGCGAGTTCGTAAGGATGGTGGTATCAGCCAGCCGTTGTAACGCTTTTCGATCAGTAGTTTGAAATGGGTTTTGTTGATTAGCGGCTTAATGGAAACATGATTCACTCAGACTGTTGGGTGGCAGACAACAAGTACTATGACTCACTTAACACATAATCCTGATCTCACTTCCTCGGTCATCTACGGACTGGGGTGGGTTTACCTGTTGATGTTCCTGATGAACGCCTACTGGACACGGCGCAGTTATGCCCTTGATGGCAACTGTCGGCTGAGCCTTGGCGGGATTCTCGGCAAAGGCGAACAGATCCCTGTCGCGGCGTTCTGGGCCGTCTATGCAGGCATGCTGCTGATGATTGCCATCACTCACTTGACCGGCTGGAAGAACCCTCAACAGTTTTCGTTACAGATGCCCGAGTTTCTCAAAGAGCCGATCAATCGCGCATCCAACCCTGTCGCGTTTTTCATCGGATCGACCACGATCTATGTCCTGATGATCGTCTTGCGGAAGTGGTGGACGACACCGACTGCCGGATGGATCTTGTTGAATTTGTCAATTTTGTTTCTCGCATTGAGTGTCACAGATTACGATTTCCGCCAGATTGTCGGTAAACCAGACAACGTGCCAATTGTCGCGATGCTTTACATCGTCGGTTTTTTTACTTGGTTGTACTTCAAAAAATCTGTCGACAACGACGAGCGTAAGGCTGCTGGGCGGCCCCTTTTCGAGCAGGAAAACAATGAAAAAGTTTTGACCTGGCCCGACTTGGTCTATTCGGAACTAATCTGCATGGTACTGGTAACTGCTGTGCTGATCGCTTGGGGTATCGTTCTGCAAGCACCACTTGAAGAACCTGCGTCTGCTGCCAAGACCCCCAATCCTTCGAAGGCCCCCTGGTACTTCCTCGGTCTTCAGGAAATGCTGGTTTACTTCGACCCTTGGATGGCCGGGGTGGTATTGCCGAGCGTGATCCTGGTAGGCCTGATGGCTGTTCCCTACATCGATTTCAACAAAGCGGGTAATGGTTATTACACATTTAACGAACGGAAATTCGCAGTTTCAACGTTCCTGTTTGGGTTCCTGCCACTGTGGGTGGCAATGATTGTTCTCGGCACATTTCTGAGAGGCCCGAACTGGAACTTCTTCAGCCCTTATGAGTTCTGGGACGTCCACAAGCTTGAATTGCTGAACAATATCAACCTTTCAGAGTTGTTCTGGATCAAAGGTCTTGGCCGTCCGCTTCCTGTGGTTCCTCCTGGTGCCACATTTGCCCAGCAGGCTCCCATTATCCTCTTGAGGGAGTGGTTGGGATTGGTTGGAGTTGCGTTTTATCTCGTCGTTCTTCCGAACATCATGGCAGCGACGGTCTTCAAGAAGTTTTATGTAAAAATGGGATTTTTACGATATATGGTCTTGGCAAATCTCATGCTGATGATGATGTCATTGCCAATTAAGATGGTGCTGCGATGGGCGGTGAATCTAAAATACATCGTGGCCATACCTGAGTGGTTCTTCAATATCTGATTTTGATAGCGTTTATTCGATTGGTGCGAGACTGACATTCGTAACTGAGCGATATGTTGATCCGCTGACGACATAATAAGGATGGGTTCGGTATCATGCCGGCGACCGACGATTATCTTCGCAGTCCCAAGACGATGCATCGGGTGTTCTTCGCCAGTGCGGCGCTCCTGTTTTTCGTCACTTTGTGGATGATGTGGGCCGATTACAACGACGAATGGCGAACCTTCCAGCGCCAGGCGTTTGCCTATCAGGCAAAACGGGATGAGTCCCGTGAAAAAGACATTAAGAACGATCCTGCGTTCCAAGAAAACATTCGCGCCTTAACTCAAAAAGTCGATTCGGCCAAGGAGACGGTCAAATCACACGAGAAGGAACTCATCGGCCTTCAAACGGCTGCAAAATCCGTGAAGGACAAGCTGGACGATCACATGCGCGCATTGAAATTGCGCCGTGCTGAACGTGACGTTGTTCGCGCTAATTATAATCTTGCGGTCAGTAACAATTTGCCCGGCCCGCAGTTGACCAAACTGGCATCGGAATTCGCGACCATCGAAGCTGATGTTCAGAAAAAAGAGGCTCAGTTCGTTGAGCTATCCTACGAATCAAATGAGGCCAAAGCGGCTGTTTCAAAGTTGACTGCAGAACGCGATACCGCCGAGGCGGCAAAGAAAGCTGCCGAAGCACAAATCACGTTGATCGATGCTTCGCTTAACAAGATTGCGCCTCAAAAGACCAACTGGGAAGGCAAGTCGACGGGTCTTGATGGAACATTGAAGAGCCTCAAGTTGCAGTTGATGCAATTGCCAATTGTTGATGGCTTTAATGGCCGTGAACGAATCACCCAGGACTGGATGCCGAAGCTCGAAATCGATCTTGGTGGCATGTCGAAGGTTGCCAGATTCGACCGTTGCCGAACATGTCATGCGATGATTGATTCTGTCAATGTTGGTACGTCACCTGCATATCCACACGGTGATGTGAAGGACGGAAATTATCCTCATCCGTATGCATCTCATCCCCGCTTGGACCTTTATCTCACTTCCGCCAGTCCTCATCCGTTGCCGAAGTTTGGTTGTACGGTATGTCACGAAGGTCAGGGTTCAGGAACGTCGTTTACGAATGCCTCGCACACGCCGAACGATCCGGCAGAAATGGCGAAGTGGGAACATGAGCATAAGTGGTTCGACAATCATTTCTGGGAACACCCGATGTATCCCCAGCGGTTCGAAGAGTCGGGCTGTATCAAGTGTCACGTAAACGTCACCGAACTAGGCGTCAACGAAAAATTTGGAGCAACCGCGCCCAAGGTGTTCAAAGGCTATCAGCTTGTTAAGACGTACGGCTGTTTTGGCTGCCACGAAATTTCTGGCTATGACGGAACGAAGATCGTCGGACCGGATCTGCGCCTTGAGCCATCGACTCCTGAAGAGGCCGATAAGATCGCCAAAGATCCATTACAAGTGGCAGGCAAGATGCGAAAGGTTGGCCCTTCGTTAAAGTACTCGGCCGCCAAATCAGACGTCGGCTTTGTGGCGCATTGGACGGCTGAACCTAAGCGGTTCCGTCCGACCACCAAGATGCCACAATTCTTCGGCTTGGATAACCAGCGTGACGCGATGGCGGAAAAGTATACGCCAATCGAGATCGCTGCCGTGGCACACTATTTACAGGCAAACTCAGCAACATTCGACACATTGTCACCCGCCGAAGGATACAAGCCGGATGCTGCCCGGGGTCAAAACCTGTTTGCAACCCGAGGTTGCGTTGTTTGCCACTCGCACGAAGATGTTCCAGGCGTGAACGCGACGTTCGGTCCTGAATTGTCAAAGATTCATGGGAAGCTCAAGGGGGGCAAGGCGGGATTCGATTGGCTATATACATGGATTCGTGAGCCTGAACGATATCATGCCCGTACCAAGATGCCGAATCTTTATCTTGATGCCGAAACAACGGCTGACGGAAAGATTGATCCAGCGGCCGACATTGCTGCGTTCTTGCTGAAGCTCGATGGTGATCCCGCGAGTTTCAAGCCCACGGCGACTTATGAAGCTCCTGTTGTTGATGATTCCGCGTTGGATTCGCTGATTCGGTCCATGTTGACGAAGATTTTGACCTCAGACCAAATCACGAAATTGCTCGAGACAGGCAAATATCCGATCCCGGCTGAGAACATCAAGACAGATGAAGTCGAACTTGCGAAAGACGGCGAGTTCTCTGCCGAAGAATGGAAGCAACGTAAGCTGACGTATGTCGGTCGTAAGACGATTACCAAGTACGGCTGCTATGGCTGCCATGAAATACCGAAGTTCGAAAATGGTCGGCCTGTCGGAACCGCATTGCAGGATTGGGGCAAGAAGGATCGCTCACGGTTGGCCTTCGAGCATATTCATGAGTACCTGCATCACCATGGAAATCCAAGCTTGGGGGTCGAGTTCGAGGCGATTGATGCCAAGCAGGCAGCACGACTTAAGCTCGATTCGGTATCCGGTACGCGAGTTTCAAACATTAAGCCAGGTCATGGTCCTGGTGGAGACTCTTTGCAACTGGATGACATTATCGTGAATTTCAACGGAGTCGATATTAAGACTGCTGCTGATTTACAGGATCGTCTCAGCCGAACTGTTGTAGGAGAAGAGGCAACGGTCACCGTTTTAAGAAACGGTAAGAACGAGACGTTGCGGATAGTTCCTGACGGATCGATGCAGGCTCGTGTTGAAGAGGGGATTGGTCAGGCAAAACGGAATGAGTTTAAGCACGAAGAAGACAAGGATCGCGAATTATCTGCGGCTTTCTACTATGAAAGCCTCACGCATCATGGTCGACCTGGATTCCTGTGGCAGAAGCTCCGGCAGCCGCGAAGTTACGATTATAAGACTGTCGAAACAAAATCGGCTTATGACGATCGCTTGCGTATGCCGAAGTTCCCGCTGTCCGAAAGCGAAATCGACGCAATCGCAACGTTCGTCGTTGGCTTAATCGCCGAACCGCCTGCGACAGAATACTTGTACAACCCCACAGGACCTGCCGGGGCCAAGATTCGTGGCGAACAGTTGATCGAACAGTACAACTGTTCGGGTTGCCATATCCTCGAAATGCCGAAGATTCGTTACGCTGCTGATGTTGACGGTTTGGCAGCATCCGACACATCGGGCGAATACCCTGAAGCGGTAAAACTGCTGATGGAATTGCGACCTCCTCGAAACGGTCTGACGGGTGCCAAGAAAACGGTGACGGTTGATGGGGAAAAGAAGACATTATCAATGCTGGAACTGCATGGATTGGTGACCAGCGCACCGAACCCAGAAGATTCGCCTGAAGATCAAGAGTATGTCGTTGAGCTTTGGGAAACGCTGAAACTGGCTGGCAAGGATTTCCTGCCTACTTACAAATTCATTTTCCCAGCAGCGAATTTGGATGCTTTGTTGCCTGCTCGTGGTGGCAAATATGCCGAATGGCTGGTCGATCGTTTGGTCAATACTCAACAGGCGAAAGAACGGTCCTTGGCTTGGCAAATGGCACCTCCTCCGCTTTACAAAGAGGGTATTAAAGTTCAGACTCCTTGGCTGTTTAACTTCCTGAAGAATCCAGGGAAGATTCGCCACACGACGGTACTACGCATGCCTCGGTTCAACATGAGTGACGATGAGGCTCAGTCGTTAGCCAACTATTTCGCCGCAGTTGATGGTACGCCATATCCGTATCAACTGATCGCGGAGCGGGAACCTGGTTATCTTCAAAAGCGCGATGCCGAATTCCATGCCGCATTTCCAGCGAAGACGAATGATTATCTTTCAGAATCCTGGAAGATGCTGAATGTTCCTTTGTGTATCAAGTGTCACTCGGTCGGTGGAAATCAGGTGAAAATCACTGATCCAGCAAAAGACATTCGCGGGCCAAACCTCGATTTGGCGGCAGATCGGCTCCGCCCTGATTGGACACTCTTGTGGTTGTACAAACCAAACTGGTTGACACCATACACGTCAATGCCTGTACCGTTGCCTCCGCAGGGCCCTGGAGCACAGCCTCGATATCCTGAACAGTTTGGTGATGATGGACTGAAGCAGACGATTTCATTGCGAGATGCATTAATGAACTATCACAAATTGTTGGAACGCGAAGGCAAGGCAGTTTCACAACCTGCCCCATCCGCTCCTGCGGCGGGAGGTGGTCAATAATGGTGATGCCAATTTCTGGAAATTCAATGACTGTGATAAAACATCGCGTGGCGCGTGTAACAGTTGCGCTTTTCTTATCAGCTACGGTATTGCTGACGTCGGGTTGCGGTGAACTGGTCAACGGCGCGAATCTGAAGCCAACTGTGAAATATAAGCCAAGTACGGTTGGTGGGGATTCGACCGAGACGAAGGGTTCGGGAGTTGCCGAAACTTCTGAAACGGCATCCACTGAAGGCGTGGGAACACTTCGTGGAAAAGTGGAATTTGCAGGACCTTTCACACCACTTCCCCCGTTGTACCTTAAGGGAAGCGATGTCAAGGACAAGGACGTCTGCGCTGCCGTTGAAGCGCCGAACGAGACAATTCTGGTAAAAGATGGTGGTTTGGCCAACGTCTTTATCTATCTGAAAAAAGCTCCGAAAGCCTCAAGTCCAGTTCCAGGTGAAAGCCTGATCTTCGATCAGAAGGCATGCGTCTTCAAGCCTCACGCGATGATTGCTCGAGTCGGACAAACGGTCAAGATTCTGAACAGCGATGCGGTCGCCCATAACACGCATACGTATGGCAAGAAGACGGTGCAGTTCAATTCCGTCGTCGGTGAGAATAATGCTGTCGGGGTACCGATGGTGTATAAGCAAGCTGAGCAAGAACCGATTAAAGTTGGTTGCGACATCCACCCTTGGATGAATGCCTATCATTTGCCAATCGATCATCCATTTGCGGTCGTCAGCGGTGAAGATGGTAAGTTTGAACTTAAGGACCTGCCGTCTGGTAAGCACGAATTCAAGGTCTGGCATGAAGCAGCGGGTGTGCTCGAAAAGGGGCTCATTGTGACGATCAAGCCGGGTGACAACGAATTGACGATTAAGGTAACGCCATCCCAACTGGGAAAATGAGCCCAACAATTGGGTTGTGTATAAATCTGGGTTCGACGTTTTAGCACTGACGGTGCAGATAATGCTTCGCGACAATTTTACGATATCGATGCCTCGATGCTCACGTACGGGTTTTTCCGTGCTGGTCACGCTAGGTCTAACGGTTATGAATTTGGGTTGTGGCAATGGGCCGCAGGCCGTCTTCAAGTATCGTCCAACGACGGATGACCTGATTCCCGAGGCCAATAAGGCAGTCACCAAGACATTGACTGACGACTTCGGGACGCCAGAGGCTCTGGTTGCCTGGGAACGCTTTCCCATCAACTATGGCGGAGTGAAAGGGACTGTCGCTTCAACTGAGGGGCCTTCCGGTTCTATCACCGTGGCACTTGAGGGTGACTCCAGTAAGATTTCGAAGAATGCCTCGTTACTTTGGGTTTCGGGATCACAAGCCGGAGGGAAATCGGCAGAAACAAATGTAAAAGGCTTTAACGTTGAGACGAAGACACTCCAACTCGCGAGCGGTTCGAGTACGCCGTCTGTGGGGGACCGTTTCGTTGTTGGTTTTGGCGAAGACATGCAGCTTGGTCGCGTGGTTTACATGAAGAATTGCATGCATTGTCACGGAGTGACGGGCGACGGTAATGGACCAACCGGCAAATTCTTGAATCCACGTCCTCGTGACTATCGAAATGGGAAGTTCAAGTTCACCTCGACACAATCTCAAGAGAAGGCCACTCGTGACGATTTGCACCGGATCATCCAATACGGTATCCCTGGCACGTATATGCCATCGTTCCTGTTGTTAGGAGAACGAGAAACAACCGCTGTCGTTGAGTATGTTCGATGGCTGGCGATACGGGGCGAGTTTGAAAAGCGATTTGTCGAAGAACTGACCAATGATTATTCACAGACCGCGATTAAGGATTCGACCGATAAAGCAGAAAAATCATACCTTGAGAAAAAGAAGAACAAGGAAGAAGCGGAAAAGCCTTTGAATTTGTCCAAGGCAATAAAAGCCGCTGGAACAGCATTCAAAAAATATGTCGATGACAAAGAACTTGATGGAGCGGTTGAAGAAACTGCGAATTTGTTGGCATCGGCGTGGACCCAGGCAGAGACTCCCGAAGTTCTGATTATTCCGACATCTCAACGAGTCGAAGATACGCTGGAATCTCGCGAGCGTGGCCGGCTCCTGTATATGTCCAACACTACCAAATGTTACACTTGCCATGGCCCGACGGGTCGAGGTGATGGTGCGGCGACCGAGGATTTCTGGGACAAACCTGGCACCAGTGTGAAGTATCCAAATCGCGGGCTGCACGATGAGTGGGGCAATCCGCTGAAGCCACGAAATCTGACGAGTGGGCAGTATCGGGGTGGTCGTCGACCACTTGACCTGTTCCGTCGGATTCGCGCCGGCATCAAAGGTACACCAATGCCAGCCTTCGGCGACACCGTGCTGAAAGAGCCGCAAGTCTGGGATATCGTCAATTATGTAATGAGTCTTCCGTATCAGCCTAAACAGCCGACTGCTGTGAAGCATCCTGCGGAAGTCGTGGCGAATAACGAAGAAAAACCGGCAAATTGAAATGGGGCAGCTCAGGTGACAGCCCGTCGTCGCTGATTTTCAAGCTGAAGTCTCATCGAACCTGATCCTCACGCTGAGGATTGATCGAATGACAGATCGATGCGTGAAATTTAAAATACGACGGCGGGAAATTGCCAGAACTCCAACAAAAGACATAAGGCAAATATCGTGGGCAAGTTTTGGGCAGTATTTTTCACCCTGACTTCAGTGATCATTTTCATTGTTTCCTGGATTTCCCCTGCAATGCATTGGTGGTTTCCTGGAGATGGAAATGCGTATTCGACGCTCGGTGGAAAGATCGATGACCTGTTCTATCTGATTCTGGTCATTGTTTCAGTGACTTTTGTCGGAACAAGTGCGGCTCTGGGCTACGCTCTGTGGCGTGGTGCGTCGATCAAGTCAGACGAGAAGGTCTGGTTTTCTCACGGCAGTCACAGCCTTGAAGTGATCTGGACTATCGTACCTTCGGCCGTGCTGCTGTTCATCGCCCTTTATCAGTTGGACGTCTGGGCTGAATATCGGATGAAGGGTTTTGCGAAAGAGAAGGATGGTTCTCCCAAGGTAATCACTGTCGTTGCTGAGGTGACGGCTCGGCAATTCGAATGGCGGATTCGCTACCCAGCCAACGGCAAGCCACTGAAACCGACTCCACAACCAGATGACATCTACTCCGTGAATGAACTGCATGTTCCGACGGGTGGTCTGGTCTCGATCACGCTACGAACGGACGACGTTCAACATGCGTTCTTCGTTCCGATGCTTCGCGTTAAACAGGATGCGGTACCGGGAAAGATGATCCCCGTGTGGTTTGATGCAACAATGCCCGGCAAATACGAAATGCTTTGTGCCGAGCTGTGTGGATGGGGGCATTATAAAATGAAAGCCATGCTGGTTGCACAATCGGCTGACGACTTTGAAGCGTGGAAAGACAAAGCCTCCGCGGAACAATTTGATGATGGTTATCGGAAGCCAGCGGAATAGTAAGTTTTGAAACCGGCTGCATACATTCCAACGTCGAAGTGAACGAAAAGCAGACAGACTATGAGCACTCTCAATCCAACAATCGATCATGCGGATCACGCCGACCATGGTGGGCATGGACATGATCACGCGCACGCTCACAAGCAGAGCTTTATATCGCAATATGTTTTTTCGACCGACCACAAGATGATCGGAAAGCAATTTCTGATTACAACGCTGTTTATGATGATGGTGGGTGGTGCACTTGCGTTAGCAGTCCGTTGGCAGTTGGCCCGCCCTTGGGAACGCATGCCAATTTTCGGCGACATGGTGTTCGGAGCAGACGGAGGCCAGATTTCTCCTGACGCTTATACGATGTTGTTCACAATGCACGCGACCGTGATGATCTTCCTGGTGATCATCCCCGTGCTGGCAGGTGCTTTCGGTAACTTTCTCATTCCGCTGCAAATCGGAGCGGATGACATGGCGTTTCCGACGCTGAACATGCTCAGTTACTGGTTCATGTGGCCGGCAATTTTCTTGTTCGGTGCCAGCTTCTTCATGTACGGTGGGGGACCAGCGGCGGGGTGGACGTCTTACCCGCTTCTGTCACTCTTGCGCGAGGCGGCTCCCGGTTCAGGTGACGCTCAGACCCTGTGGCTGTTAGGTCTGACGTTTGTCGGTGTTTCATCCATGATGGGTTCGGTCAATTACATGACCACCATTATCAATATGCGTGCACCAGGTATGACGCTGTTCCGAATGCCACTCACGATCTGGTCGATGTTTATCACTGCGATTCTGCAGGCGTTTGCACTTCCCGTGCTGACAGCGGCAGGTTTCATGATGGTTTCTGACCGAATGCTGGGAACCTGCTTCTTCGTGCCCTCCGGCATCGTCGTCAACAATGCTGCACCTACTGTCGGTGGGGGCCAGACGCTGTTGTGGCAGCACCTTTTCTGGTTCTACTCTCACCCCGCAGTTTACATCATGTTGCTTCCCGCGATGGGAATGGTCTCTGACATGCTGGCATGCATGTGTCGAAAGCCTGTTTTCGGCTACAAGCCAATGGTCTATTCGATGGCGGCGATCGCAGGTTTGGGATTCATCGTGTGGGGACACCACATGTTCATCAGCGGTATGAACCCGGCATTGGGAATGACATTCATGGTCAGTACGATCATGATCGCCCTCCCGTCTGCAATTAAGACTTTCAACTGGATTGGAACGATCTGGGGTGGTCGCGTGCAATTCAACTCGGTGATGTTGTACTGCATCGCGTTCGTTTCGATGTTTATTATTGGTGGATTGAGCGGCATTTTTATGGCTGCTGTTCCAGTCGATATCTACATCCATGACACGTACTTTATTGTGGCTCACTTTCACTACGTGATCTTCGGTGCAACGTTGTTCGGGGTGTTTGGAGCGATCCAGTTCTGGTTCCCCAAGATGTATGGCCGAATGATGAACGAAACGGTTGGCAAGATTCACTTCGTGCTGACATTCATCGGCTTTAACTGCACCTTCTATCCGATGCACATGCTTGGAATTGCTGGTATGCCCCGTCGGTATGCCGACCCGTATCACTTCCCTTATCTTGAACACCTGCTCCCACTGAATCAGTTCATGACGGCATCGGCATTCTTGATGGGGATGGCTCAGTTCCTGTTACTTGGTAACTTCTTCTACAGCATGTATTTCGGACCTAAGTGTGGCCGCAATCCGTGGGGAGCGAACGGTCTGGAATGGACGGCTCCGTCCCCACCAGGACATGGCAATTTCGACGTGCTGCCAGTTGTCTACCACGGTCCTTATGAATACGGCTCACCGGTCAGTGGCGACAAAGATTTCCTGATGCAAACCGAATATGTTCCACTTGCACAACGTGTTGCTGCAGAAGAGCACCACTAACAAAACTTTATCTCACTCTAGTTACGTCATACCGTCCGATGAACCTACCGTCTCAATCCAAGTTGCTGCATCGTCTAGCGTGGCTGATCGCCGCGCTAACGTTGTTATTGCCAGTGACGACGGGAGCAATCGTGACGACGCTAAAAGCCGGGATGGTCTTTTCCGACTGGCCGTCGTCTGATGGATACAACATGCTGGCCTATCCCTGGTTGAGTTCGGCTCGGGACCAGTTCGTAGAACATGGCCACCGATTGGCGGGTATGGTGATCGGATTGCTTAGTCTTTCTCTCGTGATTGCCACGTGGGTAATGGATCGCAGGCGACATGTCAGACTGGTAGCTGCAACAATATTTGCTGCGGTGTTCGCACAGGGAATGCTGGGGGGTGCCCGAGTCCGACTCGATAAGCAGACGCTGGCGCTCGTTCACGGTGACTTTGCAGCAATCGTATTCAGCTTGATGGCCGTACTGATTCTGATTACGAGCAAGGGCTGGGATCAGCGGCTTCGATTGAGTTCAAATGCGACCAGTCACCGGGTTTCGCTTGCGGCAAATCTATTGCTGGGCTCGCTGCTCGCGCAGTACGTTATGGGCGGTTTTCTGCGACATTTGCGTGAGTACGAAGAATTCGCATGGGCCTGGATGATTCACCCCTGGTTTGCTTTGGTGGTGCTATTTGTCACAGGGTTATTCGTCTTGTCCGTTTACGGAGCCGAATCCAGGTATCTCAGTCGATGCGCCAATGCTCTCATTGGTTTCACACTTGCTCAGTCATTAATCGGCCTGGCAACCTGGTATGTCAAATATGGCATCCCTTCCTGGGGTGTTGTGGCACAACAGGACTCAGTTCCGCAGATCGTGATTTGCTCGCTACATAAGGTTGTTGGCCTTTTGACATTAATGACGAGTGTCTTAACCGTCGTTTGTTGCAAAGCATTGCGGCCTCTGAACGACGATCAGCGAGATCCCGTCACCGTTGCGAACACTGTCGCGGGAGCTGTCACATGAGTGCAATCTCTCCGCTTCCTGTCTGTCCCGACGTTGCAAAGCCTTCACCGGACAGTTTGATCGCCTGTGTTTTGGCTCGCGTACCTGACTATGTTGAAATCGCCAAGCCACGGATTTCGTTAATGGTCTTGTTGACCGTTTCGTGCGGGTTCGTGCTGGGGATGGAAACCGCTTCCGTCTCGATCACCCTGTTTCATGCCTGTCTTGGAATCGCCGTCGTTGCGGTTGGCTCCTCTGCCGTGAATCAGTGGATTGAGAGGAAGACAGATGGTCGAATGCGGCGAACGATGAATCGCCCACTTCCATCCGGTCGACTCGCTCCCATTGAAGTCTTGTTGTTCGGGCTCGTTGCGGCCTGTCTCGGCACCGTCTACCTCGCATTGACGGTGAATTTGGTTACGGCAATGATGACGGCAATCACATTCGTGTTGTACGCAGGTGTTTATACGCCGCTTAAACGAATGACTTCGCTATGTACTGCCGTCGGGGCGATTCCGGGAGCATTGCCTCCTGTACTGGGTTGGTTAGCCTCGGGCGCATCGCTGGACATGAACGCTTTTGCCTTATTCGCGATCCTGTTTGTCTGGCAATTTCCGCATTTTTTCGCGATCGCCTGGCTACACCGAGACGACTATTGCCGGGCAGGGTTGCGAATGTTGCCTGGCGGAAAATCACTGCCCCATATTACGGGATTACTCGCCGTAACTTATGCATTGTGCCTGATCCCCATCAGCCTGCTTCCAAGCCACTTTGGCCTTGCTGGTTCAACATATAACACCGTTGCGATGCTGCTTGGATCAGCTTACCTGATGGCTTCTGTATTGTTTGCAATCGATGAAACTCGTACGAGTGCCAGACGCGTGCTGTGGACCTCGTTGATTTACCTGCCGCTGTTGCTACTGACGCTGACCTGGGATCACTTGAGACTGCTAGAACGACTTTAAAGCCTGATTTTTTCACTGCTGACTGCCCGCTCACGACTGCATGCGGCGGTCAAGACTTATGTTGCGAATGAGACTGATATGACACACGCTGTTGCTGCTCCGACCCTGAAAATGGGTATTCCCATCACGAATGCAAAACTCGGGATGTGGTTATTTCTCGGTACAGAAATCATGTTCTTCACCGCCTTTATTGGCACATACATCGTGATGCGCATGGGATCACTTGGCTGGCCGACGGATACGCATGTGACGCATATCAACATTGCGTTCGGCGGGATCAATACGTTTGTCTTGATCGTATCCAGCTATTTCGTTGTCGTTTCGCATGATTGCCTGCTCTCACATCAATATGCCAAAGCGTGGCGATTCATGCTTTACACCCTTCTGCTCGGGTGTTTGTTCCTGGGGATTAAGAGTCTTGAATACGCAGGCAAGTTCCAGCACGACATCCTGCCTGGTCACATCCCCGAGAATAACCGTCAGGCCATGGACAAAGTTGTTAATCAATTTGGGAAGCTGGTTGATCGGCGATTGCAGGCGGACGCAGCGATCGCAGCCGCGAAGAATCGTGAAGAAGTGCCGACAACACGTGAACTTCAGAAATCTTCGTTGGACGCACGGATTGCCGCACTGACGGAAAAAAAAGAGAAAGGTCTCACGCCTGAAGAAGTTAAACAACTGAATGATGCGACTGCGCTTTCAAAACTCAGCGCAGAATATGTGAGTTTGAAAGAACACGTTCGCAGCAACCTTTCATTGAAAGTCGATTACGCGAAATTCGATGACATCCGTAAAGAAGACAATCCATCGAGCAAATACGATCCGGTTAGCCTGGATGAAGTTAATGGAAAAGTCGAAGAGTTGTTGAAGGATAAAGAACTCGGTCCACTCGCCAGCGGACTCAGTCCTGCCCACCCGATTCTCTATGGAAACCTGTTTGCCTCAAACTATTTTCTGATGACCGGCTTTCACGCAATTCACGTGATCATCGGACTGTATATGTTTCTGGTGATTCTGATGAAGGGCCATCGGCTGAGTATCAAGGACGCGACGTTTGTCGAGAACGTCGGCCTCTATTGGCACTTTGTGGACCTGGTCTGGATCTTCCTGTTCCCTCTGCTGTATATCATCTGATTTCGATCGTACGCGCGAAGTTTGAAATCGTTAACTCCATCGGAAATACTCCAACAACCAGTTGGTTTTCAATTGAAAGCAAATGCCATGTCTGATCACGAACATCATGAGTCTCATGGTAGTACCTATTTCAAAGTATTTTGTGCTTTGTGCGTGTTTACTTTGATTTCGGTCGTTGCCGACATTATTCATTTGCCAAGCAAAATCTTGCTGGGTGCGATCGTTCTTGCCGTCGCTGTGGCGAAGGCATTGTGCGTGATGGCGTACTTTATGCACCTGAAGTTCGAGCGAGCCT
The DNA here is from genome assembly GCA_903904835.1 of uncultured Schlesneria sp. Lineage (GTDB taxonomy): Bacteria > Planctomycetota > Planctomycetia > Planctomycetales > Planctomycetaceae > Schlesneria. The sequence goes on along the minus strand of CAIVEI010000189.1, from coordinate 8,291 downwards.
GGAAGTATCTGCTGCTTGTCCCAACGACCATCATCGCCTTGGCGATTCCGCTGTCGTTGCGACCGGATATCGGTGCGAGTTATTACGTCCAAGATATCCCGCAACTACATGACTATCCAGAGCATGAAGCCGCTGTTGCACACCAAGGTGGCCACCACTGACCAGTCCAATTGAGGATGTGATGTCAGATAGCATTGCTGTTCGTGTTTCCGATCTTCGTCATCGTTACGGGGATCGTGAGGCACTGCGAGGCATCGGCTTCACGGTCGCGGCTGGCGAAATCTTTGGATTGCTCGGGCCAAACGGTGGTGGGAAGACAACTCTATTTCGGCTGCTGGCAACACTTCTTCCGGTCCAGTCTGGTACCGCAACTCTTCTCGGCAAGAACGTTGCCACAGAATCTCGATCAGTCCGTCAACTGATCGGTGTGACGTTTCAATCACCGAGCCTGGATGGGAAGTTGACTGTTACGGAAAACCTGAAACATCAGTCACATCTTTATGGTCTCTCCGGCCAAACGGCGAAATCGCGTATCAGCGAGCTACTGGACAGATTGGGTTTGAAAGACCGTGCTCAAGATCTGGTCGATTCTTTATCTGGCGGACTGAAGCGCCGCGTCGAAGTGGCAAAAAGCTTGCTTCATCGTCCTCGCATCCTGTTGCTCGATGAACCCAGCACAGGCCTCGACCCTGGCGCTCGCCATGATTTGTGGGAGTATCTGTCACGCCTGCGACGCGACGAAGGGACTACAATTCTCGTAACCACTCATCTGATGGAAGAGGCTGATCGGTGCGATCGATTGGGAATCTTGCATAAAGGAGAACTGGTTGCGATTGGAATGCCTGACGAGTTGCGTCTGTCAGTCGGGGGGGACTGCCTGACGATCCAATCGTCAGACCCAAAATCGCTCGCTGAAAAACTGACCGATCGCTTTCAATTGACCCCTCGTCAAATAGGGGAGTCGATCCGAATCGAAGGGAACGCGGGACACGAACTGTTGCGAGACATTGTGACTGCTTTTCCGAGTGAGATCACGGCGATCTCGCTGGCAAAGCCGACCTTGGAAGACGTTTTTATTTCGCGGACGGGGCATCGTTTTTGGGAAAACGAACCTGTTTGAGCTCGAGTGATTCAAGAAGATTATGTCAAAAGCGATTGCGATTTCTGAATCGATCAATGACTCAAATGGTGACGTTGCGCACGCCCAACCTTCCATCGGATTGGCGGTCTACACTCTGGCATTGCGTGAACTCGTCCGATTTTTTCGGCAGCGGACGCGGATTATCGGTGCTCTGGGGCAACCGTTCATTTTCTGGATCTTGTTTGGAGCGGGTCTGCAAGGTTCGTTTCGAGGACCTGCCGGGATTTCCTATCAGGAATATTTTTTCCCCGGTGTCGCGGTCATGATCGTGATGTTTACCGCGATTTTTTCGACCATTTCGATCATTGAAGACCGTCGCGAAGGATTTTTGCAAGGGGTTCTGGTGGCTCCTGTTTCGCGGCTGGCCATCGTATTAGGGAAGGTTTTCGGCGGAACGATCTTAGCGGTCATGCAAGCCGTGTTATTTCTGGCAATCGGACCGTTGCTTGCGGTTGTTGGACTTTCGCCTCCCATTTCCACGGGACTGACGTGGTTCAATTTTCCGATTGTGCTCGCTTACCTTGCGTTGGTGGCATTTGCACTGACTTCACTCGGGTATTTAATTGCCTGGCCAATGGATTCGACGCATGGATTTCATGCGATCATGAGCGTATTTCTGATGCCGATGTGGCTTCTTTCCGGGTCATTTTTTCCGGCACCGGAATCAGGTTGGCTTTCATGGGTCATTCGGCTTAATCCTTTGACTTATGGTACGGCCGGACTTCGTCGACTTGTGACACCGAACATCGATGCGGTCGCAGGGCTTCCAACGTTTCCAGTTTGCCTTGCCGTGACAGTCGCGTCAGCAGTGATCTACATTTCGATCGCCATCTGGTTGACGGGTCGCCAAACAGCTCATAATGCACGTTAGTCGTGCGGCCGAATTGAGAAAAATATGACAAACACAGACATCAACACCTCCCGTAGCGAGAATCAGGCAGCCCATTCACGAAGTTCCAATTCGATATTGTGGATTGGATCGATCGTTTGGGTCATGTGTCTGGCGGGAATTATTTTCGGGTGGTATCAGTGGCGGTTGAATTATCTCGCCAGATCCGAATCTCGTAACGGCAGAATGGTCACCGAGAATCAGACTCAGGATGATGACGGGCGAAGCGGAAAAACGATCAAGTTAATCCCTCAAAAGGATGGAACTTTCCTACCCCAAGAGGTGACGAAAGAGCAGGATGAAAACCCCTGGAGTCCTGAAGGAATTGAAGACTTTTTATTCACCGATACCGAAGGCCAAACGGTGACAAAAGCCGATTTACTCGGCAAGCCATTTGTTATTTCATTCATTTTCACCTTCTGTCGTGGTCCTTGCCCTAATGTCAGCCGGGAAATGCGTGAGCTTCAAGATCGATTGAAAGACTATGATTTTAATCTTATCTCGCTGACAGTTGACCCGCAGCGGGATACTGCTGAAATCCTCAAAACCTACGGCAAGGAACTGGGAGCTGACTTCAGTCGCTGGAAGTTCCTGACCGGACCCCAGGCTGAAATCTATGGTTTGATTCACCGCAGCTTCCTGATGCCGGTTCAGGAAGAGGAAGACCGCGATCGCAAACCTGGCTTTGAAATCATTCACTCAACCAACATCATGTTGGTCGATAAAACCGGTCGAGTGATCGGGAAGTTTAATGCTCAGAAGGGCGAAGAAATGGCTAAACTGCGAAAAGAACTCAAGCAGGTTGCCCCATTGAGAGCCGCTATAAGCGGTTTGCCAGGAGCTACCGCTCCTTGAACCCGAGGAACTTTTTCGACATATAGAACGTCAAGTTCCTCAAGAGCCGCGACAAGCGGTTTGCCAGGAGCTGCCGCTCCATGAACCCGAGGAACTTTTTCGACAGTTAGTACGTCAAGTTCCTCAACAGCAGACCAAAAAACCACTGAAGAAGGCGTGCGATAACTCGTGGACAAACTTCCTTACTGGGCAGCAATGCTTCCGGCGGTCAACGCGGGCCTGAACGGCCTGGCGGGGATCATGCTGGTTGTTGGCTATTGGCTGATCAAACGGGGCCAGCGGACGGCTCATGCCCGGACGATGATCGCTGCGTTTTTCACATCGATCCTGTTCCTCGGGTGTTACCTGGCCTATCACTTCGCTTTGCATGCTTATACCGGCGAGCCTGGCAAGCGATTTGGCCACAAGGGAACCGCGATTGGGATCGTTTACCTGCTGATCCTGGTCACGCATGTGATTCTGGCGGCAGCCGTTCCCGTGCTCGCTTCGATCACATTATTTCGAGCCTGGAAGCAGGACTGGGCTCGGCATCGTCGGATTGCGTTGATAACATTCCCGATTTGGGTTTACGTCTCGGTAACGGGTGTTATCATCTATGTGATGCTTTACCATTGGCCTGGCTCGGATGTTTGAGGTTATTTTTATGAATCGCACACTGAAGTCGATGGCGTTTGCAACAATCGTTCTGGCACAAGCTTCCAACGCGTGGGCCTGCCCGATGTGTAAGTATGCCCTGGAAGCATCCGATGCTCCAGAGCCGAAGGCCTACATGATCAGCATCCTGTTCATGATGGGAATGATCTCGGCTCTGTTCCTGAGCGTTGGTGTGTTGCTCTGGTGGGTTTCGAAGCAAGAGAAGATGGCGCTGACCGCTGCGGGATACCAACACCTGTTTGACAACGCTGGCAGCCAGCCCTATCTGGCCAAGGCGAAGGCCGAACATTGACTTCGCAATGGGACTGAGCGCGCATACCAATAACGATTGAATCGCAGGGATCGGTCATTTTTCAGCAATCGAATTACCCAAAGGCCTGAGGGGCCGACCGTTCGACCTCAATTCTAGTCGACACGCGCAGCGTTCTTTTGCGTAACCCAAAGGATACAAAAAACTCGTTTAACGAACGTTGATATTTGATAGGCTTTTCGACTCGAATTCGAATTAAACGCTAAATTTCTTAAGCGGTAACCGTTCACAGGTCTGCCCCTCTGCATTTACGGTGTACGGGTACTCTTGTTCTAAACTTGATTTTCTCATGAACGAATATCTCGACGAGAGTTCGCACGAGCGGCAAGGGAGCGACTACGACGGGGCTTGGAAAGAAGCCCTGTGATGGCATTTGAAGGAGTTCATCGAACTCTGCTTTCCTCTCGTTGCAGGTTTAATTGATTGGACGAGCGAACAAGAATGGCTGGACAAGGAAATTGGTCAAATCATTGGACGATCGGGGCGTCGCAATCAGGAAGTCGACTTACTTTTCAAAGTCCGCCTGATCGACGGTCGCGATCAATGGATCTTGTGCCATTTGGAGATTCAATCTTCCTACGAAGCCGACTTTATCGCTCGTATCGATCTCTATAATTCCGGGCTGAAATGGCTTTTTCAACAGGAAGTGTTGACGCTCGTGATCCTGACCGATCTGAATTCGGGCTGGCGACCAAGCGAATATCATTTTGAATTTGGCGGATATGGAACCGATCGGCGATTTCCGGTCTGTAAGGTCTTGGATCATCTTGAGACCGATTGGGCCGGGCAGCGTTCGCTGATCGTTGAAGTGGCGCGTGCCCAGATTGCGGCACTTCGTACTGCCAGCGATCCGGAATCTCGATACAATTCGAAAACGGAATTAGTGCGAAATCTTTATTCGGCAGGTTACAATCAAGATGAGATTCGCGAGATCTTTCGTCTGATAGACTGGATGATGCATCTGCGACCCGATTTGGACCGACGGTTTAAATCGGAACTCGTGGCCTACGAAAAGGAGCTGAAAATGCCTTACATCACTTCTGTGGAACGCCTCGCCAAAGAGGAAGGACTTGAAGAAGGTCTGGAAAAAGGACGCGAGCAGGGGCTGGAAGAAGGTTTGGAAAAAGGTTTGGAAGAAGGTCTGGAGAAAGGACGCGAACAGGGGAGTATCACGCTCCTGTTACGGATGCTGACGCGGCGGTGCGGCCAATTGCCTGGGGACGTCGAGCAGGCAATTAACCAGTTAACCCTGGCCGAAAGCCAGGCACTGGGCGACGCTCTCTTCGACTTTCAGACAATCGAAGATCTCAAGAACTGGCTAAAAACGTCGATTCATTAGAGACTGAAGATCTTCGGGCGTGTGATCATTTTTAATCTTTTGTTTCTTCAGTAGAACCAAAGGCTTTTTCGACAAATTGTCGAATTTCGCGTTCTGACTTCCATACCCGTGTGCCAAGTTCAACAGCGTTTGATATTCGAAGAGAATTAGAAAGTCCAATTGATTAAGAGCTTTGAAATACTAATCTCCACTAATTAACGCTAATCAGAAAAGAGGCACGAATTGACGTCAGATTCAGTTCCTGGTTTTTCCCGATAAGTGCGGATTAGCGAAAATGAGTGTTCCGAAACTCTTCCGTTTTTTTGAGCCACCGCCTGGTCCTCAAGGCGATACGCGTTTCGAGAACGGTACAAAGGAACTTGTCGGTGTTGATGATTGAGAACATCCACCTCAACTCCGTTTCAGTCTCATCATTTCGTCCCGGTCACCTGTAGTGCGTCCATACTTTTCGCCTGGTCTGACTCGTTCGCTTTTGGGTACGAGTCGTATTTCTGATTCTCTCGATCAAATTTTTCGAGTGCTTCGGCGGTTGCTTCAACATAGATTTGCCCGTGCTCTCGCGAACATCGGTTGGGAGTGAACCCAACCCAATTTGGTGACGACCGCTTCACCGCTGTCCAAGTCGGCTCCAAGTCCGCGCGAGGCTCGACGAGAAGAAGAGACTGTCGATACGCCCAAAGTCGCCGGAATAATGTCACGGCGGGCAACTGCAATTCGTCGGAGGACTTGATCGAAACTGGAATCTCGTCTGAAAACCGGACCCCACCCGACCTGATTTCCACGGACCATTTTGCATTGCTATCCAAGACGGTGGAATTCAGCTCGACACAAACACGCCGAAAGATGTCGGAACCGACCTCACACTGGTACGCGTCTTCATGCATTTCTGTCTCCCGGGTCATTCTTTGTTTTCTAAACTCGCAGGACCACTTACCGCGTTCAACGCAGAGTTTACGCTCGCTCTCAGTTTCTGAAGTAGGTCTACGATGTCGAAATGCAGTTATCGATTTTTAGCGGATTGATCCACCGGATCGTTTTCCACGGGTGCGAAATCTATACCGACCAACTGAGGTCGGGCGATGACTATGCGTTGCTGAAGCCCGCGTATTCCATCTGTCTGCTCGACGGAGTCCTCTGGCACGATTCGAAGAAAGTCCACCATGCCTTCCAATTCACCGATCAGGAATCGGGACGGACGCTAAATGACACTTTAGAAATTCACACGATCGAGTTGGGACGATATCATTTAGAAGAGAAGGATCTGGTTACGGCGAGTTTCCTGGAATGTTGGCTTTATTGGCTGCTCCATGCCCATGAATACGAACCCGAAGAGTTGTTAAGGCTGTTTCCACAGGAAGCAATTCGTCTCGCGACTCAGACAATCACACAGATCGCAGAAGTTACCGAAGACAAAGCAATGTACGATGGACGAGAAAAAGCGATCCGCGACCGACAATGGGAACTGAATGCCTCGCGCAATGAGGGCCTTATTGCTGGGAAAATCGAATTGATTCGGATGCTTCAAGAGATTTTGAGTCTTCCAATCAGCACCGATTCCGATTTCGAAGGCAAGACATTGGAGCAACTTCAGTCACAAACGGCTGATCTTCAAGAACGCCTGCGTAACCGTCGCGTTTCCTGAAGATCTTTGATCAAAGACATTAAAAAATCGCTTTTTATTTGAATCAATTGGACTGCCGGGATCGCAATTGAAGGCGGAGTTGTGAGCACAGGTCATTAAGTTGAATTGCGTCATAATTCGACAAATCCTTGCGACCCGGTTCGGTCAATCCGAGAAGCTCTTGAAGAATGACGATCTGGCCGATCAATTCCCCTTCCTTCAGCGCTTCGGCACGGGTGCTTTCAATCCTCCAACCTTCGTCCAGTTTGTACTTTAGTCGCGAAATATAATCGCTCATTTGGTCGGGATTGTCTTTGATCATTTCTAAAACTCCTGCCGCTTCGGCGAATTCCGGCTCCGGAAACAGTTCCCGGATTTCAGCCACCGTCAGGTTTTCCGCGTTCAACAGAAAAAATGACCATCGTTCCGCCGCCGTAGCCGATTGCAGATTCTCGCGTGTCGCCGTCAACTTCGTCAATTCTCAATAGGCTCGGTGCCGCGATCGGCTTCATCAAGGGATAAAGTGCCCAATCGGAATTGTCATGATTCCCATAAGTTTGTTTAACGCTGCCGAATCTCTAGGGAAATCGGGACGGTGAGAAATTACGACGTTTTCGCCAATTCTCGCAAGGGCACAGATGTCGGACTCCAATTCCTGATTTTCGGCGTCGACAAGAGGGGCTTTGTAGCGGTCGCGGTTCGTGGCCCTCCACAATGACTCCCGTAATTGCCCGCATTCCTTTCACGTCGAAAAACACCATCCAAACATTAAGGAATTATTTCTATTTTTCTATTGACCACCAATACGTTTTATTGTATTTTTATGTCGCATTTTGTTTGGCGGAGAGGAAAGAATCCGCGAGGACCGAGCCGAAGCGGCTGGAGAGTGGTTTTGAGTGTGTCGAGAGTAGAAAAATCAGGACATCGGTTTCGTTTCTGAGACTGGTCTACTTACCACTTTCTCATCAACTACTCTCTGGCCGTTTCGGCCCGGCTCGCCTGGATTTACCGAAACCACAACCTGACGACGACAATTGATCTTTGACATTTTGGAATGAATTTTATGCGGTTTACCCGGCGGCGAACCGTGGGGGCTCGTTGCTTGGGATTTGTGCCCTGTGAAGTCGGTGCGGGGTCGGGAGACCGCTCGCACAACTGAGGCTGCATTTTTTCGTGTTTTCGAACTTTCGTGTTTTCGTGATCCTCTTGATAATCTCGCTTTCCGCGACTTAATGATGAAAACCAATCACGAAAGCACGAAAGTTCGAAAACACGAAACAGAGACAGACGAACTTGATCGAAGTCGGTCGAACTGCGTCGAACTCGATCGAACTCGAACACCCCAAAAAACGGGGGAATAATCGCCAAAACACTATGAATTACGAGGAATGGTCGAAGTCGGTCGAACTTTGAAACCAGAATTCTCGGCGGCAGGATGAATACAGAATGGAAGAGACGATTTTAGAAAAAAGTCGCTAGGGC
>CAIVEI010000188.1 GCA_903904835.1 uncultured Schlesneria sp. | reverse complement strand
TATCGTCGCTGACGAACCTCACCTCGCTCAATCTTAGTTTCAACCAGATCGGAGACGAAGGAGCGCGGGCGTTATCGTTGCTGACGAACCTCACCTAGCTCGATCTTAGATTCAATCAGATCGGAGACGAAGGAGCGCGGGCGTTGTCGTCGCTGACGAACCTCACCTCGCTCAATCTTAGTTTCAATCAGATCGGAGACGAAGGAGCGCGGGCGTTGTCGTTGCTGACGAACCTCACCTCGCTCGATCTTCAATACAACCAGATCGGCGACGAAGGAGCGCGGGCGTTGTCGTCGCTGACGAACCTCACCTTGCTCGATCTTAGCGGCTGCAGCCTGACGATGTTTCCCCGCGACCTCCTCCATTTGCCGATCCTTTCCAAGCTGGATCTTCGCGGAAATATGATCGTTGATCTGGCATCCGAACTTTGGAGCGAGCAATCCAATTGCCTTCCAATTGTGAGGGCACATTTCGCCGATCTGGAACAGGGCGCGGAAGCGGATCGCGAACTCAAGCTGATGCTGCTGGGGAACGGTCGTGTCGGAAAGACCTCCATCGTCCGATTCTTGATGAACGAACCGTTCAATGAGAATGAGAATTCGACGCATGCCATTCAACTCCGCGCCCGGAACGAAGCGATCGCAGGCGACGATGTGCGAGTCAATATCTGGGATTTCGGCGGTCAGGATATCTATTTCAATACGCACTCGCTGTTTCTCAAGAGCCGTGCTGTCTTCCTGATCGTCTGGGACACGACAACGGAAGCCAAGCCGCATTATCAGGACGCCAATGGTCTGCAATTTGACAATAGGCCTTTGCAATTCTGGATCGACTATGTGAAGTCAGTCAGTCCAAACTCTCCCCTGATCGTCGTGCAGAATAAGTGTGACGATGGCATTGGGAGCGAACCCCCTGCGAATCTGGAAGGGGCCGAACGAATGACGTTCAGCGCAACACACCCGGATCTCAATGGCGAGGCCCTGATTGCGCTCATCCGCGGCAAAATCCGTGGCGTTCTCCGTCATCCCGACGCCCTGGCCATCGGTAAGGGACGCTGGCGCGTCAAACAGAAGATTCGGAAAATGCAGGATGACGACGAAGCGAGATCGAACGAACAACGGCGGAATCGATTGATGACTTATGAACGTTTTGTCGAGCTGTGTGAGGAGCAGCCTGGGACGATCTCATCACCCGAACTTCTGCTCCAATTCCTGCACGACACGGGTGTCGTCTATTATCGCCCAGATCTTTTCGCGAATCAGATCATTCTTGATCAGCGCTGGGCCATCGAAGCAGTCTACACAATCTTCCACCGGGAGAAATGCTACCGCCAATTGAAGCAGCGTGACGGCCGGTTCACGCTGCAGGATTTGGCAGACCTGGCCTGGGACGACCAGAACTTCTCGGCAGCGGAGCAGAGGCTGTTTCTGAGCTTCATGGAATCGTGCTCCATCTGCTTTCCGGTTGGAGAAGAAGACGGTGAATCGGTCTATATTGCTCCGCAATTACTGCCGGAAAGGGAAGCCGTGCGATCACAACTGCGCGAGCTCCTGGCGGAACGCCTTCTCGCCGTCAATGAATCGGGGTCATTCTATTACCGATATCGCCACCGGTTTTTGCATGAAGGGATCATGCAGCGCTTCATGGCACGAATCGGCAGCGAGTTTGGGGACCGCGCGATCTATTGGCGAGACGGGGTGCAATTCTCGTGGCAGGATCGGGGCTCATCGACATTGAGCCCCATTCGCGCATTGGCCGAGGTCGTCTGTCATCGTCACCTCGACAACAATCCCGCTCGCGGCGAGATCGTGCTGACTTCCTGGGGCGACGGACGGGAACAGGTCATTACTCGGCTCCGAACGATGTTCCAAGAGCTGCACCGTTCCGAAACGGGAATCGAGGAATCCGCAAGCATCGACGGAAAGACATGGGTCAGTCCCGATGAACTCCCGCATTTTGCGAAGGTGCAAGAATTGCTTTCCCAACCCGATGACGATCCAGAACATCGAGGTCTCAGGCATCTGTTTTAGGGAGATCCCGGTCCCTGGCTTAAGAAAGCAACTCGCAGCGAAACCAGCGGACCGCCGAAACCAGAAGCCATTTACATTTCCTACGCTTGGGGAGATGCAAATGAGACGGGGATCGAAAGCCGGGCAGATATCGTCGATCGGCTATATTCCTCCCTCATTGCCGACGGATACGACGTTCGTCGAGACAAAAATGAAGTCGCTTACAAAGCTGACATCGACGCTTTCATGCAGCAGATCGGCCGCGGGACCGCGATAATCGTGGTGGTGAGCGACAAGTCATTGCGCTCGCCTTACTGCATGTACGAATTGCTTGAGATTCATCGCAATCTCAACTTCGCGGATCGAATCTTTCCGATCGTACAGGACGACGCAAAGATCCAGCAGCTTGAGGATCGATGGGAGTACGTCGCGCATTGGAAAACGAAGCATAAAAAACTGGAGGAATTGCTGCAGACAATCGGAACCGGCGTTGTGAGCTCCAGCGGCGGATTCTCTGAATATAAAAGGATTCAAGAAATCGCTCATCGGGCGGATGAATTGCTTTCAATTCTCGGACGAATGAACACCTTGCAACCGGCCTCTCTCGAAGCGAACAACTTCGAGTTGCTGAAGAATTCCATCATCGATTGGTTTCAGAAGCTTCGAAGCGAGGGATGAAATGCAAGCGCTGCCACCGGTTCAGGTTTGGTCTGCGGGAACGAGAACGGCGACGCCTGCGAACCTCAGAGCAACGGGGACACGTTTCGCGAGCACAAGCCGGAGGATCGCGGCGAAACTTGAGGGAATTGCGGCAGGGGCGTCCATTAATGGCCGCCCCCCACAGATCCGTACGTGCAGAATTACCGCAGACGGCTCTTACATTCGATCGTGACGATTGAGAATCATTGGGAACACAAGTACGTTGGGTAATACCGGGAATTTCGCATACATGGAGATTTCTGTTTTGACTTATTTCGAATGAAACGTACAGGACTGCGTTTTGTCTGTCGCTCATGAAGTCGACTCAGTAAACGAATTTCGCGGAGCGACGATCGGACCTTTTCCCTACTATCCACGATTGGCAAGATGCAACCGTCGATTAATTCGGCCTCGAATCGACATTTCGCCCCCGAAGCTGCCCGATAAGGACAATCGACAACAGCAATTCCTAACGTCTTGGACTTGTCTCGCTTTCTTCGCCAGATGATTCATCAAACATGCAAACGCCTGGCTGTCGACCCGTTTTACAACGACTTTACGATTTTGCTGCGGCTTTCTGTCGACTTGCTGATTCCTGCCAGTGTTGGTGACTCAACTCTGCGCGTCGCTTGGCATCGGCGTTTTCGTGGACCATGTCACACAAATCGCGGGAGCTTACGCATAGCTCTGCAATGTTTAACGACAGAAAACATAAAGCGAGAATGAGGGCTATTTCCTTCATGGGATTTCCTGAATACGACGGTTACGTTCCAGCAACTAAAAAACTAAACACCGCATATTTCTCTCCGGATCGAGAAAAATCGAAAAAAACAGATACCAATTTTGTAATCAAACCTGGTGCGGCGGCGGCTAGAAGCGAAACCAGCAACGGAGACAATCCGCCGATGAGTAGAACTTGGGGGACATAACTTTTGTCGAACAGACGAATCGCCAAATTCGGTGTTGGAAATCGCCAAACATACGGCTCGGTATTCCAGCGATGAGAGCGTGCGCGGATCTGCGTACGGGCGAAACCGGAGAGAGTTCAGAGGACTGGGAACGTTTTGGGTGATTTCGAAAGCGGGTGATGCATTGGTTGCGCGGCCTCCTCATTCTTAATTAATGATAGGCTTGAGAATGAGCGCACCGTTTCCCCTCGATTGCCACCTTTTGGGGGGATCTGAACACCTCAGAATTGATGGCCGATCCGCTACCTGTTCCGCAAGAGATCCAGAGTTTGTTTGGGGATGTGATATCGATGTTGACCGTCGTGGCTTCGTGCTACCGCCTCCGATGCTGCTAGCATCGGCAATGATCGTCAGAACAAACGACGGGAGTCGCGGGGTCCGTGGAGTACGCGGATGATTGCAACTTCGCCAACTTCAACGGCGTAATAGATCACATAAGGACGAACCGGAAAATTTCTCAGATTGGCGGCCAATTCCGGGCACGCTTCACCGATCTGCGGCTGGTGAGCAAGCATGTCAAATCGTGCAACCAGGCGCGAGATCATTCTGTCTGCAGCTTTGACATCATCTTGAGCAATATACCACCAGATGTCGTCCAGGTCGTCTTTCGCCGGGGCTGTCAGACTCCACGTCATCAAGTGTTTCCGCCACGCGAGATTTGCAATCGTTCGCGACCGCGTCGGGAGATATCGTCGATCAGTGCCTGCCGATCTCCCTCCGTTCGGATGACGACGACTTCACCCTTTTCGAAGGCCGTTAACCCTTCATCAAGATCGCTTTTGAGGCACGCAAGGTGCTGCTCACGTTCCTGTAATAGGCGAACCGCTTCCGAGACTGCTTCATCCGCAGTCGCATACTTGCCGCTTGCCACTTCAGATTGAATGAAGGCTTCTAATTCGGGGGGAAGACTCGCGAGCACGATAAAAAAATCCTTTGTAAGACCACCGACGGTCATGGAAACTCGAATGTCGTTCGAGTGGTCTCGATGCTATTCTCTCGACTCCCTGTACAGTGCAAGCATATCGTACCGAAGACTCTCGCGTCAAAATCAATGTCGTTCGTGCCAAGTCCAGCGGTCGAAGACTTTTGATCACAATACGATTGAACGATCACCGCGTAACGGCGATCTGGCATCCCTCAGGGATGCAATTCATTCTTTGAGAACCCCGTTTCCGGTGGTGTCGCTGACGCTCAATCCACCGGCTGATTGCTGTAGTCCCGCCGGGACAGAGATGATTCTCGGGCGTGGATTTTTGTTGCGAGCCGGTCGAACCGATCGGACTTTGCCTACGAAGAACGCCGTCAACGTCGAACAACGGGGCTTGTGGACACCGCATGTTCGTCATTCCGCCAGCTTCAATTGTTGATGCAACGCTCTAAGCTCGAGGCGCAATTGTGTCGAAACTGCCGCGTTAAAAATCGGTTGGTGCGCAGTTCTTCGGCAGCCGAAAAACCTCACAGGACCGAACGTGCTCTGCCCCCATCTCTCATACGGAGCTTACCTTCCATTGGGGTGATTGATGGGATCTCGGCTGCCAATATCTTTTCCGTAGGCATCGATTTCTGCTTGATTGACTTGACCATCTTTGTTTGTATCCGCAGCATCGAAATGAAATAGAAGTCGATTCACGTCACGGTGAGGTTTAGAGCGACCGAACGACTCCATCTCATTTCGGTAGACAATTCCATCGCGATCATGATCGGCTGCAGACCAGGGTCCGTTTGGGCCAGGTCCCCAGGGCTGCGCAACGACGATGAATGCCGCTCCTGCCAGGACTGCCCCGACCAGAATGAACGTGAGTCTTGCCCGGCGGCTGAGACCCCCAAAACGGCTTCTCGTCGTTTGAGGTTGTTCGACAGGGGTGTTCATAGTTGATTCTTCTTTTTGCTCTAAAAGATTTGGAACGAGAACGGAGGTGACCCCGCCATCGGTTTGCCGTTCGAATTCCAAACTTGTCAATCAGTCCGCTGGCTCAGTTGCGGATCGCAAACGCTGGTCCAAGTTTATCGTGCGCAGATTAATAAATGGAGGCAGAAGATCAGTAACGTCGTACGAAGAACTCATCAGTGAGTTTTTTCACGAAAAATAACGAGAAAACATGTGGCTGAATATCAACGTGACGCGCGAGGGGCCAAAAGTACATTGCAATTGTACCTGACACGTTCCTTCGGCGGGGTATCCCTTCCGTCGCTTTCCCCTGAAAGGGGAACGGATACCAGCCCAAGGGGCAAGCTCGTCCGCGAGCGCCGCCCTGGGTCACATTCACAAAAAACGGCGTTGCCCTGTAAGGGCAACGCCGTGAAGGATTTTTCGTCGGTCGACGAAGTGTTCGCAAAATGCTTGTTTCTCCTTATGCCGGAGGCATTAAAGCGATTAGCCGGTGGCTGAGCGGAGCGACGCCACCGGAATTGATCGCGTCGACAATTTTCGAATCCCGAAGGGATTCCAGACTCATCCGTCGTT
>CAIVEI010000187.1 GCA_903904835.1 uncultured Schlesneria sp. | reverse complement strand
TCTTGCGGCCGATGATAGTGCCGACCAGCGTGAAAGTAGGTCATTGCCGGGCATTTTAATAACCCTCACACGTAAGTGTGAGGGTTGTTTTTTTCTTTGATTCCCAAAAGTTGAATCACAATCCGCTTGCTGATGTTCTCGTCCCCAAGCTCCCGCGAATCTCACTCGATTCGGTCGAAATTTGCAGGCGGCGATAATCAGACCTCCACGAAGGAGACAGCGCGGGCTTCGCCCCTAACCCATTGGTGGGCGAGTCTGGGGGCGAGCAGTATTGTCGTGCTGATGTGTGCCATTGCGGTCGAATCTCGGGGTGCCACGGTTTTAGACTTCGTCTTATGAGGAAGTTGACTTTCTGAGTCAAGTTTCAGGACTTCTCCAAAAGTCGCCTTCTCGCTCCGCCGAGAAGAAAGCCGAATTGCCAATTGCCTTGTGATCCTCCGGGGCTTTCAGATGCCAGTCGAGGTCTGCTGCAATTCGGCGATCCTCTCGCAGAGCGAGAGGGTGACTTTGGTCTGAGGCGAAGCCTCTCTGGAGTCTTCGACAAGGCCGTGTCTTCATAGTGCCGATAACGCGTTCGAAGAGCACGGCCTTACCGAAGACGGTAAAACCGTGGCACCCATCATCGAGGCCTTTTGTTCCAAAAGCATTTCCGCCGCCGCAGCGCAAACATCCCATCCTCAGTTCGTTGCGTCACGCCGCCCTTGCGCGATCGATGCAAAATCTTCGCGCCGCACAAAGAAATCAAACGTTAGTTGTACGAAGGAATCGGAGAACGAAACGGTTGGTCCCATCGTTTAGTGGCGAACCATGTTTGTGCAGAATGTGTCTGGCTTGTGATGAGCTCTGGGCCGCGCATCAATCACATAGATGATTGAAACACAAGCCTTGGTCGAAGTTGTTCTCGCCTGTATACTTCGGCTGCCGATTGTTGTCCGAATGAACGCGAAGCTGTTCTCCGCAGTCTGTCGGCAGGATGAAAAATCTCTCGAATTGAGTTGGAGCGTTGAGTAATGGCAGATGAAGTGAAACGCAGTCATGTTGAAGAGATCAAAGAAGGTAGCCGCCAGCTCAGAGGGACGCTCGCCGAAGAGCTTTTGAACGACCACGAGTTTGGCAAAGACTCGGAACATTTGATTAAGAATCACGGGATTTATCAGCAGGACGATCGCGATTCTCGCAAAGCCAAAAATGCCGATGGGACGGCCAAAGGCAAGCAATACATTTTCATGGTGCGGACGCGGATTCCAGGCGGTAAGGTTTCTGCAAAACAATTCCTCGATCATCTGGATATCTGTGATGAATTCGGGAATGGGACCTTGCGCGTCACGACCAGGCAGGGTTTTCAGCTTCATGGTGTGATGAAGAGTAATTTGAAGTTGGCCGTGCGGAAAATTAACGACACGTTGCTGACAACACTCGCCGCTTGCGGCGACGTTGAACGTAACGTGATGTGCTGCCCGGCACCAATCAAGAACAACCCTGTTCGTGACCAGATGCAAGCGATGGCTGATGCAATCGCCGAACACTTGAAACCTCGTACCACAGCCTATCACGAAATCTGGTTAACCGACGAAGCGGGGGAAAAGACAAACGTTGCCGAATTCAAGCCGGTTGACGAGCCGATCTATGGGACCGTCTATCTGCCTAGAAAATTCAAAACGGCGATTGCGCTTCCTGAAGACAACTGCGTCGATATTTACACACAGGATCTCGGTTTTCTGGCGGTTGTCGAAGAAGACCGCATCGTTGGCTACAACGTGCTGGTCGGCGGTGGACAAGGAAAAACACCGAGTGCCGAAAAGACATTCGTGGCGATTGCTCGAAGGTTAACGTTTGTAAAGCCTGAGCAAGTTGTGGGTGTGGCGGAAGCGATCGTCAAAGTTCAACGAGACTTTGGGAACCGTGAAGACCGCAAGGTGGCTCGATTGAAGTACACCATTCACAATCATGGCTTGGAATGGTTCAAAGCCAAGGTCGAAGAGTATTATGGCCACAAGTTGCCAGCGCCACATCCGATCGATGTGACGGATGTCGACGATCATATTGGCTGGCACGAGCAGGGGGACGGGAACCTGTTTCTTGGGATCAACATCGAGTGTGGCCGGATCAAGGACGAAGGGGAACTGCGGATCAAGAGCGGCTTGCGTGTCTTGCTTAAGAAGTATGGAATGGCGACGCGGTTGACGGCTCTTCAGTCGGTGATTCTGTGCGACATCAAGCCGCAGGATAAATCCGACATCATCAAGATTCTTGTTGATCACGGGATCAAGCAAGATCATGAGTTAACTTTGTTGCGTCGTTACTCTATTGCATGTCCCGCATTTCCAACGTGCGGCCTGTCGATCACCGAATCAGAGAGAGCGTTGCCCGGTATCATTGATGAACTTGATATCGAAATGGCCAAACTGGGCATCCAGCACGATCGGATTTCTGTCCATATGACAGGTTGTCCGAACGGATGTGCCCGACCCTACACGCCAGATATCGGATTAGTCGGAAAGCAAGCTGGGGTCGGCGGGGCGGCGGGAAAATATACGATTTATCTCGGTGGCAATGTTCAGGGAACCCGACTGGCATACATCTATAAAGACGCAGTTCCACAGGAAAGCGTTGCATCGACATTGGCCGTCGCTCTCCGCTTTTATAAAGCGAATCGGTCCAGTGGCGAAACGTTTGGAGATTTTTGTCACCGTAAGGGGCAGGCAGAAATGCAGGCAATTGCATGAGCACTTGTGATGGCCCTGGATCACGCAATAGAACGCAAGCTCAGCAGAATTGAAAGCGTACTTCGTCGGTATTACTGATCTATTCTACGATTTCAAAAAATCAAGAAGTCTTTGAATGGCGAAGGCCCCATGACGGTTCTTACAATGTCCTATCGACATTGGTTTCATGAGGGCAATCATGGCGGTTCAGTTCGTTAGACCCGACGTTTCAGATCTTGTGCTTCGCACATATTGCCGCGCGCTGCACCCGGAACTGTTTGATCGTCATTGTGGACTGACGCTGACGAATTCGCACATGCGTCTTGACGTTCGATTGAATGCGTCGGGCCATGTTCTGGCTTTGCAGACGGAATGTAACGCAATGACCGAAGTGATCATGGATCACCACGAATCGCTGCCGACATTCAGTCGGATTGTCGACTATCGTTTACGTGGATGTCGAACCGAATCAGCGGAATTTGATTCAGGCCTGCGTTATGATATGAGTTGTCAACTTGAACGATTGCATCTGGACATCTTTTTACGGATGAACGAGGAACTGGAGCAGGACCTCGGCCGCGCCGACTTGTCTGTTAGACTTCCTGCCGTTAACCGATTACTTCCAGGTCCACTCAGCTTGATTCGAACGGAAGTGAGTCGCGAGAGTATTTTGATCTACGCGTTCCACACATTTCCCGAACATAGCAGCATTGTCAAAACCCAGACGCTGTTCGAGCGATGTGACGAACTGGCAAAAAAATGAAGCAAGCGGGATAGACTCGCTTTGAAGTCTATCCCGACTTGTCAGTGATATGAACGTTATTGTCATCGACTATGCGACAATAATGGACTTGAGACTGTTACGTGGCATTCGAAATCAGACTCTCTGTTCTTTCTACCTGGGTTGAAACATTCAGCCCCAAGGATTTGAGCGTCGGTTCAAACCGATCCCATGGCGGAAGCCGGAACGGCTTTAGGCTTCCCTCTTCGACTTCGTCGCTGGTCGGCTCAACGAAGTTTGTCGATAGACAAAGATCGAGCATCCACATTTCTTCCAGATACTGGGTAGAACGTCCTTCGCGACGAGCCTTGGCAAGCGTCTGTTGCTGGACAACAAATTTGCGATAGACCTCCATCAATGTCAGGATTTTTGCGGCGTCTGAACCGTGATGAACCAGGATGTCCTGACACGATTCGAATGAATCAAATAGCTCTAAATCGTCTTTGCGTATCAATAGAACTGTCGGCGCAACATATTGCAGGGGGCGATAGGTTTCGAGAATCGGAGCCATCACCCACCACTCACGTCGATTCCCTGATTCCTTCAGCAAGGTTCTCAGGTGTCCGTGCAGCTCGCGCAATACGAATGATCCCAGTTTCCCTTCCATCGCGAGAACCGAGTTCAATTCATCTTCAACCGAATCGCGAGTCAGCCCCAGCAGATGCGAACGAATTGCATCCTTGGCGACAAACAAGTTGAGCGGCAAACATCCGATCATTCGCACCACCAGCCGACGACGGCCATCGTTACCTGTTGATACAAAAGCATAGATGAATTCCAACTGTTGGAACTGTTGTCCGTGATGGATTTCTCGCATCTCACGCCGTCGCCGCCACCATGATGCGAGCCACGCTGTGAAGATCGCAAAGGCTGCACCAATCATGATTCCAATCGATTTCTCGTGTGCGACTTTCCAAAGTAATTCCCACATGTTTTTCTACTTCCTTCCCAATTTACAGAAGATTCTGTGCCACTGCTTCGGAGTCTTCAGCGAAGCAGTGTCTTCTCCCTCTGCCGGTCAAGCAGTGGCACATTAATTTAGAAGATTGACATAACCATAGCCTCGGTTCTTCATAACGCAGTTGGTCGTCGAACGGATCATTTCACATCAGCGTTGGTTGATTGACCGGGGCCGAGGCCGTTATCGTAGGGCTTCCTTCGTCGGTACAAATGGCATCACGCAAATCTATTTCGAATCTGTGAATTAACAACTTTTGAGATCTGGAGAATCCTGATGACGAACGGAATGAGTACTTCGCCAGCCGCCACGCCGTCTTCGCGTCGCAAGTTCTTGGCAACATCTGCCGCGGCAGCATCGACGGCGTTCAGTTTTATGATTGTTCCACGGCATGTGCTTGGTGGTCCGGGGCAAACGGCACCATCCGAACGCCCGAACATTGCAGGAATCGGTTGTGGTGGAATGGGAGGCGGAGACATTGCCACAGTCACCAAACTGGGAGCCAACTTTATCGCGTTGTGCGACGTCGATGAGACTCGTGCTGCCGGAACTTTCAATGCACATCCGAATGCCAGGCGGTACAAAGATTTTCGAGAGATGATCGACAAGGAAGCGAAGAACATTGATGCGGTTACGGTGGGGACTCCTGACCATATTCATGGTGTTGCGGCCATGGCAGCGATCAAAGCTGGCAAACATGTTTATGTGCAGAAGCCGCTCACGCATACTTTGCTCGAATGTCGGGAGCTGACTCTGGCGGCGAAAAAGGCTGGGGTAGTGACTTCCATGGGCAACCAGGGGCACGCATCGGAAGGGTCGCGACTGACGAATGAATGGATTCAAGCGGGGATTATCGGCGACGTTCGCGAGGTGCATGTCTGGTCAGACCGAGCGGGGCGCTTGTGGAAACAGGGGATCGCTCGCCCGACGGATACTCCTCCAGTCCCCGCGACATTGGATTGGAATTTGTGGCTGGGTCCAGCCCGTGAAAGGCCCTATCACCCGGCGTATGCGCCGCATCATTGGCGAGGCTGGTGGGATTACGGAACGGGTGCGCTCGGTGACATGGGCTGTCATATCATTGACCATCCCGTCTGGGCCTTGAATCTTGGTGCCCCGACGACGGTCGAAGCGAGAACCACTCTTGATGGATCGTTGATTGACCAGAACAAACCCAACTTTGACAGCTATCCGATTGCGGCCATTATCACTTATGAATTCCCGGCAAGGGGCAAATTGCCGCCGGTCAAAATGACCTGGTATGACGGTGGTTTGATGCCGCCCACTCCAAGTGAGATGACGGCCGGTCAGCGTCTTCCTGATAACGGTGTCTTGTACGTGGGGAGTAAAGGAAAAATGTTTCACTCGTCTCACGGTGGCATGCCTCAGCTTCTGCCGGGGTCGTTGTTGGAGCAAGCCCAGACGGTGCCCAAGACAATTGAGCGATCCCCAGGCCACTACGAAGAGTGGTATCAAGCATTAAAAGGTGGCAAGCGTCCTGTGGACAACTTTGACTATGCCGGTCCGATGACGGAAACAGTCTTGTTGGGCGTCTTGTCGTTGCGTGCACCTGGTAATCGGTTGGAATGGGACAGTGATAGTCTGAAGGTGAAGAACGCACCCGAATTGAATCAATTTGTCCATAAAGAGTATCGGGCCGGTTGGACACTTTGAGGTGTTGAATCAAAGTCGTCTCTCGCCCCCACCTCCGCAGGGGAGGTCGGCTTTCAGATCAATTGCGACCTTCGTCGACTTCGTGTCATGCTTCACGAGTCTTCACTTAATTCGGAGTTCATAAATGCGTAGTTGCGTACTAGTCATCATCTTCGCGCTCGTGACAGGGAATTTCTCGATTGCTGCCGACAACGTCCTCACTGAAAAAGAAAAACAAGACGGCTGGATTTTGTTATTTGACGGTCAAACCTCCAAGGGCTGGATGTCACCCAAGGAAAAGCCTCTGGCGGACTCACACGTTCAAGGCGGAAGCCTCAATCCGCATCCGTGCGACTATATGCTGGTTCATGAGAAGGTATGGGAGAACTACAAGCTATCACTCGAATTCAGGATTTCGAAGAAGTGTAACAGTGGTGTTTTTGTGAGAACGTTTCCGTTGACTCCTCGACCTGGAAAGGATGTCGGTTTTAACGGAATTGAAATCGCAATCGATGACACAACGACGGCAGGGTTTCATGATACCGGTGCAATTTACGATCTGGTCAAGCCGACGAAAAACGCGATGAAGCCTGTCGGTGAATGGAACCAGATCCTGATTACCAGCGACCGCAACCGACTTGAAATCGAATTGAATGGTGAGAAAGTCAATCAAATCGACTTTGATGAATGGCCAGAACCGAACAAGCGTCCTGACGGGACAATGCACAAGTTCGACGTGGCTTATAAGACTCATCCTCGCCGTGGGTATTTCGGGTTGCAAGATCACGGCAGCGATTGCTGGTATAAGAATATCAAGCTGTTGCCATTAGAGTGAGGGGAGTTCGTCGCAAAAGCTCCAAGCTGTGCTTATCGAATTACGCGTTTGCTCAACAGGTTGAAAGCTGATTGGCCGCCGATGACGCGGAGTATCTAGGCGGGGTTCCCAAGCAGGGGCTTGGGAGTCGGAAGCTCATAACAAAAAGCACCGTCCCAAAGTGCTGGGACGGTGCCTTGATTCGTCATCAGGTGATCTGGTCAGCCAACCGAGCGGGTTGCTCGATTGGCGGTTGATCAGAAGGTTCCGTAACCGAATGGCAGTTCGCCGTTGTTTCCGACGAACGGCAGGTAGTAGCCGTTGGCGTCGTTGGTGGTAGTATACGGGTTGGTATCCAGCGGGAAGATATTCTGGCTGTCGGAACTAACACGCCATGTGCTGGCTCCCATACCTGGGTACAGTTGGTTGAGGCCTGGTCCAACGTTCGGTGCACTGTAGAACGGAATGCGAGCTGCAAGTCTCGTTGCGTTTCGTGCCCGTGACGCACTGTTGAATGGACCAGCGATATTCGGAGCAGCGATGGTGTTGAGACGCGACTTGAAGACCCCATCTGCGTCGTTGTAGAACGCAGCCAATGCTGGGTTTCGTTGTCCAAAGGCACCGATCGAGTAGCCGTTTGTATCGACCGAGTTTGCATCGGTGATGTTCGCTCGGAAGTAGAGGTCGAATCGAGACAGTGGATCGCTCTGATAAGCAGTAACCGTATATTGGGTATTATCCCACGTTCCTGCTGCGGTGATCGGAGTGACGGTTGAGACGAACGAGTGGAACAGAACGTCGTTTCCGAAGTTTCCACCGAACCGGTTGTCGTCAACAACAGCCGTCACACCACCCATGCCCGAGGATAGCCCGAACGGGCTTCCCCCTTCGGCAAGTTGAGTGCCACCGCTTGCAAAGCCGCCAGCAAAGCTCGGTCCAAACCCGCCGTCGCTGGTTCCGACTCGGATGACCAGGCCAGTTCCACCGAGTCCACTGTTAAGTCCGTTTCCGATAACCTGGTTGTTTACGACTCGAAGTTCGAGGATTGGTCTACGACTGATTCCACCATCAGCAAGAAGCGGTGTCGTGCTCGATGCCCAGATTGCCTGGTCAGATGATGAGGTGTTAACAACATAGATCCCTTCCAGTTTGTTGGCGGAGATAAAGTTGTTGTAGATGTCGGCCTGCGTGTAGTTGTCTGTCCGGTTAATCAGGTTAATGCCGCGACCAAAGTTATTTGTGATCGTGTTGTCATGAATCGCAATTGACGATTGGAATCCGCTGAATCCTTGTCCCATCTGGTATTGAACGCCATCGCCGAAGTTGTTGTCGATGATGTTGTTTTCAACAACGACCGTACTGGATATCGAGTTCGAATTAGACGGTGTAATGTTTATCAGGATCGCTGCGTTTTCGGCGGCTGTATTCAGGTTCGCCAGCGTGCCGTTTTGGGTAATCATATTGCTGCCAATCGTAAGTCCTGCGAGCCCTGTTGGTCCGGTGTCCTCAATACCATTAAGTGCGTTTAGTGAGATCACGTTACCCAGATTCGTGTTTGTCGGATCTCCGATAACGAGGCCGTTTACTTGGCCGTTAAGTTCGATACCACTTCCCTTGTTATTCAGGATCATATTTTGCGTCCATGTTCCCGACAGAGCACGCTCGTCAACGACTGCATTGAATTGTTCAATCAATCGAATACCGTTTGCTCCGTTGTTGAGGAACGTGTTCAGGTTCATGTTCGCCTGGATGTTGGCATCTGCACGTTGGTCGAACAGCAAGCCATTCTGGCCGTTTTGGGACAGATCGTTATTGTTGATTGTGTAGGTGTCTGTTCGGAACTGGTTAGCAGCCCTGATGACCAGGCCGTTTTGTGTGTTGCTGTCAAAAACGCTGTTCTGGATTGTCACATTGTTGATTTGACCGTCGGCAGTCCTGAAGAATTCGAGGCCATTACCTCCGTTGTTCGAGAAGCTGTTACCGAGAGCCGTAGTCGCACCCCCAACTGTGAAGTTGTTGAGTTGAGCATAGACTCCTGCATCATTTCCAGTAACGGTCATTAGAGCACCGTCGCCTGCGTTGTTAGTGAAATTAGACTCAACGATACCACCGGTCAGAACTGAGCTTCCCTGCTGGTTCACGTTCAGGCCTTCGCCGTTGAAGTTCTGGTCAGCTCCCTTGACCGTATTGCTGAATGTGGAATTCGCAATATTCAGTGTACCCGTAGATGCACCAGTCATCGTGATGCCGACACCGGCATTCGTATTTCCAGTGATCAGGTTCGCGGCCTGAGTCGTGTCACCCAGGTTCCAGTTAAACGAAGCCTGGTCAGGCACCGTCAACCGAACACCCAATCCACCGTTCCGCGAAGCTGTTGTTCCGATTGTATTGCCGTAGAACTGAGCCCCTTCGAAGTGGCCACCGGTATTCAAGCTGATGTTGATTCCATCGCTCTTGTTTCCGTTGATCACGTTTCCGGTGAAGTTACTGGTCAGTACACCGTTGACCCCCATGACGATATTCACGCCCTGGGCACCGTTGGAATTAATCACGTTGCTATCGAACCCGCCGGTCATATTCCGGTTGTCAGCTAGTTGGATATTAACACCTGGGCCGGCGACGTTCTGCGAGATCGTGTTTGACGCGAAGCTTGCTTTCAGATTCTGAGCTCCGTTAACGAGCGACAGGTTGATCCCCGTCCCCTTATTCAGGTCGATGGTATTGCCCGAGAACACGGCACTGATGGTGTTACCAACAGTTGTTGGGTTGACTAACCGAATGCCATCGCCGGTGTTGCTGTTGATTGTGTTCGCGTTGAACACGGCGTTGGTAATGTCGCTGTTGACGACAGCCCCCGTGGCACCGGTGAATTCGATCCCGTGACCGATTGCACCTGGGGTGGCACTGGTTCCGTTACTGTTAATCGTGTTATTACTGACGTTCAGGTTCGTAAGGCTCGAATTGTTGAGGTTAAACCGGATTCCATCGAGTCCGTTCGAGGAGATGCCGGGTACACTTGCGGCAAGTGCCTGGTTGATCTGGAGTTGGTCAAATCCACCGATATTCTTTATCACACCGCTGACCTTCCGACCGTCTGTCAGTGTAACAGTGCCAGTCGAGCCCACAATTGATGTGTTGATTGTGTTTCCAAAGGCACTGTTCTGACCGTGAGCCAGGAAGTAATCGAATGCAAACGCCGCTGGTGTAAAGTTGTTGAACCCAAAGCTCAATATTTGCGAGTCGACAGGAACACCACCGTAAGGAAGTACATTCCCACTCGTGTCTTGAACAGGGTAATTACCGGGTGTGACGGCAACGCCATTAACCGAGTCCAATCCAACCGTCACGTCCGTTGGTGCGGCAGGGAAGAATGCATATGTTCCGATCGGAGTAAATGTTTGATCTGCACGCCAGTACTGATGGGACGGGGCAAGGTTGAGTGTAACATTCGCAATATTGATTCCCGCCGTGGAGGTGTTCGTCATATCATTGAGTGGGCCGTTGGCGGTGTAATTGAAGTTCAACGTTCCGGCGACACCGTTGATCCCGCCGTTATTGTTTGTAATCGTCAGGTTATTGATCGGCGAATTGAACAGCTCCAGGTTGATTCCGTTGCCCGCATTGCTTTGGAATCCGTTGTTCGAGATAACCAGGCCATCTGCTGTGACGGAGTGGAAGTTCAAATGCAAGCCATCACCACCGCTGCCAGTGACGATGTTGCTGGTATTGCCAGAGACGATGTTATTGGTAATGAACGATCCGTTGGCTGCGATATTCGAGTTGGTTCCAGTGATCAGGATTCCGTCACCTGCGTTACCGGATGCCGTAATATTGTCGATTGTTAACGCGTTGACTGGAACATTGCCCAGCGAATTCAGGGCGACTGTTACCGGAGCTGGCAGGCAACCACCCAAAGGTGAGGCAAGGTTGTCGGTCAGTGTCAGGCCAACGATCGTCGCACCACCAAAGTTCAAGTTATTGACAAGGTTGGTGTTGAGCAGGGTGATGTTAATCCCGTCATTTCCATTGCCGCTGACGTCTGTCGGGCCTTCGATCTGGATGGCACCGTTGGCCACCGAGTTGAAGTTGACGTGAATACCGTCCAGCTTGTTGTTGTCGATCGCGGTGACTCCGTTGATCAACAACGAGCCGTTACCGATGTTCTGCATGTTGACGTTGATGCCGTCACCCGCATTGTTGTCGATGATTCCCGGTCCCTGGATGGAGACCACAGCATTTGTGATGTTCTGCAAGTCGACGTGGATGCCGTCAGTGGTGCTGTTGCTAGCCGAGCCCGTGATATCCAGCACGATCTGTTTCAAGTTCGCAAACACGTAAGGGCTGAACGAGCCAGATTTGTTGCCCGCAATTGTGGTCGTACCATCCATGAGCAGGTTGAAACTGGTGTTTGCTCCTGTTGCACTGGTCAGGATACCGTAGCCGCCGTTGTTTGAGATCGAACCACCGTTTTCGATGATGGTCGTCAGTGTAGCGCCGTTCTGGGCGGTTAACGAGAGGCCATTTCCCTTGTTACTGTTGATCGTGTCGGTACTGAAGAGCAAGCGAGCTGTGGCCGAATCGGCAGGACCGTTACCGATCGCCGTCACCTGGATTCCATCCAGCTTGCCGTTTGTTCCGTTGCCGTCATACGTATTGTTTTGCGAACGATAGTTGACGACCGCCTGATCCTGAACGTTAATCGACAGGCCTTGGCTGCCGTTGGTGTCGATCGTTGACGTTTGCACGTTGAAGTTGGCGACCGAGTTGGCGTTCAAGGCGTTAATCAGTATACCCTGGTTAGCGTTACTGTTGATCGATGCCGATTCGAGACAGACGTTCAAGCTTCCGCCATTCGTGGCAAGTCCGTTAAATCCTTGTCCACCGAATGATGTTCCGTTGTTGTTCAGGCTGATCGAAGCCAGGTCGAAGTTGGCCATACTGTTGGCTCCGTCAACCTGGACCAGGATGCCCGATCCACCGTTCTGCGAGAAGGATGATGGAATGACATTTGTGATGTCGCTGATGACATTCAGTTGGCCGCCGCCATTAATGTTAAAGATGGCTCCGATTGCCCCACTGGTGTTACCAGTGACGTTGTTCAAGGTGATGTCTGCAATCGATCCTGGTCCGGTCACAGTACCGTTAATTGCATCAGAACCATTGTTAGACAGGTTGGCTGAAGTGAGAGGCATGTTCAAAGCACCACCCGTGTTTGCTTCAAACAGGATGCCGATCTGCTGCGTTTTCAATGCGGTGGTATTGCCGATCGTCGCTCCGTCCACCTTCAGATTAACCAGTGATTGCGATTCGGTCGTGACATTTACACCGGCTCGGGTGCCGACGAACGGTGGTGGTGCGGTTCCGTTGTTCAAGATCGAAATCCCGGTATCGACTGGCGTTCCGTACAAGTCGGTTCCGAGTGATCCGACGAAGTTCGTTTGATTCGAGGCCAGGATTGAGATGCCGTCGTTGCCGTTTCCGTTGATCGTCGTACCGTTGTAGACCTGTAGCGAGCTATATGGCGAGTCAGAGATATTCAACTGGATACCATCGTTGCCATGTAGTGAGAGGCCCGTTGTGCCGTTGTTGCTGACAGACCCGAGGTTGAACGAGGCTTCGAGAATCGAACCCGTCGTCGTTGTCACGAACACACCGTTATCGAGGTTATTGTTGATCGCGGCGTTGGCGAAGTCGAGTCGCACAGCACCGGCGTTGTTAACAACTCCCAATACCCCGCTCCCCTCAATCTTGCCCTGACCACTGTTCGAGATCGACGTACTATAGGCTGCGATATTCAAAGTACCTGCATCCACGATGAAGTCGATGCCGTGTTGACCGCTGTTGTTGATGTCACTGCCGTTCATCAGGCCGATGCTTGCCGACGAATTCGCGCCCGTCACACTGCCGTAGATGCCGTCCCGACCGCTATTGTTGAAGCTGCTGCCGTTATTGAACAGCGACACCAATGTTCCGCCGTTGCTGACGGTAAAGTGCATGCCGTCACGACCGCTGCTGTCAAAGTTGCTGTTCGTAAAGCTTGTCGAGAGTTGGGCGTTGTCGACATTCGCAACAAACCCGTCAAATCCACTTCGTTCCCCTGGTGTATTGATCAACGTCAAGTTGGCGGTTGAGCCAGACACGACATTGACATTCACTGCATCCACCAGCGTATCCGAGAAGTTGCTGTTGTAGATGTTGCCGTTGAAGAGGCTGTTGTTTCTCAAATCCAGTTTGAGCCCGTATGCCTCGGTGCCAACAAGACCATTTGGCTGGATATTGTTGCCCGGTGTCAGGTTCGACAGCAAGGTAATCGTCGAGTTGTCTGAGAAGATATTGATCGCACTGTAACCTTCGCCGCTTGTACTGCTGTTGGCAAAGCTACCATGGTCGACTTCCATGTTGGCAAACGAGTTGCCGGTTGCTTTCAGGTAGAACCCGTCTGCACCCGAGTTCCGTCCCGTCGTGTTGTCGAAGAACAGATTCACGACGGCGTTACTGTCAATTTCCCCGTGCACGGCACTTTGGCCGCTGTTATCCAGCCTGCTGTTCAGGAACACGACATTGAATAACGAGTCCTGACCTAACTTGTAGTACAGTCCATTACCACCGCTGCCGGACGCATCGGTCTGATTGACGTACAGGTTGACGGTGGAAGCTGATGAGCCTTCGACGTGGAATGCATCGCCCTGGTTACCCTGCATTTGTCCATACAGGTTGTTGCCCAGGCTATCCGTCAGATTGGTTGTCACGTTGGCGTTCATCAACGCTCCGTTCGTGGCATAGATTCCCAGTCCGTTACTTCCGTTACCAAACACATAAGTATTAGTGAGGTTAAGCGTGCCAGCGCCACCCGATTGACTGAATACGACACCCGAACCCGTTACGCTGTTCGTGAAATTTGAATCGTTGAACGTGACTCCGACAGTCGACGTGACGATCGGTGCGGCCGCAGTACCAATCTGCAGGTTGTCCGAACCATTCCCCTTCGCCGCGACATTGTCGCCCGTGATCGAGATCGATCCACCCGTCCCCTGGACTTGGATACCGACGCCAGCGTTGTTGTCGGCCCGAACAAAGTTCATGTTTGCCGTCAACTGTCGGCTGTATTCACTCAACTGAATACCAGTGCCGTTTCCATTCGTAAAGACGTTGTTCATGTTGACGTTAAGATCTGAATTGTTGGCAGTCAGGCTGACACCAAACGGCTGAGGATGTGACTGGTCGCCGTTCATATAGACATTGTTCATGAACAGGTCGAGCTTTGGTCCACCTGAACTGATCTGAATGCCGCCACCAGCGTTGCCACCATATCCAAACGGATTGGGATGATTGGCACTGCCAACGTTGATACCACTGATAATGCCGCTTCCAGAGGCGTTGGTCAGCGAGATGCCGCTGCCACCATTTCCGCTGATCTCGAGGCATTGCAACAGGAAGTTGTTTGAACCCGCAGGTGTGTTTGTAATTGCACTGCCGCCAGCATTCAGCATGTTAAGTCCAGCGACTTCGTTGTTGTTTGCCAGAGTGACAATGTTCCCGTTGCTGCTGACGAACGGGTAAAGACCCGAATTGCTGGTTCCTGGCAGGTTATAGGTTCCAATAATCGTATTGCAGTACCGGACGAACAGATCAACTGACGAGAGTTTTCCGTCGCCGAGCAGTCGCTGATTGTCCGCCAGAGCGATTGATCCCATGATTGGGTTCGCGGCAGTATTGCCACCGTGGACCAGAATGATGTCGCCAGGGGCTTTGGCTGGCAAAATGTTGAAGGGATGCTGATACGTACCATCTCCGTTTTGTGCACCTTGTTGTACGTGCGTAACGAAGTACGGTCTCTCAGTTAAAGGATTGATGGCCGCGACATCGACATTTTGCACGTAGGTGTGCGTTGCGACACGCCAGTTGCGTTGAACGGGATTCAGCATTCGCTGACGAGTCGTCATGTTGGGGAAGTACCGGGTTGGCTGGAATCCCGAGAACTTGAAATCGATCGTGGCGTTAACGTTGGTTCCCCACAGGCGGTCCTGTGAGAACATCACGCCGAGGGTCAAGTCATTGCTGACCATTGCCTCGACTCGTCCGCGATAACCAAACGTGTCCTGCTGGCTCGTTCGGTAAGCGTAGATGCCCGAGTAAGCTCGCAGCCATTGAGTATAAGGTGAAACAGGAACGCCGAATTCGGCATCGCCACCACCCATCGACTGATCCATCAGATTAGAGCCACGGAAGGCGATTTCGTTTCCGGTGTAGTAGGGGTTGCCACCGACACCCAGGCACGAGATCAGATTTTCTCGCATCCCGTTCAGGAAATAGCCGTTAGCTCGCAGATCCCACCACTGACCAAGCGTTTCCGCTCCCAGGGTGAACTGGCTGTACCGATAGTTCAGCGAGTCTTCGTCGTTATCGTAGTAACCATACACGCCGAAGATTCGGTCCAGGTTGGCGACGTAGCGTCGACCGACCAGGCCGGTGTTCACACCATATTGCGAACTGTTGGTAATGATCAACCGTGTGTTCGACGCGATAAACGCATCCTCGTTCAACCAGAACGGCGTAAATCCGCCGATTTGGCTGAAGCTGTTCCGGTACCCGACTCCGTCACCCGTCTGGTGACGGATGTCGAAGTAGGTGCCTTGCAGCATCCCACCTCCGCTAAAGTTCTGGACGGCGGCAAGGCCGGCCTCCGAAGCGGGATCGACTGCCGTTTGCGCGGAGACTGCGCTGGCAAAAACAAGCCACGACAGGCACACGAGACCAATGTTCACACGTTGCATGGACGTCTCTCTCCAGCAGGATCCGTGATCCGCAAATTTGGCCGAAAGTCGCACCAATTTCGACTTTCCAGCCCAGCTCTACTTATCCGCTCCGAATGCGCGGACTGTGACGGATTTCTCGCGTCTCCTCGTTATTCGGCAGTTGACGCGATGACGGATGAGAGAAACTCTACCGGTTTTGACGACGTTGCGAGGAATGCCAGTTTCAACGGCAAAAACAGGTGTTTGTTGGCTGTTGGCTTCGGCAGAAATTGCAGGTCAGGTGGTTTGTGTTCGTAAAAGAAATGGGACTCATAGGACTTATGGGACGTATGCGACTTCGGATATTATCTTGAGGCTGGGTAAACGGTTGACTGCTCTGAACCTTCATCAGGATCGCTGAATTGATTGGACTTTTGCCTCCGTCGAATGATCCGACATCGATCTTCGAACACTTTCGTGGAAGCTATGGCAGTGAATTACTGGCGGCAGCCGTTGGACATTTCCAGGTGTTCGAACGATTGAGTCCACGATCAATGTCGTTCGAAGAGCTGCGGCAGGAATTGGCACTTCTGCGGCGTCCTGCCATTGTCTTGTTGACCGCTCTACGAGCGATGAAATTGCTTGAGGTAGACCAGTCCGGAAACTTTCGGCTGACTGATCTGGCGAAAGAACATCTCGTTCCCGGGGGCGAATATTTCGTTGGTGACTATATTGGGTTAGCGGCGGAAAGCCCTGGCGTTGTCGAGATGGTCGCTCGACTTCGGTCAAACTGCCCGGCATTCGCCGAAAAAAACGATGCTGGTGCCGCATTCATCTATCGGGAAGGCCTGGAATCGGCGATGGAGCAGGAAGCTTCTGCGCGTCGGCTGACGCTGGCCCTTGCCGGACGAGCGAAAAACGTGGCTCCTGTTCTTGCCGAACGACTGAATCTGACTGAGGGAACTTTGCTGGATGTCGGAGGTGGGACCGGCATTTACAGCATCGCTTGCCTGCTGCGAAATCCGCGGTTGAAGGCGATCGTCTTAGACCGGCGGGAAGTGCTGAAAGTCGCGTCCGAGTTTGCAGTCCGTTACGGCGTTGTCGACCGGTTACAACTGATCGAAGGAGATATGTTCGCAAATCCGCTCCCGCCTGCCGACGCGATCCTGCTTTCCAACATCCTGCATGACTGGGATGAGCCCGAGTGCCAGCAACTGGTTTCGAAATGCTCCGAATCACTGCCGTCAGGGGGGCGATTATTCATTCACGACGTTTTCTTAAATGACAAACTCGACGGCCCCCTTCCGATCGCACTGTATTCCGCAGCACTCTTCACACTGACAGAAGGCCGTGCTTATAGCGCGGCAGAATATCGACAGTGGCTGTCAGCCGCCGGGCTGGTTTCTGGTAATGTGGTTCCGACGCTGATTCATTGCGGGCTGTTAGCCGCCGAAAAGCCTTGAATAAGTCTTTCCGTCGGCGTTGAAAATTTTTCCTATCGAATCGCTTTACACGAAACAGAGTCCAGTTGAGCCGGGCGGGATATCCGACAGCTTGCGCAACTATGGCGGAAACGAGATCCTTTTCGACGTTTCAGGTGTCTGAAAGTTTGCGCAACTCTGGTGCGCGACTATGGCGTGACCGAAGCGTCGACTTCCAGCCGCCGACGTCGGATAGCAAGGCCGCATGACTACTGGAGTCATTTGCGCAACTATGGCAGAAACCAGGTCCTTTTCGACGTTTCAGGCATCTGAAGGTTTGCGCAACTCTGGTGCGCGACTATGGTAGGACCACAGCGTCGGCTATGAGCCGCCGATCTCGGATGACAAGGCTGCATGACTACTGGAGTCATTTGCGCAACTATGGCGGAAACGAGGTCCTTTTCGACGTTTCAGGTGTCTGAAGGTTTGCGCAACTCTGGTGCGCGACTATGGCGTGACCGTAGCGTCGGCTTCCAGCCGCCGATCTCGGATGACAAGGCTGCACGACGACGGGAGTCATTTGCGCAACTATGGCGGAAACGAGATCCTTTTCGACGTTTCAGGTGTCTGAAGGTTTGCGCAACTCTGGTGCGCAACTCTGGTGCGCAACAATGGCAGGGCCGTAGCAGAGGCTTCCGGCCGCCGATCTCGGATGGCAAGGCTGGACGACTCGCTTCGGCTTCAGCCGACCCGTATTAATTTGTTTCCAAATTGTCAAAGACCAAAATTGCTGTAGCAGATCCAAAACGGAGGCCGCCATCGAATTCCAAAATGTGCAAAATTGCACAAACACGTAGTGACAACAAAAATAAATCAAAAAAATACAATATACAATGTCGCGTGTCAATGGCGGAGCAGAAGTAGTTTCTTAACGTTTGGAAGGTGTGTCGTGGGTTGAGTCCTTGAGCGCTTCACGGATGCGGGCTTTCGACGTGATTCCGGGGAGCGCGGGGCCGACGGAGGCGATAAGAATATTCGTGGGCAAAGGCCCGTTAATCGCCCCCGTGAAGGCAACGCCGTCGAGTTTATTTCAAAACGATGCGATGTGAGTTGCCACTCGTAACGCAGGTAACGAGCGTTTGTTGCAGGTCTGGATTGGGATCTGTCTTTGTCCCGGAAGGACTGCAGCCATTAGCGTGTGGCTGAGCGAAGAATTTGTCGTCTTCGTTTAATCGTTTAACCGCGCCTCGCAGAGAAGCGGGAACGGAGCGGTGGAATTGCCGCCCGCCGAGGCGTCATTTCTCGTTCGGGCATTGCGAAAAGTCGGGTCTGCGGCAACGTTTGAAGAGATCGGCTGAACGCCGATCAGCCTGCGCCGATGGCTGCGGGTTAAACTAATACGCGATACGTCTCCTGTTTGATAAAAATCCTGCGCGCGGTTGCCTGTCCGACCCAATCCCTATTCGCTCTTCTGAGGCTGGCTTTCCAGAACCGTTTTTAACGCCGCACGAAGTTGTTCGTCGAACCGGGCACCCCCTCCTACAAACAGCCGGGCCACTTTTCCTTCGCGGTCAATGATCACTGTTTGCGGGATTGCCGTCGCGCCGTATTTCTCGGCGATCCGGCCATTCTTGTCGAGCACGACCGTTGTCGATAACTTCAAACGTTCCAGAGCCTTCGTAATCTTGTCAGCCGATTCTTCCAGGTTGATGGCAAACAGCTCAACCCCCTGATCGGCAAATTCCTCCACGACCTTATCGATCTGTGGCATGGTCTGCAGGCACGGACCGCACCACGAGGCCCAGAAGTCGAGCACTACAATTTTTTGCTTGTGGTCTGCCAGGTTAAACTTCTTACCATCAAGCATGTCGAGTGAAATATCCGGTGCGGGTTTTCCCACAAGCACCGATTCCATCCCTTCACCACCGTCACCAGAACCTTCGCCACCTTCTGGTGGTCCAACAGGATCTGCGGATTGTTGCAATTTCCAATCATGAAACGGTAATCCGGCTGCCGCAACTTCGATTGCTGCTCCCGTCATTAACTGGTCAATGTCCTTCATGTCGACCTGACAAGTTCCGAGTAATTCGCTTTTTCCGGCCAGGGATGAACCCAAGACCTTTTCGGGGATAAAGGTCAGTCTATTGCCATCGCTTCGTAACGCTTGAATTCGTCTGGGGTCAACTGGTCCCGCTGCTTCTTCCGTTTTGACAACGGGAGCCGTCGTTTCCGGGTGCAGCCAGATAATGCGGGCGATTCGGTCACGACGTACGATTTGTGGTTCAAGCCGTAATTCGATCTGCATCTGAGCTTCGTCCATCGAAACGATTCGGCCCCGCAGATAGTCACCATCAACGGAACGGACCAGATGAGTTGGTGGGTTATCACGCTGCATCCGAGGCAATGTCAGCAACCGTTGTTTCTTCAGCGTTTTGATTTCGACGGGAGGGGCGTCGGAGATCAGTTCCACCGCTTGAATTTGATCATGTGGGACGAATTTCGCATCCGAAACGTTTGATTCCAAAGTCACGCCATTTTCGTCGATACCGATGACCTTGCATGGAATCTTATCGCCAGTCCGCAGGTGTAGCACCGGTTCAGGCTTCGTTGCCTTCTTGCCACCGAAGGTTTTTTGTGTTTCACCATCCATGAACATCCCTTGAACCTGGCCGATCAGCCCGCCCGCTCGGACAACTCGGACTTGGCCCTGTACGACGAGTTGCTGCTGTTGTTGAGCTGTCGGCTGCGGAGTAGGAGGGGGTGGATCGCGATAGACAATTTGGGCCGATATCCCTGGCTTCAGCGGGCTCGACGTATTGCTGCGAGCTGGTTGCCAAATCAGGCACTGATTTTCTTTATCCCGTGAGTCGACGAGACAACCGTGTAGCCGAGTCCCCTTGGTTTCCAGCCGCCCTCGACGTTCAGGTAACTCTGGAGGATCACTCTTCGGTGCCAGGACGACGAACGATTGCAGCAGGTCGAGCGGTATGGAGATCGATTCCAGAATCCCAGGAGATTTGAGAATTACCTTACCGTCTTCGATTTTAACGAGGTCGCCACTTATCTTCGTTCCGGAGAGGAAAACGGCTCGCAGGGATCTCGGAACAACTTCAGACTCTTGTGACAAGAAGACATCTTGAACCAGATCTTCAGCAATTCGCTTTGAATTGGTCTCATCACCAACGATAAATTCATGCGTTTCAGGATCATAAGAGGTCAATGATCCGTACTCGATCGTTCCATCGCTTCCGTGGATACGTGATTTGTTGAGTTCCGTTTTCCGTGGCAATTCACCGTTCCAGCGACCAATTCGCAAACTTTCCAGTCGAACGTCACCGCTTGTGTTGATGAGTTGGATGCCGCCGAGAACTTGTGTCTTGTTTGTTTGAACCGTCAGGTTCGCCAGCAGTTCCCCACTCGACGAATAGACCAGGATTTTTCCGGCTTTCTGGTCGAGAAAGGCCTGCAAATGTACGCGTCCTGCTTTTTCGTCAACGGCCTGCAGTCGTTCAACGTCTGCTTCCCGTTCGGTTTCGCGTTGAATCACAACCTGCTTATTCCAGATTTGGAATTTATAAGCCCTTAACGCGGTTTTGGGATCGTCACCGACACCGAGTGCCAGTTCAAAATCGGGCTGAGCTGTCCAGGATAGCTCGAACTCGAATCGCGCCTGATTGGGGATTCCAAACTCGCGACGAAGGATCGCGCCCGGCTTATCGGCGATCAGTTGTCCGGCATCTTCACGCCATCCATTCTCTTCGCCTGACGTCTGCCATCCGTTGAGTCCGCTGGGGCCAATAAACAACTGGGACGAACTCCCTCCCCAGCGATACATCCGCTTGATGACCCCTCGATCGATTGTCGTTCTGCCAATCTTGGGGACATCGACAATCGCCGATTTGGCGTCGAGGCCGACCAGTGATCCGAACAAGACATCGTTGCCTGCAATTTCAATGCAATAATCACCTTCGTGCGGTTGCAGTTTGGCAGGGACGGGAAAATGAACCGAGGCGATCCCGCCGAGTGCGAAGTAAAAAGGGTCTGTGAATGCAGGTGATTGCCATCCGAGTCTGGTGGGATCGACAGAATTGACAAGACTCCCCGTGATATGGTCACCGTTCGTCAGATTCATGACAGGTGACTGTGTCTGGTTGGCCGGCGCGTCGGCAAATACTGTCGCCGCGACAAGCTGGCCGAGCAGGCAGAAGCAGATCATTCGTGTCGAATCCCAAGGGGACCTGACCGACGTCGTTCGTTGATTTCGTCGAATATCTTTGGTCGTCGACAGGACGATGGTTGCTTTTGGCACGATATCGCTTCCTCTAAGCAGTTTGTTTCTTCGCGCATTACGAAGGTGTTTTCATGGGAGAGGCGAGGCTCCTGCCAAGCCGAGTAACTGACATTTCAGTCAAGGTTGTCGTAATTTTCTTTTTGCCCTGAAAGGGCAACGCCGTGAAGGATTTTTCTTCGAGAAAAAAGGGGTTCCGCCTCTTGATTGCCGTCCTGAAGGGACATCAGCGATTAGCCGGTGGCTGAGCGCGAGCGACGCCACCGGTACCGAAGTTGTGGAATCTGATCGATCCCAGCGGGATCGCACTCTGCCTGGCAACGACATTGTTGATACAACACCAAAACGACGGATGAGTCTGGAATCCCTCCGGGATTCGAAAATTGTCGACGCGATCAATTCCGGTGGCGTCGCTTCGCTCAGCCACCGGCTAATCGCTTTAATGCCTCCGGCATAAGGAGAAACGGACATTTTGCAAACACCTCGTCGACCGACGAAAAATCCCTCACGACGTTGCCCTGAAAGGGCAACAGAAACCAGCCCAGGGCAAGCTCGTCTTCGAGCGCCGCCCTGGGTTACGATCACAAAATAATGGGGTGCCCTGAAGGGGCCCAACAACCCTCCTCATTTGATCGAAAACGAATGCATATTTCGGAAAAACAGATTCTCGCGCCCCTTCAGGGCTCTCTCATT
>CAIVEI010000186.1 GCA_903904835.1 uncultured Schlesneria sp. | reverse complement strand
TTATCCCTGCCCATCCGTGCCATCCGTGGCTAAATTCTTCTCATCAACATTTGTGACACCCGCGACCGGATTGAGAATCACGTCGTCGGAGGAATCTTCTTCGCTTCGTAGTACTCACATTTGAATTCTTCGCGCAACGCAAGGTTTTGCAGAAGAAAAGAGTCCAAGGGCTGACGCATCCCGGCTCGCCTCGACTGTTTTTTCGTAGTACTAACGTTTGATTTCTTTGCGAGGCGCAAAGATTTTATACGGCCAATTTACTGAGCTTTTGCGTACTCGTCTGCTTTGCAGTTTGAATTGCAGTGATGGTTTCGCGACCTGTTGCAGTCAAAATGTATCGGTGTGTTTTGGGAACTTTCTGGATCAGTCCATGCCCTCGCAGCATTCGAAGAAGACGCGTAATTTTGGAGGCTTGGCGTTTGGCTTCCGCTGTGGGGGTTTCGACATCGCCAAACAGCAAGGGACGGAGTTCACGGTTGCGGAAACCATTCAACGCGAATTCACCACGGATCACGGTCGCCAGCAGGAGGCTGTCATTGAGACTGAGCGGTTGAAGTGCTCGAACTCGACGACCTTTAAACTCGGTTGGCTCACAGATGGGCAGAACCGTTGTGCCCAATGGTTGGTCATGTTCGACGCTCGCCATCGCTTCCAGATACCGTTCGTTCGACTTCTGGCTGACCTCGGCGCGGCGATGCAGGTCAGCGACTCCTTTGCGCAGTGTCCGCCACGATTTCTTTCCGTTCGGATCCCCTTCCTTCGAGCGGAAAACTTTCAGGTCACGCGCATCATTGATCGTCGTCTCGACTCGCAGCACGGACAGTTGCTTGTCGTACATTTTTATCGAGTTTCTGCCGCTGGTATGCTTGATCCGCGTCCCCTCGGGACGCTTCTTGATCGAACTGATAATCTCACGGTTCACCGA
This sequence comes from uncultured Schlesneria sp., assembly GCA_903904835.1. Taxonomy (GTDB): domain Bacteria; phylum Planctomycetota; class Planctomycetia; order Planctomycetales; family Planctomycetaceae; genus Schlesneria. The sequence goes on along the minus strand of CAIVEI010000186.1, from coordinate 1,168 downwards.
GCGCACGACGGGGAATTGACCAAGAAACCGCAGCACATCAGAGCTTCCAAACGTCGTGATCCCGTGGCGCAGCAGATTGGGATACACGCTTGCCAACGCCTTCGGCCTTCGGAACATCACATCGGTCGCCCATTCGGTTTCTTCGGCCGACCAATAGTAGTCCAACGGCGTCGTGGCAAACATCGTCTGGTGAGCGGGGTGGAATTGACTGACCAGACCATCGAGCATTTCCGACCAGTTTGTCTGCAACTGCAAAGACGCCAGTTCCTGAGCCCGCGTGAGATCATCAATATCGACAAAGCAATTGTCGCGTTGTTGAAAACCAATTCCTTCCCGTAGCAACGTTCTCGACAGCCAATCACGTCCGTTCATGCAGACGTGAATCGAAAAGGGAGCCCACATTTGCAAACGCAAGTGGATCAATCCCAGTTGGGGATCGAGTTGGTAAAAGTAAAGATGAGAACACTTGCTCGGAACATACCGCAGTTCGAGTTTCTTCGTTTCGGCATTCGGTCCGACTTTGAATGACCAGCACGGTTCGACACACTTGAAGATCGCGATCAATCCTTCGGTCACTTTGTCGTCTCGCGCAATGTCCAAAGCCAACGTCTCCTTCCGCGTATTGCTGCTCGCCAGGTAGATCACTGGTCGCTTCGCCTTCTCAGCCAGCGTTTGTGTTGCCATTTCGATTTCGTTCGTTCTTGCCTTGCCCCAGTCCGTGAAGTCCTTCAGCAGAATCTTCATCGTCCCCAGATAAGCCCCCATTCCGCGCACGCTCGACAACCAACGCATTGTCCCTCGAAACCGCACGCGATCAAATCCCGATAATGTTCCCTTGATTTTCGATCCCATTCGTCGGAGAAATGACTGCATGGCGTGAGTCCTTTGGAGTGAAAAGAGTTTTGTAAATCCACTCTCAATCTACCAACGGGACTCACGTCTTTCTTCATCTTTTGTGAAATGACATTTGGCTAAGCCCCTTTCGCCTTCACCTTCGCGTCACCCTCACAAAAGACGGGTGACGCGAAGGTGAAGGTGAAAAGGGGCGACCCCTTTTGTCGAGCCTGAGCGGAACTCTTGGATTTCTCTTCTCTTCGCCTTTAAGGTTGGGTTGCGGGTAAAGCCCGCGCCAGGTATTTAGTGTATTTCGTGGTTCAAATTCTTCTCG
>CAIVEI010000185.1 GCA_903904835.1 uncultured Schlesneria sp. | reverse complement strand
GCTCACGCAATGCTGCGATCGCGACCTTCGCTTTGAAACTCCCACTGCGAATCTTACGCTTAACCGGCATCTTCCCCTCCAAAAATGAACCACTGAAATTCTATCTTATTTCCTGGTCCAGTTTTTGGGGTCCATCGTACTGGTTTGCATGGTTTCCAATCACAACAAATCGTCCATCCAACGATTGTGATCGGATTACTGACCCGTTCCACGACGATTGCATTTTCAGATGTTCGAGCGAAATCGGCGGATCGGTAAGCGAAGATTCAGACGGACCGCCCTGCTCGGAATCGTAAGCGACCGGCACCAATGGAACAGTCGTGACCTGTGGTTGATGTGTCGGCTGTTTTAATTGGTGAAAGGGCTGCGCCAATGACGGGCGAGCGGCAAGCCACGACGGCTGAAGCGGCAATGCACACGTCAGTAATAGGCAAAGGATTCGACCGCAATAACCAAAGTCCTGCCGCCGAGGACCTCGCATGATCCACGTTAAACGCTGGCGAAGAAAGGGGACTTGACCCAAACCTGTAGCAAGTGCCGGCATTCGCAATGGACGTTCAGCGATAAAATCCACGACTTCCAGAATGGCTTGTGCGTAACGTTTCGGAACCTCAGGCGAGGTCGCAACAACCATCGCGTCGCAACATTCCTCTTCGACCGACTCAATTTCGCGACGTGCCCACCAGACGACAGGATGCCACCAGAAGAACCCCGTTGCAAGCAGTTCAATCACGCGGACCCAATGGTCACGCCGTCGATAATGTGCCAGTTCGTGCATCAACAACGTCCCTGTTGCACTGTCGTCAAGTCGATCAAGTAACCGTTCGGGAAAGATCAGGTAAAGAGATTGACCACTACCCCACAGCATCGGAGACATGACGCCGGGCATTAGCCAGATTGTTGGTGAATACGGTAAACCCATTCGACGCGCCAGCCGGTCCGCGAAACGCTGAAGATCAAGACACGCAGCCTCGCCGTGCCTGAGAGACCAGCGAAATCTGACACAGCGGATTCCTTGAATGACGAACCACACCAGTGCACCAACCGCCCAGATGACCAGTACGGCCGCCATCACCATCTGGCGAAAATTTTCACTTCGAATCCAACTTGCTGCGACCGCTGTCATTGAGCTTTTTGAAGAGTTCAGTTGCTTATCGATCTCGGCCAGTGTTCTCGGTCGAGATTTCGATTTCGCCGAGTTCTGAAGCTCATCTGGAATAAACGAGCGACGGGAACCAAACTCGATCTGATCGACTTCGAAGATGACCTGGGGGAGCAATTGTCGAGATGTCGAGACGACCCAATCACGATCGATCAAAGGGATCTGCCAGACCGGTGGAATCACAAGTTTAACGAGAATCAAAACCCACAAAAAATGGGTGAGAGCCGGACGACGAAAAACTCGGCCCACAGACTCTGCGACCAGCGCGAGCGGGATAATCATTAGCGCATTGATGAGTGCGATCTCGAGATACGAAAGCACAGCGCCCTCCGGCCCGAAGGTCAGCGATGTGAATTACGAGCAGGGCCGGGAACAACGCTTGTTCCCGGCCCAAAACTGAAATCTTGATTATCGGCCTTTTTCTCGATCCAGATCATCGAGCAAATCACGCAGTGAACCAAGTTGATCTTCGCTGAGTTTGGCTTTAACGAGATGAGACAGCAATGGTGCCAGCGAACCTTCGCACAACTTGTCCGCTGTGGCCTGCAACCGTCGACCGATCAGTTCTTCACGATCAATCTTCGGTTCGAACATATGTGGCCAAGGCTTGCGGTCACGTTTGACGAACTTTTTCAGCTCAAGCCGCTCTAAGAGCTTTTGTACGGTGGCGTAATGGGCACCAGTACCTCCAGGGTACAGCGTGTCTGTCAGATCGCGGACAGTCGTTCGACCTCGCTCCCACAGCAGGTTGATGACCGCCAACTCCGCGTCGGTAATGTCTTGCGGTGTTCGTGCCATAAGTTTTTTACCCCAAAAAAGATACCAAATAATATCACCCGATAGGATAAGACGCGATGTCTCCTAAAGTCAATCGTTTCCCGGAAAAGCTTTTGACGTTCTTCGGGAAATCGATAGAACACGTGGCAGAGCAACATCAGTTTCTTTGGACGAAAACGAAGGCTTGTGTTTTGCACGTCCTTTGAATTTAAGTGCCACTGCGTGATCGTCTTCGGTCAAGCAGAGCTCTGTGACCGGAGGAACGAGAAGCCACTGCTTCTGCGAGGACTCCGAAGAAGTGGCACAGAATCCTGACCGAAAGCTTTGTTTAATTACTAGCCCTGGCTGCCTGGCCATAACGTAATGGGCCATGTTGTCACGTTCGCCAGTGACTTTGCTGATTCAAAATCCGGAACGAACAGGATCACGTCGTCCGGAGTGAGTTCCTGCAGACTGACGCCTCCGACCGCTCGCCATTCTTGTTCGATCGTCCAGTCAATCCCCGATTCTCCGACCGCCAATTGAAAAAATGGACGCTCGTCTTCTGTCAGCGATTGCCAGAGGGCCTCGTCACCATAACGGACTGGCCGAACACCGCGACTCTGCAACCACGAACGCCTTATACAGAGACCGTACGGCTCAAAATCCCAACGGACTCGATGAGTGCGATACCGATGGAGTGCCGGAAGATTTTCGAGTGGACAGGCGGTGAAGCTGACTGTTGGGCAGCCACCCCGAATCGTTTTACCCGAAGCAATCAATCTCTTTTGCCACACAATTCGCCGCAAGGTACTTAACGTGGAATGGTCCGCCTCAGGCCGAGATTCGACCAGGCTATCGGCATACTGCTCAAACGATTCATCTGGCCAGGAACCAGGACACGCCCGAGTCGTGTGAGCTAAAAACTCCCATCCATCGGCGGACGGAAACGGGACAATTTCGTAAACATGAGGATGAATCGAAGGATATTTGTTGTCACGTTCCCGGGCGGCCTGCGAAACGGAGTCGATTGGCCGACATTCTTCCGTTGTTGGTCGCCAGATTTCAACACCGGCATTGAGAAGTTCGTCCTTGACGGAATCAGGCTGCAAGCCTTGTAGATCGACAAGAACAATACCGCCGCGCTGTTGCTCGATCCGTTCTTTCAGCAACCGGTGCAGATTCCCTTCAGGCCTCAGTTGGAGGACGTAAACGAGATCCGCTGCATTGATCAACGCTCGATCACGCAAAGGAATCTCGTCACCGCTCGAATGGCCAGCATTCGATACATCAATGACCTGGCAACCAACGTTTAGTCTCAACGCACAATGTCGAACAAAATCGGTTCCCGCAGTTCCATCAACGACGATCAGATTCGATTGATCAACGGCAATTTTTCGCAACGTACCGCGCAATCCCGCCAACCACGGTTCATCAGGAACCACAAGTCGCCTTAGTCGTGACATGACCACAGCAACCGTTGGCGACCTCATTCACGGGCTCCCGCAAGTGCTTAAAGTGAACGTCAAATCCACGGTGTGAGCATCGCCCGCACGACAATTTAAGAGGAAGAGTGTGACCAGTAGAGTAGGGGAGGAGCGATAGCCGCCTCCCCCCTCTTCAAACCGGACTGGCAGATTTCCCGCATCCGGCTTACCCAACAATACATTTCACCGAGACGCATGCACAGGTGGAACCTTCGGATTGAAGAACCGCAAG
>CAIVEI010000184.1 GCA_903904835.1 uncultured Schlesneria sp. | reverse complement strand
CGCCAACGAAAACGTTGATCAAAAGTGATCATTTCGATCCTCGCAAAAAGTTGATCAAGTTGGCAAAGTTGGCCAAGTTCCCTGTTTCATAGGCTTTCGCGCGGGTTTGAAGTTGGCCAACTTCATCCGTTCTCGGCCGATCTTCGGGAGGGCGAGGTTCCACCCGAGCATTTTATGTTTTCTTACGATTTGCTCACGCCCACTCGCTAACGTCGCGGCTCGCCACGACTGAAAACGACGTGACACTATCGAAGTGATGAACCTATCCCGATTCATCGCTTGCGTAATTGTCCTTTGAACATCAACTCAGGGACGCGAGAAAGAAATCGGCTGAAAGCCGATTCGCCCGCGCCGCAAGCTTCGGGTTAAACGACCAGAGAACATCGACCGCGATCCATACGAAAACACACCTGCCGACAACATATTAATACTATTGGTGTCGTATGTCAATCGACAAAACACATAGATTCTTAACGTTTGGAAGATGCTTGCGACATGACTTCTTCGGGTTTCTCCCGACGAGGACATCCGCGTTAAGACTCACGTTCAATCGAAGAATTGATCTCTCACAGAGCCACGGAGACGCGGAGATTAATAAGAACGAGACTGGTCACTCCTCCGTGTCTCAGCGCCTCTGTGAGAAACCGAATCGACGGGTTCAATTCGGTGAACGCCAAGTACGTCGGACACCCGCGTTACGTTGAACGTTGGGCGGCGGAGATTGGCAGAAAATCACCACGAAGGACTCAGCACGGACTTCGCCCGCAACCCAATCACGAAAAGAATTTGAACCACGAAATACACGAAAACAACAGTCGAGACGAGCCGAGGTGCGTCAGCTCTTTTTTCGGCGAATGCGGACTGCCGGTCGTTGGACATAATTCGCACCGAGGCTGTCAGTTTTTGTAAGTTGAGGATGGTGAGCCACAACCCGTAGCATGGGCTTCAGCCCGTGCGAAACAACACCATGTGCGGGCTAAAGCACTCCGCCTCGCCTGGCCAACGCGCGAACAATAACCCTATTTTGAACCCGTCATTCGACGCACATCAACCGGCTGTGCCGGCCCAGGGGCTAACGCACAATGGCTCGCCTGGCCAACGCGCGAACGATAACCCTATTTTGAACCCGTCATTCGACGCGCATCAACCGGCTGTGCCGGTCCGGGGGCTAACGCACGATGGCTCGCCTGGCCAACGCGCGAACGATAACCCTATTTTGAACCCGTCGTTCGACGCGCGTCAACCGGCTGTGCCGGTCGCCTCGACTGTTTTTTTTCGTGTTTTTCGTGTATTTCGTGGTTGCCCTCTTCCTCTTAATTTGAGTTGCGGGCGCAGCCCGCGCTATGATCGATCGAGCAACACGCTCTCGCCAGGAAACCATTCATGACATTACCACGATCTGTATCGGATGCCAGACTTAGTCGTCGCGATGTGTTAGCTGCCTCCGCTGCCGCTGGACTCGGACTGACGCTCGGGGTCCATACGACATCGGCTCAACCGACTTCGCCAGGCTCAGCACTCAACAGGTTGCGAGTCGGTGCGATCGGACTGCGTTATCAAGGAAGTGTCATCGCGCACAAAGCACAACTCTACGGCGACATTACTGCCGTATGTGACGTTGATCGCAATGTGCGAGATCAAGCGAAGGCAGCTTTCGGCAGTACGCCGTTCGCCTGCGAAGACTATCGCGATCTGATCAGTCGCAAGGATGTCGATATCGTCACGATCGGCAGCCCCGACCATTGGCATACGAAGATGGTCATCGATGCCTGCCGCGCGGGCAAGGATGTCTATTGCGAGAAGCCGTTGACGCTCACGATCGACGAAGGGAAACAGCTTAAGAAGGTCGTACGTGAGACGGGCCGGATTGTCCAGGTGGGGTCATGGCAGCGCAGCGACGATCGATTTCGGCTCGCCGTTGAAATGGTCCGTGCAGGCCGAATCGGCAAACTGCAGAAGGTCAATGTCGTGCTGGGAAAGAACGTGACGAGTGGCTCATTCGTACCTCGTAATCCCCCGGCGCATCTCAACTGGAACTTGTGGCAGGGACAAACCCCGAATGTCCCCTATATCGAAGAACGAACGCATTACACATTTCGCTGGTGGTACGAATACTCAGGAGGTCAAATGACCGATTGGGGCGCTCATCACATTGATATTGCACAGTGGGCGATCGATTCCGAGCCTGTCGAGATCAGTGGGACTGCGAAAATGCCAGACGTGGCGAACGGCTTCAATGTCGCGGTCGACTTTGATGTCTCTTACAAGTTTGCCAACGGAGTGACAATGATCGTCACCGACACAGGCGACAATGGAATTCTCTTTACCGGCGATGCGGGAAGGTTGTTCGTCAATCGGGGCAAGATCACGGGTACTCCGGTTGAGGCACTGAAGTCGCATCCGTTTAATCGAGAAGACTGGAAGGTCTACGCCTGCGACAACCTGGACCGACCACCGCGAGTTGGGAAACTTGACGCAATCATCAATCACATGGGCAATTTCTTCGATTGCGTCCAATCGCGTAAAACGCCGGTTTCGGATGTCGTCAGTTCGCATCGCACCGTGTCAACGTGCCACCTGGGCAATATCTCAATGCGCCTGGGCCGTCCGCTGAAATGGGACCCGGCCAAAGAAGTGTTCATTGATGACAAGGAAGCGAACACCTGGCTGAAACGCGAACAACGCCAGGGCTTTGAGACCGCCTGAAAAAAATGAACCGAGGCGAGACCGATTTTTCGAAAGAAAAGTTGTATCCCGCTGGCGGTATCGAGCATCAAACATGCATCGTTGATTCGTTCGGCCGAAGTTGTCTTGCGGCCAAGGCGGCGGTGATTTGTCGCCGTTATGGGCAATGCTTTGAAGGATCATTCTTCCTGCAAGGATGGGCTCGAACGAAATCTTGTGCCATTGAAAGACCGTTTTTGGTGACTCAGTGTCTTTCAAACGCGAGTTTACGGAGTGACATCGCTCCGTTGGCAAAAAAACTCAGATGCGGTGGTACGTACTGTTCGTACCGTTTTGAAAAATCCTTCACGGCATGGCCGTTGGGGATACGCCCTTTTTTCCTGATGCTTTATGGAGCAAGCTGCGATGATCTGTCTGCAACGCTTTTTTCTGGCCGGACTTGTCGGGTTCGCCGCGACCGCCGCCGAGGCCGGGATGGTGACGTACTCGGACAGTATCTCCCAGACGACAACGAACTGGTCAAACAATTTAAATGTCAGCAAGTTCGACACATCGCTTGGTACGCTGAATTCGGTCACGATTACGTTTGGCGGTTCCGTCGTATCCAACGCTAAAGTCGAAAGCCTGGACGCCACTTCTAGCACGATCACGTCAAAATCGTCGGCGGAGCTCAAGCTTAGTTACAGCGACGGAACGTTGCTCTTCGACGAAACTCCCACCAATTCCAAGACGTTTAATGCTTCGGCGTATGATGGCGCCATCGATTTCGGAGGAACGTCGGGACATTCCTTCGGTAACGTCACGGCAACGATCAGCCCGAATGACATGACGGTTTTAACGTCCGGAGCTGAGTTTGCCGCTTTCGAGGGTACTGGAACGTACTCGTTCTCCACCTCCACGAATGATCACTCCAGTACGAGCGGGGCCGGAAATCTGATCAGTCAAATCAGTACTACGGCGGGCGACAACGTCAGCGTGACGTATGACTACACGGCAGCGCCTTCAGTTCCCGAGCCGTCGACGGCCGTCACGGCCGCCATCGGTGTCGCAGTCTGCGGGCTGGTACAACGTCTTCGTCGCCGGACTCGGGCCTGATTCTTCGGTCGGTCATCACGGGACGGCTAATGACGCCTGTTTTTATCAGGGTCAGATCCTTGACTGATTTATCGTATCGATCTGGGGCCGGTCATGATTGACCGCTCCCAATACATTCGAAACTATCCGCTAACGCTAACGACGAATGGCTACCGCCAGCATCTAGATCGATGCCAATCATTGCTGCGATCATAAGATCCTGGAGAGGCTTTAGCTCTCTATATTTCTTCGGGTCTGAAACTTGACTCAAAAAAAAGCAAGCTTCTCATTCGAGGAAGTCCACAGAGGCTTCGCCTCAGACCAAAGTAGCCATCATCGCTCCGAGGCTGTCAGTGTTTGCGAAAATGGCGGCAAACGGTGGTCTAAAATCCTTCTACCTTTGCCGAGAATTTCGTTTTCAGCAGCATCGGCAGTCAGGTCTTGGGGGACATCTGCGCTCTT
>CAIVEI010000183.1 GCA_903904835.1 uncultured Schlesneria sp. | reverse complement strand
CTTATTCCTGTCAAAGCAAAGAGAAGATCCCTCGCTTGCGCGTCGGGCTAACGTTTCATCCGGGCATCGAAAAAAACTTCCTGATTCGCCAGCCGAGCTAGGGCAAAGGCCCGTTAACCACTCCCGCAGGGGGGGGGTGGGATGGCGAGACGTATGAATCATTCCTGAGTTACTTCCGCTTGCGGAACGACACCAAATCTCGTGATATTAAATGCGGCTCCTGAACATTCGGAACGTGCTCGCTGAAAGTAAGGATTTGGGTATGAAGAAAGATCCCGTCAACTTCGATGCTCAATTGGCCGCTTCGCGGATTGTCTTTGGCGTGTTTGGATTCGCGTTTGCCGGGATCGGAATCACGACACTGGGATTTCTCTGGCTAACGCCCTTTAACGAGTTTGGTTCCCCGCCTCTTTTTTTCCGCATCTTCGGCTCGTTCATCTCTCTCGCTTTCGTCGCGATTGGTGGAACAACATTCGTCGCGGCGATCCTCGGCAAGCGATTGCAACCCCCTGGCGCCGATTTCGATCAATTCAACCAGACGAAACGGGAAGGGCCACCCGACGCTCCCGCTGCCCCTTTGTCGCCCCTCAATTATTGCTGTTCCAACTGTGGAGCGAAGCTGACGAACCAGGCCGACGTCTCACCACTGGGTGACGTCAAATGCTCGTTCTGCCACCAATGGTTTAATATCCATCGTCCGACGGGAATAAAATAGAGAAATCGTTCGCGCGTTGCCGGCACGAACAAAATCCTGGCGACGCTAGGGCAAAGGCCCGTTAACCACCCCCGCAGGGGGGGTGGGGTGGCGTTTGGGTTTCTCTGTTTTTCCGACAACAATTCGTTTGCGGCGTTGCTGCGAGCAGGAAATATTTATTTCTGGGTTCTTCGTGTAAGATTTCCGTTCGGCCCGAGTTATTCATTTCAGAACGAATCGATTTTTCCCATCGCACCTGGGCCGAAACGTCAGGCTGGTCGATTAACCACATTCGCAATATTCCACCATCACGGAAGGTGACGATGTACGAGCAGCCGCGAACACGTCCGAGCCTGCTGGTCCGTCTGCAAGGCGAACGTGATGAGCGGGCGTGGGCGGAGTTTTCGCTGATCTACGAACCACTGGTGCTGCGGCTGATGCGACGACGTGGTTTGCAGGAATGTGACGCGCGCGATGCAACTCAACAAGTTTTGATCCGCATCAGTGGCGCGATTGAACGCTATCAGAACGACGGGGCCGATGCGTCCTTTCGACGATGGTTGTTTCGAGTCGCTCGAAATGTGGTGGTCACTTTTTTGACTCGACAATCGGGACAGCCAAAAGTGCTGGATCACGATCAGATTGCCAATGCACTGGATGCCGTTTCCAGTGATTGTGCCGAGTCTGAGCTGTTCGATGTCGAGTATCGGCAGCAGGTGCTTGCCTGGGCGATCGAACAGGTGCGACGGGATTTTAAAGACTCGACCTGGCAGGCATTTGTCGAGTCGAGCATTCACGGTCGACCGATCGCCGATGTGGCCAGCGAACTGGGCCTCTCGGTCGGCAGTGTCTATGTCGCCCGCAGCCGGATCATTGCACGGCTACGAGCCAAAGTCGAAGAGCTGGAGATGGACCAATGAATCCTGGAGTGACCCATTACGATCGCAATTGTCTGCGACGGCTGCTGGACGAAACCCTGCCGGAACCACTGGCCAGTGAAGTGGCCGAGCATGTCGCGGACTGCGCCGACTGCCGTGCCGATCTGGAATTACTGGCGGGCCAGCCGCAGTGGTGGTCGCAAACCTGCAGCGACATCAAAGCGATCCTCGCCGAGCCGCTGGCGTACTTGTCCAGCGGCGATGATCTGGCGGGACTATCGTCAGCCGAACGAAGATCGGGAAACCGGTCTTATGACTTGAGTGATGAATCATTCGCGTCCGATTTCGCGGTCGATTTTCTGGAACCCTCCGACAACCCCGCATCGCTGGGTCGGTTGGGTGAATACGAGATCGTCGAAGTCATCGGTCGCGGGGGGATGGGGATCGTACTGAAGGGTTTTCAAAAGGAGCTGAACCGGTTCGTCGCCGTGAAAGTTCTGGCGCCGCATCTGTCATTAAGTGCTGCCGCTCGCAGGCGATTCGCGAGGGAAGCTCAGGCCACCGCAGCGATTGTCAATCCGCACGTGATGGCCATTCATGCCGTCGCCGCCAACGCCAAATTGCCCTATCTCGTGATGCCCTTCGTAGCGTGTGAGTCGCTGCAACAGCGACTGGACCGACAAGGGCCGCTGGATGTGAAAGATGTACTGCGGATCGGATTGCAAGCCGCCAGTGGGCTGGCTGCAGCCCATGCTCAGGGACTTGTCCATCGCGACGTGAAGCCCGCCAACATCCTGCTGGAGACTAGTGTCGAACGGGTCATGCTGACCGACTTCGGTCTCGCCCGGGCGGTCGACGATGCCTCGTTAACCAGAACGGGAATCATCGCCGGGACGCCTCAATACATGTCACCCGAGCAGGCCAACGGCGACGGGGTAGATCCCCGATCAGACCTGTTCAGCCTCGGCAGCGTGCTGTATGCGATGTGTACGGCTCGCCCTCCGTTTCGAGCCGATTCGACGTTCGGAGTCTTACGTCGTATCCGAGAAACACCCCCTCGGCCAATCCGTGAGATCAATGCCGATATCCCGGACTGGCTGGAACGGATCGTGATGAAATTGCTGTCGAAGTCGCCCGACGACCGGATCGCTTCGGCCACGCAGACCGCGACGTTATTGGAGCAATGTCTGGCTCATGTTCAGCAGCCAACAACGGTTCCGTTGCCTGCGGACGTTCCACAACCGCAAGCGATTCCATCGGCGGGTTCTGCGAATCGAAAATGGCACATGGCACAGATCGCGGCGGTGGCGCTGACGATTGCGGGGATCACGACATGGACCATCTGGTCTCGAACGACACCAGCGATTGATGACGCCCAAAAATTTGTTGTTGATCAATCAATGGCTGACAAGTCACTGCTGGAATGGGACACGATGCAAATGAAGCTCGATGCCACGGCGAACGATGTTGAAGATCTCAAGGCCGAAGGCTGTCAGGAACTAAACGGACTTGATGAAACACCAACGAAACCCCACCGCCCCCGAGGCGGTGGTTAACGGGCCTTTGCACCAGGGCCAGTCACGATTCACTAATACGCGATAATTTTAAATCAAGATTTAGAAGGGATGAGGGAGATTGAATGTTTGCCATTTGTTGCGCCGGAACATCGACACTGGTTTCAGTTTCCACGGTCTTCTGCCCTGTTAAGGGCAGGACATATCAGCCCAGGGAAAGCTCGTCTTCGAGCGCCGCCCTGGGTGTTGATCCGACGAAATGCATTGCCCTGAAGGGGCCCAAGGTGCAGCATTTTTTCAGAGAGGAAAAGCCCTACGACTCATTTAGGCGGCTTCAGAGGCGCATACTCTTTGTCCCTTTGGGACATACGATAATAGCCCACCGATTTATCGGTGGGATTGAACGTGGAATCGGACGGAAAGCCCCCCAAGGGGCGAAAGACCTTTTTTCAAGCATTACCATTTTACAAATATTTGTCGTTTCTGTTGATAATCTGTCGTCCCTTTCGGGACTCAACTTATCGACCGGCCACTTACCCACCCTTGAAAGGGTGGGCTATTGTCGGGCGTCCCAAGGGGACGAAGAACCCCCTCCGAAACCGTTAATGATCGCGACCGTTTGTTTACACAAGAATTATTTCGAACCATTGTTTTCTCGAATACAAATGTTTCATTGCGTTGCCTGAAGGGGCCCGCCGTAAAAGCTCGCAACCCTGGGCTTTGTTATCCAACACCGTTGGTGTAAAGACATTTCACCAAGGGTTTTTGTAACGTCCCAATGCGACTCAAAGCGTCAGGAAAAATCATGCACACTTCGATCGTCTGCCGCCTCGCGTTCGTTGGCATTTGGATCTGCGCTCCCTTGGGAGGGGAAGTTTGGGGACAAGAATCTCCATTCGAAGAGCCGATCAAGAAATCAGAAACAGGGTCAAATGATGCGGCATTGCGCCCTTATATCAGCGACCGTAACTTCAGGGAACAGTATCGAAAGCTCGACAAGCGCGGTCAGAATCCACCTGGAACGAATTCGGAGATCAATGAAAAGCGAGAGACAATTTCAGATCGCATCTTTCAAATTCGACCGAGCAAATCGACTGAGCCAATTGACATGGCAGGTCGAACGCGCCAATGGATCATACTCGACCATCTGTCTCCTGGTCTGGACGACTTGGAGCCGGGTGACATCGTTGATCTGTTGCTCCCGAGCGATGCGTCAGAGGAAACGCTTGATTCTGACGAGACCTACATCCCGAAATTCAAGCCGCTGATTGAACACGTGAGAATTGCCGAGATTCAGTGGCCTGACACTCGGAAGCCGGTGACTTCAAATAATCGCCGTGTGATGGGGCCTGCCCTGTGTGCGTACCTCAACACGACTGAAGTCTTGCGAATTCAGAGAGAGGGAGATCTTGGCGGGCTCGGTCGATATCCGATTACCCACGTCGTTCGGCTCAAGCATGGCAACGCTGAAAAATTGGCAGAACGACTTAATATGTCATTTAAATCAGCGGGGATCGAGGCTACTGTCGATCAGAATGCGATCGTCATCGAATGGGTTTCGGCCTGGCCGATTCAGGGTTTGATCGAAATTGAAAATGCGATCAAAAAACTGGATGTCCCCAGAAGCCGACCGGCGGCAAACGTTGATCCTCTTGTGACGTCGCAACCAAATGCTGTCGCGGCCGAACCACACTCGACGCAAAATGGATACACGCTGTCAGGCGAATCCGCCAAAGTCAATTTGACCCGCGCCATTCCGGATACACCTGCCGCACGAAACCTGGTTGAACAACTCCGATCGCACGAATCGACCGCAACGGCCCTGGCAGCGGAAATTCGGCAACTTCTAGCGAATGGACAGGCAAGTCAGAATCAGTCATCGGTGACCGAATTAAAACTCAAGCGACAAAAGCTGCAAAACGTGCTGGAATCCGCATTCGACCTGAAACTGCAATTAGAAGAAATTCAGGTCAAGGAATTGCAGTCACGACTCAGTCAACATCAGCAACAGATCGGCCAGCGGAAAGCATTGCGAGCAAAGATCATTGCCCGTCGCGCCAGCGATCTCGTGGAAGGAAACGCACTGAAGTGGAATCCCAAGCCAGAAGCCACCACCGGAAACAAAGACGTCAGTCCCATGCAATATCCTGATCCAGGAGATTTATACATTCATTTGGAACCGATTTTGAGACGCATTAAGTCCGCGAAAAATCAGGTTGAAGAATTGGAAACAATTGATACGCCAGACCGATCGAAAGCAGCGGAATTGCAAACGGCGAACAGCGAAGTCACCAAGGCTGAAGACGAACTGCGCAAACGATGGAACGCGATTAAGACGACCGTTGATCCGCGTTTGTCAGAAACCACGATCATCAAAGCAATCCAGGAGGACCTTTCGGAACGATACCAAGAGATCATCGAAGATCTGTTGATCGGAAAAGACGCCGAAACCAATCCACTTAACGCACGTGTGACGACGCCTCGCTGGAACGATCGAGGATCCATCGATCGCAAAATCATCGGAATTCAGATGAGCGGTCCGGAAGGTCTGGTGATGTCGATGGAAGGCCAACGATTCAACATCGGCTCAAAACACTTTAGCTTTGGAATTTCGCGAGCCATCGATGATCCGCTGGATCTGCATTTTGAGTACAAGCCGGTGCTTCATGCCGCCGTGCTTGCTGGCCGACTTGATCTCTATCCAGCCGACAAATACTCCTTCAATTTCTTGCGAGACAACGTCATTCCCATCGAGATCACTGAGGATGACATTCGTGCGGCGTGGAACAGTGGCCTGATTAAGGTGATCTATCTGCCGGATGCGGAACCGGGAGAGCCGGCTCCGTTAGCCGTCGAGACAATCGTCACATCAAGTGCTGAGGACATTGAAGACCCGTTCCAGGAAGCGGATCGACTGGGAACAATTCTTTTGGTTTTGCGGCTTGCCAAGAATCAGGACGAACTTCCGTTTGCGAAGGTATCTCCGGGCCAAATCACGGGCGGACCGGGATCAATTGGGCCGAATGGAAGATCTCAAATTTCAAATGGGAACACCGGTTTGGCGGAGTCTGATCGTGAAAAAAACGTTCTGCCAACGCAATTTCCCTCTCCGGACGAATTTCGAATTCAACTGGAGCCATTTTCGAAACGCTTGCAGGCTGCGAAAGAAAAGGTTCGAAAATTAGAAACGATCTATTTTCAAGACCGATCGAACGCAGCGGAATTGCAAACAGCGATTGACGAAATCAACAAGGCGAAAGACGAAGTGCGCGAGCGATGGAACGGGATCAAACCCGTCATTGACCAGTGTGAGTCAGACCTCAATTTCAGCAATGGCATGCGCTATGCCCTTGAGAAACGAGCCGAAACGAAGCTCGAAAAGCTATCGCAAGGGGATGCGACCGAAGGCGAAGTTTCGAAAGAAATGGCGGCCTTTAATCGAGCCAAAGAGACTGTGACTGCCAACGAAACACGCCATAAGAGTTATTTGAAACTGATCGAAGATGATCAGCTGAAGTTCCTCAATGGAAGCTCAAACACGCCGATTGGTGACTACCCGGAAGCAACTTCACCTGAGACTTCATTTCCCGCCGATGTGGCGATGATCTGGATTGAAGCGGCGATGGGATTAAAGCTGCGGTTTGTCCGATTCGACGATCTGAAACTGCCGTTCAAAGCAGCGCTGCGAGTTCGAGAGCCAAAGGGACAATACAAAACGGGTGATTTGATCGTCGTACTGCATGGTCGGCAATTTGAATCTCTGGATCAGGTTGTCACGCTTTTGATAACGGACAATTCGAACGCAATGGACAGTACCGTATTAAGTGGCGGCATCGCGGGAACTGAATTGAAAGTCAGTATTTACCATAATTTGGCTCGCCAATACCTTCAGCCGGCAACGATCGATCAGGCAGGGGTCTACCTCGAACTTCGCATCAAAGGTCCAGAGCAAAACGATGTCCTGATCGATTATTTCAACGGAACCTGCGTCTCACCTGATGGTCTGGTCGTTGTACCAATCTGGTCGACGGCAATCGTCGAAGGTGAACCGATCAGGGCGTTCGGAAACACATTTAGGAAAACGACGGCTCGAGTGGTCGCCTCTGACGACGAGCGAGGTCTGACACTGCTAATGCTCGAATTTTCTCAACGAAACCTCGTTCCGTGGGTGAAGTGCCGAACAGGGCAACCCGCCATGGGCCAGCGTCTGACAGGCCTGGAGATATTTTTCTCATCATCTGAAGATTGGAACACAAGGAATTGTTCCGTGACGCTGATGGAACTGAATCAGAAGTACGCCAGCAAGCGTGTTGGAAACGATGGATTTGTCATTTCCGCATCGCCGTCTTTCTCGGCACGGATCGGATCACCGCTCACCGCGATCGACGGTGAGTTACAAGGGATCGTTGTCGATAGTGAGGACGAGGAATCCACTCTGAGCCCGGCGGAGCCGCTACGGAAAAGAGTCACTGCCATCCCGGCCGTTCACATCCAGAAACTGATCGACGAGTATCGGAAACAGGAGAGCAAGCCGTGAGTGTGTTCCCGCAGGAAGAATACGTACGCTGGATAGTCGTTAGTTGGTGAGTCTGATATTCGTCAGGCGCGGTAGGGCAAAGGCCCGTTAACCAACCCCGCAGGGGGGTGGGGTTTCGTTTTTGTATGTGGGTTTTGTGTTGAGTTGTTGCGTCTTTCAACGATCACGTCTGTTCGATCGTTGTCGGCGATTCGCGCTGTCGAACGCGAGGACCAGCAACACGATGAGCGCCAACAATCCAACGGACGTCAGCAGAGCAAAATAATTCAATGACGACGCCGAGGATATCGTACGATGCGCTTATGAGTCCAAGACGGTTTGTCGACAGTCGAGCGATCTTTGGAAGTTGCGCCGGACTGCAATTGAGGTCTGTTCTTATTTGTCTTGGTTGAAGAGACGTCGCTTGATTCGGACGTGACTCGTTCGAACGTTTATTTCGATGGGATACTTGAAACGGGAAAGCGATCGCCCAACTTCTTTGTGATCCCGCGGTATTCATCCGACTTCAGCCTGGCCTGCCACTCATCGAATGATAGCGTCCGCAGATTCTGGTTCTCGTCCAGTGTCATTCCCGTTCGGAATTCCAACTCACAAATCCGCTGCTTCGGTGAAAGCGCCGATAACGGATCTGATCCCCGCCACAACCGTGCAGTGCCGTCAGAACTCCACGTCAGCACCCTCGACTCGTCCCGGCTGAACTGCGCCCCATTAAGAAATTGCTTGTGTTTGAATATCTGCAGCGGCTCAGGCTTGGTCACGTCCCATAAGCGCGCAGTACCATCCCAACTCCACGTCAATACTCGTGTCTCATCCCAACTGAATTTCGCACCTTTAACAAATTGCTCATGTTTGAACGTCCGCAGTGCCTCGGTCTTGCTCACGTCCCACAACCGCGCCGTATTGTCATCGCTCCATGTCAGCACGCGCGACTCGTCCCGACTGAATTGCGCCCCGTTCACAGATTTCTCGTGTTTGAACGTCTGAATGGGCTGGGGTTTGGTCACATCCCACAACCGCGCCGTGCCATCCCAGCTCCAGGTCAGCACGCGCGACTCGTCCCGACTGAACAGCGCGCCTCTGACAGATTGCTCGTGTTTGAATATCTGGAGCGGAGCAGTCTTGGTCACGTCCCACAATCGCGCCTTGCTGTCATTGCTCCAAGTCAGCACGCGCGACTCATCCCGACTGAACAGCGCGCCCGTAACAGATTGCTCGTGTTGTAACGTCTGCAACGGCTCGGGATTGGTCACGTCCCACAACCGCGCCGTGCTGTCTTCACTCCAGGACAACACTCGCGTCTCGTCCCGGTTGAATTCAGCGCCGATAATACTTTTGCCGTGTTTGAACGTCTGGAGCGGCTTGGGCTCGGTCCAGTCCCACAATTTCGCTGTGCCGACTTCAGTCCAAGACAATACTCGCGACTTGTCGCGACTTAACTTTGCGCCGTTAACCTTTGTGTTGTCGAAAAATTGATCGGATAGGAAGGCCCGGAGTAGGAATCGTGGTGTCACCTTCCATAACTCCGTACTGTGCCCGCCCCACAATAGCACGCACGTCTCGTCCTCACTGAACGCCGCCCCGTGAACACCCGGTGAATGATCAAACGTTTGCAACGGCTCCTGCGGGGTCAGGTCCCACAACCGCGCGGTACCGTCACGGCCCCACGTCAGCACGCGCGACTCGTCTCCGCTGAACTGCGCTCCGTTAAGATCCTGTTCATGTTTGAATGACTGCAACAGCTCGGACTTGTTTACGTCAAATAACCGTGCAGTGCCGTCGATACTCCACGTCAGCAGGCGCGACTCGTCCCGATTGAACTGTGCGCCGAAAACGGCATCCTCGTGATTGAACGTCTTGTTCGGCGCAGGACTGGTCACATCCCACAGGCGCGCTGTATGATCCCAGCCCCAAGTGAGCACGCGCGACTCGTCTTGACTGAACTGCGCACCATTAACGCCGCTAACTTGCCCCTCGTGTCTGAAAGTTTGAAGCGGCTCGTGCTTGGTCACGTCCCACAACCGCGCCGTGCCGTCATCACTCCACGTTAGCACACGCGACTCGTCTCGACTGAACTGCGCGCCTTTAACGCCGCTAAGACGTCCCTCGTGTTTAAACGATTGGAGCGGTTCTGGCTTGGTCACGTCCCACAACCGCGCCGTACCGTCCCCGCTCCAAGTCAGCACGCGAGACTCGTCCCGACTGAACTGCGCACCCGAGACGTAGCTCTCGTGTTTGAACGTCTGGAGCAGCTCGGGCTTGGTCACGTCCCACAACCGCGCTGTACCGTCGCCGCTCCATGTCAGCACGCGAGACTCGTTCCGACTGAACCGCGCACCCGAGACGTAGTTCTCGTGTTTGAACGTCTGGAGCGGCTCGGGCTGTTTCAAATCCCACAACCGTGCCGTATTGTTTTGACCCCAAGTGAGGACGCGCGACTCATCTCGACTGAAATGCGCACCCGATCCTGACTCGTTGAAGATCAAAAGCGGTTCAGGCTTGGTGACATCCCACAGCCTTACCTTGCCGTCGCCGCTCCAAGTGAGCACGCGCGACTCGTCCCGGCTGAGCTGCGCACCGTAAACAGCCCCTTCGTGTTTTAACGTCTGGAGCGGTTCGGGCTGTTTCACGTCCCACCACCGCGCGGTGCCGTCATCGCTCCATGTGAGAACGTGCGACCCGTCCCCGCTGATTTTGCAGCCCCGCACGTTCCGATCATGAACCCAGCTCTGAACAATTCGTTGATCCTCTACCGACGCGGCAAAATCGTAGTTGGTAATTCTTTCTTCGTCGGCGATTACTTTTTGCTCCGTAACGATTGAGTCTAACGAACTGGAACCTCGCAAAAATAACTGCGACGATTTGATGGCCTCGTTCTTGTCGCGAGTCTTGACGGCGAAACGCCAATAGAAATCTGCGTTTTCGCGGTTGGCGTCGGCTTGTTGTTTCTGAGCATCCTGCCTCGCTTTGATTTCATCATCTCTAGCGATTTTTTCATTATCTCTAGCGGTTTCAGCTCGATCGCGAGCCCATTCAGCCTCGTTATAAGAGATAAATGACCAGACTCCAAACACGATGACAGCAATGACAGGAATCGCCGTGAGGATGGCTCGCAGATTGCGGCGGCGCAGGATTTGGTGAGTTTGGATCAGGCGATTGATCGTCTCGTCGGACGGGGACAAGTTGAAGTTGCGAAGGTCCTCAGTGATATAGAGTTGCGAATCGGGCATGCCGCGAAGTGTCGCGAACTGCGAACGGTCAAGACCGGCCAGTTCGTTGCCGAAGACGATCGGGATGACGCGGCGGCCGCGCCTGGTAAAGATTTCGACCTCATGCTCGACAGGCTTGGAATCGCACACGGCTCCCTTGGTCGCGATCAGCACCAGACGCTGAGTGTTTTGAAGTGCGATCTGCCCAACGGCTTTCCAGTCGTCGCCGGTCGCGTAATCCGAGCGATCCAGAAACACGTCATAATGCAGGCTTCGCAACCGCTGCGCCAAGTTGTCTGCATATTGGCCGCCGGTCGACCACTGATACGAAATGAAAAAATCATAACCCCAGAGTCTGTCCTTGATCCGCTGAAAGAAGTTTCGTTTGACGTTAAGTAGATTGGGAACCGGTAGCGTTTTTGGGTCGTCTGGTTCCGAACAATTATCGATTGGCATGTTTCGCATTGCACACTTTGCAGTCCGGAATTCCGCTAAGAAATGGAAACATGCTTGCAAATCGCGGCCCGAATTAACAGCAAGAATTCACTCATTTTCGGTACCTAAAACCGTTGTGCTTTCGCCACATATACAGAGTAAAGTGGCGAGTTTGACGCCAGGAACTCGCCAAAGGAGCGCACTATCGGTTTGTCTTTCGAGTTGTGGCAAAGGAAGACATCGTGCGTGGGATTTGATGGGCTGGCTGTCAATGGAACAATCCGATCGAAATCAGGCGTGACGCAGAATTCGTTCGTGAATCGTGAGTCGCCGATTATTGAACTGTACAGCAACGGTTACGTCAAACGGCAACGGAAGAATGGGGTCGGGTGTTGCTTGTTTTTCCGATTGGGGCCGGTTTTTCATGGGTTTTACTAGTTCGTCGCTGGACACCAATGGGACGAATGGGACCTATGGGACTTATGGGACAAAAACAGCACGATCTTCGTCATACCGTCCCATAAGTCCCATTGGTCCCATCAGTCCCATTTCTTTCTTCCAAGCGCCAACAATCTATGTCGTGTTTTTGTGTTGACATCCCTTGTCGGTGCGGTATATTTCTTGTCGTTGTGTTGTGTTATTTACTTTGACAGGAGATTCTCAGATGGTTCAACGATTTTCGACACGGGAAGAGGCTCGGCAGCATGCGATTGCGCAGAAACGGGAAGAAGTGGCGGCCTATTGGCCGAGGGGGTGTCGATACAATGAGTTTCCGGAAGTGTACCGCTTGATGAACCGTCCGGCGGCAACCTGGACCTATCGGTCACCGGATGCCCCTCAGGGAACGATGGTGGTG
>CAIVEI010000182.1 GCA_903904835.1 uncultured Schlesneria sp. | reverse complement strand
CGAGGGATCTTGCCTTCAATTTATAGAAGATCCCTCGCTTGCGCGTCGGGCTAACGAAGAATCCGGGCTAGCGGTTGATGAAACTTCTCAATCAGGATTCTGTGCCACGGCGTCGGAGTCCTCAGAGAAGCCGTGGCTTTGCCTTTCGTTTTCAGATCCAAAGAGCCCTGCTTGACCGACGACGGTCGCGCTGTGACACAACTTAGCATAAAGCAGAATAGCCGTTTATCACGGCGCAACACTTCCAAGTGTCATACGAATTTGTTGTTCGACCATCGCCCGGTATTTACCTCCTTGAGTCATCAGTTCGGCGTGACTTCCTGTCTGGCTGATCCGGCCGTTTTCCAGCACGACAATGATATCGGCGCCGGCAATCGTACTCAGGCGATGTGCGATCACAAAACTTGTTCGACCTCGCATCAGTTCACCCAGACTCTGTTGAATCAGTCGCTCGCTGTCTGTATCAAGATTGCTGGTGGCCTCATCCAAAATCAAGACTTTGGGATCAGCGAGGATCGCGCGTGCGATCGCCAGCCGCTGTCGTTGACCGCCGCTCAGTCGTACACCCCGTTCGCCAATCACGGTTTGCATTCCATCCGTCATCTTGTCGATAAATTCAGTGGCGTTTGCCGCTTCTGCTGCAGCACGAACTTCTTCAACCGTTGCGTCTCGCCGAGCATAGGCAATGTTCTGACGGATTGTTCCGTCAAAAAGAAACACATCCTGTTCGACCACGCCGAGTAGTGACCGGAATGATTCGACGTCATAGTCGCGAAGATCACGCCCATCTAATGTTACGCGCCCCGAACTGGGGTCATAAAATCGAGCGACAAGATTACTGAGCGTTGTTTTTCCAGCTCCGCTTGGTCCGACCAGTGCCACTGTTTGACCAGCTCGGACGGTTAAATTGACAGAGTTCAACGCAGGTGCGTCGGTACCAGGATACGTGAATGACACGTTTTCAAACGCCACGTCCCCTGCAATCGACTGGCGGTCTGCCTTAATGGAATCAGGGGTGGAAGGCATCTCGCGGGGTTCTTGCAGCAGATCGAGAACGCGGTCAAGACCACTAAGACTATTTTGAAACTGGGTCGCACTTTGAGCGAGCGTTGCCAAAGGCTCCAGCAACATCAGCAGGTAAACCAGAAACATCATGAGATCACCGACAGTGATTCGTCCATCTAAGACTCGCCAGCCGCCGTAAAACAACAAGCCGGCACTTGCCAGGGGAATCAACGTTTCCCACACCATTTCAACAACCCGCATCCACCACCAGGCGTATAATTCCTGACGAGCCATCAGATTGTTCTCGGTTGTGAACCGAGCGGCTTCGCGCTTTTGACGACTGAAAGCCCTGACAATTCTCATTCCGGCAAAAGCTTCAGTCGCCCCGGCGTCAATCTGCTCTCGCTGTTTTCGAATCACTCGAAACTGCGGGCGGATGCTGTTGATCCAGGCTCGATGCGTGATAAAAACCGTCGGCAAGAGAATGACCGCGCCTAACAGCATTGTCCAATCGACCCAGGCCAATATCACCAGACTTCCGATCAATTGAATGATCGCCCGCCAGGGATTGAACAACATTCCAAAGACAAGCTCACCCACGCTGCCGCCGTCCTCCCGAAGAATCGATGCGACACCCCCCGACCGGATCTCTTGAATACGATGCAATGGAAGTCGAATGGCATGCTCAAATACCTGGCGGCGAAGATTCAACTGGATCTGTTTCGAGATCTTGGTCGCGTACCAGCGTCCCCAGACATGCACGATAATCTTGACGACGGAAATGATTGCGACAGCAACCACCGTAAAGAGAAGCAGTTGCCGAGGATTGTTCAAAGACGGAAACCGATTGAGCCACCAATCTGATAACTTTCTTCCATTAAGACCGTAATCGATGATAAATTTGGTCCCTGCGGGCGGGAGCAACCCGAGCAGGGTGGAAATCGTGACCGAGACAAGTATCCACGAAATCTGCCATCGAAACGGATAAAGCAGACGAAAGAACTGCCAGACCAGTTGCCCGGCCGACCGGACACGATCTTTACGACTTCGAACGTCGCCCGAAGAATGAATTCCGCCTTGAGGCAACTGTTTTCGTTTGACCTGCTCTCGGTATCGATCGAATCGCGATCGACTTCCTCCAGGCAGGTAGCCGCCCGGTGACGCTGAAGCGACCTGTGGAGTGGTAGACCGGGGATCTGATTCTGTCATGTTTTTTTGCATGGCGAATTGTATGCTGCTTCGCGGACAGGTCGAGTCGTCCTGACCTGAATTCATCCAAGAAATTTCATGAGTTTCTTGTTAAAACTTTGTTTGAAATTCTATTTTTTTGAGGTGCATCACGATGAAAAAACGCGTGTCCGGGATTGTTAGAGTCCAAATGCTGACAGCATTGATGGTGTTTTGTGCTGCTGTGACTAACGCAGCCGAGTCGCCGCCGAATGTCGTCATGCTTGTCGGAGACGACATGGGTTGGACCGACTATGGATTCATGGGCCATGAGATCGTGAAGACCCCATTCCTGGATAAACTGGCAGGGGAGGGGGCCGTGTTTCCCAACGGGTATGTCCCGACGTCACTCTGTCGAGCGAGCCTCGCCACGCTATTGACCGGACTTTACGCCAGTCAGCACAATATCTGCTGCAATGATCCGCCACCGGGAATTGATCGATCAGAAATGCTTCCTTTTCTCAGGGACGCTCCGACAATTCCTCGCTTACTCAAGGGGCATGGGTATCGTAGTCTACAGACAGGTAAGTTCTGGGAAGGACATTTTTCCAACGGTGGCTTTACGGAAGGGATGACCACGAAAGGTCGACACGGCGACGATGGATTAGTCATTGGTCGCAAGACGATGCAGCCAATCTATGATTTTATCACGTCGTGCGATAAGACGCCGTTCTTCGTCTGGTATGCACCGATGTTACCTCACGAACCACACAATCCTCCCGAACACATCCTGAAGAAATACCTCGTCGAAGGAGACGATCAACGCCAGGCCAAATATTGGGCTATGTGTGAATGGTTCGACGAAACTTGCGGCGAACTTGTGAAATGGCTCGACGAGCATGGGCATCGAGAAGACACCCTGATTGTTTACGTGGTTGACAATGGTTGGCTGCAAACCAATGGGCCGGTTCGACAGGGAGACCAGTTTCTTACCCGCAGCAAGAACACTCCCTACGAAGATGGCGTTCGAACCCCGATCATCTTTCGGCGGCCGGGTTGGATCGCTCCAAGTCGCCGAACTGAACTCGTCTCAACCATCGACATCGCCCCGACAATTCTCTCCGCGTGCGAAGTGACGCTTCCCGCAAAGCTGCCCGGGGTCAGCTTGTTGCCACTGATGCGCGAATCAAAGCCCCTGGATCGTCACGAAGTTCGCGGTGAGATCTATCTTCACGACTGCGTTGAATTGGGAAAACCGCAACTGAGCGTCACTCACCGATGGATCAGACAGGATGACTGGAAGTTGATCGTGCCTATGAAAGCAGGGGCTTCTCCGGAACTTTATCGGCTGACTCACGATCCACATGAAAAACAAGATCTCGCCAAGGATCACCCAGCTCATGTCGACGAACTCACACGGTTACTCAATCAGCGATGACAAGTCACGAACACACAGTCGCCGCAGGGCATTTTTGTTACGGTGGTTAAGATTGTATCCCTAACAGATTTTAACGTCACTTAACGAAAGGGAAACGCTTTGCGCTCAACCGTTTCGATTCGTGGTCAAATGACCGGGGCTTTCATCGCTCTGATTGGTCTGTCCCACAATGTTTTGGCTAATGACGGA
Source organism: uncultured Schlesneria sp. (assembly GCA_903904835.1). GTDB lineage: Bacteria > Planctomycetota > Planctomycetia > Planctomycetales > Planctomycetaceae > Schlesneria. The sequence goes on along the minus strand of CAIVEI010000182.1, from coordinate 13,148 downwards.
CTTCCGACGACCCACATGATTGCTTCGTCAGTCAGCAACTCGTTGCCGCTGTTGGAACTGGGAGCAAAGGGTTCGTTAGAGAAACGCAAGCAGTGCTTCAACTGCCACAACCAGGGTTTGCCTGTGATGACCCTGGTAACAGCCCGCTCGCGCGGTTTTCCCGTAGATTCCGAGCATCTCAAAGAACAACTTCAGTTCACGGCAGACTTTTTATCGCGCAACGTACAGCGATACCGCGAAGGGGAAGGGCAGAATGGGCAGGTGGATACCGCAGGGTATGCTCTATGGACACTGGACCACGCGGGATGGAAACCAGATGACACAACGGCCGCAGTTGCCGAATACTTGCTCATTCGTGAAAAAGATCATGACTATTGGGAGCCTGACTCAAATCGCCCACCTAGCGAACAAAGCCTGTTTACCTCGACTTATCTCGCTCTTCGTGGCCTGAAAGTCTTCGGCGTCCCTGATCAAATCGAGAGAATCGACGTCCGCATTGAACGAGCTCGTCAGTGGCTGTTGACGACGGCACCTCAGGAAACAGAGGATCTGGTTTTTCGATTGCGAGCACTTCGTCTTATCAATGCGTCAGAAGAGATCGTCCGGCAGGCCGCACGCGATTTAAAAATGCGACAAAAGGACGACGGTGGCTGGGCTCAAAAAGAGGACATGCTTAGCGATGCCTACGCCACAGGAACGACTCTCGTTTCTTTGCACGAAGCAGGGGGGCTGGCCACCGACGATCCCATTTACCGAAAAGGCATGGCGTTTTTGATCTCGGCCCAACTCGAAGATGGATCGTGGCACGTCGTTTCTCGTGCCAAGCCATTTCAAACTTATTTCGAGTCTGGTTATCCTCATGGCAAGGACCAGTTCATTTCGATCGCCGCAGCAAGCTGGTGCACCACGGCACTACTGCTGGCGTTACCAGCATCAGCAGGTTCTACCGAGTGAAATTTCCATTTTAAAAAGGTGACATCGCCCCATGAAGAATTCCTATGCCATTGCCCTGATCACTTTATACACCGCAGTCTGTCTCGCGGCAGATCTGCCGCGCAGCACTCCGGAAGAACAGGGAGTCTCATCCTCCGGCATCCTCAGTTTCATCGAGGCGGTTGATAAGGACGTCGAATCACTCAACAGCTTTATGCTGTTGAGACACGGCAAAGTCGTGGCCGAAGGTTGGTGGTCTCCGTATCACCCGCAAGCACCACATTCCCTTTATTCATTGAGCAAGAGTTTCACCTCAACGGCTGTCGGACTGGCAATTTCTGAAGGAAAGCTCAGCGTTGATGACCCCGTGATCAAGTTTTTTCCAGAAGAAACTCCGAGTGAACCGAGCAATAATCTCAAGTCGATGCGCGTCAGCGACCTTCTTCGCATGGCGACCGGACAACAAACCGAACCACCTCGAACTCCCGACGTTGCCTGGGTTAAGACTTTCCTGGCTCATCCCGTACCGTTCAAACCAGGGACTCATTTTCTCTATAACACATCCGCGACTTACATGCAGTCGGCCATTGTTCAGAAAGTCACCGGCATAACCGTACTCGACTATCTCAAGCCGCGACTCTTCGAACCACTCGGGATTGAAAACCCGACGTGGGAAGTCAGTCCACAGGGAATTTCAACCGGTGGATACGGCCTCAGTATTCGTACTGAAGACATCGCGAAGTTTGGTCAGCTCTATTTGCAGAAAGGTGTCTGGCAAGGCAAGCAGCTCGTTCCGAAAGAGTGGATTGATGAGGCGACGGCACGACAGGTTTCCAATGGCAGTAACCCGTCAAGCGATTGGGATCAGGGTTATGGCTATCAATTCTGGCGCTGCCGCCACGGAGCATTTCGAGGTGACGGAGCTTTCGGACAGTACTGCATCGTCCTTCCCCAACAAGACGCCGTTATTGCGATCACCAGCGGACTGAAGGATATGCAGAGCGTCATGAATCTTGTCTGGGACAAGCTTTTACCTGCAATCAAATCATCACCTCTTACTGCCGATCTCGAAACGCAGACCCGACTAAGTCAAACTCTCAAGAGCCTGACGCTTCGTCCACAAGACGGCTCGGGCAATCCGAAAAAGGAAATCTTGGGAAGGAAATTCGTATTTCCGCCAAACGACCACAAACTCGAATCCCTGATCCTCGAACAAGATGATAAGGAAAAAAGCGTTGCTGTCGTGACACGGTTTGATAGTACCGAACATCGAACGGACTGCAGAAGCGGCCAATGGACAAAGGGAAAAGCGGGATGGGGTTCGTTACACGAACAACCCATCGCATCCAGCGGTGCCTGGACATCAGACGATAGCTATACCGCGAAAATCTGTTTCTATGAAACACCGTTTACGGTCACTGCGAGCTTCAAGTTCATTGGAAATGAAGTGCATTACCAAGCCAAAACCAACGTTGGATTCGGTCCGAAGAACGAGTTTCAATTGGTGGGAACGTCCGTGGTCAACAGCCAAAAGTAAGCTTGATTTCGGTCGAACAATTGACTGACTGAAAATTGAAATCATCACCGTTTAAGCCGGTCGGAACTAACGCCGACCGGCTTGGCGAATTTTGAAATCAGTCTTCGAGACACAATATCGAAAACGCCAAGAAATCCGCCGAGACGGCCTGATGCTCGAACGTCATCTGCGGGTTTCAATCGTTAAGGCTTCGTCGTCAATCCCACGTTTTCATTTTTAACGGCGTCGACTTTTCCCCGTGAGATCACCGTTCCGATCTTGTCGTTGGAATCAGCATAGGCATATCGCCAGACTTCGTCTCCCAATTGCTGAATCAGTTTCGGCAGAGATTTTTCCTCGGCTTGCGCAATGTAATGTACGGATTGTGCGACCAAGGCACGACCATCGGCATCTTCTTCGATGACCAGACCACCATCGGCGGTGAACTTCTCGATTTTCTGATCTGCGCCTGTGCCGCGTGTTCTCGACCAGCCGATCAATCGACCATCAAGCTCATACTGGTAGTCGTCCCTCCATGTCTTTGGAGTTTGAATAAGTGGGTCGACATAGTGACTTTTATCCGAACCACCGTGATAGGTAACAGAAAGAAGCCGTCCCTGATCATCGTATTCCCGGTCTTCGTTATCGAGAAAAAACCACGATATGAATGACGGTGCTGACCAGGCCTTACCGTTGTACGCGAACACTCCTATATCCACGCGATTCGATTCCATCGGGCTGTTCGGTTGAATTTTTCGGCGAGGATGCCAGGCAACTGTGATGTCGGCACGGGTCCCATCATCATCAAGCGGTTTTACGGAAATTAACGATTCGTCTCCCCTGAGTACGACCCATCGGAATTTCAAAGGAGCCTGGTTTGGATCGATGCTGTCGCGGGCGGAGACAATCATCCGACGACGATATTTCAGCGAACGACCGATTCGGGCAATGGCACACGGCGTATCGAACAAGTGTTCCCGCTCTGTCACTTCGAAATAGTCACGTCCGACGAAGCCTCGGTCTTGCTGCTCAACACGAATCCGAACAACAGGCGGAATCGTTTCATCTGACATCGCATGGGCCGCTTCCACCATTTTCAATGGGTCAATCTGCGAACCCTCGAATACGGAGGGGTGTGCAATTCCCGTTAAATAATCCTCCGGCTTCTTCACCTGTTTGTAACTGGTTCGAAAAATCTGCTGCAGCGTCGGGGTGATCAGACCGGCTTCCGCCAATCGTTTTTTCACCGCCGGCCGAAACGCGGCCAACGTGCAGGCAAGTGCATCAAGAAAGGGCTGATCCGTATAAGACGACCCTTGACTGATTAAGACGTAGGGCGTGTTCGCAGGGTAAAGATCGCCGTTTCCCTCTGATTCACTGCCAGTCCGTCCGGGGTCATGATCATGATGTTCCGGGTAGACATATAAATGATTATGAAAGTACTGTCGCGAGAGTGCCGTCATCGATGACGGCATCAAATAGGCCATGCGAGGATTGCTGCGCCAGATGGGCGAGTTCACCAGCGATGTCGACGAATTCCCGATCACGACACCTCCATGCAACAAGCGATTCTGCAAACCCTGAGGTACGTCGGCAAGAATCTCTGGTCGATATTCGATACGGTGCAATTGAGGAAATTGCGAATACTTAAAATTCGAATGATCGCGATCACAGTTATCGTATAAGTCGCCGAAATTGCCTGCGGCTGTCCCTTCGGAAAACCATTTTCGCAGCCGCTTTCCAACCTCACCATGTTCCAGGATGATTGAGCGAGGCTTTTCCGGTTGCTTCCAGTCAAACCCCGTTCGCAACTGATTTGTCACTTCCTCCCAAACGGTGTTTTCTGGGCCGACCCATGCAATCCCGTTATCGAATTGACTCGTTCTCGATGATGACGGTTCGAAAGGCTTTTTCGCCTCGTTGGCAATCTCGCTGAATTCAGGTAGTTCCCGTAGCGAATCCAAATCGGGATCCTTCGAAATGATCGACGTGTCCCGAAAGCCCAGTTCAATCGCGCGTTTCAATGTCGACAAACCCTCGTCAGGCTGCCCATTTTTGGCATACATGCACGCGAGGTTGTATCGTGCGACGGCCGAAAACGGGGCAATCCGTACTGCTTCTTGCAGGGACAGTAGGGCGGACGGCACCTGGCCGATACGCGCTAAATGAACGCCACGCAATTGCAACTCCTGGCTTGCCTCAGCGAGTGCCGGTCGCCGAAAAACACTCGGCTCCTCAGCAACCGATAATCGCGTTTCGCATCCCAATGAGACCAGCGCAAAAAACAAATATCCTAAGGCAGAAACTCTCATGAGATTTCTCCAATCGGTGATCATCACTCGAACAGTCCTCACAGCACGCAAAACGGGTCGAATCAAGAAGATGGACATTGTGAAGAATTGGTGAAAACTATCGAAGAACTAGCCAGTTGTCTAGTTCTCAAGCATTTGGTTAATCAGAAATAGACAAGATATGCCGAGCTCTCAACATCACACGAACATCGACAACCCTTCGAATATTAACGAACCGTTCATCAATTTTTCACAAAACCCGCGTAGCATTCCGCTTCAAAAATGGATCGCTGGGATTTTCGGATCAACGTGAACTGGGTTTCGATATCCCGTTTACGGCTTATCTTTTTCGCAATTCCCCGCCTCACAGACGAAGAAAAACAAGAGGAAATTTCAGTGATTGTTAAACGTCATTCCCCGATTTCAAGCAAACGTTCTCCAAGTGGATTTACCCTCATCGAATTGCTCGTCGTCATTGCAATTATCGCAGTGCTGATAGCGTTGTTACTGCCTGCAGTCCAGCAGGCTCGCGAAGCTGCTCGACGAACTCAATGTAAGAACAACCTGAAACAGTTGGCGCTGGCCGCACTGAATTTCGAGTCGACATATGGCGGGTTTCCGTATAACGCCATCACCAAAAACAACAGCCAGATCCCTTACATTCCCTACGATCCAAACGGCCCAGACCTTCCGACTCCAGGATCTCCAGGAGGAACGCAAGGTCGTGCTGGGGGAATGGTTCCGCTGCTCCCCTTCGTTGATCAGGTTAACGTTAATTCGATCTATAACTTCAACAAGGACTGGTCCGATCCGTCGAATGCCAATGCTCTTCTACTAAGTTTCCCGTTAATGCTCTGCCCTTCGACTCCAGGGCCATTTGTGGCGACTTACCCAGCCAACTCGGCCAATTATATTACGCCAGCGAACAAGAACTCTGCTTTTGCCCCACCTCAAACCGGCTCAACAACGACAAATATCCTCGGTGCCGCGCTTTATGCCACCACCAAATGTACCCCGACCGGATGGTCCGGTGACTACGCCGGCATCGGTCAGGTCAAGACCACCAAGGATGCCTCGGGGGCTGAAAACGGTTATGCCAATGCGTTGGTCGCCGCCCAGAACCTGTTTATCCCATCGGGAGGTAGCAAAGGTGCGACTCGACAGAATGGTAAAACTCCAATCGGAGAAATCACCGACGGTACCAGCAACACTACACTCTATTCGGAACGATGCGGCAAACTAAAGCAGTATTACACCGGCTATGTGAGCGACTCGACGCCAATCCAGACAGGAATGATCTGGGCCGACGCAGACAATCGAATCACAGTAACCGGCACCGAACCCGATGGAAAAAGTACCAACGTTGCATTCGGTCAAGGTCCTTGCGTCGTTAACTGCAATAACCAGCAAGGGGATATCTTCAGTTGGCACGTCGGCGGTGCCAACATCGCTTACGCCGATGGACACGTCGGTTTCATTGCACAGAACGTTGATATCAATGTCCTTGTGAAACTGGTGACCAAAGGCGCAGGCGACATCGTTGATGTTCCTTGATCGAAACGCTTTAAGAACTGGCGAATACGTTACAGTCAATATGGCAAGCACTGCGAGAATTGGAATGAACACAAATATGGCCAAACATCGCTTGGTCATACAAATGACAATTCTCGTGTTTTTGTGTCTGTCCCCGATCGCCTGTGGTAAACGTGGTGTTAAAGTCTACCCTGTTCGCGGCGAGGTCTATTTTAACGGTCAACCGGCAGATGGTGCCACGATTCATTTCCACCCCGTTGACAAGAAAGCAGGCCCTCCGGCCTATGCAACAGTCACCGAGGACGGAACGTACTCGCTGACGACCTTTAAGTCGGATGATGGTGCTGCGGCTGGCGAATACATCGTTACGATAATCTGGTTCGAAGAAAAAGACGTCGACGGTGAGACCATTCTCGGCAAAGACCGACTTGGCGGGCTTTACGCAAAGCCGGATATCTCGAAGCTCACTGCGACCGTCAGCCCGGGTGACAACGACATCGATCGCTTCGACCTGAAAAAGAAATAGCACTCGAAAAATTGTTACAAGACGGTCATTCAAACACAGGGATTTCCAACGATATGGAGATCCCTGTGTTTTTTATTGGCCGTAATTTTCTGCCGCCAACAGGATGAACCTGATCAAGTCGCGACGAAATGTTCAATCAGCTTCACGTGATCCGGTTCTAAACGGAAATCTCTGATCTCCAGATCCTCACGCATATGATCCCCGTTTGTGGTTCCCGTCAGCGGCAACATGCCGACATCAAGAGTAAAACGAAACACAATTTGATTGACGGTCCGCCCGTAATGTTTGGCAATCATTGCTAATTCAGGACGGGCCAACAGATCGCGGTTTGCCGTCAGCAACGAAAAGCCCTGATAGACAATTCCATTGGCGTTGCAAAACTCTCGAACTCGACGATCCCACCCGCGAACGGCATAACAACGGTTTTGCACGAAGCGAGGTCTAATTCGAGACTTCTGGCACAGCAACTGAACCTGATCAATATTGACGTTGCTGATGCCAAGCATTCGCACCTGACCGCGATCATGAATTTCTTCCATCGCATGCCATGCTTCCCAATCTTCAGGACCGAGTCCTGTTCCGCGAGATGGTCCGTGCAGTACGTACGAATCGATGATCTCGGTGCCGAGGTGTTCCAGCGAACTTGCAAATGATTGCTGGACTTGAGTTGCAATGTTCGCTGCGGGGTCATACGGCAATCGATGATCCTGACCGTGCAGAAACGTAAATTTTGTTTGCAGGAACAAGTCATCCCTTGCCACGAGCCCGGTATTGATCACCTTGGTGAGGGCTCGCCCAACCGCCGCTTCGTCATAGTGTTTTCGCTGATTGGCAGTATCGATTCCACGAAACCCCTGTTGCAGGGCGAGTTCGACCAGACGCTCGGTCTGCGCCTCTTTCCACGCGGTTCCGTACAGAATCCATGGGGCGCGATCGTTTTCGATTGTCGAGTTCGGTTGTAGAGAATGACTGGTCATTGGAGTCCATTCGGCGTTTTTGAAGGCTGCAGTACATCGGGGACTTTCGAACCTGTCGAACGATCAACCGGTTCGAGTTTGGTTTCGATTTGCGATCCCTTGACCGCTGAACCTGATGGCTTCTCTTGAGTTTCAGGCGGATTCGTTTTCTCGGCATCGGTCTCGACGGCGGCGACAGGAACTTGCACTTCGATAAACCGATCTCGAAATTTTCGCACCTGAATTCCAGCAGTCTTCGCATTTGATGACTCACTTGCGGGGATCGACTGCATTGAAATGTCGCCTGAGCGTGCGAGCGAGCCATCAGCGACGATTGCAACAAAATTCAGCCACATTGCATCGGGTGCAAACAGCCCAAACAATGCACTCGAATGAGGGCGCAGGCCTAATATCTTCTGCATACGCGGCGATGTGTCACAAGCCGTCAGGACAATCGACATCACCATCAGACTCGCCGTGATTGTCAAAAACAAAGAGAATCGGAATTCAAAAGGGTCTGGAAGAGTCGGAGGATCAGGCAGTGACGCAACGACTTTCAACAAGGCCGCCAGGCATCCCAGGAATAAAACCAGGAAACAGATGAAATCGGCGTCGGACGATAAAAACATGGAAAGAGTTTGCGAATGAACAATCATCAGGGCCGCTGGTTCGAAGAAATTCATCGCAAACAGCCCCGCAATCAGGATACAGGGAATCACCGCTGCTGTTGTTACGGCGGTCATTGGAGCAAACCGGCGGAACGCCAGCAGGAAAACGCCGATCAGAAAAATGGTTGAAAACATGGTTCCCCTTCACTCTGCCGATTCGGCTTCAGCGTCTGTGTCGACGGAAAGCACTTTGCGAATGAATTCAGAATCACGTGCCGCAGGCGAATGTTCCAATCCAATTGTCGCGTCCCAGATCGACAGAGCGCGCCTCAGCAAGGGACCAGCTTTGGCACTATTACGCAGGTTATAAATGAGAAAATCCGTATAGTGAAACAGGGCTTCGGCCACGTCGGGGTGATACAAACCAAATTGAGCCTCTCGAATCGCAATGGCCCGTTGAAATCCTTCATCAGCTTCATCGTGGTCTTCGCGATAAGCATTAAGCCGTGCCTGCTCCAACAGTGATTCTGAGATGTCAGCATGCTCGGAACCCAGCAATCTGGTGCGAATCTTGATCGCCTCGGCCAGCAAATCTTCCGCCTCAGGATACGAAAAGTCCGAAATCAGCAGCCGAGCCTGAGTTGTCATGATCCTGGCTGTTTCGGAATGTTCTCGTCCCAAAAGCTGTTCCGCACGTTGCCGCGCACTGACCAGTTCACGTCGAACCTCAATGGCCGTTTCTTCGTCGCGACAGCGATAAAGATACCGTCCACAGACTCGGTCGTGCAGGATGCGAACAAGCGTTTCAGCATAGTCAGATGGAGCCTGCTGACATATTGCAAGAGCTTCGCTGCAAGCAGACTCCATACGCTCATAGTTCCCACAGCGAAGGTTGGCGGCCACAATTTGTCGTAGCGTTCCGACCAGCGCATGGCTCTGGGCGCTTGTGGGATCCTGATGAGATCCACTTTTCGAATCACGATCGTACGGCGTGATCGAATCGCGTACTTCCAGCAATTTTTCTTCGGCAGCCGCTGCCGCTTCGGCGTAATATCCTTGAGAAAAAAGCCGTTCAAAAGGATGCTTCTTCGATTCCGCTCGGGTATCGGAAACAATCCAGGCCGGTTCGTTTCGATTCTGCGGAATGAAGAACTCAATCTTGCCGGTTTCAATAGCGGAATCGACGGTGATCACCCACCCCCCAGATTGCGCATCCAAATGCATCGCCTGCCGGGGAAGACTCGCACACTCGGGAAGCATGATCGACGCTTCCGCATCCGAATTACTCTTTTCGTGGTCCTCGTCCGGATGTATGGGAGGCCAAACTCTCAGCATAAAATCACCCCGTCTCCGTGAAATATCCTGCGATCCGAATTCCAGTCATTCACGCTGCGTTTTTGTCCTGACCATGTTTTGTGATCGTCTGGTCTGTATGTACAAGGATTCGTAATCTCGAGTTGCCTCGTAAACTTCGTCGAGTGATGTCACCCCTCGGATCACCAACCTGAACCCATTTTCGCGCAGAGTTGTCATGCCGCGCCGGCGAGCAGCCGATCGAATCTGACTGGGTGAACCCCGTTCTCTGATGAGCTTCCGAATCGTGTCATCGATCCTCAAAAGTTCAAATATTCCAACTCGTCCATGATAGCCGGTTCCACCACATGCTTCACACTTCACATCCCGCCCGGGTGGCCGATAGAAGGTCGACTCGTGATCCGCCGGAATACGGTAACGCCTGAGCAACTCAGCTTCAGGAGTATATTGTTCTTTACATTCGATACAGAGACGTCGAACCATCCGCTGGCCGAGAACGGCAATCAGGCCATTCGCCAGTGAGACATTATCCACCCCCACATTAATCAGCCATTGAATGGCCTCCTGTGTATCGTTCACGGGAACGGTAGAAAGGATCATGTGCCCGTCGGTCGCGGCCTGGCAGACGGCGATCGATGTCTCACCATCTCGAATTTCCTCGACCATCAGGACTTCAGCATCCTTGCGCAACGCCCTCTGCAATGAGCGGGAATAGCTTTGCCCACGCGTCGAATCGATCTCGATTTGGGTCACACCGGCAATCCGGTATTCGACCGGATCCTCGATCGTGATGATTTTGACAGCTTGAGGATCAAGTTCCGCTAATGCACAACGCAGTGTCGTCGATTTGCCAGCACCTGTCGGACCGCAAACAATCAACAATCCTTGGGGTAGAGCGACGATATCTCGCAACTCGCCCTGCAACTTTCGATCAAAACCAAGCTCCGAAAGATTGTTCAATTCCTCTTGAACTTCCTTTTGGTTTGTCTGATCCTCGTTTCCGAAATCAAACCAACTGAGAAATTGCAGCACCCGATCTTCCTCTGGAACTTTCTCGTCACGAAACGCAATATATCCCAGAAACGGAGTTGCCAGGCATGCGCAATTCAACAAGATCCCGAACCCAAGATCAGGACAGCAAAGTGCCGAGACTGTTCCCACCGGTCCAGCGGCACAGGCGACGAGTGGCCAGATTTCGCTGTCAATCCCTGACCGACTGCAATCGGCTCCCATCCAGTAGACAGTCTGCTGCCAGGCGAACGCCAATCCCAATACCAACAGCATTCCCCAGAGATTGACGTAGTAACCAGCCCCTCGATTGACGCTCATGATGAAAGACGGGTTCGGCGCGAATCCTGTCTCTGCGACCGCCGGTAAGCGATTCGCATCCGGTTGCTCGACGACTCCCTGATTTCCGGCCACTTCTTGTGACTTCAAACCGAGGCGCGGTTCGGTGACATTCTGCGACCCGCCAGATTGCGGCGTACGATTTGCCAAGGCAGGATTCGTACTAACCACGGCAGCCGACGTTGATTCCTGTGTCGTCGATTTGGTTTTTGGCTTGGGATCGAGATTGAAGTTCAGGCCACCACCTTCGATAAGAGCCTTGCGATCAGCCAGCAATTTCACAAATTTCACCACGCGACGAGTTTGATCCGGTGTCATCCCCAGTTTCTGGTTGGCAATTTTCAGTACGGCCTCGGTATCACCCAGATCGACGCCAGCACGCTCAACTTCTCTCAACAAACGGATCGCTTTTGCACTATCAGCCGTTGACAGTGAGTTCGATGAAGTCGATGCATCTTGACCTTCCCCCCTGTCCAACATCGAAGCTTCAGGGATCGCCTGATTGATTTTACCTGATCCGCTTTTCGTTGATTTGGAGACCGTTTCGTTATCAAAATCGCGTTGTTCAGATAATCCCACTGACTGCGGCATGTCTGAAAATGTTGGCTGATCGACGGTTGTCGACGTCAATTTCTGAATCGAAAGGGGAGCGGTGAGCTTTTCTCGCTCGGATATTTCACCCGGAAGCTTGATCGACCCCATTCGCTGAGCGATACGACCCGCACAAAAGCCGAATAACAGATTCAACGCAAGAAGTATCACGCACGCTTCAAGGGCATAAGTCGTTCGCTTTGGTCGCATGATCCGCGTTTCGGCTGAACTATCGATTTCGTCTCGCCGTAGCGGTTTGGGATCATTCAGCACCGCAGGACGTTCGTCCCGATTCAAGAGTGATGTACGACCGGAATCTGCCAGCACTGAGGTGGCTTTCAAACCAGACTGACCTGGAGAGATCGGAAAAGCAAGGGGGGTGGGCGTCGTCGGACCAGATTGAACAGCGGGAGTCGTTTCATTGACGATTTGTAGCGTCATGTCTCCAAAGGTAATTAAATCACCCACATGCAGTTCGGTGATCCCTTTAATGAGAACACCATTCACTTTTGTTCCATTGGAACTACCCAGATCCTCAACTCGTGAGACGAGCTCTCGAAACGTTATCCGGGCGTGATTGCGTGATACATTTTTCGAACGAAGGACGATATCACATCCCCGCTCTCGACCGACAATCAAACCGCCAAATGTAATCTCGACACCGTTTGCCGCACCTGGCCCAAGGAGCTTTGGCATCTACCCGGCACCTGCCTTTCCCAGACGGGTGTAGTCGAATCAGAAAAGTGAACATCAACGCGACTCGTTAATGCGAACTCCCGACCCGTAATAACGTCGTTTTACTGAAAAACATTGCATCCTGCGGAATTCTTTTGCGTCTTATTTTGAATCGAAATGAAAAATACCCCCGATTGGATTTGAACCAACGACCTACGGTTTAGGAAACCGTCGCTCTATCCAGCTGAGCTACGGGAGCAAGAGAACTGTGTTTGAGAAGTTTACCTGATCCGAAGTCATCAGGAAATCGTCCGAGCGAAACTGATCGCGAACGAAAACTTACCCTCTGTTGTGCGACGCGTCTCCTGACCCCGCACAAGCCCGACCGAAGGTCTTACTCCCACTCGCCCCATGCGAGCCGGGCGGTGTCAACCCGAGGATTCTTCATCCCCCGTCTCCTCCGATCCGTGCTCCTCGGTGTTATCCGCAGTGAAATCCTTTCTCGTTGAAACGTTTTGAAAACCTTTGCGCAACATGGTGATCTTTTGCGCGACATTGGCGATTTACTGAGCTTTTTCAACTTTTCAACGGGTTGAAGATTTGCGCGACGGACAAATCGAATCGGAAATTCGAAGTCCCGTAGGGTGCGGTCGAGTCTTCGAGACCCACCAATTCCAATCCTGACGACTCGTCGAACATCACAAAAAAGTTCGTCAAGTTGGCAAAGTTGGCCAACTTCCCTTTTTTGTAGCGTTTCTCAGGTATTGAAGTTGGCCAACTTGGCCAACTTCAAAAAGGTCCATCCGTTTTGCAGATTCGTAGGGTGCGGTCGAGTCTTCGAGGCCCACCAATTCCAAT
>CAIVEI010000181.1 GCA_903904835.1 uncultured Schlesneria sp. | reverse complement strand
GGAAACAGGACACACACGCGGGGGGAAATACCGATCCGTTCATCGTCTCATGGCCCGCGAAGATCAAAGACGGTGGCGCGATCCGCAATCAATATCACCACATTGTTGATGTCGTTCCCACCATACTTGAAGCGAGCAGCCTGCCGGCACCCACGTCCATCAACGGCGTTAAACAGATGCCGCTGCATGGCGTCAGCATGGCCTACACGTTCACGGAGGGCGCGGCGAAGACCCGTAAACAGGTGCAGTACTTTGAGATGCTCGGCAGCCGTGCTATCTGGGCTGACGGCTGGACTGCCGTAACATGGCACAAAAAGGACACACCATGGGAAGAGGACAAATGGGAGCTTTATCACACGGAAGTGGACTTCACTCAATCCAACGACCTCGCCGCGAAAAACCCCGAGAAGCTCAAAGCGATGATCGAAATCTGGAATAGCGAAGCGAAGAAATACAACGTCTTCCCGCTCGATGATCGTCGGTACGAGCGAGTCGCTGACCCGACTCGTCCGGTCGCAGCGCTCCCGAAAAAGCAGTATGTCTTTTATCCTGGCACCTCGATCCTGCACCCATTGGCGGCACCACAAATTCTGGGGGTCGAGCACACGATCACGGCACACGTCACGATCCCTGAAAACGGTGCCGAAGGGGTGCTCGCCTGTAGTGGCGGCGAGTTTGGCGGTTGGACGCTGTTCCTCAAGGATGGAAAGTTCCACTACGACCACAATTACCTGAAGCTGGAGCACTTCGCGGCTTCCTCCCCCGATGCGATACCATCGGGGCGGCATGCCTTGAGTGTCCATTTCACGCCGATCGAAAAGCACTTAAAGCCCGACTACTACGTCGGTGATGTCACAATGTCTGTAGATGGCAAGCAAGTGGGCGAGTTGAAGGGGATCAAAGTCGCAGGCCAATACAGCGCCGTGACGGGATACGGGTTACTCATCGGCCGGAACGCTGGCACGCCAGTGAGTCACGAGTACAAAGCACCGTTCACCTTCACGGGCAAGCTGGAGAAAGTGACGATCGATTTGAAGTAATTAAGGTACGATTTCCAATCGCCTCCCTCGTTCCCAAGCCGGCGCTTGGGAACGAGAAAATGAGAAAATGAGAAAACCGGTCTGTTTTCCCCAGTTCCCGAGCTCTTGCTTGCGAACGCTCCTCTTGGAAGCTCTGCTTCCCGATCGGGGATGACGGCACCAATTCGATATCGTCGTTCATTTGACGGGCTTTAAGGGTGGTGCAGTCCACTTGCCGTCGAGTGCCTCTTCCTTTGGCCAGTAGAGACGCATGACGAGCATGAACGGCCCCTTGGGGGCGGGCAACCAGTTCGACTCCAGATCCTTGCCTGGCGACTCGTTCTGGAAGTAGAGGGTCAACCCGCCATCCGAATCCTTCTTGAAATTCGGTAGCATTGGCGAGTTGAGCAGGTAGCGATCGAGTGGATTAGCGACGAGCAGGCTTTCCGGCAATTGGTACATTGTCAATGACCAGAATGCGTCAACGGGAGGGAGTTCACCCGCAGCAAAGCGAAGGGTGTAACGGTTGGAACCGGTCAGCGGTTTTCCGCCATCATCAACGGTATAGATTGGATAGATCGCCTCCTGCTTGGAGTTTCCGTAGATACCGATTACGGCGGCGGCCATTCGGTACAAGTAATTGTTCTTCAAGTATTCCCGGGTGCCGAACGTGTCGCCGGACGTGACTTCCTTCGCGTCGACTCGCTTCTTCAGTTGGGCGAGTTCGCCCCAGGCATCAGCCACCCCTTCTTCGATCGCCTTCTTCAGCTCGGGCGTGAGCTTGCTCGCGTCGAAGTTCTTCCCCGCGCCGACACCAATCTTGGCAAAACGCGTCATCAGTTCTTTCTCTGACGAAACCGTCGGACAGAACTTCAGGACGAAGTTGAGGACGTTGAAGAACTCCAGCGAGGTCTTTTGCGTTTCGGGAGTCAGCGGCTTGGCGAAATCAATCACAGGTGCTGCTTTAGGGGCAGGCAGGCCGAGAAACGCAGAGAGCGGTTGCACCTGATAACCGGCTTGAACTTTCTTCACATTCTCGAGGTCACCCGGATTAAACAACTGAGTGCGATATGCGGCCAGCACAAGCTCCGTTTCCGAACGGATCACCTTCTTCACCCCCTTAGGCACATCCCCTTTCCAGTCCGGCCCGGCAATGAGGAAGCTCCCGGCCTCGTTCCCGGTAGCTCGGCTGCCGATGTAGGCGAAGTTGAAAGTGTAAGCGTCGATCAACTGGATGCTGTAATAGCGATCCTTCTCGATCAAAGGGACCGTCAGCACGATCGGTTCAGCGCGCAGATCCAGGCCGAGCATGGAATAGGGAGTATCCGAGTTGGGGGTCTGAACGGCCTTGTCGTTCGGAGTGAAAACACGAGGAATGTTCTTGATCTTATTCCAGGATGCTTTGTACTCGGGGTTCCACGAATCAACGAAGTAGGCATGCTGGATACGGTAGCTATCGACCATCGGGTAGCCATAGATGTAGGCTTCCTTGGCAATGGCACGGGCTTCGGTCGGTGTAACGACCTCTTGTGCGTGAGCAGGGGCAATCAACGCCGCCCCGCCGATGAGTGCGAAGATCGATAGTGCCAATCGGTTCATGGTGCAAGTATCTCCTGAGATAAGAACTCTGCCGCTTTCAGGGCGGCTTCTGTGGTTGCTGGTTATGAAGTGAGTATCACAAGTCACTGCAAAGTACGTCAATAATGGATGGATGGAAGATGAACGCGACGTTACTGCTGAATGCTGCACGGAAGCGACCAGCGATATCGACGATCGCTACAAATGCGCTGAACGCCAATCCTCTGGAGTGACTTCTTGCTTGCAATGCAGGCTGATTCTCAATGGAACTGGCTGAACCATTGACGTTACGATCTGTTGAAGAGATCCTTCCTACCGATTCCTCATCTCTGACAGATCTGATCCGTGCGACCTATCTGAATTTGAAGGTATGCGCGTCACTTTTTCTGACAACTTTGAAGTAGAGTTTCCATGCGCTGGCGATTTCTGGATAAAAACAATCGTGCTGAAGTTGCTGAACGGGAAATCATCATCCAGAAGATCGAGGCCTGGTGGCGGGGATTTGCAAAAAGAGCGGATGACATCGTGGCCGTCTTCAACGGAAACGGCGACCTGGATCTGCCAGCCTGGGTGGAAGAGCATCTTCAGTCGATCGACCCAGATTTGATGTGGGAATTCGGTCCAGCAATTCGGGGTACGGGTCATCGACTGGTAATTACACCAGAATGTGATCACCACTTGCGTCCGCTTGTACAATCGATTCTCGCAAAAGCTCCCGACCTGAACGGCTGGGAATTCTATGAGCATCGATTGGTTGAGGACATCGAATCCGCCCAATCGACTGTTGAAGCACGCACCGGTTGCAACCTCAGTGAAATGAAGTTCCGAGCCTCCCTTGGGGAACTTAATCGAATCGATTTGAGATTTGGATCGCCGTCGAAGTCCCAGATTAAAGATCAATCAGCATTCAATGCGGCATTCGTCGCTGCTGAAACTCTGCTCGGTGAAAAAGTTCTCAATGATTGGATTGGAGTCATCGACGTAAGTCCAATTCAAGGTCCTTCGACGCTGACTTCGTTGCTCGGTTTCGCCAGGAAACCACCACAATGGATCAGTCTGGAACGGCTGTACGATACGGTCAATTCACTCATCGGCAGTATCCACGATCAATTACCACCTGGTCCACACTATGAATGGATTACGGACGACACCCCCATGACGCTCTGGGAACTTAAGCCAGAAACCGCTGACGATTATGTTGAGCAAGGCGATTTGATCATTGGCAAATCGGCCAATCCAACGATGTGGACGACCGCGCATCGGCATGAACTGTTTTGCTCCGATCGTTTCAGTCGTTGCCATGAGACATTTTGTTATGTCAAAATTGATGGCAGTGATGGGTTCGACGAAGCCGAATTCGCTGACAAGTCGGAAGTTGAAGACGCTTTGGACGAAGTCTTGAAACCGCAAAAACTGGGATGCCAGATCGGCGGCGGGACAGGCCTTCGCTATGCCTATATTGATCTGGCACTCACCGACGTGAATCAGGGAATTGAAGCAATCAAACAGCGACTAAGGTCCGGCAAGGTCCCCAAAAGGTCGTGGATTCTGTTCTACGACAGCGACCTGGCTGCGGAATGGATTGGTATCTATGACGACAGCCCGCCCCCTCCGTTGAAAAGCTTTGAGACGGCATAACCGAAGCGTCGCCAGTATTATTTCCCTCGTTCCCAAGCTCCCTTCTTGGGAACGAGCAAGCCATTTTTTCACTTTTTCATCAATCGGAGCCCTGCAATCAAGACCATTGATCCGACAGTCGCCGTGATCAGGCTTCCCAATAACCCGGTTGCTGAGAGCCCGAGCAGACCAAATAGGAAGCCACCCAGAAGGGCGCCGATCACACCAACAATCAGGTCGCCGACGAGGCCGAATCCACCACCCTTCATGATCTGACCGGCTAACCAACCTGCCGCGATGCCGATAAGGATGAACCAAAGAAACGCCATCACAGCACTCCTCCTATCCTAAATATTTGATAATAAAACCTGCCTGCACAAACACACACGTTCAATGGACAATTTCAAAAGACCCTTTTTTCGGTCTCGTGTTTTCGGGATTGCGAATTCAATTGTAACGATAGCCTGCAGCAGATCCGAGCTGTCGACATTGATCCCTAAATTTGCGAGTCAGCAAACAATCATCGTTTTTATTGCAAATTATCAGGGAGCCCTCGACTGGCGCTCGTTAGTCGTGCCCAAGTCGATCCGTTTGATTTCTACTTATCCAACGGGCCGAATGGAAAAAGTTGCTTCAGTTCAGCCGCGTTGGGGCGTCTGCCGTATTCGCACAGTTCAAATGCTTCTGCGTACTTGACTGCCTTCCCTTTTTCGTCGCCGTAGATCGAAACCAGATCGCTGCGAAAGCGATCCGCTTCACGTGATTGGCGTTCTTGCCAGCGCTGTTTGAGCCAGGCTTTTCGTCCGGCGACATCGCTGGCTGGGGGAACCGAACGAACAAATTCTTCGTTACCGCTGGCGCCACCTTCGTAGACTTGTGACTCCAGTTCGTGGACCGCGTCCACCTTCAGGTCGAAAACGTCGTCGATCGAAATGACCACATCCGGCTTGAATGGATAGGGCTTCTGAAACCCGTCACTCGAATAGAGGAACACAGGATTCTTTGTCAGAGCTGGAATGTCAGGGCAGAAGAACGGAACGGTCACCATAAAGGCGGCATCCTGCACCAGCACACCGACGTATCGATGGTCAGGGTGATAATCCCAGGGGCGATGAGCGATTACCACATCAGCCTTCCATTCGCGAATCACCTTCGTAATCAGGCGACGGTTTTCCAGCGTTGGCAAAAGCTCACCGTCGTGAAGGTCCAGTACTTGAGACGTGACTCCCAGCTTCTTCGCCACCGCAGCCGATTCGGCGGCTCGGCGTTGGGCCAGCGGACCACCTGCGATCTGCCAGTGACCGATGTCGCCGTTGGTGACGGAACATAGTTTGACATGATGCCCCAGCCTGGCCCACTTGGCTGCCGTTCCACCCGCTTTGAATTCTGCGTCGTCTGGATGTGCTCCGAAGACCACAATCCTTAACTTACCGTCGTCCTTCGGCGGTAAATCACTCGCGTCGGCAATTGCAACAAGCGACATCAGGTTGAGCAGCATCACGCCTGATAGCCACGCCACGGGAGTTGAGAAACGATAAAACATGGTGTCTTTCTGGAATGAGCATCGGGTCTGAGGAGTTCACGTTGTTATGAACGCCTCCAATTGCATTTTCACAAGTGCTGGATACTAACAAGCGAGATTAATAAGCGAATTCAAGAAGTGTCATGAGACGTTATTGAAGGCCCGCGCAAGCCACTCTTTGACTAGAGCAGCATGTTGTCGCGTATTTCAGAGGCTTCGCCAGCCGCGTCGATCAGTTTCACCGTCGCTCCACCGAAGATGTTTCCGGAAATCAGATTGTTGCGGCTGCGACCGATGACGCGAATCGCATGACGCATCGACGGTTTCTCGCGTCGATCGACGATCGTATTGTTGGCAACTCGGCAACGAGAACAGTCTTCCAGTTCCAGCCCGCGATGCAATGGATCGAGGATCTGACAGTCAGAGATACCACAGTCGCTACAGCGGACGAACGTCACTGCCGCACCCGCTTCTGGGGAACCGGCACACAATCGCATTGTGCTGAGACTGCTTAAGATGACGTTGTCACAATCTTCAAATCGCAATCCATCTTTTGTGATTTCAGAATCGAGGCCGCGCCATGAGAATGTATTCCCACTGACGACGATGCCAGAACTGTGTGTCACGAAAATTGACAGGTCGGCAGAATCGTAAATCGTGTTGCCTGTGATCGTCACTCGCGAGACATTACGCAAATCAAGCCCCCGCCATTGACTCCCCAGCACGTTGCCTGTGATGTTGATCAGATGCGCTGTATCCCACGTCTGTGTCTTCGGAGTATCGGCGTGCTCGGGCCGCACGACTGCGACTCCTTCAATACGAATGTTGGCACCGCCGGTCTGGACGGTTGCCTGAATCGTATTCCCGCAGATCGTGACTTCACTGATCGTACCATCGGTTGCATCGAACCAGATCTCTGCGCCCCCCGGGTGCTTGGCCAGGTCCGCCGGCGATACGATCGCCCCGCCGGATGTTGCGTTGTTGTATTCAATGTCATTACCGACGATTTGCAGGTTGTGAACGTCGCCGCCGAGTGACTTGATCCCGGCCACCTTGTTCCAACTGATGTGGCAGCCGTGGACAATGATTTGATGCAGGTTACAGCGATCCAGAAACAGACCAATTTCGTGGTTATCGTAAAGATGCGAATCGGCCATCAGGAAATCACGATTTCGCTCCACCAAATGGACGGCAATCCGGCACCGTCGAATCAGCACTTGCGAGACCACACACTTCATTGTCTTACGAAGTTCGATCCCGACGGAATCGGGATGCTCTCCGACAATCTCGATGCCGCTGATTGTGGGTAATCGCTCGTTCTTCCAGGTATGTGCCTGCACGGTCACCGGCGACGCAGTCCCTTGATGATCACCAATCACGCGAATCGCCGGTCCCGCGCCCGCCATGATGATTCGTGAGGTTCCCCCCTCACCACGCACAGCACCGAGTCCTTGCTTCGTCAGATCCAGGACCAGCGGCCTGGTGATCCGGTACGTCCCCTTATTCAGCCGCAGTACACCGTCTCCCGCATCGAGTGTATGTTGCAATGCGTCGGTATCATCCGCCGCGCCATCGCCGACCGCACCAAACCCAAGAACATTCGACATGCTGAAATTCCTCGGATACTGACCACGACTTGAATAAGTGAGTCCTCATTGGTTGCGACGTTATCGCGTGGTCCACCAAAGAACAACGGGACAAATGAGAGCGGTCATACGGCTTACCGAATTGGCATACGTGGAGGGGATAAAGCACGCTCGGAACAGCGAGAACTTTCGGCAGTCGAAGAATGGTGCACTAACATGTTTCTTGCGTGATGTTTAGATTGTAGCATCACGTGAAGCTTAGAACGTCGGACCAACAATCCAAGTCAATGGGATGACCTTCGCGCTTTGCCCCAATTCCGTGAGATCCAACGAACCCCATCCAAGGAAAAGACTGATGAAGAACCGAGTGATCATCTCCCTAATGTCCCTGTTCGCGATTCCCGCCCTTGTCTGGGGGGCAGAAGACGCCAACCTGCTCGTCGACAATTTCGACGGTAGTTCTACGATCGGAACGACATGGGAAATCTATTCCGACAATAACAACCTCGGCACCAAAGTGAATCCGTTTGGTTTCGAGAAAGGGAGTGCGAAGTCGGAGAAGGGAAAATACGGACATTTCTTCGGTCACCTGGGCCGGAACATCGAACCATGGCCTTACGCCTTGGTGGAACTTACGCTCAGCCAGGATGGCTCCAAGGATCTTTCGGCTTATAAGGCGATCCGTTTCCATGCCAAAGGGGACGGCAAGACTTACCGCGTTGGCCTGGGCCGGAACGCGGTCACGGACCACTGCCAGTTCCAATACGGTTTCACGGCCCCCAAGGAATGGACCGTCATCGTCTGTCCGCTGGACAAGTTCACCCAGCCAGAATGGGGTAAGCAAATTGAAAGGAGTTTCAAGGACGTCACTACAGTGCGCTTCGAGGCACCAGCAGAGGGTGACGACGTGGACTTCGACCTGAGCTTCGACGACATCGAATTCGTCACCACATTGCCGGCAGTGAAAAAAGAATGAGATAACCGGCTTGGGGACTTCATTTCTCACAGGCCGATTGGGCCGTTCCTCTGGTTTTCAACACGTGGAGTTTGCGCAAAACAATGAACAGCTCGCCTCGAACCAATTCTGTCGGAGATGCACGTTCCGACAACGCTTGGCCACCCGCTCATTTTGCAAATACCGATATTGGCTCACCCCAATTGCCGGGCTCCGCAAAGCCTGTTGAAACGGGTTGGAACGTCATTGGCGGCGGGGTCGACATTTGGGAAACATCGGACCAGTTTCATTTTGTCTACAGGGACATTTCGGGTGACTTCGATGTTGCCGTCCGAGTGGAAAGTTTCACGCCTGCCCATTTGTATTCCAAGTGCGGCCTGATGATTCGCGAGAGCCTGCATGCCGAAAGTGCTCATTTAATGTTTGTTCTTTTCGCGGACAATCAGCCGCGCAATAACAATCTTGGTGCGTATGAAATGCAATTTCGCGCTTTGGCAGGAAATGATTGTCAGGCGATTTATCCCGCTGTCAGGCCTCCTGCCCCGCCTGAGTTTCCCGCGACGTTCCCTGATTCCTGGCTGCGAGTGACACGGCAAGCGAATCGTTTCGCGGCTTTTGCATCGACTGACGGAAAAAAGTGGAAGCAATACGCGGAGCAAGTTCTGACGCTGGCCAGCACAGTCAAAGTTGGCCCCGCCCTGACGTCACATAACCCACTTGTCTCAGCCACAGCCGCATTTCGTGACTACACTGAATTCCATTGAGCGACACAGCAAGATGTTGATTTTGCGTGGGAACGTCCGCCAGGCCGATGGCGCTTGTCGATCTGGCGACATTGATTTCGCTTGCGACAAGGAAAGATTCATGCCGTAGAGACATAAAGACGCAGCCCGTTCAGAAATACGGGGGCTTTCGAAGGAAGCTGGCGTCGATTCCAACATTTACCCTGTGAAGCAGCGAAGCGAGTGTTTTCAGGCGGTTCACGACGCCGGTCCGAAGAGCGACGTCAGCGGCATGCAGCGTGCTCATAGCCATACCTGATGAATTCCGACGCTATCAGCGTCGGCAACGTGGCCGACGCTGATAGCGTCGGACGGGAAACGGACACGTGCAAATCTCATTTTTGCCAGGAACACCTTCCAAACGTTAAGAAAGTACTCGCGCCCTTCTCTTTACAACCTCGAATTACTCTTGTATTTTTTTGTCGTTTTGTTATCATCGCAATAACAACAGCTTAACGCAGGGAAAATCCGCAGCGGCGAAGCGCCGAGACTGTTGTTTTGAGTCAGCAGAGAGTAGATGGGCGAAGAATTCGAGGATTGACATCCTCTGCTCGCCTGGAAGCAAAACGTAGGGGATTCCCGGTATTGTGACGTATTACAAAGCATTGATCTTTGACATCTTGAAATGAATTTTAAATCGGCTGACCCCGTCGTTGGTTAGAGGCGACAGGTGGGCCGAAGCGGCAGAAAGGAGTTTTGAGAGAGTGGTGCGTAGAAAAACAAGAAATGCCGGGAGATCTCCCGTGCGGCTCACCCTGGGAGGAATGATGGGATTCGAAGTTGATCGAACCGAGTCGAAGTTGATCGAACTTTGACACCAAATTTTGTTTTCGATGGGACGGATGGGACTTATGCGACACATGGGACTTATGGGATCTATGAGCGAGGTACTCTACAGGCTTTTTTGCCGGGAACGTTTTACAGGGTCGGGGAACCTTTTTCGCACGCATCAATGGGGAGTTCCCTGTAATGGTATCTGGCGTTCCATTCCCGGAATGACTTTAGGCCACCTAGCGAACGAATCTCAAACAATGAAGTTGGCCAACTTGACCAACTTCAAACTGGCCTGAAAGCCTATGAAACAGGGAACTTGGCCAACTTGGCCAAGTTTTTTCGATGGCCTGGTGAGCCTCGAAGAATCGATGCCACCTTACGAATTTCGGGAGAAACTGAAATTCGTAAAGTCGGATTGGGGCGGAACCTCGACCTCCCGAAGAATCAGGCGACAACTGTTGAAGTTGGCCAACTTGGCCAACTTCAAACTGGCCTGAAAGCCTACGAAACAGGGAACTTGGCCAACTCTGTCGAACTTGGCCAACTCTGTCGAACTTGGCCAACTTTATTCGACGGGCATGGGAACGGGCGCTGTCGGGTCGTTTGCCGGAGTTGCGGAGGAATCAGGCTCTGGTACCGGGGCGGGTGCTTCTGGTGATTGTTGAGTCAAATACAAACCGATCCCCGCTTCGGTCTGCTTGAACTTGTAGCGACCGGTCGCCAACGTGTATTTGGTTTTCTGGCCGTTACCGACGTTGAAATTGACGATCCAGATTCGGTCATTGGTAAATTTCTGCATCGATCCAGGTTTCATCGTGTAGGAAACGCCATTCAACGAGTACTGGACGTCGACAGTGTTCGTCGGAGGGCTGAAAATGACGATGTCTCCGTTGTCGTACGTGGCTAAGGGAGTTGATACCGTTTCAGCAGGCGTTGTGGTCACCTGCGAACTGCCAGAATAGATCCGGGCTGGTGTCGTCCCATCATAAGTGCGCGAAGAAGAGTTCGGCTGACGATTTAAAAATGGGTACGGCTGTCGAATCGTCGCGGATGCTGAAGGTGAGTAATAGATTCCGCCGCCGATCGCTCGGGGGCCTGGGCTGTATTCCATGGCACTGCCGTAGCCGTAAGTACGTCTGGTGCCATAAGCGTTTGCCGGATAACCGGTCTCGTACCCACGGTAACCGCTATAGCCGCCATACATCCCCCCGTAACCGGGTTCCCCTGGCCATGTGTAATATTGTCCGACGGCAACGCCACTGGTCGTAAATGTCGCGTAGAACACGATCAGCAAAACCCATTTTGTCACCGAGCGTTGAAACATGATTCTGGTTCCACTTCAAATGCGACCGGTGTCTTTAATCGCCAACACTTTTTGATTCTGGTTCATACTCGTTACGAACGCAATTGAAATGACTGCAAGGCAGACAAAACGGTCTCTTATTGGACAGTTACCTGGAATGGAATCGCAAGAGCGCCAGATCCGAGTCTCTTGAATGAAATTTGACAGGCTCAGCGGCAATTCTGATCGATTACTCTTTTGGACCCATAACACATCGTCATCACGGTATTTCGCGGCCGACGACGACGATGTGCTGGCCGCGTGGGATTGGTGAGACCCAGGCCTGAGCAAGGACGACTCCGTCAACACCTGCGACGACTGGCCACGGTTCCATATCGATGTGATCGAAATCGTGCAGGTAGCCGACAACGTCACCCGCCTTGACCCTGGTTCCACATTCCAGCACCGCTTCGTAGTGACCGTCGAATGGAGCGACCGTAAAACAGGCTCGATCGACCATTTCCAGTTTGCGCTGCGTTCCCGCCTTGTGGTGTGCGATTGGTTCGATTTGGCCCTTTAATTGTCCGTTATGAATTGCTGCCGCCAGCACACCGTGTCGACCATACCGAACCCCTTCAGGATTCACGGCACAGCCCCAGCCGAGTTCCGTGCCGACCGTGATCTTGCCGAGTCGTTCGGCTTCGCTGGGCAAAAGTCCCGGCGTAACGTTCTGGTAGACCATCAGGCTGGGCGTACCGAACCAGCGAGCGGTCTCTTCGATCTTTTTGGCCAGAATGGGGTCTTCGACCGGGTGGTAATTAGCACAGATTGAAAAACGAGCGACGTTGCCGCCGGAGTGCAAGTCGATCACGACATGCACTCGCGGCCAGATAAATTGCCGGACGAACGCGGCGATCCGGTGCGTGATGCCTGATAACGCAGGCTGCACCCCGGCTCCATCAACGAAGGCACGATTCAGATTAACCCGGTCATCAGGACTGCTCTCACGAGTTCCCGCTCGAAACGCCGAGGGATTCAGGACGGGAATGAGAATGATTCGGCCCAATACGTCCTTCACGTCGATTTCGCGAATGAGGTGTTTCAGGACGACAGGTCCTTCGTATTCATTCCCGTGATTTGAGCCGAAGGAAACCAGGCCTTCATTCGGTTTTGCGTTGGGGCCGACGAAGACGGTCAGCGGAATCAAGTGGTCGCCCCAGATACTGTCGTGCTCCAAGGCCAGCCAGTAGTCACGACGACCGGGTGAATCGAGATCAAGCTGGTTCGGGCGGGCAACAACGCGACTCATATCAAATACTTTCTTGCAAAACTTTGCTACTGTCCCAGTTCGCACCAGGCGCGGCCGAGGTAGTGCAAAAGATCTGACGCGATCATGCCAGGTTTGGAGAGTTCTTCGGCGGCGAGGTCTCCCGCCAGGCCGTGCAAGTGAACGCCTAAATGTGCTGCTTCGAATGCAGGCATCCCTTGGGCCAATAAGGCGACGAGGACTCCGGTCAAGACGTCACCCGTTCCGCCGGTTGCCATTCCGCTGTTGCCGGTCGAGTTGATAGCGACTCGGGTTCCGTCCGTAATGACGCTGTTCTTTCCTTTGAGCACGACGATGACATTGTGCTTCTTCGCGAATTCAGCCGCGTGCTGCTGGCGATTCTGTTGAATCGTTTCAATGTCTAATCCCGTCAGACGGGCGAATTCGCCGACGTGAGGAGTAATGATTCGAGCGGGAGCGTCAGGGGATCGCTTGAGGAAATAAGGGCGTTTGGCCAGTTGGTTCAATGCATCGGCATCGAAAACGGACGGATGGGGAATCGTGTTGTAGAGACTGGTGACGAGGTCGAGCAAACCGGTCGACTGACCAAGGCCCGGTCCCACAGCCACGGATGATTGCCGTTCGATCACTTGTTTCAACGGCACCGCAGCCGCATTTGTCAGTCGGCCATGTTCATCGTCGGGCAAACCGAGCGTGAGATACGACGGTTCGTACGAAGCCACAATCTCAAGGATTCCATCGGGGACAGCAACCGAGACGAGGCCCGCGCCGCCTCGCAGCGCTGAGGTTCCAGAAAGACATGCAGCGCCGCTCATTCCGCGACTACCTGCGATGATCAATGCCCGACCACAATCGCCCTTGTGAGCGTCATCCTTTCGAACCGGAGCGGATGGAACAGTGTTCACAAGTTGTAACGAAAGTGAATCAGACATCGGGTCCCTCTTGTCTTGATTGGCGAGCGATTAAACTCGCAAGATACCCACCTTTGAACCCCGCGTCGATATTCACGACCGCAACATTTGCCGCACAACTGTTTAACATGCCCAAGAGTGGAGCGAACCCACCCAAGTTGGCTCCATACCCGACACTCGTTGGCACGGCGATCACCGGAACACTGACCCAACCGGCGACCACCGATGGCAACGCCCCTTCCATACCTGCCACGACGACGATCGCGTCCCCCGTGGCCAGTCGGTCTCGCTGAGCGATCAGACGATGAGGCCCAGCAACTCCGACATCAAGAACCAGATCGGTCTCGCATCCCATCCAATGGCTGGTCTCGACCGCTTCTTCAGCGATCGGTCGGTCACTGGTTCCCGCAGAGACGACAATGACGCGACCCCGAGGTTGTGGCGGCACATTGAGGTGCATCAGGGTCCTGGCGGCAGGATTGTATTTCGAGGCAGGAAACTCATTGGCAACGAATTCGGCCTGTTCCGCTGTGATGCGAGTTGCCAGCGAGTTCTGTCCTGCTACCTGCTGGGCACGAAAGACATCGCGGATTGCTTCGAGCGATTTGCCAGGGCCATAAACGACTTCGGGGTATCCGCAACGACGCTGGCGATCAATGTCGATCTGCACTTCAGAAGTGATCGTCGTCGCTTCGAACGTTTTTCGAAGAACGCTTTCGAGTTGCGCGACGTCCCATTCGCCCGATTGCCAGCGTTGCAGTAAGAATTCGAGAGAATCTTGAGTCATCGATGAGAGCCTACGGCTGTTTGGGTCGTGTCATTGTTATTTGGAAAGATCGCCAGAACGGGATTCATAGCCGAATGAATTAGATCACGAAATGTTGATCGAAAAAACGATCCGAAGAATTTTTCCCAGTACAGCGTTTTCGGCTTTGCGATTTCCCAATAAATGGGTGATACGAAGGTTGCATTGAGGCGGCGAATCGGCCAATGAATTCATTCACAGAATTCAATTCGCCAATGTGTAATGTGTGATGAAAAACACTTTGGGATTAATTCACGTAGGAAAGACGGGGTATTTGCGATTAATGTCTGGAATCTCACTTTAAATTCTGAGAGACTTTTGCGGCACCGAAGAAACACAGTTTTGTTTTCGAAAGACCCAATCTGAACATGACAGTTCCGCTCGAACAATTCATCAAACGGCTGGAAGAAAGCGGGATTATCGCAGGCGATACGCTAAAGGACTTTTTGCCCCCCAAAAGCGACCCAAAGAATTCAGAGGAACTTGCCGCCGAGCTCGTTCGCTATAAGAAGCTAACGACGTTCCAGGCTGAAGAAGCGTCGAAGGAATCTGGAATTTCCGTGGTACTGGGCAACTACGTACTGTTGGAAAAAATCGGGGCCGGAGGGATGGGGCAAGTTTTCAAAGCCAGGCATCGACGAATGGATCGATTGGTTGCGGTGAAATTATTGCGGACTTCAACCATGAATGACGCAGAATCGATTGCCCGTTTCGAACGAGAAGTCAAAGCAGTCGCAAAGATTAGTCACCCGAATATCGTTGACGCGCACGATGCCGACTGTGCTGATGGCGTTCATTTTTTGGTAATGGAATTGGTTGAAGGCAGCGATCTTGCGGTCATTGTCAAACGTCAGGGACCGATTCCGATTGATCGAGCAGTCGATTACGTCTTGCAAACGGCCAGGGGATTGGCGGCAGCCCACGAGCAGGGGATCGTCCATCGCGATATCAAGCCAGGAAATTTATTGCTCGACAAAAATGGAACAGTCAAGATTTTGGATATGGGATTGGCTCGGCTGAATCATGAGGGCGATGGTGCAGTTCCTGCGGAACTGACGGGGACCGGGATGATCATGGGGACCGTGGATTTCATGGCACCCGAACAAGCGCTGGATTCGAAAACCGCCGATGCGAGAGCGGACATCTATTCATTGGGTTGTACGCTTTATTTTCTGCTGACGGGAAAAACTACTTACGAAGGGGACACGATCATGAAAAGGCTGCTGGCGCACCGAGAGCGGCCAATTCCGTCGCTACGGTCGATTCGTCCTCAAGTCCCGCAACAACTTGAGGACGTTTTTAAGAAGATGGTTGCCAAGAAAGTTGACGACCGCTATCAGACGATGACCGAAGTGATCGCCGCCTTGAAAAACTGGGGCGTTGTTCCTGGGGCAAATTCAGACACGCAGCAATTACACGCCGATTTGACGCGAGTGATTGAAACGGATTCAGGCCTGGCGTCGCTGGCGACAATTCCCGCCGATCAAATTGTCTCAGATCAATACGGCACCTCAGTACAAGCCGGCCTTGAGCGCACGATACTGTCCGAGAACTATGATAACGCATCCGAATATCGCGGAAATCGAAACGGCCGCGACGGAATCACGTCCATTGACCACGGGAAGCCGCCGGGCAATGGAACGAAGCGAATGATATTAATTGGAGGAGGACTTGTTGGCCTGTTGATGTTGTTTGCCGGATTGGTTGTGAACTTGAAGACAAAGGACGGGACATTGGCTGTCACGGTGAATGAACCGGACGCAGAGGTGCAGGTCCTTAACGAATTGGGGAAGGTTGAAATTACCCAAAAGGGCGAAAAGAGCCCAATCTCCATTTCCGTCGATCCCGGCAAACACAGGTTGCTGGTGCAGAAAGACGGATTCAGTGTCTTCGGTCAGGATTTCGAGATCGTTTCTGGAGGGAAACAGCAAATTACGGCAAAACTGGTCCCTCTCGAAGCGAAGCCATCGGTCGTCGAAATGAAGCCCGCTTTGCCAGCGGGGACTAAAACGGCATTGGCTTTTGAAACACCAGAGTTTGATCAATGGGTCAAGAATGTTAAAGCGCTACCGGCTGTGAAGCAGGTTGATTCGGTCGCCAAGAAGTTGATGGAACTGAACCCCGGCTTTGATGGAAAATTACAACCAGCATTCGATGGCGACGCGGTGACGACCTTAACTTTTTTAACAGACAATGTGGTGGAACTGTCGCCCGTGCGAGCGTTGGACAAGCTGAAGATTCTTAACTGTCCAGGTAGCGAAAAGGGGCGTGGGCGATTATCCGACCTCACTCCACTTCAAGGAATGTCTCTGGAAATTCTGAATTGCCACATGAACGACGTACGGGATCTTTCACCGCTTAAGGGAATGCCATTGGAGGTGTTGTCAGTCGCTCATACGAACGTATCAGACCTTTCGCCGCTGAGAGAAATGCCGCTGAGAGAACTTTATATTTCAGACACGCCAGTCCCTGATCTTTCGGCAATCAAGGGTATCCCGTTAACAAAATTACAATGTAATTTAATGCCCCAGATCACGGATCTTTCTCCTTTGACCGGAATGCCACTGACGATTCTTGAATGCTTTGTAAATCAGATTTCGGACCTCTCTCCACTGAAGGGAATGCAACTGACCGAGCTTTATTGCTCGAACAATAGCGTTTCGGATCTATCGCCGTTAAGTGGGATGCCTCTCAAGAAGTTAGGCGTTCCAGCGACAAAAGTCTCTGACTTGTCACCGCTCAAAGGAGCGCCGCTTACGGAGATAAATTGCAGCTACACGTCAGTCATCGACATTTCTCCGTTGAAAGGGATGAAACTGAATGCGCTCATCTTTGTATCAACCGCGATTTCCGATCTTTCACCGTTAGAGGGAATGGAATTAACCCGCGTGGGCTTATCCCCGAATAAAGTCACAAAAGGTCTTGATGTCATCCGGCAAATGAAGTCGATAAAGCACTTTGCAACCGAAAAAAACTTCAAATGGGAAGAACATTTGCCGCCGGACGAATTCTGGAAGAGATACGACGCAGGTGAATTTAATAATCCGGCTCAATAGTGCGGAGGTCGTTCGTCGATTGGTTCGCGTTGTTCGTCAATTTCGGTCGCAAGGACCAGTCGGCGCTCGAGCTTTGACATCTGATCGCGCGTGGTTTTCAGTTCGGCTTGAACTGCGAGCAATACAGAATGCATCTGTTCCAATTCGTGTTCCAGATGGGCAACGGTCATTTCGAGCCGGATGATACGGTCTGACGGATCAGGTACGGACATCATTAACGTGTCTCAGTCTTTCGTTCGAATTTTCAGTGTCGAGGGAATACCAAACTTTGGTACGAGCGTGATCTGTGGATTCAACTCGATCCGGGCATCTTGTTCGGTGGTGAAACAGTACTTCTGCCCGACCGCAGGGAGGATGATCGCAGCTTCCATTAAAGCGAAGGTATTGCCGATGCAGGCTCGCGCACCACCACCGAATGGATAGTAGGCATACTTGGGAATGCGTCTGGCGAGTCCATCTTCCCATCGTTCAGGAAGAAACTGTTCGGGGTTAGGGAAGTAGCGTGTATCGCGGTGATTGACCCATTGGCTCATAAAGATCGTGCAGCCCTTTTTGACTCGATAGCCACCCAGTTCAAGATTTTGCGTTGCTTCGCGGCCGAGAAGATAGACTGGGGGATAGATTCGCATGGCTTCAGTAATGACGGCGTCGGTATAAGGCAAGTTGGGAAGATCGTCAGCAGTTGGAGTACGACCAGCCAAAACCCGATTCCATTCGGCAACCAACTTTGCTTCAACCTGAGGATGTTTTGAGATCAGATACCAACTCCAGGAGAGCGTCAGCGCGGTCGTTTCGTGGCCTGCGAGATAAAGCGTCATCATTTCGTCGCGAAGTTGCCGGTCGGACATTCGCGTTCCATCCTCGTCTTGAGCGGCGATCAGGCGGGACAGCAGGTCGTTGCCCGGCTGGGTTCTGGCTCGACCTGCCGCGATAAATCCATCGACGACCTCATAAAGTTCCTTGACCGACCGATTCAGGGTTCGATTGGAACCTATAGAAATCCACAATGGCAACTTGACTACGTGACGGAACCGGAGACTCATCAGATCGAACGCCAGTCGTAACGTTTCCGTAAACCGGGTGCGATCACCGGAGTCATCAAGATCGAACAAAGTTTTGAGCGCGATCGCGCTGGTCAGCCCGCTGAATTCGTCATGAACATCAACCAGCGATCCTGATTTCCATTTTTCGAGCATGTGATCAGTTAAATCGGCCATGACCGGGGCATATGATTGAACCCGTTGTTTGAGAAACGCAGGTTGGCTGAGTCGTCTTTGTCTCAGCCAGAAATCTCCCTCGCTCGTGACCAGGCCATTTCCCAGAACCGGCTTGTACGCCCGAGCGCCGAAGTGCTTGATATAATATTTCGCATCCGTTACCAGAACTTGTTCGATCAGATCGGGGTTAGTAACCAGGAAGATTCGTCGGGGCCCCAGCCGGAAACTGGAAATGTCACCATATTCCTTTGCCACTTTCAGAAAGAAATCGAGTCGTCCTGCACCGAATTGACTGAGACTTCCTCCAATCAACGAGCCTTTCGGGCCGGGTGGTAACCCTGTTGACCGCAGCATGATTTCGCCCCCCTGTCTATGATCTGATGTGACCGAAATGCCGGTACAAACCCTACCAGCATTACAACTTGATCCAGAAAAGCGAAGAGTTTTGTGAATGATTGCGGCTTTGTAAACCTAGCGGGTATCATTAATCGGCGCTGGAGTTTTCCAGTGCAGGTTGAGCGGCAGGTGCCTCTCATGAAAAAGTAGACAGCGAGTACGAGGAAAAATCACTGTGTTTGGAACGATGGCGATGGTAGGTGCGACCGGAGCGGTTGGTCGTATCATGTTGCAGCTTCTTGAAGAGCGACCGATGCTCGCAAAGACGTATCGGTTTCTCGCGTCGTCTCGAAGTGCCGGTTCCAAGCTAAAATTCAAAGGACAGGAATACACAGTCGAGTTACTGGAACCCGCAGCCTTCAAGGGGGTCGACGTCGTCATTGCCAGTACTCCTGACGAAGTCGCGGCCGAATTTCTGCCATACGCCGTACAAGCGGGTTGCAAGGTCATCGACGAATCCGGGTACTTTCGGATGGATCCCAACGTCGCGTTGGTCATTCCGGAAATTAATCCACAGGATGCGCTAAATGCGACGGGGATTATTTCCAGCCCGAATTGCTCGACCACTCAGATGGTGATGGCGCTCAAGCCACTGCACGATGCTGGAAGGGTGAAACGAGTCATCGTCAGCACGTATCAGGCTGTCAGCGGAGCCGGCCTGCAAGGTACAGAAGACCTGATCGAGGGGACCCGTGCGAACCTTGCGGGGACGAAATATGAACAGAAGGCGTTCAAGTCGCCGATCGCCTTTAACGCCATTCCGCAGATTGGTGGTTTCAAAGAACAGGGATATACGAGCGAAGAAATGAAAATGGTCTACGAGACTCGAAAGATTCTCGGCGACGAATCAATTCAGGTTTCGGCGACGTGTGTTCGAATTCCCGTTGCCAATTGCCATAGCGAAACGGTCCTCGTAGAAACCGAGCGACCGATCCCCGTGGAAGAAGCGAAGAGGTTGTTCCGAGCATTTCCAGGTCTTCGCGTGGTTGATGAAGAGACGCATGGCGGCTATCCAATGCCTCACACGGCGACCGGCAGCGACCTGGTTTTCATCGGTCGTATTCGAAAAGACCTGACCAATCCCAATGGCTTAATGTTCTGGTGCGTCAGTGACAATCTGCGAAAAGGGGCTGCCACCAATGCGGTCCAAATTGCAGAACTACTGGCAATGCACCACAACTGAAATTCGAAACCTAAGGGACAAGTATCGTACCGTGAAGCGACGGAGGGCTCTCGCGCCCGGCTTCACCTTGATCAATACACATTTGGCTGTGGTTTGTTACACAGCTTGATTCCAAGAGTACCAAACTATGCAGTCATTTCCGTATCGCGACGGCGAACTTTATTGTGAAGATGTACCTGTTGCGAAGCTGGCTGAACAGTACGGTACGCCCCTCTGGGTCTATTCAAAATCGTTTATCCTCGGTCAGCTGAATCAGATTCAGACCGCATTTGCTGAAGTTGATCCCGTCATCTGCTATTCAGTCAAGGCGAATTCGACACTCGGGATTTTGAAAGTTGTCCGCGACGCCGGATGTAGTTTTGACGTCGTCTCAGGCGGTGAACTTTACCGCGTCAGGGCTGCGGGGGGCGACACCACGAAGGTCGTCTTTGCAGGGGTTGGCAAGACTGACGAAGAAATTCGGTTTGCACTCGAAAACGATATCCTGATGTTCGACGTCGAGAGCGAACAGGAGCTCGATGCCATCGCGGACGTTGCCGGGTCGATGGGCAAAATCGGTCGCGTTGCGCTACGGCTCAACCCTGATATCGATGCCAAGACTCACGCAAAAACGACGACCGGGAAAAAGGGGAATAAGTTCGGAATGGACATCGAACGCTTCCGCGAACTGGCTGCGAAAGTCCTGAAGGACAAACGATTGGCTTTAAAGGGAATCCACATGCATCTAGGTTCGCCGATTCTGACGACCGACCCCTATGCTGCGGCAGGTCAGAAGGCGATCGAAGTTGTTGAAGGGTTGCGACGTGACGGACACGACATCAACTGGATCAATTTGGGTGGAGGGTTCGGAATCAGTTATCGCGGCAACGAAGGATTGCCTGCATCCGCTTATGCCGAAGTAATTGTTCCGGCCGTGCGCCAGGCCAAATGCCGACTGGCGCTGGAGCCAGGCCGTTTCGTCGTTGGCAATTCGTGCGTGCTGATCAGCCGAGTCGTGTTTTCCAAGCGAGAAGGAGGAAAGCTTTTCGTGATTCAGGACGGTGGGATGAACGATCTGATCCGTCCTGCGATGTATGATTCGTTCCATCGTGTCTGGCCGGTCAAACCCTCACTTGCGATGCCGGACAATGTAGAAGTTGCAATCGACGGATGCGAAAAAACAGACGTAGTCGGGCCAGTTTGTGAGTCGAGTGACTATTTTGCAAAAGACCGATATCTGCCACCGATGAAACGTGGTGACTTGTTTGCCACGTTCAGCGCCGGAGCGTACGGCACGGCAATGAGCAGCAATTACAATACACGACCTCGTGGAACGGAATTGCTGGTCGATGGAACGAACGTGACTG
This sequence comes from uncultured Schlesneria sp., assembly GCA_903904835.1. GTDB lineage: Bacteria > Planctomycetota > Planctomycetia > Planctomycetales > Planctomycetaceae > Schlesneria. The sequence goes on along the minus strand of CAIVEI010000181.1, from coordinate 19,311 downwards.
TGATTCGTCGACGTGAGACCTACGCAGATCTGATCGCCCACGAAATCACCGATTGAAAGTTTTATCTCCGGCAAAGAACCAATGATTTCAAGCACGCAGCGCGAAAACGATTTCCCTACAACTAATCGATCATCCGACGCGCATAAAGCAATCGTGATTGGGGTGGGGGGGATGGGCTCGGCAGCTTGTGTTGAGTTGGCTCGTCGCGGTGTCAGTGTTCTTGGTATCGAGCAATTTCGATTGGGACACGATCGGGGAAGTACGCACGGCGAATCCAGGATCATTCGTAAGGCGTACTTTGAGCATCCTGACTACGTACCGCTGTTGCATCGGGCTTACGAGTTATGGAATCGGCTGGAAAGAGACACGGGGCGCAATCTGTTCCGCCCGACGGGGCTTGTCCTATCCGGACCTGCCGACGGCGAAACGATTCGCGGCGCACGTCTTTCGGCTGAGCAACATGGGTTGGAGCTGCTGAACTTTACCCCGAAAGAGGCGCTAACGCGTTTTCCTGGATTCGCGTTTCCAGCGGAGCATGACGTCGCTTTCGAACCGGGTGCCGGAACACTGCTTGTCGATGATTGCGTACATGCTCAGATTGACGAAGCCGTTCGCCTGGGTGCGACGATGATTGACAACGAGAAAGTTGTCGATTGGTCATCGGACGGAAAATCTGTCCGCGTAAGAACCACAAGCAATGAGTACCATGCAACATCTTTGATTATCACTGCGGGTGCGTGGGCTAACGAATGTTTGAACAGCCTTGGTCTGCCTCTCAAGGTCGTTCGCAAGTTTGTGGGTTGGTTTCCATGTCGTTCCACGAACTTCCATGAACATCGCGGATGTCCGACGTTTTATTTTGAGATGCCTCATGGGACGTTCTACGGGTTTCCATGTTTTGACGGAACAACGGTTAAGGTCGCTGAACATTCGGGTGGAGAGCCTGTTGATGACCCCACCAGCGTTGACCGGGAATGTCATCCAAGTGACATCGATCGGTTACATTCGTTTTTGACGCAATGTCTTCCTGAGGTCGATCCCAATCCGGTACGTCATTCCGTGTGCCTTTATACTCGGACACCCGATCAGCATTTTGTGATTGATCTACATCCCGAATGGAAAAACGTCGCCTTCGCGGCGGGTTTTTCAGGCCACGGATTCAAGTTCTGTCCGGTCATCGGTGAAGTCCTGGCCGACTTGATTCAACAGGGGTGGACTTCATTACCGATCGAATTTCTTTCTCGCGATCGTTCGTCACTGATTGTTTGACCGTGAACCTTTTGAGAAAAAGCGACGTCTAAGAAACAAAGACGCTTCTTTTGCATTTGCCCGACATGATCCGTTGTTACGATTTGGGTTTTATCAATGAGTTCTTCATCCTCGCAGCGCTTTGATGGGATTGCCTCGAACTATGCGACTAGCGAGGTCCACTGCAGTAGTCCGACACTTGCTCGCTTGCACGAGCTCGTACCTTGCGTCCAGTCTGTTTGCGATGTCGCCAGCGGAGCTGGGCATACAGGGCTCGGTTTTGCTGGGATTGCGTCGAGAATTGTCGCTGTTGATCCCTCGCCAAATATGCTTGTGCAAGTTCGACAATTAGCATCAAAACGAAACGTTGACGTGGAAACGGTTGAAGCCTATGCCGAGTCAATCCCGTTGCCGACATCCACGTTTGACTTGGTCGTATGTCGATTGGCAGCACATCATTTCTCGGACCTGCCAAAAGCGATGTCCGAAATGACGCGAATTGTGAAGCCCGGCGGCTATGTGGCTGTCATCGATATGGAAGGGGATGATGACATTGAGCTTGATGCACTCAATCATGAAATTGAAGTGCTGCACGATCCGACACACGTCCGTTCCTACAACGCAAAACATTGGCAGGAACTGTTTGCGGCGAATGGCCTGCATGTGGAAGCCTGTGAAAATCGCTGCCGCGAGATTCCAGACGGCTTGACGATTAAACGGTGGTGCGAACTGGGAGACAGCGGTGCGGAGGCTTTTCAGACGATTCAGGATCGATTGGCGACTGTCCCGTCAGAGTGGCTTTCACAGCTTGAAATTACGATTGATGCAGATGGAAGTTTTCGAATCCCGGTCCGTACTCTGTTGATTCTCGGTAAGAAGTCTGTTGAAGCTGAAGGATGACTACGCTGAATTCCCAAGCGGTGTGGCACATGAAGACGAAGCTCGAAATAGAGTTCTTCACGGCGTCGCACCATGGAGCACTTCAGCGCAACGGAGTGGTTACTTGATCTGCATTCGCGGTCGATTCGATTTTTTTCATTTCTCCAGTAGCCAGTTGAAGTCCAGCGGCAAGTAGTCGCATCAGGGTAGGAAAGTCGTTCTCAGCAAGTGTGTGCGTTGGAATTTTCGGCCAATTGCCTTCGACTAATTGATGATCAGACCACTTTCCGAGGAATAAGCGTCGAATCTCAAAGTGTTGATTCTGGCGATGATATTCCGCCGATTTGAAATGATTTGCCGCATCAAGTGTCAGCGAAAAATTACTGAGTCCTGGTTGATCGACTTCGACCGTTTTTATGCGAACGATTTGAGACCCCTCTTTCGTTTCCAAGGGTAAAGGAAAACGGCCCATTTGAACCATTCCTGTCATCAGCAAGGTCATCGTTGCTTTCGATGTTAATTGCTCGTTGTGCAGTAAATCGTTGCATGTTTTACGTAAGCCGCTCATCGAATTGCCCGTCGTGATTTTCGTGTTGCCATGGAATCCTGTCTTATCGATTTTGCCGTCATCAACCTGCACATTTGGAAGTAACGACATTTTGGGAAGTCGTATGATTGCCGATTCGCCTTTGATGTAGATACTCGTTTCGGCAGAATTTCCAAGAAATCCAAAAAGTGGTATCTCATTCTTTGTCGCAACAACTTCAACCTTATTTTGAACTAAATCAATACCAACCGTGGTAGTGATCACGTCGCCATTTGGCTGGTTCCAACAGAGTTCCAAGTCGACGACTTCGACTTTACTCTCCCGATAAGCATGAATGATTTCGGTCAGCAGCTCGGCGTGTCTCTCGATGGTATTGTCCAGTTCCTCCATCAATTGAAGCGTCGTTTCCGCAGAGGTCCGCCAAGGCGAATCAGCGTATTTTCTGATTAATTGCTTAAATACCGAACGTGCTTCATCCGAACGTCGCATGCGCGCCAGACAAATTCCGTGCTGGAATCGAATTTGTGGATCGTCGATGGAATCCTTTAAGAATTCAAACTCGACCAGGGCTGTTTCTAATTCACTGGCACTCAGATGATTTCGGGCCACGATCCTGCGAATCTCGGGACTTGTTCGCTCTTCCAAAGTCATGAGTGTTATAAGATGTTTCTGAAACCCTGAAATATCCAGGCTCAAACCCGCGAAATCCACTTTCAGCAACAGGTCTTGAAGCTCTCGATACCGCTTGTCGATCGGAGTTAAATCGTCGCAGGCTAAGGTGGCAATACGAGCATTATTGTCTTTTAAGACCTTTCGACATTCGTTGCACATGCCAACGTCGTTTGCCATGAATGCGGCCCTTGCCAATCGCAAGGCAAACCCCTGATCTTCGAGTAGATCCTTCTGGTACTTGGGAAATGCCAATCGAATTGCGCGAGCTGCGACCTGTGCTTTTTGTGTATCAGACAATTCTTTTAAGAACTGTGTATCAAGGAATTCTCGTAACTTCTTACCGTCAGCGAAGGTCGTCAATACGTAGGCAGTTTCAACACTGCTTGGGTATCGCTGAAGCAAGTCAGTTTTGATTCGATTCGTTTTTGATGTATCGCCGGCGACTGTTGCGAGAACCAAAGCGTCGATCGCCAGTCGTTTTACCTGCCGACTGTCTTGAGGAGCTTCTGTATATTTCCGCATGGCCTCTTCGGCAAGCGCCGTGACATCGGAGTCATCTTTATCCCAGTCGCTGGAAGATGCGTCTGCCGTTGGCGTCTCGACTGCGCTGGGATCAATCTCAGGAGGAGTCGCGAAAACAAATTGACTCGTCTCAACTAGCAACGTCAACGCAACGAGCGTCAAACTGGCGATCCTTGCCATACTGATCCTCAATATCTGTGGTTTGAAGAGCATCAACAATCCGCGAACGCTTCCTGCGTTCACAATTCACCATTGTTGAATGAATTCACGGTTTTTTCGTCCGCGAAATTGAGCGTGGATTCTTATCAGTCATTCGAATTTGTGGCAAGTTGATTTGACCAAGCGTGAATTGAAATGCAAATCTTGAACTCACCTCTTGCGGCCAAATGGAAAGCGACTTAAATCGGATTAAAAAATCTGGTGAATCACATCGCCGCGACTGATGGGAATCGGCCGTCCAAGCGTATCGTGAATGACAGTATCCGGATGGTAGCCGAGACAATGAAAGATCGTAGCAATGACGTCTTGCGGTTCAACTCGGCCTTCTACCGGATACGCCGCGTCTTTGTCAGATGATCCATGCACTGATCCACCCCGAATTCCGCCGCCTGCCATCGCAATTGAAAATACGTGACCCCAATGGTCACGGCCAGCGTTAGCGTTAAATCTGGGTGTTCTGCCAAACTCACCCAACCAGACAACCAGAGTTGAATCCAACAATCCCCGTTGGTCGAGATCTTCCAGCAGCGCCGAATAGCAGTTATCCATCATCGGCATCAACAAGTCCTTGCAACACTGTGAATGTTGCACATGCGTATCCCAGCCACCCTGATTGGGTTTGCCGGGGATTCGAGGCCAGTTGATGCGAACAATGGAGACCCCGGCTTCGACAAGCCGCCTTGAGAGGAGCACGCTTTGTGCATAGCGAGATCGGCCATAGCGATCACGGATGGCATCCGATTCAGCAGAAAGATCAAATGCCTTACGGCTGGCCGTGGCACTTAATAGTCCCATGGCCTGACGGGATTCTTCGGAATATTGTCGGACCAGCGGGCTGAGTAGCGTTTGATCCTGTCGCCGATTGACCTGCTCCAGCAGAGAACTCCTTTGATCAAATCGCTTCGACGAAATTTCGTCTGGAAACGCCAGGTCGGGTACATTAAAGGTCGGCGAATTGGGATCACAATGGATTAACCACGGATCATGTTTTCGTCCAAGCAGACCGGCGTCCTGACCTGGCCACGGGAAATTACCGTCATTCCAGATGTGTTCTGGAACGACAACAGACCCCGGTAAACCATTACGAACCGGGCGTAAATAGCGAACCACCGCATCTACACTGGGATGAAGATTCGGCGCTTTGGCTGTCACACTCTCAACATTCAGTGGCTGATGAGGAATTCCCGTCAACATGGCATAACCACTCGACGAATGAGCGTTATCGTTTGTAATGACCGCTCGCAATACCGCGATTTTGTCAGTCAGATTCGCAGTCCGAGGCATCAGTTCACAGACGCTTAATCCCGGAGTCCTGGTCGAAATCGACGAATAAGGTCCTCGCACGTCGACCGTTGCCGCAGGTTTCGGGTCCCAGGATTCCTGCTGAGCTGGCCCACCGTTGAGCCAGAACAAGATCACCGATTTGGCTCGGCCGAACGATGAACCCAGCTGACTCGACGAAGAAGTCTGAGGCACGTCACTTGCCATCAGACTACTGAAAGCGATCTGATTTGCCAGCGGAATCGCACTCAGTCTCAAACTACTTCGTCGAACCAACTCACGACGCGTCATCGCGTCGTTGCGATTCATCCGTTGTTCATCATTCGACAGCATGGCAGGGATTCCGGTAGCGCCTTGTCGGAATTGACACGATCGTTTGAATTCACTTTATCTTGAAGATGGAAATAAGTCTCTGGGATTACTCAAGTGCTTTGATAGCTTTTTCTTTCCGCTTTCGTTTTGTCTCTTCCAGCAGATCCATTTCGGCTTTGATGGTTTTCTTGAGGTCTTCGAGGACCGCATCAAAGCGGGCCATCTCGGCCATTTCACCAAGAATTGCTTCAAGGCGTTCGATCAGAGTTGTCGTTTCGTCGATCGACGTTTCAAGGGGTGCCGTTGGATCGGTCTCTTTTTCGAGAGCCAGTCGAAACAATCCCAACGCTCCATCAATATTGGGAAAACTCTTCGTGTTGACCAAGTTCAACGGAGCAAGAATCTTGACGTCAAGTCGTTCGAGCATTGCGGGCGTATCGGCGGCATTGTTGATCAGCTCTTCTCGAATTTCAGCGAATGCCGATTCCACCCCTGCCGTTTCAATCGCATTCTTGCGGACTCCATGCAGTGATCGGTCAGCAACAGCGTTTAAACCTGGCAGATTTGCTTTGACCCTCTCATCGAGGACAGACGGTTTACGTCCCTCGGCAAGCAGGCCGTTCGTTGGCCCCTCCTCGTTGATGACTTGTGTTTGTGTAGCGGGGCCGGTCAGCTTTGTATGTTGAATCTGCAATTCCTTTAGAGTGGCTTTCGTCTCAGAAATGATTTGTTCAACTCGTTTTCGTAAATTCAGCTCCCGGCCATAAAGCATCGAAAGCAGTTCCTCTTCCGGAATAATCACAAAGACAAACTTTAAACCTTGCGACCGATGAGCCGTGGCGGTTTTTGAAGCGATACTGCCTTCACCTCCAGAAACTGGCAAACCCTGCAATGTCGGCGATGGGACTGAGCACGAATCATGCGCCGCCACGGTCAGAGTGAGACGCTGCTTGATCGAAAGGTCGAGTGGCAAAACATCAAAACGCTCATAGGCTTCATTCTCGGCACGCTGTAGAACGAACTCACGAGGACCATCCTTCGGTGGGACTGCAAGGCTTCGTTTCTGCCATTCTGTTGCGTCGTCGACTTTGTATTCGAACGCCACGGAGGCGACGCCATAATCATCGATAACGGTTCCTGAAATGGGAATTCGAGCTTTTCTTGTAACGGATGTTCCAATCCCTTTCAGCTTCGTTTCGACAATGGGTGGCTGATCGACGATCCCATTGATAGTGAAACGAGTCGGCGCCGGGCTGACGATCTGATCAATGTCTTCCAGCGTGACTCGCAATAAGCTGTCTGGTGGGAGTGGAAGCGGCAGGGTCACCGACTTTCCTGATTCGGCGCATAACCGAAGTAGGGCGGGAAGTTTAATTGCCCCGTCGGGATCGAGGATAAATTCCAGAGAAAAGTTGCTTTGTCCGTTGATCGTCATGTCCCCATCGGCGTGCGGCAAAGGCAACTTCAATTGTGGTTTGCCGTCTTGCGACATCAGGACGAGAGCTGGAGCGGCCCCGGCTGTGAGCGAGATTTCCCAACGATCCGTACCCGCATCTCCTTCGAGTCTCGCTTGACGAAGCGGTTTGTTTGCAGCGATTTCCATTACGAAATCTGTCAGCATCGGCAGTGAAATCTGCGAACCTTTCAATTCGTTCGGCGTTCGTTCAGCTCCATTCGCCCCGCGTTGATTCAACCCCGTGTATTCAGGATACAAGCTGTGTAATGTCACCCTGGTGACTTCGGGTGGTGAAACAACCTCAACAAGATACGGATTGGGATGACTGAAGTCACCGCCCGAGACCCAAAGACGAGCATCCTCGATCAAACCCACGAATGTGTGGCGAAACACGTTGTCTGAGGATGGCGTCAACCAGATCTGCGTCAATCCCCGACCCATACGGTTATCCAGCCGAATCCGTTCTGGACGCGTTTTTCCCGCTGGCACTTCAATTGAAATGACGAGGTCTCCCCCTTTGGGATGGCGATAGCGATTATCGACGAACTCTCGTAATTGATCACCCGGTTGAACGACGACTTTGACCACGAGTTCTGTTTCACGTGCCCAGTAGCCGTCTTGCAGTCGAACATATCCAGCAATCCAGCGTTCCATGGCGGCTGAATCGACCACCATTAGACCGAGCACTGAAACAACAAGTCCAACAGCGATCATCGACGCACGACGCAGTGGTTGGCCGTCGAAAACCGACCCCAGGTCAAGTGACTTTGTCACTTTCGCCACGTCGGTCAATGTTTTTTGAAGCATCGCAGCGGTCACTGGAGAATCGGTTTGAGAAAGGCCTTCCGCCGCCTCAACGGCTGTCACCAATCGATCATCCAATTCGGGAAATCGACGCTCAAGTACCATCGCCAGTGCTTTCGTGCGAAATCCCCGGAACATACGAAGTCCGATCCACGAAAAGGCGCCCATCGCAACGAGTGCAACGCCACTTAGTAATACCGCCGCCCGGAACCAGCGAGGAAGCTCAAGATGACTCAGATGAAAGTAGACCCAGTCAAACGCAAACGTGGCCCAAAACAGTAGTCCAAGAACCGCGACGACGAGTGCCAATCCTTCCCAAAACACGTACAAGCGAATCCGTGACCTGAGCTGGTCAAGGATGGAACGCGCTTCTGGTGGCAGACTATTCAGTGAGGTCATCGTGTCGAGCTTTCACGCCAGCTTTAAAAGTTTCCTCGTCAGCCACTCTGCGGACAGAATCGCCACAAGTAAATACATGACCCATTCACGGTCCCAAAGCGTCCTGAGACGCTCAGCAACATAGAATTGCTCACCGCGATCCGGAAGCAATCCCGGTAGTTCGGTTACCACATCTGACATGGTCAGGTATTTCCCACCTGTATCACGGACGAGGTCTGTTAATAGCCTGACGTTCTGACGAATATTTTCGTCTTCAAGCTTCGGAAGCGCCACAACAATCTCATCCGTCACCCGTTCGCGAGAATCGGGAAGCGTCAATTCCAGTTTATAAGTTCCCGGCAGGCTGACTCGGATATCTCCGACAAAGACACCAGCGCTCGAGGGATCGCGCCTCAATTGCCGCGGTGGGTTGAGTGGTTTACCATTGGGATCATAAACATCGAGTGACACAGTTTCCGCTTCAAGCGGATCGTACTTGGCATCAAGAACACGTGCTCGAATCCGCAGCGTCTGTCCAATGAGAAGCTTGTGGCTGTCGGGCATCAATAGCCCCCGTTTGGTTCCGCGTTTTGAGCGCCCTTGTCCGACTTCTCTGATCGTCTTGATCCAGAATCGGTCGTAGTCGTCCTCGCTGACTGACCTCAGCCTCCAGACCTCGGCACTCCCCAGGTAGAACACAAACCCTTTATTCAGAGGTTGACCTGCCATTAACACCGGCGGTTCGGCCGCTGCTCGCGGGTCCGAAAAGTTTGCATAGACTTTGGCACCAGCCTTATGCCCATTTGTCGGATAACATCGATAGATTCCGGCAAACGATTTCCAACGTGCGGCAGACGAGATCGGGTCGTCGGTCAGTTGAAGGAACCCAAGGCTTTGTCCTTCTTTCGTGAACTTGATTGGCCACGGCTGACTTGAATCCTGATCGAATCTTGCTGCGGTGAAGTAAGAACTGAGCACGACGGGATAAAGCTCTAACAATGGCTTGAATCGTTCGTCACCTGCAGCACCACTCCCTCCTGGATCGGCCATTCCGGCGAGAACCGGTGTGTTGACGTCTCCGGCAACAAGAATCAGTCCTCCTCCTTCGAGACTTACCCAGTCATAAAGCAACTTGAAGGATTCTACCGGTATACTTTTCCAATCGGGATCAAATGCCATCACGACATCATATTCGTAGAGCTGTTCTCGTCCCTCAGGAAAGGCAGCAAGCAGGTTATTCGACTCTTGGCTGGTACCGGGCGCACCGCTTTGAAGCAGGACATCGACATCGAACGATTTGTGCCGAAAAAGCAGGTTACGCACGAATTGATAATCTCGCATGGGACCACCGGCGATTAGCAGGACGCGAGTCGGTCGATCAAACGTGTTTACGCTGAACGAGATTTCATTGTCCTGAGAATTGAACTCCGCCACTCGATTTGGCGTCGAAGTACGGACAAGATACGTCACTCTTCCTGCCTCTGTCGAATTGCGTGGAAACTTGACTTCCGCCGGCAGCCCATCTTCCAGTAACAGCACCTTCTTTCGGTCCACACTGATTGGTTCTGTATCACTTTCCGATTTCATTAACAATTCCACATCGACTTCGCGTCCGGCTAGACCGTTTCCTTGAATAAAGGCTGTAATCTCGAATGGATCGCCCATCTGAACATCTGTTGGCGATGCGATCTCGGAGGCCGCCAGATTGACTGGCTGGTCTGTCGTTCCCGTTCCCACGGCAATCAATTTCGACTTCGTGGATAATGCTCGATCATGTGCCGTGACCGGATCGACCCCGGCATTAGAAACGCCATCGGTCAAAACGACGATTCCAGACAGTGTCCTCCCGCTGGCTTGTCTGATCAATTCATCCAGGGTCTCACCCAGACGAGACTCCAGCCCCCGCGGCCGAAGCACTTCATCCCAATCAAGTGACTGTTCCAGCGATGACTTACCGCCCGTGTCGTCTGTTCCGACCTTCGCTGCTTCGGCGGTGCGTGAAAAAACACGATGTGGACCCGAAAGAACGGAATCAAACGTAAAAAGACTCACTTCATGCTGTTGCCGAAGGGTTTCGATTAGTTTTGTGTTTGCCAGCAGATTCTTAATAACGTCGCTACGTGTCGGACCAGTTGAATCAGCGGACAAGTCTCGATCAGAAAGATTTCCTGCGGGATGCCTCATCGACAACGACGTATCGACAATCAAGGCTACTCGCGACGGACGATACGACTGCTTCTGAGTCCGATCTGATGGGTTAAGAGCGATCACAAGCAGCGCCGCCAGTGTACTCACGCGAAGTGCCGTCAACCAAAATCGCCAGAACCAATTCAGTTCCGAGGTGTCGCGCAGGTAAAACCAGATGGTCCATACCAAGAGCGCAGCACTTCCCCCAATCAACAGTAACCATCCGACAGGCGACGAGGGCCAGTCCAATTCGCGCACCGTAAGCGTCGCTGAGTCGGCTGCAGCCAACACGAAAAACTGCGATTCCGGCCACAAATCAAACATTAACAGGTCTCTTACGACAGAAAAAATGCAATGTCATTTACCGAGCCGTCACAACCGCGTTGCCGGAGGCAGGTGGATGGTAACTGAGTCGATACGCAAGTGCTTGTTCGAGGATCAATAAAGCCAAAAGTGCCCATAACAGCCACTGTCGAATTTCCGCACCTGATTCGCGGCCTTCAACCCAATTCAATTGACCAAACTCTTGAATCGAAACTCCCGTGACATTTCCCAATTGCTTCTTAAGATCGACCGTTGAAGCGAGCGTGAGATCCCCTTCCGATGCTGTTGGATTATACGCAATCAAACGGTCTTCACTCACCTGACTCTGACGCAACAATCGGATCGTGTAGACTCCTGATTCGTCCGTGTCGCGAAACTGGGCCGACAGCCTCAAGGGCTTTTCGGATTTATCAGTCTCAAGTGATGGATTGGTTGATTCTTTCGGAATATTCGAATTGACCTCCGCCGGTTTCTCGATTGTCACACCGGTGCCTCGAGCCTCAGGAGAAGCCTGCAAACGCGTTGTGCGGTCTCCTTCTTCGCCTGGCGTGAAGATTTCGACGGAATCGGAATATTCCGCAGGGTCAAGCGATAGAATAATCGGTTCACCAACCAATCGACGTTCAGGGTTGTGGTCGGTTCTGGCGAGATACTTGACGAGTTCGAGCTGAACAACCACGAAACTGTTATCCGTAGCCCAATTATTCCAATCAGGTTGAGCCGTTGTGAGGCAAGTGATCACCCGACCTTTGCCGAACGAATGTTCCAAGAAAAGGGCGTCCTTGCTTCTGATCGAGGCGATTGTCTGAACTCCATCCGCTCGCTGCTGGTCGTCATGAACCCACGGTTTTGCCGTTGGAAAGAACTCGAAAATACGGACGAGCTTGATTAAAGCGTTATCTTCCCCCGCAAAGATGCGAAACAGCGGATGCCTCGTCGTAATCAGGTCCGCTCCGGGACTTGTCGGATCAACGATCAGTTCCTTTGGTGCGGTATCCAGGGGAACGGGAAAAAGCCCCTTTCCGTTGCGGTACAACGCATCGTTGTAATGAGCCGGACGAATGGCATCACCGACAAACCAGGCGAGGCCTCCTCCCGCGTCAACGTACCGTTCAAGAGCGTCGATCGAATCTGCCGGCAGTTCCGGAACATTCAGCAGGTAAACACAAGCAAAACCATCGAGCGGACGGCGCCTCAGGTATTCGACATTCTCTACGCTGGTGGCATAACCCGTCGCCTTAGGATCAGCCGCGATTGCGTCCGCGATGTATGAGCCGTCTTCGCCCGACGGATCTCCATCTATGACAAGGACCGGTACAGATCGCGGAACATCGATCGCCAAAAAGCGAATGTTGTCTTCGGGCAAACAATCCGCATCGAGGCTGACTCGAATTTTATGAACGGTGGGTGTCGACAGACGAACTTCGAATTCATGAGCGACTTCGGATTGCGGATCAATTTTCTCGAAGACGATGCTTGCAGGCAGCTTGTCGTTGTTGTCGAAGATTGATACACGGACATCGGAAGCGACCTGAGAACCAAAATTCTTGACCGCAACGCGCATTCGAAGCGGCACGTCAACCGCCGCAACCTGCGTATCCCCTGTTAATTCAACGACGCTCAGATTTGGGTGGGTTTCTGGAACGGCACGAACAAGATTGACCGTAACACCAGCCGTCGTCAGACCCTCGACCGCAGACGCAATCGCTTTCTGATCGCGCCAATCGTGGTCTCGATAGTCTGAAATCACATGTAAGTGCTGAATTATTCCTCGTTCTTGGCCGAAAAGTTTTTTAGCCGCCTGCAAGCCTGCCGTGAGATCAAGTGCCTGATGCGTACATTTGAAAGTCTGGGGGTCGAGTTTCGATAACAGTTCAGTCACAAAGTCGTCATTGACATTTCGCTCGACAAAAAATGGCTGGTCCGGTTGCGACAAGCGGATCATCGTCAGCTTCTGAGTATTCGGCTGCTGTGCACCGCCAACCGCGATCTGATGCACAATCTTAATTGCTTCAGCGAATCCGTTGGTCTCTTCCCAGCGATCACGCATGGACATGCTGTCATCAAGAAGGACGACATGATGAGACTGCGCTCCTCGAAAGATCGACATCTGCGCAGGGTCAAGAATCAACCTTGAAATCAGTAATACGAGACCGGAAACAATCAGAATTCGCAGCAACAGCAACAACAGTTGTTCGAGCAGTAATCGGCGCTGATTGCGTTGCTGACTTTGAAGCAGGAATTCCATCGCTGCAAAACGAACTCGCCGATATCGCATCCGATTGATCAGATGAATAAGGATCGGTGCCGCAACAAGGCATGCGCCTACGGCAACGAATGTCGGGTTAAAGAAGTGGTTGGCGAGCCAAGCTGTCATTGCGCGTTGGCTCCAGTGTGAGGGTAAAAACCGATGACCATGATTATCCAATGGGATTTGTCGCAGCGAACGCCGCCGTCAACCATGTCGAGTCTAACTATGGCGGTGACAGAAGTCATCTTCGATCCGATTTCTGTTTCACCCGGAACAACGTGATTCCCCAAACTTTCCTTATAAACAACTCAAAAAGCAGGCGTACCGTGTACACACGCCAGAAATGTGTACTAAAGAATAGTGGCAATTTCTGCAAACTGATGCTATTAAGTCCACTCCAGAAAATGATCTTTTTGCACTACAACGTTTTTTCGCAAGTCGATCGACAGAAAAACTCTCATTATCCTGATGATTTTTCACGAGGTCAGCGAATTCAGCTCGCTGGAGTTTATTGAATGGAACGTCTTGAATACCCAGCCGGTGCAGTAATTTTCATGGTCGGTGACCCCGCAGTAAAGTCGTTTCTGATTCATTCAGGAAAGATCGAATTGCGCCGAGGAACTGCCGACACAAACGACCACGCTGCCCAAATTGGCCCTGACGAAGTCTTCGGCGAAATGAGCCTGATCGATGAACGACCTTACTCCATGTCCGCCCGCGCCTTGACTAACGTGCATCTGACATCAATTTCGCGAGACGAATTTGAACATATTTTGACACTTGTACCACACAATTTTCGCATTTATTTGAATGCGCTCTTCCAGCAGTTGCGTACACTTTCGACTCAAGCATCAGCAACACCGATAGTAGTACCTCCACCACCAAAAATAACTTACGTTTCAATTCATCCTTTGACACGACTTGCTGCTTCGATGTTGCCTCGCGATGGATTGTGGATTCAAAAATTTCCATTCCGCATTGGCCGTTCCGCGAAGGAATATGAAGCGACCCCGCCCGACGCGAATGACCTTTGGTTAAAGGATCGTTCGCCATACAACGTCTCACGGAATCACGCGATCATCGACAAAAAGGAGAACGAAGTCATTTTGAAGGACTGCGGTTCGTCTCTTGGAATCCTTGTCAACGAACATCAGATCGGCGGCATTTCCTTCGACCGCGAAATTCCTCTCGACGAAGGGGATAACACCGTAATCCTTGGCGGCTTCATGTCGAAATTTCAATTTCGAATCAATATTGAAGTTCTTTAACTTATTTCACAACAAAACCGACCCCCTCAATCTCTGCGTGTCCAGACTTGCGAAAGGGACGAGGCATCGGCTGCGGGTGCCCCTTTTCATCAACCGTTCGCGATCGGAATGTGTATTCTCCAGTAGGAAGGCCGTCTAAAAGAACGGCCCAGTGGACCTTGTTAAATCGCATCGGCCATCTCTTGGGTTGGCCTTTATCGTCGAATTCGAGAGTATCAACGGGGATCGCGGAGTCGGGAAGGTCTCCGCCCCATCGACCCGTTTCCGGCGGGGCGAGGATCGTTGCCTCGGTCCAGTCGACGGTTACGAAGTGGGGATCATCCGGTGGCTCAGCCCCTTTACGGCAGACCCATACCTGAACTTTCCTCAGGCCAGATATTCCTACCTGAGCGTAACCTGTGACAGGAATTCGCTGGTTGGCAGCAATGCTCCGTGGAACGGAAAGTGTGGCTGCAAATGTTTTGAGCGGACTGTCAACGTCATTATTTCCTTCGATGTAGGTATCGTTTGCGACCGCCAGATTTGTCAAAACAAGATGACTTAGCCATTTAATCGACTTGAATCCATAGGCCTCAGGAACGACGACACGCACCGGACCACCTCTTTCAGGCGTCAACCAGGCTCCGTTCAACTTGTAGCACAGGACCACGGGCGGAAGATCGTAAAGATCTTCAAGTACCCGACCGGCGGGAAGCGAGCTGCGAAACATTTGTTTTGGCTCGTTATTGTGGTAGCCGTAATAAAAAACTCGCCGAAAATTCTCGACCGGTTGAGTCTTCCAGATGACGACTTTCAACGGTACTCCCTCCCAGATACCCGTTCCTAACGGGCATCCGATGTTGAGGCAGGTCATCACTTTGGCGAACCTGACAGCGTGGGTTTCAGCCAATTGCATCAGTGCAGGAAAATCCAAAGCCGTTCCCCCCGCGATCGTCAATGGCTGCTTGATTCGTGTGGGATGATCCGGGTCGGCCGTCACCTCGAGCCGCCAGGTTTCCCGTGTCTGCCGGACTTCAATCCGTTTTTCTTCTGAAAGTGAATGCGGTACTGGTGACCCTCGTGAAACGTCCCGAAATTTGTCGACCGGCGTCATGAACGATTCAAGCCTGGCGACCGCATCGTTTAATTCCGGCGCGACGCTGTCCGCCCAACCCATAAGGTCGCGGCCGCCAAATGCCGCCAGACCGACAATTCCAGCTCGCACAAAAAATCGGCGAGTCACCGAATGATGGTCTCGCAAAAACCGATCGAAATCACGCATTTTCAGCCCCTGAATTCCAAGCTGTCGCAAATCGATGTCGAGATTATCATTGCGATGAGCGGGTTGCGAGAATAAAACTCGTTCTTCTGCTGTCGTCAGGATGAACTCGGCCACAACGTCAGTGATCTGGACTGCACGAACCGGAACTGTTGTTGTCACGGGTGGCAAATTCGTCTCAATGTTGCGGCGACATTTACAGTCAACGTTGCATCCGCCAAACTATCGTGTGAATCAGGTCGGCGTGTGCCAACCCAAGTATGTCTTACGATTTGACCCCTATGTAGACAGGATTGATCGATGAAAAGTTTCTTTGCTTCAGTAGCGCTCGCGCTCTTATCGATTTCCGCCGTCGGCTTCACTGCCGAACCAGACAAGGACGGATTCGTTTCGTTGTTTGACGGCAAAACATTCAATGGCTGGAAGATCAATGAAAAACCTGACAGTTGGAAGCTGAAGGACGGGGCCATCGTCGCCAACGGGCCACGCAGCCACCTGTTCTACGTCGGCGACGACAAACCATTCGTGAATTTCGAACTTAAAGTCGATGTCATGACCGAACCAAACAGTAACGGCGGGATCTATTTCCATACGAAATATCAGGACGAAGGCTGGCCGAAATACGGATTCGAAGCACAAGTCAACAATAGCCAGGGAGATCCAAAACGAACTGGAAGCCTTTATGCGGTTGTCGACGTCCTCGAAAAGCATGTTCCCGATAATCAATGGTATACCGAAACCGTCATCGTGAAAGGGAACAAGATTATCATTAAGATCAACGACAAAGTCGTTGTCGACTACACCGAACCTGCAGACAAAAAAGCAGGCGCAGACTTCACCCGCAAGATCGACAGCGGAACATTCGCTCTACAAGCTCATGATCCAGGCAGCACGGTTCATTTCAAGAATATTCGAGTCAAACGCCTCGACTGAAAATTAGCTACTCCACTGCGGCCATTTCTTAATACGCCCGGCTTCCATTACGGAGACCGGGCTTTTTTTGTTTAATAAGCGGTTTAACACAACTGCTCCAGCGACACACACCGTCAAACTACATATAAAAACACGCCGAAAAAATCGAATGTACACCATAAAAGATGATTAACGATCCATTCACTCACTGATTTCCGACCGATTTTGAATTCAATGTTGACTTGAACCAATAAACCCGATAATGATTATGAAGATTCAATGAAGAAGATCGTTTGGGAAGTTGCAAATTCATTCGCGCGATTAATGGAGGTTTCGCAATGTCCAGTTTCAATTGGAAGTTCTGGGCGATTCCGCTCACACTCTGGTCTCTCTATAGCTGCTGGTATTTTGGTTATCAATCTGGATATGCCGAAGGCCATGAAACAGCATGGAGCTTAGCGCGTCCCTATGAACTGGTCCACGTCACAGGAAACCAGGGAAATGTTCCAGGACTTTACGATCCAACATCATCGCCGTGACCGTCGATGATGCTCTACGGCTAAATCAGCGGCGTCAAACCGCAAACCCTTGTTGTACCGTCTGAATTTCAACACGTCGAAGTATGGCAACTCTTTCTCCATCACGGCATACTTGACGCCGTGCAGAGGACTGCCAACCCAATCAAGAAACGTGATTGGTGCTTCGATTTGAAATTCAGAACCTGGCAATAAGGATGTTTTATGTCCAACTGGAAACGAATACGCTTCGCAGCAGTGACTTTCATTGGTTTGACCCCGTCTCTTCTATTTGCGGCTGATCTGAAAGACCTGGTTGCTCCCGATGCAGTAGCGGTCAAAGTTGTCGGTGACTGCAAGTTTACTGAGGGACCCGCTTTCAGCCCAAAAGGGTTTCTCCTCTTCAGCGACATCCCCAACTCGCGAATTGTACGTGTTGATGCGGATGGCCAGTCGAGCGACTTCCTGAAGCCGTCTGGTGGGGCCAACGGCCTGGTCTTTGACGAAGCAGGTCATCTTTACGCCTGTCAGGGTCAGGCCCGCCGCGTCGTCAAGATCGCGATTCAAGATGGGAAGATTGAGCCACTCTGCGACCAATTCGACGGAAAGCCGCTGAACGGTCCTAATGACCTGGCACTCGATTCGGTTGGTGGCCTGTATTTCACCGACCCAAGATACGGGGGCGATTCCAAGATCGAGCAATCTTGCATGGGAGTTTATTATGTCGACGCAGCCGGCAAGACGACGCGAGTGATCGATAACCTTCAACGGCCAAACGGGATTCTCGTTTCGAACGACGGGAAGACACTGTATGTCGCTGAACCAAATAAGCGAGAATTGTGGAAGTACGAGATCACCGGACCAGGGAAAATCACGAGCGGAAAGCTGATTTTCACGGGAGAAGAAAAACAGGACGGCGGCGGGCCCGATGGAATGTGCCTCGATCAGCACGGCAATCTCTACACGACTTACAATGGCATTGTTGTCCTCAACCCGGATGGAGGACTGATTGGGCGCATTGCTGTCCCCGAACACCCGGCGAACTGCAAATTCGGTGGCGCCGACGGCAAGACCCTTTATATCACGGCCCGGACAAGTCTCTATTCGATTGCCATGAATGTCGCCGGCGCACCCCGTTTCTCTATCGGCCCCAGACCTGCACCGCAGGCCAGCCATCGCAGCTCATTCCGTGGCCCCACTCGACTTGCCCAGGACAAAAAAGATTCTGAAAAAGACGATGTCAAAGAGGTTGTCATCAAGGCGATCAAGTTGAATGTTCCCGCAAGCTGGAAACAGGAAGACCCCTCGAACAATCTCCGACTGGCTCAATTCAAGATTCCTCCCGTAGAAGGAGAGAAACCCGCAACCGAACTGGTGATTTCGTCGTTTGGAGGCGATGGCGGTGGTGTCGATCAGAATTTCAAACGCTGGATCGATCAGTTCACCGCGGAGGGCCGGAAGTTGAAAATGTCTTCCGGGGAATGCGATCAGGGGAAATACTACGTCAACGACATCTCGGGAACGTACCTGCAGTCAACAGGAGGCCCGTTTGCCGGCGGCAAGAAAACTCCCATGCCAGGCTATCGATCGCTGAGTGTTGTGCTTGCAGTCCCGGAAAAGGGAGTTTACTTCCTGCGGCTCACTGGCCCGGAAAAGACCGTCGCAGCCGCTGCTGATGCATTTCGTAAGTCGTTCAATGGAAACGCTTCGAAAGAAGCCGAATACGAACTGAAGTAATTTATCCAAAGGCAAATCTCAGTTGCGTTGCGGGCGAAGCCCGCAACGCAACTCGTGCCAAGACGATTCAACAGAAGTGCAAACACTCGTGTATTTTCTCATGGCTGCTGGTGGGTCTTCCAATCTTTCGTTTCTCCGTTTTTGCATCTTTACAAGCCGTTTGGCCAACGCCATCGTTTCTGATTCATCCGCTGGGCAGCATAAATTCTTTCCGGGAATCGAACACCAGATACCATCAAAAGGAACTCCTGCATGATGAGCGCGAAACAAGGTTCGCGATCGTTCTAACCATTCCCCGCAAGAACGCCTGTCGCACCCCTCACTCACAAGTCCCATCAAAAACAAAATCTGGTGTCAAAGTTCGATCGACTTCGACCATACCCCATATTTCATAGTCTTTTGTCCGTTTTTTGTCGTGTTCGAGTTCGTTCGAGTTCGTTCGAGTTCGTTCGAGTTCGTTCGAGTTCGTTCGAGTTCGTTCGAGTTCGTTCGAGTTCGTTCGAGTTCGTTCGAGTTCGTTCGAGTTCGTTCGAGTTCGTTC
>CAIVEI010000180.1 GCA_903904835.1 uncultured Schlesneria sp. | reverse complement strand
TCTCTTACCACTGGCTCGACGGAACGGCAGTGTGATCGTCGCGACGAGCGACCCGTTCAATCTGGAAGCTCTGGAAGAATTGTCCGCCGTCAGTGGATTTCACCTGGAACCGGTTCTGGCACGGCGCCTGGATGTCGTCGAACTGATCAAAGAACATTTAGGTGTCGGCGGGGACACACTGAATGAGCTCGTGGCTCAACGATCTGCCGAAGGGATCGAGCTGCTGAGCGACTTGTCGGCCGATGATTCGGATCTCGCTCAACAGGCCGAGAACGCATCGGTCATTAAACTTGTGAACGAATTGCTTGTTGAAGCTCTTGAACAGCAGTCGAGCGACGTTCACATCGAGCCGCAAGAGAACGGATTGACAATTCGTTACCGCGTTGACGGCTTGTTACGAGTGCAGCCGGTGCCCGAGTCAATCTCGCACTTCTTTCAGGCGATCGTGACGCGCCTGAAGATCATGTCGAAGCTGAATATCGCCGAAAAGCGAATTCCCCAGGACGGTCGTATCAAGCTGCGGGTCTCAGGCCGCGAGATCGATGTCCGTGTTTCGATTATCCCGATGGTGCACGGCGAGGGTGTCGTCATGCGACTCCTTGATAAGGGCCGAATGGTCTTCAATCTGAAGAACGTTGGTATGCCGGATCAGCTTGCCAAGACATTCCATGAATTGATCGCGTTGCCTCACGGAATCATTCTGGTCACCGGTCCTACCGGTAGTGGTAAAACCTCGACTCTTTACAGCGCATTGAACGAAATCAAAGAGCCGACAATCAAGATCATCACCGTCGAAGACCCTGTCGAATATCAGAACCCGGGGATCAGTCAGATCCAGGTTCACTCCAAAGTCGGTCTGACATTCGCCGCAGGTCTACGAAGTATTTTGCGTCATGACCCTGACGTGATTCTCATCGGGGAAATTCGAGACGGTGAGACGGCAGAAGCGGCAATTCAGGCTTCTTTAACCGGCCACCTGGTATTCAGCACTTTGCATACGAATGATGCTCCAGGCGCTTTTGCCCGTCTGATCGACATGGGTGTCGAACCGTATCTCGTGGCAAGTACTGTTGAAGGGGTACTCGCCCAGCGCCTGGTCCGAGTTCTTTGCAAGCACTGCAAAGAAAAGTATCGTCCGACCGAAGATGAACTTCCCGACGACTTTCCGATTCCCGCTCCTGAATTCCTTTGGAAGCCAATCGGGTGTCGCGAGTGCAAGGGAAGCGGCTACGCTGGCCGCCGCGCGATCTTTGAACTGCTACGAACCGACCCCGAAATCGGCCGGCTGTGCATTAATCGCGCAAGTACGTCCGATGTGCGAGACTATGCCCTGAAGAAGGGAATGGTTTCGCTTCGATTGAACGGTTTTCAGCGAGTGCTCGACGGCACGACCACTCTTGAAGAAGTGATGCGAATAACAAAACGGGATATTGCCGCCGGTTAAAATGCTTGATTCGGCTTGTCCCCCCTTTGAGCCAGACGGATGTCCGAAACCTTCGGCGTTCCGATACGAGGCAGCTCCCGACTTGGCAATCACTTCAACTTCGGCAGTCACACAGCTACTGTAGTGTGTGCCAAATCCGGTGTGATCCCACGATTGTGGTCCCGATCATATCCCTGCCTACTGCGAAGGAACGACATCCATGTTCGGGTTCGTACTCAATTCGTTTGTCTGTCTCGTGAAGTGTCTGGATATTCCTTCAGCAGCATGCAGACGAGGCGTCGTCCTCGGCCGATTTCGCTTTCCCGTGGCACTGGTGCTCATGGCAGGTGCCGTACAAGGCGAGGAAAAAAGTCTTGCCGAGCTGATGCCGCGAATTCCGTTTAAGTCGCCAACCGAAGCTTTGAAATCATTCAAACTCGAACGAGGGTTTGGGATGGAACTGGTTGCCAGTGAGCCGGACGTGACCGATCCCATTGATGCCGCATTCGACGAAGATGGCCGAATGTTCGTCGTCGAAATGAATGACTATCCGTTCCTGCCAGATCAACGAGTTCAAAAGTATAAGGATCAACGGCCCGAAACGTGGGGGCGGATTCGACTGTTGACTGATACTGACAATGACGGACGGATGGACAAGAGCATCGTCTTTGCCGACAGGCTTCGTTGGCCTCAGTCTGTCTGTTGTGCACGCGGGGGCATCTATGTGATCTCGCCACCGTATCTCTATTTCATGAAGGATACGGACGGCGATGATGTTGCCGATCAGAAAGAGATTATCTGCTCGGGCTTTAATTCGTCGAACGTTCAGGCGTTATCAAATGGTCTCGAATGGGGGATCGATAATGCCATTTACTTTTCCTCGGGCATTGCGGGAGGCGAGTTAACCGTTCCTGCCCGAAGCAACAAGCCGGAATACAAGTTCACCCCCGGTCGACGTGATCTGCGACTCGACCCCGCGACAAACGAACTGACGATGGTTGGTGGTGGGCTTCAGTACGGACACACTATCGACAACTGGGGCGACCGGTTCATCTGCTCGAACAGCAACCATATTGTCCATGTCACCTGGCCACTGAATTATCTTGAACGCAATCCCTTACTGGTGATTCCCGATATGACCCGGTCGATTGCAAAGGAAGGAGCGGCAGCAGTCGTCTTTCGGACAAGTTCGGCTGAGCCATGGCGGCTCGTACGAACGGCGCGTCGTGCTGCCGACCCCGAAATGCGCAAGAAGCTGCCTCCGACCGAACTTGTCCCGATCGGATTTTTTACCTCAGCAACCGGGGTCACGGTCTATCGAGGTGGAGCGTATCCGCCTGAGTTTCGCGGAGACGTCTTTATCGGCGATGTTGGAGGCAACCTGATCCATCGAAAAAAACTGACGACCGACGGTATCAGTTTTGTCGCACAGCGGGCCGATCAGGATGTCGAATTTCTGACATCCACCGATAACTGGTTTCGGCCGGCAAACTTTGTGAACGCCCCCGATGGAACGCTGTACGTGCTCGACATGTATCGTGAAACCATCGAACATCCCGCTTCGATTCCTGATGACATCAAGGCGCTGGTCGATCTGGAAAGTGGTTATGACAAGGGTCGTATCTGGCGACTGACTCCTCCCGGTTATCAACGGATTGCACCACCAAAGCTGAGTCATGCCACCACCGCAGAACTGGTCGAACACCTGAAGTCGCCACACGGATGGGTCCGTGATACGGCACAGCGACTGTTGGTGGAACGAAAGGATCTTTCGGCTGACTCCGTTCTCCGAAACATGATTCATGCTGGCCAGACCACAATTTCACCGGAGTCGCGACTGCATGCCCTCTGGACCTTAAGCGGATTAAAGGACTTGAAAGCCGATGATTTACGGCAGGCTCTTCGAGATCCTGATGCTCACGTCAGAGAGCATGCGCTGCGGCTTGCGCCAGCGTTTGTTGGCAAGGATGTTGAACTTGCGAAACAAGTCGTCGCTATGACTGACGATCCTTCGCCAAAAGTTCTCTGGCAACTGGCGTTTACGCTTGGCGAACTGCCACCAGATCTGGCCGTTGGTGGTCTCAAAGCAATCGCTCGCGATGCTGCGAAAGATGCCGACCTGCGCACGGCGTGGCTTTCGTCCATTCATTCTCAGATGGGGACGATCGCTGTTGAATTGCTGTCCGGTCCGACTGAGCCCGTTGTACCGTTACTCGTCCAACTGGCCAGACTTATTGGCTCGGCGGCCGATTCGACGGATAGCATCCGTCTGCTGGGATCGGTTGTTAACGAGGCCGTTCCGAATGCCACTCGTATTCCTATGCTGCTCGCTTTGGGTGAAGGACTGCGACGTCGAGGCTCCACGATCTCGAAGACATTGGCTGACCCGAAGACATCAGGCACGACGATCAGCTCGCTCGAAAAAATCTTTCAGCAAGCCAGCGAGGTTTCTAAAGACACATCAGCATCCGAAGCAGATCGGCTTTCTGCCGTTTCCCTGTTAGCGTTAGGCGATCCTGGGTTGGCCGAGCGTACGTTGCCACAACTGTTCACGCCGCAAACATCACCCGCGTTACAACAGGCGGCGATCAAATCGCTTGCCGCACACGGGACAAAACCGGCAATCGAGTCAATGCTGGCACCGTGGGAAGGATTTGGCCCGGCAACACGCCGCGAAGTCGTGGATAGTCTGGTTCAGTCAGCGGCGGGAGCTTTGGCCTTGGTGCGCGCGGTCGAAGCCGGAGCGATTAAGCCTGGGGGAATCGAACGAGACAAGCGACAACTGATGCTCAATCATCCTCAGCCATTGGTCCGGGATGCAGCCAGACTCGTGTTGTCTGATCCACCCAGTAACCGAAAGCAAGTCGTCGCCAGTTATCAGCCTGCCCTTGAGCTTACGGGTGACCCTCAGCGAGGTCGCATGCTCTACGCCAAAACGTGTATTCAATGTCATCGCGATGGTACTGCCGGTCATCTGGTCGGACCTGACTTTGCCAGCGTGAAGAACAAGTCTCCCGAGGATCTGCTGGTGGCGATTCTCGATCCCAACCGTGAAGCTCAGCCAAGTTATCAGACCTATACCGCCGTTACGAAGCAGGGAAAAATATATACGGGAATCATCTCGGCTGAAACAGCAGCCAGCCTGACCTTGAAGCGAGCCGAAGCCAAGGAGGACGTCGTGCTACGGGATACGCTCGACGAACTTGTTTCGACCGGGCAGTCACTGATGCCCGAAGGCCTGGAAAAAGATCTGGACAAGCAGCAGCTCGCTGACCTCATCGCGTGGATCAAGGGGGGGCAATAGCGAACCGATGCTATTTCGTTTCGTCCACTTTGGCGATTGATGAATATCGGTAATAGACTTCCAGACACATCGTGCTAAGAGCCGTCGAATAAAGGCGACCGCCGATCCCGGCCCACTTGCCGTTCGGGTCCCAGCTACCGGCTAACGGACCTTCCTGATGTTGCTGCGAAATCAGCATGTCTCTCAGGGCTCCGTTCCATTCCTTCCAAGATTCGTCCTGCAGGTGATGCATGGCCAATGTTCCGTAATACCAATAGTACTCGTCGTACTTCGTGACTTTCGGCAAGTTGTCACGCAAGTACGCGACCGCTTCCTTACTCGCCTCACTGTTGGTCCCAATGACGAACATCTGACGGCAGAACAACGCTTCTGCTGTCATCGCTGGTGTCGGTTTGTCCGCAATCCGATAACCCGCCAGCCCACCTTGTTTTCCGCGACGCCTGGATTCAAGAAACCTGGTCATCCCGCGTCGAGTCTCTTCCGGAACGGGTATCCCGGCATTTACGGCACTTTTTAGAGCCATTAACTGCCAGCCGAACATACTCATGTCACTCTCTGAGCTTTCGCCACCTTTTCCGTATCGCCAGCCCCCATCCGCGTTCTGCAGAACCGAGATCATCTGCACCCCTTTTCTGACGGCGTTCTTCAGCTCCGGAAAATCCGCCGGGTTCTTTTGCATGGCGTAGGCTTCTGCGAGCGCAAATGTGGCGATGGCATGGCAATAGTTCTGATCAAATCTGGTCGCATTTCCACCCAGATAGCCATTGGCGCTTTGATGAGAGATCAGCCAGTTCAGTGCCCTGCGAACCTCAGCGGTATAAGGCCCTCGCTCGTGCGTATAACCCGCCCCGAGAAATGACAATACGACCAGGCCGGTAATCCCCGAATCGGCGAACTTACCACCACCTCCACGGTCCTGGCCTTGCGGATCGATCTTGTCAGCACCCCCACCGTGTCGAGCCGATGACCAGTGCCCGTCCGATTCCTGAATACTGGACATCCACTTCAAGCTGTTCTCAACCGCCTTCTCCGATTCTTCGGAGCCACCATGTTTGAGGACGGTGGCCATTCGCTGGCCCGAGGTTCGAGCCTGATAAGTTTCCAGTGCCCGAGCCGGGGCACGCGACATCGACGGGGCGGTCGGTTTAATGAAAGCTGGTTGAGGCACGTCTTCAAACGTTTCCGATGGGCCTCGATTCGTCATCAGTCGATCGTCTTGACCTCGGCCAGCCGTTGATGAAGCGCTGGCAATAGAGGGCCTCGACGGAGGAGCATCATCTCGACCATCGCCGGGTCGACTGGATGTTTTCGCGATACGGGCGGACTTTTTCGGACTCGCGACAACCGAAGTGTTAGCCGTTCCGTCTGGACCGGAACCTTCCTGCGAATCGACGACCGATGTCGGGCTTGGGCTACCTGTGCGACGAGTCGATTCCGTGATGGGACTGGATTCCGGTATCGGCAGAGAGTCCATACTGATTTCGGACGGCAACGTCATCGACGCACTGTCGTCGAGAAATGGAGAGGTTCTCGGTGAAGTTCGTCGCGGAAAATCTGGTCGGGAATTCGAATCGTTGGTGGCCGAGCGACTGATCGAAGTGCGGACAGACTTCGACGCGGCAGCCGCTTCTGGCCGTGCTTCCGGAGATGGGTCGTCCAGAGCGACTCGGCTGGATGCTGACAATTGGGCCATGCTCGGCGTTGATTGTACCAGGCCAGGTGCCTGCTCATCCATTTCTGCAGCGAACGTGGGTAAGTCAGGAGCGACATTGTTTGCAGGAATCGACGACAGATCGACCTTGGTCGCTTCCGCATCGGACGTTTCGTCATCGCGATCAACACGCGACTTTCCGCGAGGGTCCCTCGTCCATGACCCGTCGTTTGTCGGCTGTCCCGCATTAAAAACAGGAAGCTTGCTGGTCCCGGCGCGTGGTGCGATATCTTCCGTATCGATAAACGTGATCGGAGTCTGAGCTTCGGAAGGATTAGTCCCAATTGCACGACGGGGATAGGTTTCGGCAACAGTCACCCAGCCGAGTCCAAAACAGCAGTGCAGCACCAGAGAAAGAAAGAACGATTTTGCCGAGGTATTGTTGTCGCCGTAACGGGTTCCCCACAGTGAGAACAAATGGATCGTCGCAAATACGGATAACGCCACCAGCGAAAGGCGAAGAAGCAAGCCACCAAGAGTCATGCCACCGGTACTGGCCATGACAATCTCAATCAGTCGTGTCGGCATCAGTTCCCTTTCGATTTAGGAGCGTGAGCCACCGAGACGTTCTTGATTCCGACCTCTTTACACGTCGAAAACACATCCATCACCTGCTGGTATTCACATCGCCCGTCACCTCGAATGACGACCGCCTGATTGGGAAACGCAAACCGAGCGGCATCGAGCAGGATTCGTAGTGAGTCGAGGTTTAAATCCTCGCCTTGCACTTTGACTTTACCGTTTGCGTCGACATTGACGACGATTTCGTCCGGTTGACCCGAGAGGGCAAAGTTCTCCGAGACACCTGGTAACTGAATCCCGGTCTGCCGTTCCTCCTCGGCAAACTTGGTTCCGACCATAAAAAAGATGATCAGCAACATGACGACATCGAGCATCGACGTCAGGTTGATTGAAGGTTCTTCAAGTGGTGCAGTTTTAAGAGGCATCCCGATTGCCAGTTCAGATGAAAGATCGAATGAGGCGTTACCTCAAAAAATTCTCTATCCATAATAGCAGATCGGCAAATCTGGCAAGAGAAAGTGAGCGACGGCCAAAAATCTCCGATCAGGCAAGCCAATCGTGTAATCACTTTGATGACGGGAGCAAATTCAGAACTGGACTCGCGTCTGGCGGTTTGTGGGGCCGCCGAAATACCAATTGAACAGGAGCCGAAACTCACCGTTAAACTGCTTATCAGTTCCGCCACCCAATGGGACGGTGTAGGCCGCAGTCAGTGACTTATTGTCGTCAGCCAGCACTGTCATCCCGATTACAGCATTAATGACTTCGATGTCGGAATCTTTGCTGCCGATCGTTTGTCCACGCAAATAATAGGTAAATCCGCTGTTCGGAATGGTGACCGAATCGGTCGGCTGCAACGATCGGTTGTAGTGCAGTTCGGCAATCGGAGCGAATCCCGTTAGTCGGGAAGTTCCGACCGGAGCACGATATAACCAGTATCCCGTTGCGACACTTGCGTATAAGAAGGTCGCGTCGTTCAACGATCCGATTCGTTTCAATGGTCCCCCTTCGCCGAAGGGGAATTGAGGGGAAATGCTTTCAACCGAAACGGGGTTACCGTTTGCTGCGAAGTCGAGTTGAACCATCGACTGCGAAAAGAAACGATCGTTGGGGGTGTACGTTCCGCCGAGGAACGGCATCAGGTGAATCGATTCGTTTCTAATGATCAGGTCGGTATGGTACCGATCCCGAAATTCCGAGAGCATCACAGTGTTGGCGGCAGTGGGAAGTACCAACCCACCTCCGGCAGACAGAGCAAACGTTTCATCTCGATATAACAAGGTTTTCAAGAAAGTCGTCACGTTCCCGAACTGGTAGTCGGTGCTGTCGATTGACGAGACATCGTCGTGATTGAACGTCGACATCGCAGTAATGGCCATCGGTACGCGGACTTCAATCGAGGAATTTCCCTCGAAAAATGTTTTCTCGAAGCCTGGTGTAAATCGATTGACGTAAATGTTGCCTGTCCCAATCGGGACACCACTGAAGTAGCTGTAGTTCAGCATCACTCGGTCACGCGGAATCGGGCTGCCCGCTTCCATCAGCTTGATCTGGCCAACCCCTCCACCCAACCCCGGCGAAATCAGTGCGAAATGGCTGGGGTCATCATGCCCCTCCTGGCCTTCGTAGTTTGTGAAGACCGTTGCGTTACCTGCAAACCCATCCCCGATCATGCTCGGGGCAAACGCTCGTTGGCTGACTGCGGCAGTGCTTGCCGAAGTTGGACGAGGAAACTGTTGCTGGGCACGATTGCCACCCCCAACTCCACCCATGCCGTTTTGCAGATTCTGGGGCCCCGACGGCGGCAATTTGAGCGGTGCATCCGGCGGTGGAGGTAGTGGAGGATCCTGCGCATCAGAAGGTGATGCGGACAAAAAAAGAAGGATCGCCGCCACAACAATACGTGCGAAACACAGCAACGACATCACGTTTTTATCGCTCATCGTGTTCGGGCCGTGCACGCTCGTGAGAATCGATCGGATTTACGTCGAGAACGATTTCAACGTCTCCTAAATTCATCGGAATTTATGCCACGAATCCCGACGTACTCTTTTTCCATCATTGAGATTATGTCGAAATCAAAACATTGTGACCGCAAGGTTTATGATTCCGAGTTCTCAGGGTCTGTACGGTCGGATGAGGTGTTTTCGGTGTTAATCCTGTGCCAGAGCTGATTTGCGTGTATTTACTGCGGTGGGAGGGCAGGGGCCAAGCGCAACTTTGGACTTGGTCTTATTTCGGTTTTGGTCGAACAATGAAATTCTCGGACCGCTGATCCCAGGTGATGTCGAACTGTTTCGCATATTCGAGCAATGCAGCCCATTCTGCCTCGTAGTCGATCACATCGCCGGGGTTGTTTGGGTTGCTCTTACGAAACTGCTCGACCAGATCCGGAACCATACTCATTGCCTGGCCTGGAATCCATTGAGCGACTTCGCGTTGGGCTGATTCCTCGAGCCGCTGAAATTTGGGACTCAAAAGAATTGCTTGTGCCGCCGTCAACGGGTCACTTGAGGGAATCAGCAAACCTTCACGAATCACGCCGTTTTCGTGTGCCCAGGCAAGGTGTGCTTTGGAATGGTTCAGGGCCATCTTACCCCCCACATTAAATCCCGTTAGCTTGAACGGCTGATCATCAGACAGCTCCATCGGATCAAGCGGCCAGGATTGCCTCTCTGGTGAATCTCGCCGATTTAACGAATCGCGTACCTCGGGAAAGAGAATTTGTTCTTTAGAACGATCGGACTCGAACGCGAGCTGGATAATCCAGACAACGGTGTTGTGACGATCCCCAAAATAGTTCTCGCCGCCTAGCAATTTCAGAAATTCCTCCAGTGTTGCAAGTCCCTTTTCCTTTCCCAACCGCCTGACCGCGTTGACCGCCCGAATCAGATCGACACCGGTCGATTGATACTGTTGATGGTTCGACAATTGAAAAAACCAGGGATTGACGCGGTTGATCAGCTCCAATTCGCGAGAAATCTCCGGTGCCACAGGAATCTTGATCATCTTGACGGTCGACGGAATCACAGCAGTTCGCGAACTCCATGTGATCTTTTCGCCCAGCTCCGTCTTTTCACGCTGCGATTGTTTGAAACCGAATTGATTCGGCAGTTCCGTATCTTCATGCCTGCCGAGCGCCAATCCAAATTGATAGACCTGTTCGGCGTGTCGATCGCTTTGCATTTCTCGCAAATCGAACCAGACTTCGAATGTTCCCGAATGATCGACGGTAAACCCGGTTTCGTAGCTGGCCTGGTTCTGTTCGATTCCTTTTGACCAGTCGAGTTCCTGATTGGGCTGCTTTGCCAGATAGACCGCAACTCCTTGAAACCGGTCGATATTTCTCGTAACACCAGCATCGGAAAACTGTAAGTGGCCGCTGACCTTGCATCGGTTACCGAGTGGATCGCGTTCGATCGGTAACCATTCGACAGTGACCTCATTCAAAACCTCGTTGTCCGGTCGGGCCGCGTACCCGCTGACAGTCGTAAAGGTTCGGTAACGCCAGGATTCGTGGGCATTCTGGCCACCGCCGGAGCCACCCCACTTGGAGACGAACGGCTTTCCCCCACTTTTCACATCGTCTGCCAGCATGACCTGAGTCAAGCAAAGTAGTACTACTACCAAGCTGTGCCAAAACTTTGAAATCATTGGAATTCCATTTCCTCGTGCCTGGTTAATGACACACTGGCTTTTCAAGTACAACCCAAGCTTTCTCAGTGAGTCGTCTTTTTTCGATGATTTCCGATGACAATGGGCAATGACGAAAGCACAAGAAACATTACGGCGAAGTGACGACAATTTATCACTCGTCAACCAGGATCTGTATCCCAAATTTCTGGCTGGATCAGTATTCTACGCCTAGCTCAGACAATTCTTCGATGAGTCCCCATGAAAAAAGTGCCCGCTGATAAACCACCCGGAACGAGCAGAATTGCGAAATTCGTGATCGGATTGTCGTGCCTGAATCTCCTCATTCTGAGTATTGTCAATTATCTGATTTATGTTGTCTCTGAAACGTGGTGGGCCGGAACTGTCGTCACGTACGCACCGCGAACCCCTTACGCGATTCCTGCGATATTCCTGCTTATTGCATCGTTGATCTGGCACCGACCATCGATCGGGATGAATCTGGTCTCGGTCGGGATCGCTCTTGTCCCTTTGATGGGTCTCTCGATTCCGCTCGGTCTCTGGATGAATGGATCGCCAAAAATGGAAGGAGCGACTTCACTCACGATCGTCAGTTGTAACGTGCAGTCGTTCCAGCCGGATTTCAGTAAAGTGCTTGATGAGATTGTGGCCATGAAGCCGGACGTCATCGCCTTGCAAGAAGCGTTTGGTGAAGACGACCGTTTGAATTCCTTCTGCAAAGATGCGCAGTGGTACACCTTGCGATATGGGCAATACTGGATCGGTTCCCGTTATCGACTTTCGCTGATCTCGGGCTTTGACGTGACTCCATTCGGTGGACGTTCGGCCGGAATGCTGGTTCATATCGAAGTGCCGAATGGACCGATTGTGCTTGGCAATATCCATCAGATGACCGCTCGTTTCGGATTGGAGGAACTCAGTTATGAGACACTGACCAACGGCAAGGGGACTAAAGAACTTTCAGAATATCAGGAAAAAAGAGAACGCGATTCGACGGAAATTCGAGCCGCAGTCAATTCCGCTTACGATAACGAACCGTTGATTGTCTGTGGTGATTTCAACACACCCACATCCAGCAGCTTTTTCCGAAAGCACTGGGGTGATTTGCAGAGTTGTTATGACAACGCGGGATTCGGTTATGGATATACTTCGCCATGTAAGGGGCGGCGTCTGTGGCCAGACAATTGCCCCTGGGCCCGTATCGACCACATTTTGTGCTCACGTGAATGGGCCATTCAAAATTGTCAGATCGGTACAACAGACGGCTCGGACCATCGATTGATTTCCGCGACGATCACATTAAACGCGCCGAAATAGCGAATCCCTCTTGACCAAATTTGGATTTTCTGGGAACGGTGCAATCGTTTTGATCAGAAATTCCATCCGTCCAAATTATTGAACCGATCATGCACATCTTTTTTTCTGTTGGCGAGCCGAGCGGTGACCATCATGCTGCTCACCTTATTAAAGAACTGACTCGTCGTCGACCGGATTTGAGGGTCTCGGGGTTTGGTGGTTCGGCGATGGAAGAAGCAGGTTGCCATCTTCTGTTTCCACTCACGTCAATGGCGGTGATGGGGATCATGGCCGTGCTACCATTGATCTGGAAGTTCTACAAACTGGTGAAACAGGCAGAAGAATATTTCGCTCGTCACAAGCCCGATGTTGTGGTCCTGGTCGACTTTCCCGGATTCAACTGGTGGATTGCCCGTAAAGCCAAGGCCGCAGGGATTCCAGTGATCTATTACATGCCTCCTCAACTTTGGGCATGGGGTTCATGGAGGATCAGTCGAGTTCGCAAATATGTCGATCTGGTTCTTTCGGGATTGACGTTTGAAACCGACTGGTATGCCGAGCGGGGCATTCCTGTAATGTATGTCGGACATCCCTTTTTTGACGAAGTGGCTGACCATCAGCTCGACGAAAGTTTTTGTCGAGAATGGTCATCGAATGAGACGCGGACGGTCGCGATTCTGCCGGGCTCTCGCAAGCAGGAAGTCCGACGATGCTGGCCGTTGTTACTGAATATTGTTCAGCAATTGCATGCGAAATTTCCGGAAGTGAATTTTCTCGTTGCGAACTATAAGGACGTGCAAAGACAGTTTTGCGTCGCAGAATACGAAAAACTACAGCAACAGCTTCCAATTTCGTTTTTCGTCGGAAAGACTCCAGAGATCATCGAGATCGCCGATTGCTCGGTCATGGTGTCAGGTTCAGTCAGCCTTGAGATGCTCGCTCGCCGAACTCCGTTCGTCGCGATCTACCGATCCAGTTGGCTGACCTATTTTATCGGCTGCATCGTGATCGTCTGCAAATACTGGTCATTGCCCAATCTGATTGCTGATCGGAAGATCATGCCCGAAATTTTCAGTGTCGGAAATCCCAAACCCGCGATTGATTCGGTGGTCTACGAAATGTCGAAATGGCTCGGTGATTCGGCATCGCTGGCAGCGGCTTCGGCGGAACTGAGTGCACTTCGCGAACAGATTCACTGTACGGGTGCGACTCGACGGACGGCGGACGTCATTCTCGGCTTCCTGGAAAAGCCAGCGGAAAAGATGGCGGCTTGATCGAAGTCGTCGTAGCCGCTTACCCGTAGCATGGGCTTCAGCCCGTGCGACAAAACGTATCTTCGTGGAAGCTGGAAGCCTCCACGAAGTATGACGCCGCCTCGCCCTGGACAGGAACGGCCAAATTGCCGTAGGGAACGCAGTTGCGTCACACGAACAAAGTAGCAGCCAAAACACGGGGGGTGCCACGGTTTTACCGTCTTCGGTAAGGCCGTGCTCCTCGCACGCGTTTTCGCACCAAGAAG
Source organism: uncultured Schlesneria sp. (assembly GCA_903904835.1). Taxonomy (GTDB): domain Bacteria; phylum Planctomycetota; class Planctomycetia; order Planctomycetales; family Planctomycetaceae; genus Schlesneria. The sequence goes on along the minus strand of CAIVEI010000180.1, from coordinate 155 downwards.
ACACGGCCTTGTCGAAGACTCTAGCGAGGGCTTCGCCTCAGACCAAAGTAGCCATCATCGCTCCGCGTGATGAGCATTGTTCGAGAACCTACCAAATTCCCATACGCATGGTCTCAAATCAGAAATTCAAACGGAATATCTGCCCCGATGCTGAG
>CAIVEI010000179.1 GCA_903904835.1 uncultured Schlesneria sp. | reverse complement strand
CTGAAGGGGCCCAACAACCCTCCTCATTTGATCGAAAACGAATGCATATTTCGGAAAAACAGATTCTCGCGCCCCTTCAGGGCTCTCTCATTCAGCTAACTGGTCCTCCCAGGGCGGCGCTCGATTACGAGCTTGCCCTGGGCTGATTTGTCTTGCCCTTAACAGGGCAAAAGATCTTTCAAGCCTGAGTCGAACCTCATCACTTCATTGCAACAGACTGGAAACCTCAAGTCTCCTCGATCTCTCCTGAATTTCGATCAGTTCATCAAACCAACCTCGCCCTCCAAAATTGGGTTGCGGGCGAACCCCGCGCCGTTTCCTTTATGGTGCTTCTCGTCCAATCTTCGCTGCCGGTCTCTCGTTTTGTACTTTGCCACGGCTTAACCGAAGACGGTAAAACCGTGGCACCCTTTTCGCGGACTTCTGGTCCAAAGTCATTTAAGAGTCATCCCATCGACGAATTTATCTTTCGTAAATCGGCAAAAATCGGTAATTCAAAGCCAGGGCCAGGCACGACATTGAAGTCCCCAGTGTCACACCCGTCTGGCCGGGAATGCTTCCGTCAGCCAGTTGGATCTGCTTGAGATGCCTTACGAGTAATTTGTTCCATTTTTCCCAGGCATCGACATCACCCTGGAACAATGCCTGGGCCTGATAATATCGCGTGTATTCTGGCCAGCTTTGTTGCGAGACGTTTTCAAGTCGTTGAGTCAGATAGCCCAGCGTTGCCTTGTACTGTGACAGATCTTTTCGTCGTGAGACCGAATAGACCAGGGTGGCGATTGATATCCGTGCGAATGACTCGTCAAATCCCCCGATCCCTCCTGAATAGCCGACCTGGCCGGAGGGAGATGTCATCTTGGTGAAGTAGTTGATCGACTTGTCGATCACCTCATCTGGGACTTCGATCCCGGCGTTTCTCGCGGCGAGAAGACCAACCAGGACAGCACCACTGACGGAGGTGTCGGCGTCGTTTCCATCGGGAGAATATCGCCAGCCACCGAACGAGTTCTTCTTTTGCGATGTGATGGCCGCACGGACAGCCAACTCTAATGACTGGCCGATCGACCGGCGGTTCGGTTCGTTTCCCGTCCATAAGTTCCGGTCATCGACCGCTCCATAAGCTTCGGCCAGTCCGAGCATGGCGAATCCGTGGTTGTACATACTGCTATGTCCCAAATGCCCACCGTAAAAGCCGGTGCCAGCATCCTGTCCAGAGATGATATTACGGAGCGCGCGGCGGACGTTATTGCTATAGAGACCGAAGTTCGGATCTTCACCGCTGGCCAAAAGAACCATCAGGCACAAGCCAGTAACCCCCGGTCCCTGTTCGCCGCCCCCTTTCCAGTCGCCCGCTTCGTTTTGTGTCGTGACGAGATATTGCAGGCCACGTTCGTAGATTTCGCGAACATCACGAGGGACAACTTCGCCGAAGCGGACAGACGGGGCCTGAGCGAACGTGTGCGAACCCGTTATCCCGAACGCCAAAAGTGAAAACAACAGCGTACGAAAAATGTGACTCGAAAAGTGGGATCTCTTATTCATTTCGGTTCCTTGATTCGAATCGCAGGATCGTCAGCGTGTACAACATCAGCTTCGGGATCGAGTAAGCCTCGATCAACGAGGTATTCTTTGTAATGGTAACATTCCTTGATCAGCGGCTGTACCTTGTGCCATTGAGCTGGGGCAAATAGAGACTCGATCTTCTCGTCGGCAATACACGAGAGTCGGTACATCATCATCATTTGTTCTGACCTCGAGACGAGTAATTCACCATTCTCGCTTGTCGGGTCGTAGGGGATCTCATCCAGCATGATCTGAGTGAGGGACTCTCGCTGTCGTTCGCTCAGCGTCAACCTCGCTTCAAAATCGCGCAATGACTTCTTAATTAAGCCGTGGTGTATGGAGCGCTTACGTTCGTTGAGTAACACCATTTGGCTGCTGTCCAGAATGACAGAGATCGACTTTATAAAGAAGGAGTCGGAGCTGAGGACTCCAGAGTCCGTTTTCGCCCGCAACCGCATCATTTCTTTTTGAGACTCGTTCGTCCTATGCACCGGGTTACGAAAGTTTTGACTTGCGGCCTTAACTCGATTGAGAAACCGCCGACAATCGATTTGACCAGCCAGGTCGAGTTTTCGCTTTTGAGTATTGGTCAATCGAACAACGCGGTCGAGAGCGTTGATGGCCTGTTCTCTTTCGGCATTCATCCTGAGTTCGCCAAGCTTGGCGTTGCCGTCCTGATGGAAAATGAATTTTTCGAATTGGACGACAACCTCGTCATCTATCGGGTCGATCGCCAGGTCCCTGATGACAGCCAGCCGTTGGATTTGTGCTCCAGGAATTTCGTTGCCCGTCGCATTTTCATCCAAGCGATCAACAACAAAGTCATCATCGGAAGCGAAAACAGAGAAGCAAGCAATACTGGAAAGAAGCAGAAAAGGCCCGCATGGGAATGATCGCACAAAGCCGTTCATGTCATTCACCATCCTTCTTCAAAGCAATCGGATCGGGAATGTTTTCGGGGGTGGTGGCATCGGCGGGACGACTTCTTTGCTTGTATCGGCTGACGAACGGGCGCTTGATGTCGTCTTCTGAGTTCTTTGCGATCAGTCGTTGTTTATTATTCAACTCTCGATTCGCTTCAATCTCTTCGAGAAGATGACGTACGAGGGGCCATTGATCATTGTTAAACATCGGCTTTAAGGTCGAATCGGGCAATTGAGAGAACTGATTCTTGACGTCGACAAAGTCGATTTCCGGGTTGATCCTCGTTGAACGAGGTTCCGTCGAGAGCAGTTCGATCAGCGATTCTTTCTGAGCACTCTCCAGGTCAATGTAGTTTTCGATTTCCTTGATCACTCGATCAATGCTTGAACGACGTTGTAAGTCGGCAGCGATCTTGATTGCCGACTTGGCCACGAAAGAATTGGGGCCGAACAGATTTTGTACCTCGTGATCACGGAATTCTTGTATTTCGCTTCGCACAACGACCCAATCGCTTTTTGAATCATGCTGTCCCAAAGCGTTGTTATCTTTCATCGTCGCTTCAAACCGTCGACGGAGTTCTTCAATTCGGACGTCGCACCGATGGAGATCAACGCGAGCTGCGAGTGCCAGTTTTGGACGATGTGCGTTTGCCAGGTTGTATTTGTTGCAAAGGTCGTTGATCGCAGGGCCGATTTTGGCTTCGAGTTGTTTTCGAAAAAACTCAGGATTTCCGCGAAACATCCAGCTATCAAATGGCTCGTCTTTGGCGAGCCGAATGAAATTGCCAGCCTTCTTCGGCGCAACTTCTTTCAGGTCGTCATCGGCGATGACGATCGATGCGCATGCGAACTGGATGGCCAAAAGTGCCATCAGTCTGGTTCGATGATAACGTTGCCTGGTCATGAATGTGAGGTTTCAAATCAATTGACTTGGCATTATCAGGCAACTCACTGAAGGATATTTCCGCAACAAGAGAACAAGGCAACCGCAGAAGTGATGATTGGAAAATGCTCTCCACCGACCTTGCGTCGGTGGAAGCAGCGACTGGACGGCTACACCGGGCGAACCCAAATATAACGGATAGCTCTCCACCGATCTTGCATCGGTGGAAGCAGCGATTTTTAAGCTATGTCTTTTCGGGAGCAAGCCGATTGATTGGTTCGGTAGCTGTCCAGTCGTTGCTTCCACTGACGCGAGGTCAGTGGAGAGCAGAAAACGTGAATGTCCCTGCCACACGCTTTTCAAATTCATTCCAATTTTCTCGCGAAAAATCATGTACGGCGTTTCATCATCAGGGCGATTTTTATTGTCCAGGTGAATCTCACGATTCATCTGTTGTTAGGTGCATCGGGTTTTCTTCAAACGTAGCCCTCTCGCGGAGCGAGAGGGCTGCTTTGGTCTGAGGCAAAGCTTCTCAAGGTTCTTCATTGATTAGTCCGTGTCGTTTGAGAACAGGTTCGCACTGCCGTAGGGCCTCGAAGGCTAAACGTACTCCCGGCCATTGGTCTTTGCTGAACAACGGCTGCCATTTCTCATCTGGTAAACGCGACAATCGATATTGCACGACCAGATCGTCGTAATCGCCAAGGAATTTGGGAACACGAGTCTCTTTCAGGATTAGCTCAATGAGTGCTTCACGCTGAGGAGCCGATAAAACGACGTGTCGCTCGATAAGTCGAACCGCACCATTGATGTTTGAGCAATGTAGCACAAAGTTCCGATCATTGAGGTTGGGCTGATCAATCGTCGATGCTTCTTCGTCAAGTACCCTTGTCAACACTTTGCCAAAAAAGGTACTGGGGCCCAACGATTGGTATCGAAGGGTGTCCACCCGATCTCGTATCTTAACCAATTCCATGTGATCTTTCTGGGGTGCTTCCCACTTCTGTCGCAACCAATCCATCTGGCGAAAATATTCTTTCTTTTCATGACATGCAGCGAGAAACAGTTTTGTTCGCTGCGATTCGTTGAGATCGAATTTCAGGCAGATTTTATTTACTTTCTGATCTATTTCAGTCTCAACCCGTTGCTGAAAAGTATCCGGATTGCCTCCAAAGAAATGATCAACTAACGCTAAATCTGGGAGATGGACGATCTTATTAACAGGAACTGCTTTATTAGCCGGTATTGCCGCAACAAGTTCTGGTTTCACGAAATCATCTTCAGCGCCTACTGACGTGCGTTGCGTTATCGCTGAAATTACAATAACGAATGGCAAAATAGTACGGGGATTAATGAATCCGATATTCATGGTTTTCCCCCCTCTTGCTGCGCTCGGTCTCGCTTAATTGGAGCTGCGTCGGTCGGTATCTTTGTTTGATCAGGAATCGTCGCTGGATTCGAGGCTTCTACACCTTCTTCCCCAATCAGGCCCTGTTGCGCCAGCGCTGCTTCCAACTCGTGAAAGCCGTCGAGCGCCTGGCGAACTTGCGGCCATTGATCTTCATCAAAAATGGGTCGCAACTTCTGTTCGGGGATTCGGGAAAGCTGATATTTGACGAGGGTCTCATCGTAATCGTGACTCGATTTCGGAGGTGGAATTTCCGAAATCAGCAATTCGACGAGCGCCTCTTGTTGTGGGATCTTGATCACGACATGACGTTCAATATCCCGGATCGCGCCTTCAATGTTTGAGCGATGTCGAAGTCTCAGGCGGTCGTCCAGTGCTGCCCGGTGCTTTGACAATTGCTCGCCAGTCACCGTCCTGGCCATCACTTTCGAGGAAAAGGAGTCGGGGCCGAATAATGTCTGACGCTTATGTTGCAAAGTCTGAGCTTGCTTCAGGAGCTCAAGCTGTCCGATACGGTCGGACCCCAAAGAGTTATATTTCTGACGCAACTCATCAACCGCGTTCGAAAACAGTTTTGCTTCACACTGTGCCGCGAGCAACAGTTTGGCTTGCTGAGCTTCCGAAAGGTCATACTCGGAACTTAACTGCTGAACCTTATCTGCAAGTTGATTTTCGATTTGCTGTTGGCCATAAAACACAGTCGTTCGATAAACCAGAAGGTCGATATGATGGACTTGAGGGAGGATGACATCGTTGCCGGCGTGGACATTCTGGAAAACAAACTTTGCATCTCGCTGAGCTTTTTCGGCGATTAACCTGGCATCCTCTAATCTCTCGTTCTGGGCCTGTTTTAAGCGGATGATCTCTTCCTGGCGACCAAGATCCTCAGACCGGACGCTCACGCCGCACGATACAAGAATCGTGACGACGATCAGAAGTTTCGAAAAGTGAAAACGTGGCATGTCCATGACAGCCTCAACTCAGGGATCAGGGCAGGGAACGGGTTTTTCTCGGGTCTGATTTTCTGGTTCTTCTGCGTCCGCTTGCTGGTGTGCAGCAGGGATTCGTTTCTTGACAGTGACTCGTGCTTTCAGTTCTTCATCCTCTTTGGGAATGAGTCCGTTCTGAATCAGGAATTGCTCCATCCCCTTGAATTGTTGAATCTGCCCTTCCATCAGCTTCCATTGATGCTCATCAAGCAATGGTTTTAATTTGGGTTCGGCGAGTTTTCCTAGTTGATGCATGACTAAATACTGGTCGTACTGGCCAAACGTCGGCGGCGGCTGAGTTTCGTCTAACAGCAACTTGACGATGGCTTCGTGCTGCGTATGCCGTAAAGGTACTGTGCTTTCGAGGTTTGTCACGACCACTTCAAGACTCGCACGATAGCGGAACTTACGTCGTTCATTCACGACGAGTTCATACTTCTGGATTTGTTCTTCGCTCAGCGTCTTACGAACGGTTTTAGCGAAGAATGACGCGTCCCCGAAAAGGCCCGTTGATTGCTTGATACGCAGCGGTTGGATCTCTTGCCAGATGTTGTTCCATTCATTCTGGTCGAGCTTCCCCCCTTTGATCTTTTTACGGACCTTGTCAACCTCGTCGAAGAATCGCTTGATATCGGAACTGGCCGCCAGCGTCAGCTTCAGCTTTTGAGCTTCGGTGATCCCGCAAACGCGTTGGAGTTCGTCCAGTTGCAACTTCAGTTTGGTTTCGATTTGGGTTCGAGCGGTCTTGGCGTTGCCGCTCGGTTGAAAGACGTTTGCATCAAAGTTGTTTTCGTCCATCTGAAACAACTGGACGTTGACCTGCTGTTCGTCTTGTTTGACCGCTTCGACGTCATCAGGAGCGGCACATGCGAATGACGACCCAACGATCAAGAACACAATGGCGATTAAACAATTTTTCGAGAACAGGCTCCAAACGCTAGCCCGACGCGCAAGCGAGGGATCTTTATCGAATTGAAGAGAAGATCCCTCGCTCGCGCATCGGGCTGATGTGGGGAGACTAAAACGCGCAGGTGAGGGATCCTCGTTCTGTTGACGATACGACCCCTCAAATTGCATACAAGATCCCTCGCTTGCGCGTCGGGCTAGCGTAGGAACGCTCAGTTCCTGGCCGTGATCATTCTCTCGATACCAACTTGGTCTCATCCATGTTACTCCACGAGGGTCCCAACAGCCTCTTCCGTTTGGATGATGTCAATCGCCCCGGAAAATGAAAGCCGGTTGCCCATTTGCCTGATCTACCGCATCAGGTTCGTCACCCCACCAACCATCGCTCGGGGGGGGTTGTCCATTGTTTCCCCACCACACACCCAAATTGATTTTCTGCAGCCCATTCCAGATGGACTTCTGATCTGGATTTAAAATCGGTGCGACGTATTGTTCCGGCATTTCAGGGAAGTATTGATCTCCATACACATTAATGATCAACCACTGTTCCCATTTGTCTTCCCAATGAGACGAGATTGAGTCAATGATTTTCTCGCGTTGATCGGTACTCAGGCTCAGGCATCCATCCAGTCTCGAGACGACACATAGTATCGCGGCTCGTTTTCGCTGCTGCTTTCGTGCGTTTGCTTCGAGTGAGTACCGTTGCATCTGCTCGACCGTTAACGTTTCCCGAAGCGCTTTCGAGACTGCCTCACGGACCATTTTTCGCGGTTTAGGTTGCGTTCGCGGTTGAATCGCGATCCCCTGGTTTTGGCGATTTTGAAATTGGGCCATTTCCTTTGCCGCTTGTTTCAAACTGGCTTCGCCTGCCGCTTTGATTTTTGGACGCTGCTCTTTCGAAAGGTCGCTGCAAACCAGACGAACGAATCCCAGTTCCTCTGTCAGAAACGGTCGATACTGTACGAGAAACTGCTGCATCAGAGCGTCATTTTGAGCGTCGACCAGGTTGACGTTAAATGCCACTGGCGCTTGCATCGCACCACCGCCACCCCCGCCGCCAAACAAAAGCTGAAGCGGGGCGATCAAAACATCAAGATTCAGACGATCGGCAGGTTCGTTCCGTTCCGGCTCCTTCTTCGGTTTTTCCTGCTTGACCTCGATGACGGTGCCGACGACTTTGACTGTCTCCTTGGACGGCTCATCATCTGCGCTCGCGGAACACGCCGACGCGATGACGAACAGCAAAGCTTTGGCAATCTTGTTCTGCACGAGATTTCTCATGGATACTCAACGCAATTTCAAAACGAAGTAACTAATCAGCGACATTTCAGCGACATTTTCCGTCGTTAATTTCAAGGCTTTCGCCGCAAGTCATTTTCTGTATTACGAACGTTTCATCAAACCAGTCTCGCCCTCCCATTGGTGTGCGGGCAATGGCCATGTTATGACCACATGACAAATCACCTCTATTTGCTGGAATCTCGTTCGAGGCGATTGAAGTATTCATCCAGTCCCGCTCGAAACTCTTCAGGCAATGATGCACCCGATTCACCTGTCGCTTGAGAGATTCCTCGGTCTTCGCGTACTTCCTTGTCATTGACTCCCGATCCGACCAAAGCCAGGGCCGAATCGTTCGTTGTCCCTTCACCACCTCCGCCAGGACTCGATCCCCCTCCACCTCCACTCTTGGGATTGATCTTTTTCGATTGAAGCAGCAGTTCAATTGCTTCCGTTTCGGCCCCGACGGCTCGCGCACCGGTATCGGGACTCTTCAGCAGACCTGTCGCCTCATCCATCACCAGTTCGACTCGATTCAGGAGACCGATTTCTTTGGCGAATTCCTCTTCGCCATCAGGTAGTTCTCGAATGCGCATGGTCAGTTTGGCAACTCGATCAGAAAGTTCGTCCTGAGTCTTCGACAGTTGATTTGCTCGATCACCGTACTCCGCAGGTGAGATCGCCGGGCGGGCTTGTTCCGCGACTCGGGTTTCTTCCCGCAAATTGACTTCGGCTTCCAGGATCTGCATCGCTTCCAGCACAACGGACGGAGGAAGGCTGGCTTTAGATTTGCAACCAGGACACTTGCCGCAGCAGGCGGGGTCGACCAGATCGTCGGCCCATCGATCAAGCGTATCCGACCAGAATTCACACTGGGCAATCGACATCCCGGTTTCGACTTTCAGGTCATCTCCCAATTGACGCAAGCTGCCGATGGCGTCTTGCGTGCGCATTTCGTCGAGAACTGTTTTGAATCGCTGAAAGCGTCGGCGTTCAAAATACGATTGCATGTCGTCCATGATCATTGAAACGTCCTGGCTGCTGGCCGCTTCTTGTTTCGACAAGTCTTCCATCGCCTGTTTCAATGGGCCAGCGGTCTTGTTCTTCAAGCCAAACGCGCCACTCACCTGGTCACCGATTTTACCAGCGACCATGTATTGCTTTCGCGAAGCGGCTTTCAATCGTTTGACCAGCGTGCTTCCTTCCAGGTTCGCCAGAACCTTATTCAGTTCGTCGGCGATCTTGTCGAATTCAGCCAACAGATCCTGCTGTGCTTTGACCGCTTCGTCCAGCTTCTTTGCTGCAGGAGCTGGCGGCTTGGGTTTGTTGTTTCCGGCGGCAATAATTGTCGTCATCGGCAATCCGAGTCGAGGACTGGAATTGCTCGGTTCTTCAGGTTCACCTTCCTGCTTCTTGGCAGGGTTTTGCGAAGATTCGCCATCAGCAACAGTTGGAACGGCAGGTTTCGGCTTGCTTTCACCTGGTTTTTGCGGTGCACCCGATCCGCTGGCTCGATTCTGTCCCGCTGTTGGCCCGTTTGGTTTGGGTGACTGGCTGGCCAGCATGCCAGGCGCCTGTGATGACTGCTTCAACAGGTCCGCCACGTTGGGCATCCGATTTCCCGAAATGTCCTTCAAGATCTGCAGCATCTCGGCCCACTTTTCGAGGTGCCCGACGCCAAATTCTGGATTACGCATCGCCTGGCGAATCAGGTCTTCGCCACCATTCACAAGGCCCGTCAGTCGTCGACCATTGGCTCGTTCGGCGGTCGACTGAGTTTCAATTCTTCGCCGATTTTCAGGTTGATCAAGTTCTTCGGATGAGAGCATGCGAAGTTCCTGGTTCGTGTGATGGAGTTGCATTTCGCGGTCACGAACTTCCAGCGACTGTCGGTGCCATTTGCTCAATTGTTCCGTCAGCCAGATAGAATGCTGTTCGGCACTCAACACGTAGAGGACGAAAGGAGTCGAATACGTCCGAGATCTGCCAGGAAAATAATCCTCAACAAACAACCGAACGTGAAGAGGTTGCGGTTCGATGTCGAGAGTTTTGGCACAGAACGTTCCTGTCAGTTCCAGCAGTTCTTTTTCACTGGCACCAGCGGCTAAGACTCTTTCGCCATGTGCCGGCTTTGAGACTGCGGACTTGTCGGCCCCTTTCCATTCGATACCCACAACCTTGATCCCGAAATCGTCTTGAGCACGGACTTTGAACGTTAAGGTTTCCGAATCGATCACAACCCTCTGGCGCGGAAGATCCTCACACGCCAGTGATGGCGCTTCGTCTTCTCGAGAGTTGATCGTGATTGTTAACGGCTCTTTTCCCATCAACCCATATTCGTCTTTCCATTGAAACTGGAGTTTTTTCGAGGCGTCGATCGGGATGACAGGACTCGACATCGTTTCGCTGGAAGAGTTGGGGCTTGGGGCGATGGCGAGCGATTCCTCGGGGCGGTCGGCTGTTCTCCATTCCCCCGAGACTAAGGGGCGATTTGCGGTGACGCTGAACGTTGCTGAACTGCCATTCACAACGGTGACGGTTCCACCACGAATATCCTTGTGCAATGGCTGGGTTCGGTTGAGGTACTCAGGTAATTGGATATCCGCCACAACGTGCGTGAGTTCCGGACGCAGTTTTGGTTCGACGCGAGTTCTTTGTCGTGCGTCACCGATTTGTAAATCAAAACGTCCCGCGTCGATTTGCGGTGGTAGTTCGAATTCGTAACGACCCTCTTTCAGTTCGGCTTTCAGCGGAAGTTGGCTGCCAAGCTGTGCAGTCCCTTGTGCAGGATGCCAACTGGAAGTTTCCAGAAGTTGCACAGGAACAGTCACCGCTTCACCGTGTGGGACAATAACCCGGTCGGCCAGACGTTCGATTTCCGTAAAGGTATAGCGAGGTGTGGGCTGCCATGGAGCGGCAAATCTTGCCCAGGCGTTTGAAGCCGCCGATGGGAAAATGGCGAGTACCAGCAATGCGGCGGCGGCGGGAACGGCAGCCATCCAGGCCCACATCCGATGACGTGGGTTGGGGACGGCGTCGGTGAAGTCTCGCTTGCTTGCGACATCAGCGACCTGGTTGATGGCCGCTTCACACAACGCTCGTGATCGTTGCTGCTCCAGATCGTTACGGACCAGTTCAATCACCCCGAGCATCTGATCGCCGATGCTTGGATAACGACGGCTGAGCAATCGAGCGAGTTGTTCCAGATGGCGATTGCACCAGATCCAGCGATGCAGGTAGACCGGCACGTAGGCACATGCTGCGACCGCGATCAAGAAGATCGCAGTACGAGCCCAGGCGGGAGTGTCCATGACCCGGTCCAGTCCGAAGACGACCAGATAGGAAACAAAAATTCCAAATAGAGCACCACAGACCGCTTCGATGGACTTGATGGTCCAGACACGACGGCGGAATTCATCCAGTTGCGTTTTTAGCGATGAAGGCAACTTCAGTCCGGCATTCGGCTGTGAAACGCTCATTTCGGCTTTCTCCTGGAACACAAACAAACTCTCAATGCGTGCCGGGCAAAATCATGACCCGGATGTTATTTCGAATCGTATCAATCATGAACCAAGGAAACCGGTCGCCAAAGCGACCCGGATTTTTCTTGTTCGGCAGCTTTCAATTCCGTTTAAATCAAACCAACAACTTTACGTCCCACCCAGAACGCTCCTAACATCGCAACCAATAATGATGCCACGATCGGATGACACCACAACTGAACTCGCCTGACGGAAGGTAAAGGTTCCGGCAACGCGGCCAGCGATTTCAGCACTTGCTCTAATCGATCGAGTCCGATCACTTGTCCTTTGGAAACTCGTGAAATCTCTTCCATGACTTCAGGCCGAGCCGCCCGACCGATTCGTTCGACGGCCAATCCCTGAACGAAAAATGACGCCTCCAAAATTGCACCAGTCTGCTTGCAGTTCAGGAAGACTTCGTGTTTACCTGGTTCTTCCGGGGTGAAACGGGAAGCGAACGCGCCCCATTCATCGCCAGACGACTGAAACCGGATCGTTTCGGCTTTTCCCGAAGGAGCAACAATCCGAGCCGTGACATCCCCCTTCGGTAACGGCTCGCCACTCTTTTCCATGACGTTGGCACTTAAGGCAATTGTCTGACGCACTTGAGGTTGTTCGGGGGAATAGTACATCCGCATCGATTCGCCCTTGGCCATGTTACGCTGATACGCCATCCAGCGTACCACCTGGCCCCAAAAACGATAGTGGTATTTATCTTCGACCCCTTTTCGCCATCGCCAGGCACCGTCGGTCCCCATGAACAGAACCTTACCCGCGCCATATGTTCCGGTGGCCAGCAGCGGCAGTCGCCCATATTCGTTGGCAACATCCTTGTGAACTGCAAGTACTTCACAACCCGCTTTCACCTTGAGTGCTGGCGCATACCATTGAAAGCCCGGAAGTCCTTCCCAGACCTCAATGTTGTCATCTTGTGTATCCGCCAGCTTTGTGAGCAGGCTGCGGCGGCCAAGCTCGGTCAATTCAAAATGGCTTGGTGTGCGTGAACCCCAACCCCCTGGTTGAGCCGGGTCGAGAATCACGGGGCAAAGTTTCCCGAGTTCAGTATCCGAAAGCGACATCTGCCGTCCCAGCAAGCCAGGCATGAAGACCAGTCCACTGGCCTGATGTTCGACAAGCCCCTTGAGTAACCGGCAGTCTTCGACTGTCAGTTGTCCGTCCTCAAGTCCAACATCACCCAGGAAGACAACATCATATTTCGATAACTCGTCCAGACCTTTCGGGAACTGTTTGATGTAATCCTTGTTGCCGCCACCCGCTTTATTCAGTCCAGGATGAAATAAGAGGCAGGAAACTTCGACGCCGGGATCACGAGAAAGGGCATTTCTCAGGTAACGATATTCCCAGCGAGGAACCGACTCGATCACGAGAACCCGTAGCTTTTCCTCCCGGATGGCGATGGGGGCTGACAGCTTGTTGTTATCGGCGACCAGTTCATCGGCGTGCTTGGGAACGTCGAGTGAAAGTGTATAGTCACCTGTTGTTTTGGGTTTCCAGATCAGGAAGTCGCTGGTGCGACCCATCGGAGCGATCCGAATTTCCTTCGTGATCTCTTCACCGTCAGAGACCTTCAGTTTAATCGTCGTCAGATGTTCGCGTGGAAGCGTACTGTCGACCGTAAATGGAATCCGTACTGATTTTCCTGTGATGCCGAACGTCGGCGAGTCGAGGCTTAATAATTCGACGTCGGGCAATCTCGAAGAACTTCCGACCGGAACAGTAAATACCGGCACCCCTTTAAGCCTTAGTGCAGATGCGGCTTCAACGGGTGGCGGCCCTTCGTTCCAGTCTCCGTCGGATGCCAGGACAACTGCGTGCAGATTTTTGAATCGCTGGGGTGCGCTTGCGAGCGGCTCATATAAGTTCGTGCCTCGGCCCGTCGTTGTCGTCGCGCCAGCCGTTCCAAACGGCTGAACGATGATCGTTAACCGTTCCTGCAGCGATGACCAGAAAGGTGTATCGGTCAGTTGCGCGATGGCTTCTCGACGTGTTTTAACGGTTGTCGACGCCGTTTCGTGATTAGTGACGTCCCGCGTTTCCATACTCGCGGAATTATCCCATAAGACGGCGACGGTCGGCTTGTCGTCCGGCCGATACTCTTCAACCCATTCCGGCTGGTTGAAGAGTAAAACTCCTAGCGAGACGAGTGCCAGTCGCAATAATTCCAGTAAACCGATTGATCGACGATAGCCGGAACGCTGCCAGGCGACGTAGCAAAGCCCTGCTGTGACGGCGATCACGAGCAACGAGAGCACGATCGACCAGGGTGCCCAGACAAAAGTTAGTGAGCGGACGGTGTTCATGCCGCGGCTCCCGCAATTCGTGTCGTTTCAGTCGTTCTCGCAACTTTTGGGAGACAAAGGACGGCTTCGAGAATCAACGAAATCAACATCGTAATCAAAAACACTCGCCAGATTTCCTGGATCAACGAACTGACGCTTCCGGCCTGATCGTCAACGCGGACGAAGTTTAAACCACGAAACAATTCGGCCAGTCGAGACTCATTCAAAACACGGGCGTCGTCCTCGTTGGCAGGTCGGTTGACAGCCAGCAGGCGGTCGTTTGCGCTGTAAACTCCCCGGTGATACAGCGCCTCGGTGGATAATCCCTGGTCCCCTTCAACAACAGGATTCCAGGTTGACGAGATTTCCCCTTGAGCATCACCGGCGTCAAGCTGCCGAGATTTACCCAGCGCCACGGCTCCGGCTGAAATCGCTCGTTGAACGAATGCGTACAAAACGACGCCGCCTGTCGCCAGCGAAGAGTCACGCGGTGCCGGGGTCGTCGCCCAGAGATAGACACCCCCTCGTTTGGTCGGGACTCGTGCTAACAAAGTCGCACCCCCTTTGAGTATCGCCAGTGGTGTGTGGTCACCATTCAGTCCGCAATATTGATGAATTTCGAGTTGCCCGACTGGGAGCGCTGTGCCGTTTAGTGTTCGGCTCAGCAAGTCTCCGTCGCTCCGCCATGTTTCGAGTGGAATATTGTCGTTTGAGCTGACCCATTCATTCCATCGAATTCCCAAAAATTCGTCACTTGTCGGGTTTCGAGGTGGAAGAAAGACAACCTGACCACCTCGTTCGACAAACGATTGTAGCAGTTCCACCTCTGTTCCCGACGGAAGCGGTCCCTGCCACAGGACCAAAGAGACCTGGTCCCATTCGACCGTGGGCAATTGCTCAAGCCCAATCACGTCTGCCGTACAGACAAACGAAGGCTCCGGTGGAATTGCAGCAGCAAGTTGAAGCGGTTTTTCCACTTGCGGCTCTTCCGCAACGACGATTGTCTTTCGGTGTGGTGGAACGTCGAAGACGAAATAGAAGTCATTGTCCGCCGGGTTGGCATCGGCAGGGATCGAAACTCGACCCCAGCCTCGCTCTCGTGCCCGCTCCAGGGGGATGCGGTGATCCTTCAGTTCGGTCGTCAATCCGTCGAGTTCGACAGTCAACACCGAGCGTGCCCCTTCAATGTCAAACTCGACCGGAATGCTGATTTTCTGCGAGTCAGTCCCTTCGCGGGAAATCTTGAGCGAGACGAGCAGTTCGGCACCGTCACTTGTCGCTTGTCGCTTAACGTCAGTCACTCGGATGGAAGTATTCGTTGAAGGGAGTTGCGAATAGGCGAGCAGATGAAACCGCACTCCCTGAGGGAATTCCAGAAAGGCGTCGCGCAGCGTTGACCAGCGATTGCTTTCCGCCGTCCAGTCGTTTTCGCGCAGGTCGGAACAGACCCAGATCTCAGTTCGTCCCGACTTGTTATCTCGGATATAATCATGGGCTGCTTGAAGCATGATAGGCAGATCGGCCGGAGAACTGGCGGGTCCTGCGTTTGGGAGATTCATGATCGCGGCAGGGGAATCAATCTGGTGCGGTGCATTGGAAACGCTGTCAATCACGACCCAGCGAGCCGAACCAAGCGTCTGCAGCGTTTGTAACAGTTGCTTCTTGCCCGTTTCCAACTTGGATTCACCGGTCCCCGAGCCTCGCTGCTGCATACTCGGCGAACGGTCCAGCAGTACGATCGTCGTGTCTGCCTGGCCTCCCGCCGCAAGCCCCAGCCATCCGCTGGCAAGTGGTCGAGCGACAGCGAACAGCAGGCCGGCGATCGCCAGCATCCGGAATAACATGATCAGCCATTGACGCAGTCTGGAATAGCCACGTGCCATGCGGTGTGCGGCCAGCAAGAACATCATGGCCGCCCATTGAATCGTCTGAAACCGCCGCTGATTGATCAGGTGAATGATGATCGGCAAGGCGATCAGTGGCAGGCCCCACAGCAGCCAGGGTTGCAAAAAGCTCATCGCATCCCCTTTGCTTGAGCTCGTCCGATGAGAAACCGGACTAATGCCTGTTCGTAGTTTTCGTCAATGCTGATTCGCTGGTAATCGATTGCCGACTCAAGCACAACCTGTCTCAATTGCCCCAGATATTGTTGCAAGGCCTTGTCGTATCGATCGGCGATATCATTGGGCTCTGCAAATATGGCGGGACCACCTTCCATATCAAGGAACCGCATTGGTCGACGAAACTGAAAATTCAATTCGAGCGGATCGAGCAGATGAAATACGGCGGCGTCATGATGGCGAAACCGCAAATGCTGGAAACAGCCACGTAACAGTTCTGGTTCAATGAACAGATCTGAAATAATGACGATCAATGCTCGCTGACGAATCGTTTCCGCCAGTTCATGCAAGACGGTGGCGAGTTGCGTTTCTCCTTTCGGCTTTGCATTTTCAAGCAGGTCAAGGACAAGCCTTAAATGGGCTGCATTTCTTTTCGGGGGAAGGTTCTGCACTATCCCATTCGCCACGCACGCAAGGCCGACTGCATCACCTTGCTGGCTGGCGAGATACCCCAGCGTTCCCGCGATTCGTCGTGCGTATTCGATCTTCGTGATGCCGGTCGAACCAAAATTCATGGACCCGCTGGTATCGAGCACAAAGCAGCAGCGCAAGTTCGTGTCAGCTTCGAATTCTTTGACGTAGAACCGATCAGACCGTCCGTAGGCTCGCCAGTCGAGTCGCCGAAGGTCATCGCCTGGCACATATTTGCGGTATTCGGCGAACTCAACACTTGATCCCCGGTGCGGACTGGCATGCCGTCCCGAGACATTCCCTTGCATCGGCCGCCGCGCAAACAGCGGGATACCCGCCAGCCGCGACAAGACTTGCGCGTCGAGAAAGCTTCGAGGCTGGCGATCAGTAAGCATGCCTGCTCCCTGGTGCGGATGCACGTCCGTGAATCAAATTCAAAGCAGGCGATACCTGCGCTGAAGCAATGGCGAAACAGTGGTCGGGTAAAATATTGCGGCTTATCGACGGAACTGCGATCGAAACTCGGGGTGCCACGGTTTTGGAGTCTTCGACAAGGCCGTGTCTTCATGGTTCGATAACGGTCCGAAGAGCACGGCCTTACCGAAGACGGTAAAACCGTGGCACCCATTTTCTGTTACAAAAGCATATGTCTCCAACAACGCACACATTCCATCTTCGGGTCCTTTCATCAGACCAGGCACCAAGCGGCTTGCTTATGTTATCACCTACGACTGTTCCTCGATCGTTTCACTAATCAGCCGTTTCACGATCTGCTTTGCGTCTAATCCTTCTGCTTGTGCAGCGAAGGTTGTAATGACGCGGTGCGTCAAAACGGGGACCGCGACTTCGTGGATGTCTTCCAGTCGTACCATGTAACTTCCATGCAGGGCAGCCCGGGCTTTCGCACCGAGGATCAAGAACTGGACGGCTCGTGGACCCGCACCCCACGCCACCAGCGGCTTCAGCCACGCGGGTGCCGATGTCCCTTTCGGCCGCGTCTTTCGAACAAGCTTGGCTGCGTAACGGTAAATGTGGTCTGGCACGGGAACTCGACGGACCAGATGCTGATGATCGATAATTTCAGTTGCCGTCATCAGATGATCCAGTTCCGGAAGAGCATCTCCCGTTGTCGTCCGGGCAATCAGAATTTCTTCCTCTTCCGACGGATAGTCCAGTTCGATCAGAAACATGAACCGATCGAGTTGGGCTTCAGGAAGGGGATATGTTCCTTCCTGTTCAACGGGATTCTGTGTGGCAAGCACGAAAAATGGTGAGTCAAGCCGGAAAGTTTTTCCAACGACGGTCACCTTCTGTTCCTGCATTGCCTCGAGCATTGCGGCTTGAGTTTTTGGAGGGGCGCGGTTGATTTCGTCCGCCAGCACAATGTTCGCAAAGACCGGGCCGCGGATGAATTGAAATTCCCGTCGGCCATCAGCTCCGTCTTGAAGGATATCTGTACCGGTGATGTCCATCGGCATCAAATCGGGAGTGAATTGGATGCGGCTGAAGTTCAGCGACATGGTTTCAGCGAGTTTGCTGACCAGCAAGGTCTTGGCGAGGCCGGGAACTCCCATCAAAAGCCCGTGCCCGCGAGCGAACATGCAGATCGCCAGTCGTTCGATGACATCATTCTGACCAATGATGACCCGTCCGAGTTCTTTTTTCAGTCGACCGTAGAGCTCCCGCAGCCGATCAATAGCCCCGACATCGTTGTCGCTCAGGTTAATCGTCGCTGCGCCTGAAGGATTTGCCATGTATCAATTCCCCTGGTCAAACTGATAAAGCGGATCGTCGCCGTGGCGACAAGACGAAATGAGATGACGCTTCTGCACTTAACTGAGACAATCGGTCTAAAGTCATACCAAACCGATTGTGAGAAAAAAAGCGTGTACTTTTGCCGACGACGGATTTCAGAAAATTCAAATAGTCAGAGTGTCAGTAGTCAGGTTTTGGTCGTCGAACCCGCTTTCATGGTGTTGCGTCCGACACGCCGGAATTGATTTTGGCAGGTTTCATGCTTGGCCTTGTCGAAATCAGGGGTTTGAAACGATACTCTGCCCGTTCACTATTTCCATTTGATGCTGTTTCCACCAAGGTCCCCACTGATGTCGAATGACGAGCCTGGATCTGGCAACCCTCCTTTAAACGCGGGCGAGTTCTTGCGTCAAGTTCTAGGGGAACTTGGTTCAAAAGTCGGAGCCATGTGGATCGGCGATTCCGGTCAATTGATACCGGTTGTTGCCGTTGGTCTGGAAGAAACTGGTCTGTTTAGCGGAGCCAGCGGTAAACAGTTTCTGCAGCAGATTTTGAGCGATGCGATCAATCAAGGTCGAGCGCAGACGTTTGACACCGAAGGATTGATCGAGCCAACCAGTTTCGGGCACGCAACGTTATTCGTTGTTCCGATGTTGATTTCGAGCACTCAGCCGGGTGTCATTCTGGTGGCAGAACGGCCGAATCTCCCTCAGCAACAGCGAATCGGCATGATGCGACATGTCGAATTACGTTGCCGCGACCTCACGAATCAGATTGCGAAGACGGTTGTGCCGAACCGCGCACCCTCTCCTGAAGCCGTAGTGCCTCCCCCCGCCGGGCCAAGTTTGGCTCCAACATTGGGATCGATCAGGAACGCGACAACCCCTCAGATTTCCAGTCCTCAACTGGCTTCTGCCCAATCCCCCGCGGCAAGTCGCCAACAGGTTGATCCGCAAGCAGTGTTTGACTATTTGTTGTCGCTTCAGCGCAGTCTTGACCTGAATGAAGTGGCCAACGTGGTGGTCAACGACGGTCGCATTCTTTTCGGAGTCGATCGTGTGAGTCTGGCCATGCGCCGTGGAAGCAAAGCAGTCATCACCGCCGTCAGCGGCCAGGAATCCGTTCACCCACGCGGTAATTTGATCCGCGCCATGCGACGATTGACTCAGAAAGTCATCGCTGCGGGAGAGCCGTTCCGATACGACGGCTCGATTGCAAATGTTCCAAAAGAGCTTGAGGAACCGCTGGCCGAGTTTATCCAGGAGGCGGGGACTCGATTCCTGATGATCGTTCCTCTACTGGAACCCGAGCGGCTCGTTAAGCCGGAAGAACCGATGGGAGGCGGAAGGCCAGAACGAATTGATCGTCAGCCCATTGGCGCGTTGATTGTCGAACAGATGTCGAGCAGCGAACCTTCAACACAACTGAAGGGGACACTTGATTCCGTCGCTGATCACATCGCCGCGGCGGCCTACAATTCTCATTCGCACAGCACAATTTTCCTGCTTCCCGTCTGGCGTTCGATGGGACGTTTTTTCGAATGGCTTCGTGGGCGTCGATTTGCCATCGCGGCTGCGGTTGCGGCGGCGCTCGTCTCTGCTGGTGCAGCACTCGTACTCGTGCCGTGGGATTATCGAGTTGACAGTACGGGTCGATTAATGCCAGTTATCCAGCGGGAAGTCTTCGCGCCCTGGGATGGACAGGTCCTGGAACTGTTAGTCGAAGGTGGCGATTACGTCGAGAAGGACCAACCGCTGATCAAGCTTCGCAACGACGAATTGAATGCCGAGCTTGTCAAAGTCGAAACTGAACTCCAAGAGAAACAAAAACTGTTGCATTCTCTCAAAGCCCAGGCTGATGAGGCTGAAAGGCTTGGCAAGACTGACGACAAGCTGAAAGCCAAAGGTAAGGCGATGGAGACCCAGGTCGAAATCGACGGAGGCCTGCTGCAACAAGGGATCTTGCGCGACCGACGAGAACGGTTGATCGTCCGGGCGCCGATACCCGGGATCGTGACCACTTTTCAAGTTCAGCAGTTGTTAGAAAATCGCCCGGTCAAACGGGGCGATCTGTTACTGCAAGTCATGGACGACAAGGGAGATTGGCAGCTTGAATTGGAAATCGCCGAACACCGCGTCGGTCGTGTTTTGAAAGCTCAGAAAGAACTTGGTGAGCACCTTCCGATTGAATACCGATTGCTGACAAGTCCGGAGTCGAGTTATGAGGCAACGCTGAAAACGCTGGCAACCCGTACGGTCACTGCCGAAGAAGACGGAAGTGTGCTCGAGGCCCGTGCGACCCTCGATACGGAAAAACTCCCGTCGCGAGCGATCGGAGCGGATGTCCGAGCTCGCATCGGGTGTGGTAAGTCGAATCTGGGCGACGTCCTATTCGGAGACGTTGTCGAATTTATCCAGAGATATCTCTGGTGGTGAAGCATTACACGGAAGGGATGTCGATCCAGCATCGTTCGGCGTAAGACTGCAAAACGGCGTCGGCAACGGCTTGAGCGCTCGCCCCATCGTCGAAGCCGGGAACAGCGTCACGACCTTCGACGATGGCGTCCACCAGTTCGAAGACCAGGTCATAGCGGAATACCGTGCTCGGTTTCCCTTCGGCAGGATTGCGAGGGCTTTTGGCTGGTTTCATAAACTGTTCAGGAACCAGCGACTTTTCCATTGTTCCGCCATGCTTGCCGACCAGGATGTAATTCGGGTCGACTAACTGGTATACGGCCGAGCCTTCACTGCCGTTCACTTCAGCCCACTCAAAACCGACCCCGCTGTTATGGTGCCCTTTCATCAACGTGCTACCTTCCCACACACCGACAGCACCCGACTTGAACGTGCCGATTAACGCCGACCAGTCATCAACTTCTGACGGTGCACAGGGTTGACCGTCGACGGTTTTGTCGCGAGGAACAAACGTTTTGACCGAACCGCAAACGCTTTGAATTGGTCCCATCAAATCCTGAGCGAAATCGATGCGGTGGATCGTCATGTCATAGAGATCCCCCGCGCCAGCCAGCTTCTTATACTGACGCCAGCCCCAACTGGTTTCGGGAAGATCGAGGAATCGCTGGCTACGAAAATGTCGCGGCTCGCCGAGCGCACCACTCTTCACGAGATGCGCGAGGTATCGCATTGAGGGAGCAAAACGATAGGTGAATGCGGTCATATGCCGAACCCCCTTCGCTTTGGCCGCCAGGTACATCTCGTTCGCCTCAGCAAAACTGACGCCGAGTGGCTTTTCGCACATCACATGTTTGCCGCCCGCGATACACGCCAGAGCAATTTCCTTATGCGTGAAATTCGGAGTGGCGATGATGACCGCGTCGATATCCTTGTCATTCGCAATGGCGTGGAAGTCGGTTGTGTACTTTGCCGGTCCCCATTCATTCTTGCGCTGGTTAAGCAATTGTTCGTTAGGATCACAAACGGCGGCCAGTTCGCAACGGGAATCAACGCGAATTCCGGGCACGTGGTGAAAGTCAGATACCAGACCGGCACCGATAATTGCGATGCGAACTTTTTCGTTGGCCATTGCGATCTTTCCAAATTTCGATAAGCGATTGCGGTGAACCCTCGACCGTTGTGGGAGGGGATTGTTTCAGACACGAGTTCTGTTTGCAAACCGGCGGGGTGGATGTGCCGGTTCATTCGAAATTTCTCGGTACGATTAAGGTTTACGGCTATTGATTTCAGCGGAGCAAGTTGTTTTAACTGACAAAATCCTTGTCATTGACTTTAATCCGAATACAAATCAGCGAAAGAACGCCTGTCATGTTGAATCGAATTTATCGGTTGATCGTGTTGATTCTCTTGATGTTTATCTCCAGCCCAAACGCTTGGTCAGATGAACCCGGGTTTCGGCCGTTGTTCAACGGCAAAGACCTGACTGGCTGGGATGGAGATCTCAAACTCTGGAAGGTCGCAGATAACACCATCGTCGGAGATTCGGTGGGAATCCAGCACAATCAGTTTCTTGTTTCGAAGGAAGAGTTCGGCGACTTTGAATTGAAGCTGGAATTTCGGCTTAAGGACGGCGTGGGGAACTCAGGCGTGCAGTTTCGGACGAAGCGAATTCCGAACAGCACCGAGGTTTCCGGCTATCAGGCCGATATCGGTGAGAACTATTGGGGATGTCTCTATGACGAATCCCGTCGAAATAAGATCCTGGTAAAGGCCCCTGACAACTTTGAAAAATCGCTGAAAAAAGGTGATTGGAACGAGTATACGATTCGTGCCAAAGGGGACCATATTGTGCTGAAGGTCAACGGAGTCACGACGGTTGACTACAAAGAACCCGATGCCGAGATTGCTCGAAAGGGGATTCTCGCCCTTCAAGTCCATAGCGGCGGACCGCTCAAAGTGGAGTTCCGTAATATCCGCCTCAAGTCGCTCACTGAATGACTTGTTCGAATGGTTTTTGGAAAGTAACGCTGCTGATCACGGGGCGATGGTCACTGAAGATTGACCAGAGGTGCTCACACTTTGAAGCGATCACGTGTTCGTTAACCCAGACTTGATCGAGCGCCAATACAGGCAGCGGCATGGGCCATGTCGCTGCGTATCCCGTCCCGTTTTCACGAAAGATATTTCGGCACTGATCATTTAACGGACGCAAATGGACTGAGTCATCCGGGGTGTTGAAATCGCCTATGATGACCAATGGGCGATCGTTCAGTCTTTCAGCCAATGCGGCCAAGTCTTGAAGCGGCTGTTTCCGCGAAAGGCTCAATTGAGCCGAAATGTCCACCAGCAACAATGTCAATTCGTCGTCACCCACGACCAGATCAAATTGCTCGCACCACGACGAAGGGGCCAGGCGGTGGCTGATTTGCTTTTTGACAGTTCCTTTGACGGCAATTAACCCTCCAAAGTGTGCATGAACAACTTTGTATTCAGGTAATTGGCTCTGCCACTCTTTAAGCGTCGATGGGTAATACGAATTGGCTTCAATCAAGCCGACGACTGGTGCATCCCATTTTATAATTTGAGCGGCGAGGCGGTCGACTCCCCATGTGGCGTTTGCTGTGTTCCAATAAACGATTGGGATGTCCGTTGAACTCGGAGTCTTGGCTTTCTCAATATTCTCTGAGCAGAACGCCCAAACGGCGCATCCCAGCATGGCGATCAGATTCAGGCCATTGAGCAACTTACTTGATCGCGAACCTTTCGCGTCGCCGATTCGTCCCCACAACAGTTTCGCCAAGACTAACCAGATCGGCAAACTTGCGACCGGCGTGAGGTAATAGACAATAGCCCAGGGATGAAACTGGTCTCGAATTGTGAAACGAAGGACCAGTCCTATCGCCACAAGGCTCCAAATCAATAGCGAGTTCGATCGTCGAACGAAACGCCACAGACGACGAAGCCAGTTCTCGTTGGATGGGCCGATAATCGACGACTCTTTCGGCTCAGATGTTGAATCAATCATGCAATCAGATCTCGAACGACTTCACCATAAAGGTCTGTCAGACGAAAATCGCGCGCGGCGTATCGATACGTCAGTTGCGTGTGGTCAAAGCCAAGCAGATGCAGCATCGTCGCATGCAGGTCGTGGACAGAAACTTTCTTCTCGACGGCTCGGAATCCAAATTCATCCGTTGCGCCGTGGACATAGCCACCTTTGACTCCACCTCCCGCCATCCAGACCGAGAAACCGTGATGATTGTGGTCTCGACCGTTGATCTTTCCTGCGTTGGAACCAGGAGTCGGCAATTCCACTGTTGGCGTTCGCCCAAACTCGCCGCCCCACAGGACCAGCGTTTCGTCGAGTAAGCCTCGCTCTTTCAAATCATTCAGGAGTGCCCCGATCGCTTTGTCGCATTCGCCAGCCAGTCTTCGATGATTGACTTCAAGGTCGTCATGGTTGTCCCACGGTTGCCCTTCGCCATGCCAGAGTTGCACGAACCGGACACCTCGTTCAATCAGTCGGCGGGCAATCAGAAGCTGCCGAGCCTGGACGCTATTCCCGTACGCATCCTGAACATGCTTTGACTCCTGCGAAATATCGAACGCATCGGTCGCTTCCATTTGCATCCGGTATGCCAATTCAAACGAATGGATTCGGGATTCAAGCGGAGCCTCATTCGCCCGTTGATCGGCGTGCTTACGATTCAGCTCCTGAAGCAGATCGAGTTGCCGTCGTTGTTCGCCTCGGCCAATCTGGTCATTCCGGATATTCTCAATCAACTTTTCAATGTTGCGATGCCGGGTATCGATATACGTACCCTGATAGACACCGGGCAAAAACGATGATCGCCAGTTCTGGGCACCCGTAATCGGTAGCCCGTTCGGGCACATAGCGATAAATCCCGGCAGGTTTTGATTTTCGGTTCCCAAACCGTATGTGACCCACGAACCAAAACTGGGTCGTGGCAGTCGGCCATCCCCGCAATTCATCAGCATGAGTGACGGTTCGTGGTTGGGAACTTCAGCATGCATCGATCGGATGACACAAATATCGTCGATATGCTGAGCGGTATGTTGAAACAATTCGCTGACTTCGATGCCCGATTGACCATATTTCGAGAATTGAAACGGCGAAGCCATCGCCGCACCGGTTTTTCGTTCAGTCGGCAAATTAGGTGTCGGAAGTACCTGACCGGCATACTTTGTTAAAGACGGCTTCGGGTCGAAAGTGTCAACATGAGAGGGGCCGCCGTTCAGGAAAATGTGAATGACCTGTTTGGCCTTCGCCGGATACTGAGCCGGTTTTGACATCATCGGGGACAATCCGCCGCTCATCGCCGCAGGTGCGACCGCTTCGCCACGAGCATCTGTTGCCAACAGGCTTGCCAACCCAAGCGAACCTAAACCTGTCCCTGAACGTGAAAGAAACTCGCGTCGAGTCGCTGGCTGTCGGATAAATTGTTCGATGTTCATCGTGACCTCGGTCGTTTTTCACACCGGTATTCATTTCAATCGTCTGTCCGGCACAACTTAATTCTATGCGACAGACGGCGACGAAGGTACCTGTAAAGTGCTGGTTTCGTGAATTGTTATGCGATGTTCAGCATTCGGAAAATCGCGGGACCGATCAAAAGATGCGAATAATCGTACGCTGTCCTTCAGTTTTGACCGGGCATCCGTAGAATACGTGTTCTAGAGCGAGTTTCAGCAAAATCGGCGTTTTGAAGTCTAAACCGACGCCGCGAGAACGAAAAGAGACAGGAGCAAGCGAAGTCCATGGGCGAACAATACATCTTCACGATGGAGGATCTCCGTAAGTTTCATGGTAAGAACGAAGTGCTGAAGGGCATTTATCTGTCGTTCTATCCCGGTGCGAAGATTGGAGTTCTCGGCCCGAACGGTGCCGGAAAATCAACCTTGCTGCGGATCATGGCGGGTCAGGACAAGGACTTTATGGGGACGGCCAAGCTGACCCCAGGCTTTGATTGTATCTACGTTCCGCAAGAACCCGTGCTCGATCCCGAGCATACCGTCATGGACGAACTGAATGACGCCGTCAAAGTCAAGCGGGGGTTGCTGGCCCGTTATGACGAAATCAACGCCATGTTTGGCGAAGAAATGACCCCTGAGGCGATGGATAAACTGATCGAAGAGCAGGGGAAGGTCCAGGAACAAATCGACGCCCAGAACCTGTGGGAACTTGACCGCGAACTGGAAATCGCTGCCGATGCGATGCAACTCCCCCCGTTCGACTCCAAAATCGGGCCTCTGTCCGGTGGTGAAAAACGCCGCGTCGCACTCTGCAAGGCATTGCTTCAACACCCGGACATGCTGCTGTTGGACGAACCAACGAACCATTTGGATGCCGAATCCGTGGCCTGGCTCGAACGTCACCTTCACGACTATAAGGGAACCGTCGTCGCGGTTACCCACGATCGGTATTTCCTGGATAAAAGCTGCGAGTGGATTCTGGAACTGGATCAGGGACGAGGCATTCCCTGGCACGGCAACTATACGACCTGGCTGGAACAGAAAACCGAACGTCTGCGTAAGGAAGAAAAGGCCGCTTCGGCACGCGACAAGACATTGCAACGCGAGCTGGAATGGGTCCGCATGTCGCCGAAAGCGCGTCAGGCGAAGAGCAAAGCTCGTCTGGAGGCCTATGAAAAACTTCTGGCCGAAGAACAGGAATCCCGCGACGAGAGCATTGAGCTTCGCATTCCACCAGGTCCGCGACTGGGCGAACAAGTCGTCGTCTTCGATAAGGTCTCGAAGAGTTTTGGTGATCGGCTGTTGATCAACGACCTGTCGTTTTCGCTTCCTCCGGCTGGTATCGTTGGCATCATCGGTCCGAACGGGGCAGGTAAAACGACCCTGTTTAAGTTGATCGTCGGCCAGGAAGCGCCAGATTCCGGGAAAATCACGATCGGCAAGACAGTCAAGATCGCCTACGCCGAACAAAACCGGACAACTCTGGATGGTGAAAAGACCGTCTACGACAACATTTCGGGCGGTGCCGACTTTCTGAATTACGGCAGCGTCCGAATCAATACCCGTGCCTATTGCGGGAAGTTCAACTTCAAAGGACCAGACCAGCAAAAGCAGGTCAAGTTCCTCTCCGGTGGGGAGCGAAACCGACTGCTTCTGGCTAAGACCGTCACGGTGGGGGGCAACCTACTGCTACTGGACGAACCGACAAACGACCTGGATATTGAAACGCTGCGTACGTTGGAAGACGGGATCGCCAGCTTCAGTGGTTGTGCTGTGGTCATCAGCCACGATCGTTGGTTCCTCGACCGTGTGGCGACGCACATTCTCGCCTTTGAAGGGGATAGTCAGGTCTACTTCCACGAAGGAAAC
Source organism: uncultured Schlesneria sp. (assembly GCA_903904835.1). Taxonomy (GTDB): domain Bacteria; phylum Planctomycetota; class Planctomycetia; order Planctomycetales; family Planctomycetaceae; genus Schlesneria. The sequence continues at coordinate 10,759 of CAIVEI010000179.1, read as the reverse complement.
TTCGAAAGCTACGAAAGCATCAAGAAGCAGCGTCTTGGTGCTGATGCAGACCAGCCGCATCGGATCAAATACCGTAAGCTCATCAAGTAATCGCGAATCGGGATCAGTTCCCGTTGCAATCTGAATTTGAGGAACGAGGTGGCAAGTTTTTGCCACCTCGTTCCTTTAGTGGTCAATCTTTAGCCAATGCAAGGAGATGGGTATTCCCGAATTTTTTAAGACTGTTTAGACTTCGGCGAGCTTCGGTCGGGATTCACACCTGACTTGGATGGTCTGCGCTTCAAGGAGGAGAGTGGCATGAGACATTGGATTGTCGCTGCATTTGCTTTGGTGGTCGGAACGATCTGCATCGTGACCGCGAATGATCAGCCGAAGTTTTCAAGCAACGGCCTGGTGGAACCCCCCTTTCAGAAGGCACCGCAGTCTCGACCCAGAAGTGAAGCGGCAGCAGAAACCCATCGCTCGACGGCTGCAAAACTTTCGCCGCAAGAAGCGGTGATCAGGCATGCCGCAGACGCCCTGCTTGCTGCTCACAAGAGAAGCGATGCAAAAGCATTCGCTGCCATCTTCACACCCGACGGTGAATATATCGATGCTCATGGTGCCGTGTTTCATGGTCGCAAGGCAATCGCTGACGAGTTCGCGGCCTTCTTTCGGGATACTCCCGGATCAATGATGGAGATCGAGATCGTCTCGACTCGCTCGATTGCCAGAAACCTGATTACAGCAGATTGTACGACACGCTTCCGGGCGTCTGAAGCGGCCACCGAAATCCCAGGTCAATGCCGAATGGTTTGTGCTCGTGAAGGTGACGTCTGGATGGTCGCCAGTCTGCACGAATCCGATGCGGGTACCGAGGCCTCGTCGCATCACGCTCAGGTCAGCCAACTCGAATGGCTGGTTGGTGAATGGATTGGCGAAGGCCGAAATTCACACGTTCACTTTTCCTGCCGTTGGGATGAAAGCAGCAACTATCTGCTGCGTGATTTCACGGTCGAAGTCGCTGGGGCAAAGCCGCTTTCGGGAACTCAACGGATTGGCTACGACCCGATTACCCAGCGTCTCAAAATCTGGGTGTTTGATTCGGCTGGCGGATTCTCTGAGGGTTACTTCAATCGCGACGGCGAGACTTGGGTCCTGCGAACCTCAGGCGTCACGTCCGACGGGCATGTCGCATCGACGACAAACGTTTACACGCAGGTCGATAAATTCCGGATGACGTCGGAAACAACCGATCGCTTCGTCAGTGGCGAACGGATTCCCGATGCGGAAAAGCTCACGATTGTTCGTAAGCCGCCTCGCACGCTCGACAGCGCCGCCCAGAATCAACTACGGAAAAACTGACATCATTTCAAAATTAGCCCGACGCGCAAGCGAGGGATCTTATCCGGAGCCGATGATGTTTAATCGTGTTCAAATCGGTCGAATTGCCGTCGTTTGTCTGGTCTGCTTTAGCCTCGGGCCTGTCTGGGCACGAGGTGGCGGTGGACGTGGCGGTGGCAGTGCTCCCGCTGCTGGTGGCTTTCGCGGCGGTGCCCCTGCTGGAGCTGGCGCGGCTGGACGAAGCGCTCCACCGGCACCCGCTGGTGGTGGTGCGGTTCAACATTCAAATCCCGGTGGTTCCGGCACAGCCGGTGCACCGCATCCTGGTGGGGCTGCCGGTGCACCACATTCTGGCGCTGCCGCCGCTCCGCATCCGGGAGGAGCGGCTAACGTCCCTCACGGAAACGTCGGAATCCACGGGAATCAGCCGATGCACGGCAATCCCGTCGGTGCAAATCACGTCGGTGGTCCAGTTCATGGCGGTCCTGGTGCATACCATGCCGAAATGATGCATTCGCCAGGCGCACATTGGAATGGTTACCATCAAGCCTATATGGGTAATCACCCGGTCCATCTGGCCTACGCCGGGTATCGACCCAGCTATTACTATCATCCGTGGTATCACGGTCCCTGGGGTGGTCACGCGTGGGGTTGGGGCTGGGGGTTTGGGCCTGGTGTGACTTTTGGTTTTGCCGGTTCCGGTTGGGGTGTTGGGATTGGCACAGGTTGGGGCTATCCAGCCTACTACGGACCCTATGGTCCGTATGGTTATTGGGGGCGTCCGCTCGGATGGGGATACGGCGGCTGGGGTTTGGGGACCACCGTGTATTCGTCGGGGTATTACGTTTACGTTAACCCTTATTACACGCCAACGATCTATCCCACAGTTGTCTACGATTACTCAAGGCCGATTCCAGTCATGGTTCAGGCACCACCTGGTACTCCATCTGGATCATTGCCCGGTTTGCCTCCGCCAGAATCCCCCCCCATCCTGGATAATCCAGCGTTTGACGCGGCACGCGAAGCCTTCAAACGAGGGGATTACCAGGTCGCACTGTCACACGTCGATTCAGCGATCAGGCGATCATCAACGGATGCCGTGATGCACGAGTTTCGCTCGCTGGTTCTGTTTGCCTTACATGACTATCGACAGTCAGCCGCCGTCGCACATTCTGTTCTCGCCGTCGGACCTGGTTGGGACTATACGACCATGAGTAGCCTCTATCCCGACCCATTCGTTTATTCTGAACAGCTTCGGCGGCTTGAAGACTATACCCGGGAACATCCCAGGGCCGCTGATGCCCACTTCTTGCTGGCGTATCACAGCATGATCAGCAGCCGGAAAGAGGTTGCGATCGAAGAGCTGCGCCAGGTCACCAGACTGATGCCAGAAGATCGACTGGCCAGTGAACTACTCACGATGGTTCAGGGTCCTCCCAAGTCATCTCAAGCACCACAAGTCGCGAAGTCAAATCCCTTTGCCGAGCCAAAACGAGTCTACGACGGAACATCAAATCCGATTCCTGGTGGTTCGATTGCATATCCTCGTGATCCTGTTGACTCACCCCAGGTCGCCGAGAATCAATCTCCTGCACCGGAACCCGTCGACAAAGAACTGCTACCAGGCGAGTGGAGTGCTTCGCGAGAAGACGGTTCCAAATTCCGACTGGTTCTGACAGACGATGGGACGTTCGTCTGGAAGTTTTCTGCCCCGAACCACAAGAGTGAGGAACTGAGGGGCAATTACTCAGTCGACGGGCCCGTCCTGATCCTCGAACGTAAGGAGGGTGGTGCACTCGCAGGAACAGCCAAGTTCACAGGCGATTCGCAAATGAACTTCAAGCTGGTCGGCGCACCCCCTGAAGACAAGGGTCTGGATTTCGGCAAAAGCTGACCGTCCGTCCGGCACAGCCGGTTGATGCGCGTCGAGAGACGGGTTTAGAATAGGTTCATCGTTTGCGCGTTGATGGGGAGAGCCAGACGGCACCGCCGGATTGTAAGCGTCGGACGACGGGTTCAGAACAGGATCATCGTTTGCGCGTTAATTAAGAGGGCGTGGTTGAACTGATGCAATGGCCAAGCAGGCGTAGGAAATAGTGTTAAGCCTTGTAAGCGGAAGAGTGTTCGAAACGGGGTGCCAAGGTTTTGGAGTCTTCGACAAGGCCGTGTCTTCATGGTCAATAAAGTCTCCGAAGGGCACGGCCTTACCGAAGACGGTAAAACCGTGGCACCCTTGGCGCCGCCTCACTTTACCGGAGCGGGTGCCGACGTTGTTGAAGGCACCCGAATCGTCGTCGGTATGTTCGAGGCTTGAGGCACTACGGTTGATTGCAGCACGACAGTTGGTTGAACGGGAACGACGGGCACATAGGCCGGTTGCGTGACAGTGTATCCACCTGATTGTGCCGGGACGATATACCCATTGGGGTTCTTGAACGGTGCACGAGCTTCGTAATTATTCCCATACGAATTTCGAGGGACATAATACCCGCCATAGCCGTTGGACATGCCGCCGTAGTTTCGACCCCAATTACCATTACCCCAACCACTTCGAGCCCAGACGTAATCACCCGCCCCCACGTATTCATTCGAAACGAGACCACTGAAAATTGTCAAATAGAATGCCACAGCAAGAAGTCGTTGGCGGATCATGGTATTAACCTTTGATGTGAGTACTGAGTGCATTCTGCCGGGTCGACCATACCGGCCCGGAAATCGCCGCTCGCCTGTTTCATTCTATTCGACGGTCAAGTGGCAACAGAAAAACCGGCAAAAATCCGTAGCATGGGCTTCAGCCCGTGCAGCCCAAAAATCATATCCGGGTTGAAGCCCACACGATAAAAACAGATCGCCAGCACCGAATTTCCCCGTCTCTTGGATGCATCGGAACACCGCAACCGACATCGTGAAGGCAAATTACGAACATCGGCAGTTTCTGCCGGTTTCTATGCCGCACGTCCTCGATTTACCTCTTTTCCTGACACGAACGGCCCGGATTATTCGTTGGTCCAGTTTATTCTTTGGCCCGACGCGCAAGCGAGGGATCTTGTCTTAAACTCAACAAAGATTCCTCGCTTGCGCGTCGGGCTAACGTGACACGGTGTTCTGGTTGTTAATGGGTTAACTCGTTGTTGGCAAATATCTTGTGTCGATGTGATGGTAAGCATGAATGGTCCTGGCTAGCCCGACGCGCAAACGGGGTCTTATTTTGTTATCAGTCCGCTCGGTGACATCGCGTTTGCCAATCCTGGTGCATGCATCACTGCCGGTACGACCTACAAAGACGCCTGGCATGACGGACAGGTCCCGCGTTCAGAGACGCTGACTCGAGTGCGGCAGAACGGACATTCGATGATTTCACCTGACGTGTGAGAAGTTGACCGAGCAGCATCGTGGCTGGTTGCTTCCAGCGCCGTTCCAGGTGATTCCCCGGCGACGGCATGTTGTGACGCCGTCGGCATTCCCAGGCAAAACAGGTACTGAACGGTGTTGCTCAGAATAATCAGCGGCGTCAGGATAATCGAAATGGCACCCCACCAGCCCAGTGTTAAATTGATCAGCAGGTATTTCCAGAACACCTGATGAATGCAAGGTTTACAAAGCTTGCCCTCCGTCGCTTCCGTCAATCGAAAGACGAGAAGCCCAATGTTTCTGTAGAAGTTAACGCGTCTCGTTGGAGCTTCCGCACCACATCGCTCACAGGTCATCGTCACGATCTCCCTCGAAAGAGGTCAGTGAAAAGAACAGGGTTTCTTGCTTTCAGATGGCAGGCGAAAATATCGCCATGACGTCAATATTCGCAATCATGGTTCCGAAGATTATTTGTTTTTTGCGGCCTGCGTCTCGACTGCCAACTCACCATTTCATCGTTCCCGCGTCAGGCATCACAACGCGCGGCCCGAACAACTCTTCAGAAAACGGAATGTATCCACGTCTCATTAAGTCCTATTAGTCCCATACGTCGCATAAGTCCCATTCTTCCAATCGAAAATTTTCGTTAGGCAACTTCGATGACCACTGAAGTTATGTAACTTCGATGACCATTGAAACAGAACAAAACACGATCAATCATCTTCCGTAGGGTGCGGTTTAGTCTTCGAGTCCCACCAAAAAGTCCCACCAAAGTGGCGAAATAGAATTAATGGTTGCATCTCCGCATGACGCCAGCGTGTTGCCGTCATTTGTGCTGTGATTCGATTCCCGATAGGTTGGCGTCAGTCTTGTTGATCAGATTGACAATACCATCCCGATTCGAAGGGTGTTTCAATCTCAACAACCATGAAAAGGCCGACGAAATGGACTGGATCAACAACATCTGCTGGTTGACCGACAGCTACAAGGTCAGCCACTACAAACAATATCCACCAAAAACAACTCAGGTCTATTCGTACTTCGAATCCCGTTCCGGGTCCGTTCATCCTCATACGACGTTCTTTGGCCTGCAATACTGGCTTAAACAGTATCTGGTCGGTCCCGTCGTGACCCAGGAAAAAATCGACAAGGCGGAAAAGCTGTTCAATGCCCATTTCGGTGGACAGGTCTTTAACCGATCTGGCTGGGAGTACATCCTCCACCAGCACGGCGGGCGGCTTCCGATCGAAATCAAGGCTGCTCCCGAAGGGCTGGTTGTCGGCGAATCAAACGTCTTGATGACCGTGGAAAATACGGACCCCAATGTCTTCTGGCTGACCAATTACCTGGAAACGTTGCTCGTCCAGGTCTGGTATCCATCGACCGTCGCCACGCAAAGTCGAGCGATGAAAAATGTCATTCTGAAATACCTGGCAAAGACCGGCGATCCCGAATTGATCGACTTCAAACTGCATGACTTTGGCTTTCGAGGTGTCACCTGCCCGGAACAAGCCGCCGTCGGAGGTGCCGCCCACCTTGTCAACTTCAAGGGGACGGACAACGTCGCCGGATTAGTGCTACTCAGTGAGTTCTACCACGATCCCTGTGCGGGCTTTTCGATTCCCGCTGCCGAACACAGCACGATCACCTCATGGGGCAAGGACCACGAAGTGGATGCCTGCCGGAATATGCTGACTCAATATCCCACGGGCCTCGTCGCCACGGTCAGTGACAGCTTTGATATTTTCAATTGCTGTCGAAACATCTGGGGCGGAGTCCTCAAGGAGGAAGTCCTGGCCCGCGATGGCACACTGGTCGTTCGCCCGGATTCTGGTGATCCCCCTGAGGTGGTCGTAAAAGTCCTGAATATTCTGGGCGAGAAGTTTGGGTTCACCACAAATACCAAAGGCTATCAAGTCCTGCATCCAAAGGTTCGAGTCATCCAGGGTGACGGCATCGACTTCAAGATGCTCGACCTGATTTTGAGCGCGATGGAAAACGCGAAATGGTCAGCCGACAATATCTCGTTTGGCTCGGGCGGAGGATTACTCCAGAAACTGAATCGAGACACTCAGCGGTTCGCCTTCAAGTGCTCGTCAGTAACGGTGGACAATCAGGAACGAGACGTCTTCAAGCAGCCCATTACAGACAGCGGCAAGAAGTCCAAGTCGGGCCGGCTGAAACTCGTCTATGAGGAAAACGCTCAAACAAAATTCCTGATCACAGTCCCCGACAGCGATCCTCGCCTCGACCAATTGCAATGGGTTTTCCGCGACGGAGCATTACTCGTGGATCAGAATCTCGCTCAGGTCCGGGAAACGTCCGCCATGTTCTAGTCGTTCTTCAAAAACGGTCTCACCGGGAACGGCGTCCGTTCCCGGCGAGACAACTCCATGATGTCGGCTCATTCCCCAATCCCGGTCGACGATCACTGGCTCGCCTTATGTTCCCGCTCGGCCGCTTCAAGCGTCTTGATGTCCTCGGGGGATAATTGTGGGCGGTCGACCTTGAGAGTCAGCTTGTTCAGCTTGGCGGTCAGAGCGAACGGTGGACGATAGTCCGCGTCGTTCACCCCCGTCAGTGTGTCGGAGCCGATGTCAAAGCTCTCGTCCCATTGCAGGGTCATCGGCAGTGTTTTTTCCATCTTCTTCGACATGACTTCCTTGCCGTCAACCTTCAGGACTCCGGTGCCGGGTCGGGCAAGGCCGCTCATGTTATTGAACAGCAGCGTGCCAACACCCAGCCCTTCATACTTGAAGTCGAACTCGACGGTGTGTCTTCCCGGTGCGAGCACATCGGGGCCTTCCCACTTGATCCGTTCCAGGTCGATCATGTTCCACAGGAATACCGGCTTCCCTTTGAGCAGATAGAAACCGTAGCCGGCGAAACGCCCACCTGATGTGAGGATCATCCCTTCCGCACCCCCTTCAGGAACCGTGATGTCTGCCGTGATGGTGTAAGATGCGTTGAGAAGCAGCGGCGAATCCCCCTGCGGCAGGCCAACCATCGGATGGGTGTAGACGAATTCCGTACGTCCTGCGGTGATGTTCGGACGCGGGGCAATCACGCGTGCAGCGACCGAAGCGTCCATCGGAAAGACCTGATATTTGCGGGCCTCCTGTATGAAAAGCTCTTTCAAGGCTTTGACCTTGTCGGGAAATTTGTCGGCGATGTTCTGCGACTGGCTGAAGTCCTTGCTCAGGTCGTAAAGCTCGAGCACCTGATTGTTGAGCGGTTCAGGGTTCGCCGGGCCGAACGCCTCCCACGGTGCGCGGTTCACTTTCGTACTGAGCAACCAGCCTTCATGGTAAAGGGCATACTGACCCATCATCTCAAAATATTGGGTCTTGTGCTGAGTCGGCGCCTTGGCATTTTTTGCGTCAAAGGTATAGGCGAAACTGGTCCCTTCGATCGGGGCTTGCGGGATACCGTCCACCGTCGTCGGTGCCGGGATGTTGGATGATTCAAGGATGGTGGGGACCACGTCGATCACGTGCATGAACTGTTCACGCAGGCCACCGGCATCCTTGATGCGGTTCGGCCAGGAGACCGCCATGCACTGACGGATACCACCAAGCTTGGATGCGTTCTGCTTGAACCAGGTGAAGGGGGTGTCGAAGGCCCAGGACCAGCCTGCGGACATGTGGTTATAGGTCTGCTCGGTCCCCCAGACGTCATACCATTTCAACTGCATCGCCGCCGGGATCATGTTGATGCCGTTAAAGAACGCGACTTCGTTCGGCGTTCCCAGCGGACCACCTTCGGCACTCGTGCCGTTGTCGCCGTTGATGTAAATGATCAGCGTATTGTCGAGCTTGCCCATGTCCTCAATCGACTGGATGACTCGCCCGATCTCAAAGTCGGTATAAGCCTCGTAGGCGGCAAAAACTTCCACCTGCCGGATGAACAGCTTCTTCTCTTCCGGTGAGAGTTGGTCCCATGGCTTCAAAACTTCCTTGGGCCAGGGCTCCAGCTTCGTGTCTGCCGGGATGACGCCGAGCTTCTTCTGGTTCTCAAAGATCCGCTCGCGCAGCTTTTCATAGCCGTCGTCAAACAGATGCATGTCAGCAATCTTTTTGACCCATTCCTTCGTCGGGTGATGTGGAGCGTGAGTCGCTCCAGGTGCGTATTTCACGAAGAACGGTTTACCGGGCATCGTCTGATTGATTCGGTGAAGATAATCAATCGCGTCGTCAGCCATGCCGGTGATCAGGTTCCATTCCGGCTTCCCCTGGAAGGGATAAATCTGGGTCGTATTGCGGAACAGATTCGGCTGCCACTGGTTCGCGTCGCCGCCATTAAAGCCGTAGAAATATTCGAAACCCATACCGTTCGGCCATTTGTCAAACGGGCCGACCTGACTGGCCGCAAACGCGGGCGTGTTGTGATTCTTGCCGAACCATGCGGTTGCATAGCCATTATCCTTGAGGATGCGTCCGATGGTCGCCTTGTTTTCTGGAATAATGCTGTTGTAACCGGGAAAGCCGGTGGCCTGCTCAGCGATCACACCGTAGCCCACCGAATGATGGTTCCGTCCGGTAATGAGGGCCGCGCGAGTCGGCGAACAGAGCGCCGTGGAGTGGATGTTATTGTAACGCAGGCCACTTTTCGCGACCCGATCCATCGTGGGTGTCGGGATGACACCGCCGAATGTGCTCGGCACACCGAACCCGGAATCATCCGTGATGATCAGTAGCACGTTGGGCGCGCCTTCTGGTGGCACGATACGCGGCGCCCACCAGGGCTTGGACTGCAGAGCGCCGTTGTTGATCACACCGCCGAATTTCGGATCAGGAGCGGGAAGTTGCTTACCATCGATCGACGTGGTGGCGGCTGGTGAACCGGCAGGGGGAGCTGCCGGCTTTTTTGTGTCTGACGTCTGCTGAGCCAGTGCGGCTCCGAGTGTAACACCGGTCAGTACGGTAAAAATTGCGGCGAAATGACGTCCTGAAATCTTCATTCGAAACCCCGATATGAATAAACAATTTTTTGACTTCAAGGCCATGCTGCGAGAGTTGCGTATCAGGCAAACTGTGTCGGCCAAAGGAGTGAATCGATTGTGATTACTCAATTGTGGCAGGCAGAATAGCTTTCAACATGACAGGTCGCACCTGAACGGAGTGTTTTTTTCAAAAACTCCTTGGGCAACGATAGGATTTTTTGGGCAACTATGGCGATTGCCGGTGTTTTTCGACAATCAGGACATGGGAAAGTTTGGGCAACTATGGCTGGTCAACATTGGAAAAGCATAGGCAACCATGATTAGGCGACATTGGCAAAGCTTGGGGAACCATGGATGGGGAACTCTGGAAACGCATCGGGGGCCATAGATGGGCAACTCTGGAAACGTTTAGGCAAATATGGCGATTGCCGGTGTTTTTCGACAATCAGAACATGGGAAAGTCTGGGCAACTATGGCTGGTCAACATTGGAAAAGCATCGGCAACCATGATTAGGCAACATTGGCAAAGCTTGGGGAACCTTGGATGGGGAACTCTGGCAATGCATCAGGAGCCATAGATGGGCAACTCTGAAAAGTTTGGGCAACTATGACTAGGCAACACTGGAGTCCGTTAGCCCGACGCGCAAGCGAGGGATCTTCAATGAGTAGAAGACAAGATCCCTCGCTTGCGCGATTTGAAGTTGCGCATTTTTGATCTTTAGGGTGCAATCAAGAATTCCACGCGAAGGTGCAAGGACGCAAAGAATACAAAAGCGAGTAAGCCCGTAGATTTCTTCCAAAGTAGCCATCATCGCTCCGCGTGATGAGCATTCGTCGGAAACGATTCAAATGTTGCCCACGCATCGGGACAGAAATTCCGTCTGAATTCCTGATTTGAAAACATGCTGATTCGTATTCGCTTGGTTCTTGAACAATGCTCATCACGCGGAAAGGCTGTCAGTTTTTGTAGTGTGGGCTTTAGCCCGCACAAGATATTGTGTCGCACGGGCTGAAGCCTTGTCTTTACCCTCGTTTTGGGTCGATCATGTTCTGGCGAGTTCCATTCCTTGAATGATAAGTTGTAGTTTTTTGAATCCGCGCCAGATCGTTTGCCAACCCGGTTCGCCGTCGTGTTTGCGGCCG
>CAIVEI010000178.1 GCA_903904835.1 uncultured Schlesneria sp. | reverse complement strand
TGGTTTCAATGTTCCAATCAGCTCAAGGAATTCAGCCTTGCCGATCCCACCCTGTTTATAATTGAGGACCTCCCCTTGGGGGTCAACGACGATCGTGATTGGCGTAGCACCGACACGATAACGCGTCATCGCTGCGGCTGCGTCAGACTCATCCACGTCAATCATCACGGGAATGAACCCTGCATTCACGGTCGCCGTCACCTGCTGATCGGCCCAAACGTTTCGCTTCATGATCCGGCAGGGAACGCACCACTTGCCAGTAAAGAACAGGATTATGGGCTTGCCAGACTGGACTGCTTGTTCTTGAGCGACAGTGTAATTGTCCGCCCAGGCAACGGCATTGGAGGGGACGTAAAAGCAGTACCAGGCGTAAGCGAGTGACACAACCCCGAAGGAGAGCCAAAAGGTTCGCCAGAAATGGAAAAACGGTTTTCGATCTGGCGGTGATTTCGAGTCGGCGGAAGATGGCAACGGGGTTTGCGAGTCGTTCATGGAACCTCTTCTCATTAGATTTTCGTCGGCGCGCCGACGTTCTTTCCGCCTCTAGTAATCCCTTAATCATTGATCCCAACAAAGTCACGCCATAATCACACGACGATCGTTGAGATCTGTCAATCAAAGCGGAAGCAGGCCATTTGCGTTTGACAACGAAAGAAAAAGATTACCCGGCGGCGGCCAGGCTCTGTCGAGTTCAGAATCCGACGGGACATTCTTGTTAAATGTCCCTATCGTGATCGAGTTCGGCATAGAGTAACCCACCTAGCGAGCGAAGAAGCTGAATGCCTTGTGCATCACCTCCCCACGTCACCCAATCCAAATGCGTAGTTCCCTCCCGTTCAATACCATTCACATCCGCACCGCGCTCGATAAGCAACTTGGCCGCGTCCCATTTCTCATAACTGCAAGCATACCCAAGCGGCAATTCGTTGCTTCCGTTTCGTGCGTTTACTTCGGCACCATGGTCAAGAAGCAATCGCATCAATTCGATATCTCCTGTTCCCGCCGCATGCATTAATGCCGTTGGGTCACCTGGGCTCTCTTTGCAGTCGGGATGAACACCTTGGGCCAACAGCCATGGCAAAATTCCCGGGTATTGCCAAACCGCGCGTAAGACGAGCACGGAGTTTTGCGAATTGAGCAGATATCGATGTTTGCGCAGCAGTCTTGTAAGCCGCTTTCGATCGCCGCGGCTAAGATAAAAGACCGCTTTCTCAAATACCCGTTTTCCCATTGGGAAAAACTCCGACGCATGTAACGTCAAACTTAACAGAATTCGTACTCGGTTCCCGATTGAGAGTCTTGTTACGGAATTCAATTTTCAAGAGTATTTTGGAAATCAGATGAACGGTTCGACGGGGGTCTGTTGCCTGTTAATTGGAGTTATCCCCTTTTCCGCAACTACCCACGATCGACACTTTTTGTCCAAAATCGTCGGCATTCCTCACTCGCTTATTAAGAACGCGAGCGTTGGGCGATCGCGAGCAACTTACGTGCTCGTTGCTGATCGGCGAACTTGGCTGTCGTCTCTTCGTCGGTCTTGGCCACGCGAGAACGTGCTTCTTCGAGCTGCTTTTCGGCGTCTGCGGCGGAAATTTCTTTCGCTGGAATCGCGCGGTTGGTCAGCAACGTCACGTTCGAGCCGATCACTTGGACGAAGCCACCATCGATGAAGTAGTTGGTATCGCCTGACGCGGCCTTCACACGAAGCTCACCCACGCCGAGTCGACCGATCAATGGGATACGACCGGGCAGGATTCCGATGTCGCCGTCGTAGAGCGGAAAACGCAATGCGGAGACAGGCTCATCGAGCAATGTTCGCTCGGGAGTCACGACGATCAGTCGTAATTTGTCGCCACCTGCCATGTTAACCTCACTACCCATTCACTGTCGGTGAAGAGGTTTCTCTTCACCTGAGTTCTCTCGCAATCAACGCTATCTGAAGAAGGTTCGAATCATACTGCCAGGCAATAATTTGATCCGTCACTTACTGACCAACACCCGTCATCAGGCCTTAGCCATCCGTTCGGCCTGTTCAGCCGCTTCCGAAATACCACCGACATACGTGAAGGCTGCTTCAGGCAGATGGTCCCACTTGCCGTCACACAGTTCTTCAAAGCTTTCGATCGTTTCGTCGCGAGGAGTAATCTTCCCCTTCTTACCGGTGAACGGTTCAGCAACGAGGAACGGCTGCGACAAGAAGCGCTCGATACGTCGAGCGCGATGCACGACGAGCTTATCTTCTTCGCTCAATTCATCGATACCGAGAATTGCGATGATGTCTTGAAGTTCGCGGTATCGTTGCAGGATCTGCTGCACGCGACGAGCAATCTTGTAGTGACGTTCACCCACGACCAGCGGGTCGAGAATTCGCGACGAAGACGAAAGTGGATCGATAGCAGGATAAAGACCCTTTTCCGCGATTCGTCGTTCGAGGTACAAGAACGCGTCCAAGTGAGCGAACGCCGTTGCGGGTGCAGGGTCGGTCGGATCGTCTGCCGGAACGTAAACAGCTTGCACAGACGTGATAGCCCCGCGATTCGTCGACGTGATTCGTTCTTGCAGAGCACCCAATTCGGTACCGAGGGTTGGTTGGTAACCCACGGCACTCGGCATACGTCCGAGCAACGCGGAGACTTCCGAACCGGCTTGTGAAAATCGGAAAATGTTATCGACGAACAACAGCGTGTCGGCACCCGTTGCATCGCGGAACCATTCGGCCATCGTCAATGCGGTCAAAGCGACGCGGAGACGAGCGCCTGGTGGTTCGTTCATCTGACCGAACACCATCGCGGTCTGATCAATAACGTGCCGACCGGTACTACCGATTTCGGCTTCCTGCATTTCCAGCCAAAGGTCGTTACCTTCACGGGTTCGTTCACCGACCCCGGCGAACACCGAGTAACCACCGTGAGCGGCAGCGATACGAGCGATCAACTCGGTCAAAATAACGGTCTTACCGAGACCAGCACCACCGAACAGACCGGCTTTACCACCGCGGACGAACGGCACCAGCAGGTCCACAACCTTAATCCCGGTTTCGAACAATTCCGTCTTGGAGCTGAGGTCTGACAGTTTCGGTGGATCGCGGTGAATCGCCCAGCGTTCTTCTGACTGAACTTCACCACGTCCGTCGATTGGATCGCCCAGCACGTTAAACACGCGACCGAGAGTCCCCTTACCGACAGGAACGCTGACCGGAGCCCCGGTATCGAGCACGTCCATGCCGCGAACCATACCGTCCGTGGAACCGAGTGCCACGCAACGGACGCGACCACCGCCAAGATGCTGCTGGACCTCACCGGTCACCTTGATCTTGAGACCCTTCACTTCGGTCTCAATCTTCACGGCGTTGTAAATACCGGGAAGATGGGCGTCGGAAAATTCTGCGTCAAACGTCGATCCGATGATCTGCGTGACATGGCCAATATTTGTGCCGGTCGTCATATCTTGGTCTCTAGTTTCGAATGGTCAGGTAAGCCACTCTGATCTAACGTAAAACTGTCTTACTAACGCGTTGTATTGTGAATCTACACCGGACTATTCCAGTGCTGCTGCACCGCCGATAATTTCACTCAGTTCCGATGTAATCTGCGACTGGCGAGCACGGTTATACTGAGCACGGATCGACCGGATCATATCATCCGCATTGTCGGTTGCACTCTTCATCGCCACCATTCGCGCAATCTGCTCGCTCACCGCGGCGTCGAGGAAGCACTTGAACAATCGAGCCTTGAACGACGCCGGAACGATCTCTTCCAGAATCTCTTTGGGCGTTGGCAGAAAATCGTATTCCACCTTGGGTTTCGACGATGCTGGTTCAGCCGATGTCAGTTTCCCGATCGGCAGCAACGTTTCGATGACCGCCTTCTGACGGGACATCGTTTCAAACCTCGTGTAAGAAACGTCAAGCCGGTCGATCTCACCCCGAACGAAGAGATCGATATATCGCTTGGCGAGAACATCAACTTCGTCGAACGTTGGCTTGTCTTCGAAATGCGTATAACTGGCTGCGGTTTCGATCTTCTGAAACTTGAAGAATCCGATCCCCCGCTTGCCAGATACTTCAATATCCAGCGGAATCTGATCGGCCTTGGTCTGCCGTATCCGAGTCTGTGCATGCCGCAGCACACCGCCATTGTAACCACCGCATAGTCCGCGGTTGGAAGTAATGACCAGCAGGATACTCTTCTTTTCCGTTTCGCGTTGCTGTAGCAGTGGATGAGTGAACGATGCCGACCCTTCTTCCATCGTGTTTGACAAGTCGGACACGATTTCAGAGATCTTGCGGGTGTACGCCGCAGCTTGCGTGGCTCGATCCATCGCCTTTTTAAAGCGTGCAGTCGCCACCAGTTCCATCGTCCGAGTGATCTTTCGGACGTTGCGAACGGCTTTCAACCGCTTGATGATCGCACGTGCTTTTGCCATGGTTCTCTTGTACTACAAACAGTTACGAAACAGTGAACCGCACAGGTGGTTCTCGATGAGCTTCCGCTCCATCAATCCGAGGAACATTGCCGATTTTTTCAAAACGCCAAGCTCCGCGAGACG
Source organism: uncultured Schlesneria sp. (assembly GCA_903904835.1). Lineage (GTDB taxonomy): Bacteria > Planctomycetota > Planctomycetia > Planctomycetales > Planctomycetaceae > Schlesneria. Next base: position 52,031 of record CAIVEI010000178.1, on the reverse strand, counting down.
ACAGACACTGCTACTTCTTCTCGGCTGCTTTAGCCTCGGTCGCTTGCCAGCGATCGCGCCATTCCTCCAAAGCCTTTTTCAAAGCCCCTTCTGTCGCATCATCCAAGACGCCACCCTTAATCAGGGCATCGCGAACTTCACTCTTTTCTTCCCGCATGAACTGAATCATGTTCTGTTCAGCCTCTTGCACGCGTGGTACTGGAACCTTATCGAAATAGCCCTTTGAACCGCCGTAAATACTCATGACCTGATCGGCCATGTTCAACGGGCGGAACTGAGGCTGTTTCAGGAGCTCAACCATGCGGTAACCGCGATCCAACTGCTGTTGCGTCGCCTTGTCCAGTTCGGTACCGAGTTGTGCAAATGCTTCCAATTCGCGGAACGCGGCAAGATCCAGTCGCAAGCTACCAGCGACCTTTTTCATCGCCTTGGTTTGCGCGTTACCACCGACGCGCGAGACCGAGATACCGACGTTGATTGCCGGTCGAACCCCTTTGAAGAACAAATCAGGTTCGAGATAAATCTGTCCGTCCGTAATCGAAATCACGTTCGTCGGAATATAGGCCGAAACTTCACCTTCCAGCGTTTCGATGATCGGCAGGGCGGTCATCGAACCACCACCAAGTTCATCACTCAACTTCGCGGCTCGTTCCAGGAGACGACTGTGACAGTAGAACACGTCCCCTGGATAAGCTTCACGACCTGGTGGACGTCGCATCAACAAGGACAATTGGCGATAGGCCGTTGCTTGACGGGTCAGATCGTCATACACAACCAGGGTATGTTTCCCCTGATACATAAAGTACTCGGCGATCGAAGCACCGGCATACGGGGCAATGTACTGCAGCGGGGCAGGATCACTCGCCGAGGCACTGACGACGATGGTGTAATCCATTGCGCCGGCCTTCGTGAGTGCTTCAACCACACCGGCTGTCGAACTGGCTCGCTGTCCGCACGACACATAAACACAGATGACGTCGCCGCCCTTCTGGTTAATGATCGCGTCGACTGCAACCGCCGTCTTTCCCGTTTTGCGGTCGCCGATGATCAACTCACGCTGACCACGTCCAACAGGCGTCATCGCATCGACAGCTTTGATACCGGTCTGAAGCGGCTGCTTAACCGGCTGCCGACCGGCAACACCAGGAGCAGTCGTCTCCAAGGGACGTGTGTGAGTCGAGAGAACAGGGCCTTTGCCGTCGAGCGGATTGCCCAACGGGTCAACGACGCGGCCAATCAGTTCTTCCCCGACAGGAATCGACAGCAACGAACCGGTGGTCCGTACTTCTTCCCCTTCGGTGATTTTCAGGTAATCGCCGAGGATGATCACACCGACGGAGTTCTCTTCCAGGTTGAATACCTGGCCTCGAACACCGCTTCTGGTGAATTCGACCATTTCGCCGGCCATGGCGGTTGCCAAGCCGTACACTCGTGCGATGCCGTCACCGACCTCGACGACTCGACCGACTTCACTGGTTTGAATCTGTCCGCGAAAGCCTTCAATTTCCGTCTTGATGACTGAAGCGATCTCGCCCGCGTTGAATTTCATTCAGACACCTCTCGCGCAAAAGTACGCGAAGTTGTTTTACTTGAGTTTTCAAGGAACCGTCATAGACGGTATCGCCGACGCGAATCAACATTCCACCAAGTAATGATGGATCGACTCGCGTTTCCAAAATGGGCTGTGTTGACAAGGCCGTAGCCATCTTCTGCCGAATGGATTCGAGCGTCTCAGATGTGAGCTCGGATGCACTCGTGATCTGCACTCGCCGCTGATTCAGACGCAATTCGCTCTCACGAACGGCAAGGTCATAAATCAGCGGCAACAATTCGAGCCGATCGTGATGAGCGACGACGCGAATAAAATTTGCAAACAATGGACTCGATCGAGGCACAACCACTTTTTCAAGCAGTTGCAACTTCGCCTCGACGTTTAATTCCTGAGTCCGCAGCATCCGGTCAAACTCGGCATTCGATCCAAGGACATCCTTGACGAAAGAGCCAAGTTCTTCCAGCGCCAAATCGACACCACCAGCACCTGCTGCAGATTCCAGGTAAGCATGTGAGTAGACCTTGGCGACCGAACGGGCGCCGGGGTCTTCCATCACGGAAGGGATACGAGTACGGAGATCTTGCGAATCCACGTCAGACAGCTCCCTAGTTCCGCCGAACGTTTAATTCAGCCAAGGCTTCTTTCACAAGTCGGTCATGGTCTTCTCCAGTGAGATGACGTCCAATGACCTTCTCTGTCGCATCGACGACATTGTTCGACACGTAGTCGAACAACTCCGAAATCGCCTGATCTCGCGATCGTTCGATTTCGGCAATCGCACGGTGCTTGGTTGCGTCAGCTTCCTTTTGAGCAACCGCGATGATCTCCTGCTTTGTATGCTCGGCATCTCGCCTCGCTTCCGCCAGGATATCCCGAACTTCTTCCTGAACCTTGGCGAGCTTGACCTCGTGATCTTTGAGCAGCGCCTCGGATTTCACACGAGCCGCCTCGGCATCAGCAATGTTCTGCTTAACACCTCGCTCACGCTCATTCAGACCAGCCTGCAACGGGCCCCAGGCGCCGAATCGCAGAGCCGCCAGAAAAACGCCGAACGTGATCACCGAAAAGAGAGCCAAGTCCCATTTCGGCTCCATCGGCAGACCTTCGGCATGAGCTCCTGCATGCCCTTCCTCGTGATGACCTTCAGCATTGGCATGAGCTTCCGCACAAACCAGCACTGGAGAACAGAGCACCAGAAACAACATCAGAGCGGACATCAGTCGTGAAAGCACGCGACACATAACCGATCACCTGACTAAACGAACCAAACTCAACCAAGACGCAATCAGTTGTAAGGCTTGTAATCCTTGTTGCTGCCCATACAGACGATCAACGCGAAGAATGTCGCACCCTCAACCAGAGCGGCAGCGATGATCATCGCGGTCTGAATGTTGCCAGCAACTTCTGGCTGACGAGCCATTCCTTCAACAGCAGCGGTTCCAATCTTTCCGATGGCCCAGCCAGCACCGATGATCGTCAGAGCTGCACCGATTGCACCGGAGAAATGCAGGCCGCTGTTACCGCCGTCAGCGGCGAAAGCAGGAGCTGCAAACACAAGGAACAACCCAACACCGTAAACCAAGACTCGCAAATTCTGACTCACTTCAACTCTCCTGACCAGGAAACTTGGGGACACCCCAATGACATTTGACACACCAAAACATCAGTGAGGATTTACAGCCGCACTAATGAATAACGACGTTAACAGAGCGAACACATAGGCCTGAAGGAACGCCACAAACAACTCCAGCATCCCGATTCCAACCTGACCCAGAATACTGGCAGGAATCACAACGGGCCACAACGAACCAGCCAAGGCAATAAAACCCAGGAACACACCGAGAACAGTATGCCCGGCCATAATATTGGCAAAAAGCCGAATTGCCAGCACACCGTGCTTAATCAACAACCCACCCGCTTCAATCACCCAGATCATCGGTAAAAGCAACACAGCAATCGGCCCAGGGAGATCCATATGCGGCACGAGCGACTTTAAATATCCACCAAACCCAGACTTCTGTGACCCATACATCACCACATGAATAAACACCATCAAGGCGAGCACAGCAGTCACGTTAATATTTGCAGTTGGCGAACCCATGAGCGGAAGGGCACCAAGCAGATTACAGAACAAGACGTAGAAAAACACACTCCAAACAAACGGAAGATATTTATCGGCTGGATGACCTACCTCGACAGCAGCATGAGCCTCCGAAGAATGCCCATGCTCATCGGCAGCATGATCGTGATCGTGACCATCATGAGCATGATCATCGTGATCATCATGCGGAATTCCGATTGACGGACGAACAATCTCATCACGAACATACAGGGCAAGCATTTCCCAGAAATTCCAGAAAACACCTTTCACCGGCTTACCACCCGCAACCCGCTGCGACAGCCCACGGAAAACCAAAAAGGCGAGGACCGCAGCCACAACCTGCAAAACCATGTATTTCGTGAGCCCGAACGGCAACACAAAGTGCGTATCACGCCCGAAGAAATTGAGCACGAACTGGGGGAGCTCCCATTCGCTGCCGTCTCGCACGTGATGAAATGGATCCATAACTTCCGCCGATACCAACAATTTCAACGATTCGAAACCGCCTCTGCCGAAACCGCCTCTGCCGAAGCAGGCAACAAAACCATCCAAGTTTCAAGAGCTAACGCAACCAGATAGCTGAAAATCACCCAAACTGTAAACTCGCGAAACCCGAGATCCTGACGAAGAACACCCACCGCAAACAAACCCAGCAACACAAAAACCATCCGAAGCGCGGTCCCTACAAGCACGACATACGCAGTAAGCTGAGGACTCTTTAGCAAAACACTGGAGTAGATCGTCAACCACCCCGGAATTAAACACAACAAAACCGAATAACAAACGCCCTCAACACCCTTTAAACCAACCACCCCGAAGGCAACAGCAGCAGCAAGACCGCCAAAAACCAGCATCCCCAGCGTAAACACAGCCTGACGACGCGCAAGGGAGTACATCCCAACCCTCAACTTCGAACAAGCCTCTTGGCCTTAATCTTTTGGAACTTCGCTGTCCTTAGCAAACTTTATCAACTCCAGCAGCGAAACCGAGAAACCTAACGCAGCGCCGAGAATCACCAACCAGGGAGCCGTATTAAACTTCGCATCTGCCCAATACCCGATTAAGGGTGGTATGGCCATCTGCATCCCGATCGACGACACCCGAGTTGCAATTACGTAGCCCCGAGCGACTGAGTTACGGCCGTCGCGATTGTTGTCGCTTTTGGTCACAACGTGCTCGGAAAATCATTACGGAACGTTCAGGAAAGCCGAATCCTAGCCACGGCCATTTCTGATGTCAAAGCTGGGGGTTTTACGTGGGTAAAATTCTCATTTTTGGTTCTTGACTTCGAGGGCAATACCCATTCTTGGCAATTTCCCCGATGACTGAGGCGTTTGAAGACTACGAAAACGGGACGAAGCCGAACTTCGATCAAGGTATCGGCATTAGCAATGTTCTTCTTCACATGGTTGTCGGCTGGCGTATGTCGGCTTAAACTGATGTGACGCGATACGCCCTCCTGTTTCGAATCCCGCCGATTGACATCTCAGAGGAGTTTCCATGTCCGCTCCCGCTCCGTCTCACGCTGAACCGCTCCGTTTGACCCGGACCCAATGGTTAATTTGCGTGATCGCCGCGATTGGCTTTGCTTTCGATATCTACGAACTGCTGATGTTGCCATTGATCATCAGACCTGCACTGAAGGAGCTCGCAGATATCACGCCAGCAAACAAAGACGCGTGGTGGCAATGGACGACGTTGATGTTTTATGTTCCTGCCTTTTTCGGGGGAATTTTCGGTCTCCTGGGTGGATATTTGACCGATCGGCTTGGACGTCGACGCGTACTGACGTGGAGCATTCTGCTCTACGCCTTTTCTGCTTTTGCCGCCGGATTTTCAACAAGCCTGCCAATGCTTTTGTTTTTCCGAACGACCACATTTATCGGAGTGTGTGTTGAATTCGTTGCTGCGGTTGCCTGGCTTGCCGAGCTGTTTGACAACCCCACCCAACGCGAGAAGGTGCTCGGTTATACGCAGGCCTACTCGTCGATCGGGGGATTGTTAGTTGCTTTCGCGAATGGTTTGATTTTGATGTATATGAGCTCGCTTCCCGAAATCAAACTTCCGGAATTTTTGAGCGGACTTATAGGACAGATCACTGACACTCACGCCGCATGGCGATACACACTGATGTCTGGAATCATCCCAGCGATTCCGCTGATTTTGATTCGCCCATTTTTGCCAGAGTCACCAAAATGGGCCGAGAAAAAGAAATCGGGAACCTTGCGCCGCCCAAGCATCGCAGAACTATTTGCACCTCAATTACGAACAACGACGTTGGTCACAACAGCAATGTTCGCCTGCAGCTATGGCGTCGCATTCGGGGCCATTCAGCAAATTCCGCAAATCGTCGCCGGGATTGACGCGGTAAAAGCGGAAACTGCAGAAAAAATAAAGGTCGCCAAAGAAAAAGAATTGGCCAATGCCCCAGACCCGGAAAAGGCTCAGGAAAAGATCAAGGGAATTCCTGCGAGAATAGGGGGTGAGGTTACTCAAAAGAAGGCGGCAGAATACACGAAAGCGCAAGAGGTTGGTGGGCTGGTCGGACGATTCTGTCTTGCCGCGATCATCGTCCTGTTCGCCAGTCGTCGAAAACTTCTGCGAGTGTTTCTGATCCCCGGTTTAATTTTGACCCCACTGATTTTTATCGCGTTTGCAAGAGGCCATGAAACAACCTTTTACAGCCTGGACATCAGCAGGATTCCTGGCTTTCATGGTTTGCACATTTCTCTGCTGGGGATTGGTATCTTCCTTGCCGGTTTCTTCACTGTTGCTCAATTCAGCTTCTGGGGAAATTACTTACCACACGCTTTCCCAGTTCACCTGAGAGGAACCGGTGAGAGTTTTGCAGCCAATATTGGCGGACGTATGATCGGAACAATGTTTTTCGGCGTCACGCAGTATCTGGTGAGATTCCCGTTCGCTCCTGGCGAAACACCCGAGGCAAAAATTGCTTACATGGCTGCCGCAGTCGCCGGTACACTATTTTTCGTCAACCTGGTTCTTTCATTCTTCCTCCCCGAGCCGAAGCTCGAACAAGAATAATTCAAAAAAGTTATCACCATGCAAAATATCACCCAAATCTTTGGCAGTGGCGTTCCCTTACTACTGGATGACATCGACACCGATCGAATCATCCCGGCTCGGTTTTTGCGCTGCGTGACCTTTGACGGTCTCGGAGATCATGCTTTCGAGGATGACCGTCTTCAGGACAAGTCGCATCCGTTTGACGATGCCCGCTTTCGACACGGTTCTGTGCTGATCGGCGGACGAAACTTCGGTTGCGGCTCGTCCCGCGAACACGCGCCCCAAGCTTTGATGCGATGGGGAATCAAAGCAATCATCGCCGAGTCATTCGCTGAAATCTTTTTCGGGAACTGCACGACGCTGGGAATTCCCTGCGTGGCCGCCTCGCGTCCGGACCTCGATCGTCTCGCCAAAGCGGTTGAGGAAAATCCGACACGCGTGATCACCATTGATCTCCTGAGTAAACAAGTTCGCTCTGATGAGATCGTATTCGGCATCGAGATCCTGGAAAGTGCACGTTCCTCGCTGACAACGGGCAACTGGGACTTCCTGGGACAGTTGCTTGACGGTGCCACGTCCGTCAAACAAACGGCCAGTCAGCTTCCCTACATGACCGGCTTCAAAGCGTAGTCGCCAAAAGGAGCATCCAAGTGGAAGCCAATCCCTTTCGGCTGCTCCGAAATATCGGACGAACCAGCGAAATCGTGACAGTCCTTTTGAACCACGGGTTCGGGGATCTGGTGGATCGTATTGGTCTGCGCAATTTCTGGTATCGATGGCGTCGTAGTTTCAGCCGTAACCCTCCGGAACCTTTGAAACACCTGAAACAGGTGGAACGAATCCGGATGGCGCTCGAAAAACTCGGGCCGACATTCATCAAGTTTGGCCAGGTGATGAGCACTCGGCCAGACCTCGTCCCCCCTGGAATGCTGATCGAATTACAAAAGCTGCAGGAAGGGGTCCCTCCATTCCCTTCCGACGAAGCGGTTGCCCAGCTTGAAGCCGAACTTGGCCAACCCGTGGAAAAGCTGTACGCCAGCTTCGAAAGATCCCCGCTGGCAGCAGGTTCGCTGGGACAAGTCCATCGCGCAACACACTTCGACGGAACTCCCTTAGCAATCAAGATTCGACGCCCGACGGCGGTTCGCGATGTCGAACGGGATTTATTGCTGATGCAAGAGCTGGCGATCCTGCTCGAAAGTAACATTCCTGAGTCGCGGATTTTTGATCCCATCGGACTCGTCAATCACTTCGCACGGTCGATTCGACGCGAACTGAACTTTGCCCGCGAAGGACGGACAATGGACGAATTTCGTCGGCTGTTCCGCCAGGATGCCACGCTTTACGTCCCGCAGGTCTATTGGGAACTGACGACCGAAGCGGTCTTATCGATGGAATATGTCGATGGACTCAGGATTGACGAACTGAAACTGATGGTCGGCGCCAAGTTTACTCCAGCGGAAATTGCGGCCAATGGCGCCCGAATTTTCATGAAGCAAGCCTTCGAATTCGGGGTATTTCACGGCGATCCACATCCCGGCAATGTCCGCATCCTGCGCGACGGAACACTCTGTTTGCTCGACTACGGAATGATTGGAATGCTCGACGGGAAAACTCGCGAGCAACTCGTTGACCTGCTGTTGGCGATCAGCCAGCAAGATGTTGACGCTGCCGTGAGGCTGGTCCTTCAGATTGGTGAATTACATCGGGAAATTGATCGGCCACTCCTTCAGATCGACATGCGGGACTTCGTCTCGAATTATTATGGGGTCGAACTGGAACGCTTAAATGTCGGACACATTCTTTCGGACTTCGTCGCGATTTTATCGAATCACGGGATTCGATGTCCGGGCAGTCTCATGCTGCTGATTCGTTGCCTGGTGACACTGGAAGGGGTCGGTCGCACGCTCGACCCGGAATTTAATCTGGCGGCACACCTGCAGCCATTCATCGAAAAACTGGTCAAAGAACGATACTCCCCGTCGCGCATGGCCGAACGGATGTGGTCCGAATCGCAAAGCCTGCTTGGCTATGCGCATGATATCCCAGGCCATATTAACCGGACGCTGCGCAAGCTCAGCCAGGACGACTTACGAATCCAACTCGAACACCGCAATCTGGACCACTTTATTCTCGAGCTGGAACGTTCGAGTAATCGTCTGGTTGTTGGTATGGTGATTGGCTCCTTGATCGTCGCTTCGGCGCTGATTATCTCAAGAGGCTCGAGCACGATCTGGGTGACGTTGCCCATCTATGTCATTTCAAGTCTTCTGGCGATCTGGCTGGTCTACGGAATCTTCCGCAGCGGACGACTGTAGACTGAGCCCGTTAAAATTCGAAAAACTTCTTCAATCGACTCCATAAATCAGAGGAACGCCATGGCTGCTTCACGACGTGATTTTCTCGAAACTTTGGCTATCGGCACGACGGGTGCCTTGGGAATGACGATCGCCGGATGTGCACAGTCGGCACTGCCACCCGCGACCGAATCCACGAAAAAGCCTCTGCGAGCCGCATTTTCTAACGCGGGACTGCAAAGTACCTGGTGCGAATTGGGGAAGAAAACAGCAGAGCTTTGGGGGGGGCTGCTGAACGTCGAAATCGAATGGTTCGACGGTGAATTCGACCCAGGTCGGCAGCGTGACAAGATTGATTCACTGACCAATCGCGACTGGGATTTTTGCTGCTTCCAGGCCGTTCAGATCGACTCATTGGCAGAACCATGCAAGCGACTCAAAGCGCGTGGGATTCCGGTGATCTCGATGGATACATTGCTGGTGGACATGGACAAGATGCGCGCCACAGGCGTCTGGTGCGAAGTCACTCCAGACCACGTCGACATGGCCGAGAAAAGCGTCGGATACTTGATGCAAAAAATCGGCGGCAAAGGAAAAGTCATCCATATCGGCGGGCTGGATGGCCACAGTGGAGCACAGGGTCGACGCCAGGGCTTCGAAAACATCGTCAAGAAATTTCCCGAAGTGGAAGTCGTCGGTGGCGGAGTCCGCTGGTGCGACTGGAAAAAGGAAAAAGCCCGCAACACGTTCGAGGCATTGCTCCAGCAGGAGACGACTCCGATTGCCGGGGCGTTTTTCCACAGCGATGACATGGCGTTGGGGTCGATCCCTGCATTAAAGGGAACGATTCATGAAAAAATGACCGTCGTGGCTGTTGATGGCCAGAAGGATGGTCTCGACGCGATCAAGAACGGCACGCTCGCCGCGTCCGCAGTCAATCCCGTCTGCCGAATCCACCAGACCGCATTGTTTCTAGGTCAGTTCATTGCCCGAAATAAAGAAAAGATCGAAACCGTCCCGCTGGAGATCATTACGCCGGGACCACTGGTGACGGCTGATGACCCTCGCGCACTCGAAGCGATGTATTACCTCGCTGATCCACTGCATTGCATCGTTTGAGATTGAATTGCAGGTATCGCTCGCGCTCGATTATTTGAGAAGCTTTTTCAGCGTCAACAGATTTTCCGATGGATCGAAAATCGCTCGTATGGGGATCTGAAACCCTGCGACAGATCGGCTCATGATTTCCCCCGAACCTGATTTCAGCAACAGGCGAAACACCCCATTTTCAACGATGTACTGTTCGACGATTTCAGTCTCGGCATCGACGATCCAATACTCACTGACCCCATGTGCTTCGAAATCCTCAAATTTGACGCCGCGATCGCGGCTTTCAGTCGATTCTGACAAGACTTCGACCACGAAATCGGGGACCGGAAATTTCATCGTCTTCGGCTGGATGGTGGCAGACTTCTCAGGGCCGAAAAAAACGATGTCTGGCTCGTAATCGTTCCGAGGAAAAATGCAAAGACACTTTTCGTCTCTTACTTCGCCTAAACCTCGATCACGGACGAACGTCATAAGCAATGTCGCAAGATTGAGTTTCACAACCAGATGCTCATTCCGAGCGGGTGAATGCATGATGACCTCACCCTCGATGAATTCAACTTTTTCTCCGTCTGTCATTTCATCGTAGAAACGTTCTCGCGCTACAGTCTCCGTCTGCAGACGGTCGTTGAGCGCGGCCGCGAATTCAGGAAGTCGAGGCGATTTCAAAAGCGGTGTCAGATCGATCGTGCTCATGCTTAAAAGAATAACGACCTGCGATCGAACCATGCAATAAGAACTGCAAATCGGGTAGTGGGTGATTAGCGTGGGTCAGATTTTTTGACATCATACGGAATCCAGGTAGTCCCAATTCTCACCCAGATATGCCGAAGCCAGTCCGCACAGCGACTGACCAGCGCCGAGCCTGCCGCCGAAATTCTTTCCCCATTCCCGCGCGCATTCCTCCGTGATCATTGACCATGTATACTCTCGCTCAACCCGTAAGTGGGCGACGTATAATGCTCGTTCCTCATTCATATACTCGGCCATTTCGATTGCGAGCGGGTCAGTAATTTGCCGTCCGTTGATGAAAAGCGGCTTGATTCGCTTGAACATGTGATTGTCTCGATGAAATAAACAAACGCCTGCATACCGCCGGGGTCGCTCGTTTTCAATCCCAATCTCAGAACTTCGCTAATTTCTCGATCAGTTCACGGATCGTCCAGGCGTGGTTTTCGAGTCCGCTTCCCATCGCTGGCGTTTCTTTCACGGTCATGTGCTTGCGAACGAAATTGAAGTATGCGAACCACAATGCCAGTACCGTTTCGTGGTTCTCCCATTTCTTGTTGAAAGCGTTCGTTGTCAGTTGGAACTTTCCGAATGTTGCACGGTCCAACATGTCGGCGAAAACTTGGACCGTGCCTTCTTGCGAGCGTTTTCCAAGTTGCCATGCGGACGATCAACTTGCTGGTTCGTCAACTGAATCGCTACCAACGTGGCAACGAAAAAACCGTCACCCGGTTTGATCCGAGTGACGGTTTTGTATGAACAGGTTGGAGAGTTCAAGAATCAGGATTGTCGAATGATGCGGACTGTTTTTGTTATTGATTTGAGAGTTCTGATGTAGCGACCGGTAAACCGGTCCACCAAAACTGCTCTGGCGCAATTGACCAATATCCTTTAGAAAGGAGGTGATCCAGCCGCAGGTTCCCCTACGGCTACCTTGTTACGACTTAGTCCCAATCACGGAGTTCATCTTAGGCACCTGTGTCCTTGCGGTTCACGCAGCGACTTCGGATGCCCCCCGCTTTCGTGGCTTGACGGGCGGTGTGTACAAGGCTCAGGAACACATTCACCGCAGCAATGCTGATCTGCGATTACTCGCGATTCCGGCTGCATGCAGGCGAGTTGCAGCCTGCAATCCGAACTGGGGGACGCTTTTTGCGATTAGCTTGCCTTCGCAGGCTTGCGACGCTTTGTACGCCCCATTGTAGCACGTGTGCAGCCCTGGGCATAAAGGCCATGAGGACTTGACGTCATCCCCGCCTTCCTCCGGTTTGACACCGGCAGTCTCCTTAGAGTCCCCACCATAACGTGCTGGCAACTAAGGATAAGGGTTTCGCTCGTTTAGCGACTTAACGCGACATCTCACGACACGAGCTGACGACAGCCATGCAGCACCTGTGCATGTTCCACTCTTGCGAGCGTGGCCCTACTTTCATAGGGTTAATCCATGCATGTCAAACCCAGGATAAGGTTCTTCGCGTTGCCTCGAATTAAGCCACATGCTCCACCGCTTGTGTGAGCCCCCGTCAATTCCTTTGAGTTTCAGCCTTGCGACCATACTCCCCAGGCGGAACACTTAACGCTTTCGCTACGAGAACGAAGGCCGAAGCCCCCGTCCTCCAGTGTTCAGTGTTTACGGCTAGGATTACCGGGGTATCTAATCCCGTTCACTACCCTAGCTTTCGTGCCTCAGCGTCAGACAAGGCCCAGTGTGTCGCTTTCGCTGCTGGCGTTCCTTCCGATCTCTACACATTTCACCGCTCCACCGGAAGTTCCACACACCCCTACCTCACTCAAGTCATCCAGTATCACGCGCAGTTTTCTGGTTGAGCCAGAAGATTTCACACGTGACTTAGTTAACCGCCTACGCACCCTTTAAGCCCAGTGATTCCGAATAACGTTCGCACAGTTCGTATTACCGCGGCTGCTGGCACGAACTTAGCCCGTGCTTCCTCTGAGGCTCTGTCAAATACAAGAGATAGCTCTCGTATACTTCATCCCCTCTGACAGCGGTTTACAATCCGAAGACCTTCATCCCGCACGCGGCGTCGCTCGGTCAGACTTTCGTCCATTGCCGAAGATTCTCGACTGCAGCCACCCGTAGGTGTCTGGCCAGTGTCTCAGTGCCAGTGGTGGGGGCCATGCTCTCACACCCCCTAAGCGTCATAGCCTTGGTGAGCCGTTACCTCACCAACTAGCTGATACTGCGTAAGCCGCTCCCCAGGTGGAATCTCACCCATTGCTTCCGGTTTGATCCGGAAGATTATCGAGTATTACCCACAGTTTCCCGTGGCTATCCTCGCCCTGGGGGTACGTCACCTACGTGATCCTACCCCGTTCGCCGGTGTCCCCTTGCGGTTCTCCCTCGACTTGCATGCCTAATCCACGCCGCCAACGTTCATTCTGAGCCAGGATCAAACCCTTTGAGTATTGTTTTCAGAAACAGCGTCAATCAACTTGCGTTGACCTTCACTGAAAATGTTAACGTGGGTTTGTCCGCTGGCCATACGCTGACTGATCATTGTCTTTCGACCGGAAGCTGTACGGCTTCCACGATCATTTTGTCACAAGGCCGGCAAAAACTTTCATTTCTGAAAGCCTTGTAAGACAAGGTCTTTGCACGGCCAGCAACCGCATCAATACGAACAAAACTGATTCTCAATTCTCTCCAACCGTGTTTTCAAAGATCAGGTTCCCCGCTGCGACTTGCGTGCTGGCGGGGAGGAGATTCTATCATCGGCATTCTGTGAGTCAACCTTCAGACGCAAATTATTTTGACCGAAAACTGATCTCTCCGTTTTTTCACCCGTTTGATACCATCCAAAGCATGATTTAATCACCTGCGAATACCGCCATCAACAGAGCTATCCTCTGTGAGGGCAATCGCTTAGAAGACCATACGCTGGTTCTTGTCACGAGGACAAAAAAATGTCGAACAAATTATCATGGTTGGCTGCAACGCTCATCGCATCAACGACTTTTGTTCCCTGCACGGTCAACGCCGACGAAACCGCCTATCAACTGGCCTACAAATTCAACACCGGGCAGTTTTTACATTACGAACTCTCGGATCGAGCCGAACTGACAACCCAGACGTCGAACAGCCTGTCCCGGGCAATCCAACAGACACAGTGCATGAAATCGTACCGCATCGTCTCAACCGATGAATCAGGAGGCGCTACGATCGAGCCGATCGTCGAGCACGTCCGGATGGCGTCGACAACCGGCGATGCCGGCATTGTTGGCTATGACAGCTCCAAGGACGAAGTCGTTCCAAAAGGATTCGAGAACCTTGCCGGAACAATCGGCCGGCCCCTGGCGCGGTTTCAGGTGGCACCCAACGGCAAACTGCTGAAGGTCACCCTGCTCGTCGACGACGTTCCGAAGAATTTCTCGGATGCGGCCGAGAAAACGGACCCCGCCATTAACTTCCTGGTTGTCTTCCCCGAACAACCCGTCAAGGTCGGGGACAAATGGAACGAAAAAATCGAAACCAAGGTCTCTGTCGCATCGGTCGGAAATCAATTGCAAAGAGAACTCGGACTGATTCGAGTCTTCGAACTGACCAAGGTCGAAAACGAAATTGCCACCATCCGGTTCCGGACCAGCCTGCGAATACCCGTCAGCGACCCGGACATTCTGCGACAAACCGTGCAGCAGACACCATCGGGCGTGATTGAATTCGACCTGAAGAACGGGCGACTGCTCTCTCGATCACTCAAAATCGATGAAAAAGTCGTCGGTGCATTTGGAGCACAAACGCTGCTCGATGCTCAAGGCGAGATGACAGAAAAACTGATTACCCCAAAAACGACCGCGAAAGCCCCGCCCCAATCGACAGATACTCAAAAAAATTGACGAACTGCGAGAATAACCAGGACGCCAGTTTCCCGGAAAAACCCACTGAGGGCTTCGCCCGCAACCCATTGTGCCCGCCGCCGGTGACAACGGGAGCCACTACGGAGACTTGTTTCGCGTCAGAAACCATAGTTTCATCGTTGTCTTGCTGACCGACCGGATTCTGTTATTATCTCTCCTCCAAAGTAAGGCCGCCGTAGCTCAGTTGGCAGAGCGATGCTTTCGTAAAGCATAGGTCGACAGTTCGACTCTGTCCGGCGGCTCTCGATTTTCCGGGTAACCATTTAGCATTCCGTCGCCGCATCATCGAACATGCGGCCGAACCCGAGACGCTGATCTGCGTAAGATTGCTTGAAGTCAACAGGGCATTCAAGACGCCGACCCCGAAATGTCCGAAAACGAAAAACGCCCCGGAGTTTTCTCCAGGGCGTTTTTTTGAATACCCGTCAAGCTTGTCGTTTAAATGACATTCTTGATTGAATGACAAGCTTGATTAAAAGTCGCCGAGCACTTCTCCGTCAGCTCTGTCGGCCAGCCGACGAATCGTCTGAGTGTCAATATTCTGAGAAATGAATCGAACGGAACCGTCGCAAAGCAGTGCGTGGCAACCGCCGATATGCAGGCTGAATGGCTCTGCATTCGGGCCGCAATTGTTCACTGTCCAAAGACAGGTTGCGGGTCCGCCATACGGAGTCGCGTTCTGATTGATAATACCAGTTGACCCCGCAACGGCATTCGCTTGACCGGAAATCCCCTGACCGTTGTCCGAATCCGCCCAGCGGTTCGGACACATTGATGTCCCTCCAGCGCACAACTGAGTCGTGTCGATCCCCGGCGGCGTGCCACCAACGTAGCGATTCGGCGCATAAGGACTGCCTGCAGTTTGAAGACTGGGTCGTCCCGCGTCTTCAATGATTGCGATGGTATTACTGGCACCATCAGTTGAGTCGCCAATTCGATTGCAGTACAGCCCGAATGCCGTGTCCTTACACGAACCGATCGACCCTGCGGTGCACGGATTACGCAGTCCAGGTGCCACGCCGGCCGCGTTCCCCGGCGCAGCCAGGTCGACATAGGCAAGGGGCATATAATCCGTCAATCCGTACCCAAAAGTGTCGGCAGCGTTGACCGCATTGCTTGGGCAAAGGAACGACGTGATTTTGGTCATTGCAGCAGTGCGGTTAGCGGAAATGGTTGCATTCGTATAGTGAACCTGAAAATTGAAGTTGTTGTACAACGGAGCCATGTCGATGTAGGGGAGCATCGATGTGAATGTTGAAACGGGAAACATCGCCTTGGTGCCGATGTTCGAGGGGTCTAATCCTTTTCCTGCACTCGGAAACCGACCGTAGGTCGATTCGTAATTAAAGCAGGCCAAACCCATCTGCTTGATATTGTTCTTGCACTGCGTGCGGCGAGCCGCTTCGCGAGCCTGTTGAACCGCAGGCAACAAAAGTGCAATCAGAACAGCAATGATGGCAATCACCACCAGCAGTTCGATCAGCGTAAATCCTTGACGTTGTCGAAATCGCACCAGCATACAAACAGTCTCCTGAATGGCTTCTCAAAACACACCTTAAATTTATAGGCTGGTCAGGTTTACGCGTTCACGACCATCAACACAATCATATTTCAGCGTTAACGTGAGTAGATGAAGAATTTGTTAACAAACTCTTCAAAAACGCCTTTAAGCAATCGATCGAGGGTCGATTCAAGCGATGAATTTTGGAATTCAGAGCTCAGGAATCCCTCGCATGAGGAAGCTGACTTTTTGAATTAAGTTTCAGGATTTCTTCCAAAGCCCCCTTCTCGCTCCCAGGCTGCCAGTTTTGGTAAGTTGAGAATGGTGAGCCACAACTCGTAGCATGGGCTTCAGCCCGTGCGACACAGCATCTTGCGCAGGCTAAAGCCCACACTACGAAAACCGACAGCCTTTCCGACGAGAAGGGTGCTGAATTGCAAGTTACCGAGTTTTCCATCGAGGCTTTCACGTGACAGCCGAGACCTGCCGCAATTCGGCGATTCTTTCGGCTGAGTGACAGAGCGACTTTATTCCGAGACGAAGCTTCACGGGAGCTCCTTCACAAAAAACGACGAACCGAACTCATTCGGCAACATGACGAATCTCGTGCGCCAAATCGATCACAAAAACAGCTTCAAACAAAGATGCTGGACAAATCCAAGCCCTTCGCGTTAGACTGCCCGACCGTAATTCGTGTGTTTTCAGGTGACCTGCCAAAATATCAGGCCCTATCGGAAACTCAGGATTATTTGCAATCGAGAGTTTGAAAAACGATAAATGACCTGCGATGAATTCATGTTGCAGGTGTTTTGGGTTCGAAATCAGATTGTCGATTCCGGCCTGTGAAAGCAGCCGATTTTCGGGTGATTAGCTCAGCTGGTTAGAGCGCCATGCTTACACCGTGGATGTCGGGGGTTCGAATCCCTCATCACCCATCCTTCAACCCCTGATTCTTGCGGATTTCCGTGAGTTTCAGGGGTTTTTCGCATGATCGTCGATAGCGATGCTTAAGCAACGTAGACCGTCGCTTAAGCGAGTTGCTATTTCACACTTCCTCAGCAACTAATACGAGGGAGAGGCTTCTGCGGAGACGCTTAGTCGATGCGTGCACCTATTTCGCGGCGCTCGAAGGACCCGGACGTGATTATCCCAGCGCGGGCTTGGCCCGCACCCCAGTGGGGCAAGGGTGGCCTGATGAACTGATCGGAATTCAGGAGAGAAGAGATTGGTGGCTCGAGCCTGTTGCGTGCAAGAGATGGCGTTCGATAGAAATTGTGCTGCCCTTAACATGGCGGACGTAATCAATCGTGCACACCGAGGGCGACGCCTTGCGGCTGTCGCTGCGGCGCTCTGCCGCTGGGCTGGTATGTTACGCCCATTCACTGCAAAAAGACATTTTGATGCGACGTTGATTGAAATGGTTCCTTTTTTGCCGCAACAAAAGTTCTACGTGTGAATATGCCGTTTCATCAGGCCAACATGAGATTCCCTCCCAATACAAAATCTTCACGCCACGCAAAAAAATTAAACGTGATTACCACGAAGAGCGAGAAGGAATCACGATTTTCAAGGAGTCTCCTGATCGGTTTGCAGTGACGTCGGCGAGACCTCGACATCGAGCGATTCTGATTTGGGCGGGAGACCATCTTTTCCTTCTGCGATTAATGCCTGGCGAATGTTTTCGAGCTGGTCTTTCACGGGCCAGAGATCATCTTTCACTGGCAGCTTGCGGCCTGGAATGTCATCGACAACGGCGATGAAACGATCCAAAGGGACATTGGCCGCCTGAGCCTCAGGAATCAATACCTGAGTTGTCCACCGGCGGATCTGCCGCTTGAACAAAATCGTTTCCGCAACCAGTGTTGCCGCCACACCTGCTCCCAGGGCGACGGCTGTCCATGACCAACTCTGTCTTTCGAAAGCGCAGATCAAGACCAGACCAACCATCATCGCAGCCGCGACGAAGGGGAGCGATCCCGATGACACAGGAAATCCGAAGGCGATGTGT
This sequence comes from uncultured Schlesneria sp., assembly GCA_903904835.1. Lineage (GTDB taxonomy): Bacteria > Planctomycetota > Planctomycetia > Planctomycetales > Planctomycetaceae > Schlesneria. The sequence continues at coordinate 33,833 of CAIVEI010000178.1, read as the reverse complement.
CGAGCGAATTTCCATGCGTGCGACAGCGCCCCGATGTGCTCGGACAGTTCTGTCCGTTGCGATTCTCCCATACGGGGCCAGTCAACCAATTTTCGCATCAAATCGGATCGAAGCCGTCCCGGCCGCATCCCATCGACATTGTCGAACGCAACGGCGAAACGGTCATCGCCACCCAATTCCCGAATTTGCTCTTTGAAATGAATTCGATCCGCCAGAATCGGATTTGTCTTTGTCAAAAGCTCGTCCAGCTCCATGCTGCTCGCTTCCCGAATCGGCACAACCCCCGCGTAACTCCAGTTCGGCTTGCCAGGAAAAGTCTTGAGACAGCCCGTGCACATGCAGGAACTTTCTCGAGAGAGCTCCGCGATTTTCACGAAGCAGACATAGTTGCCTCGGCTGACTGTCCTCAACAGGCAACTCATCAGACGATCACAGTAGGGACAATATTCCGCCACGACCCCCAGGTCGTTTGTCTCAATAACATCCCCGCTGAAAGATCGCATCGCCTGCTTCCTCGAAAAATCAAGAGTTCTGCGGCCCTCAATTGTGACTAAATCGTGAGGGTTGCCGCACTTTGTGTGGAATTGTAGGCGCTGGTCAAAAACATCATACTGTATCGGTTAAGAATTTCCCGAAGTTCCATGGGGAAAAGCGGTGGTGCTACCCCACCACTCGACGCGAATGAACCGGCTGTTTTTTTCGTGTATTTCGTGGTTCAAATACTTCTCGTTATGGGGTTGCGGGCAAAGCCCGCGCCAGGCGACTTTTAGCGCCGACGTTCGATGCGACCGCGTGCCAACAGACCGTTCAAAAGTTTGTTGAATTTCCTTTTTTGCGGATTTTTTGACTTCCGTTGTTTCCTTCGGCTGGGTAGACTCAGGGAAAGAATTAAAGACGTAACGTCTTTTTCCCGTAAGCCCTAAAGCCTGTTCGAACCGAATGCGAGCGGACCATGCGACGACGAGGATATTCTCTGATCGAATTACTGGTTGTGATGGGGATTATTGCCCTGATACTTGGATTTATTCTCGCTGTAATTCAGCAAGTCTTAGGGGCGTTACGAAATCTCACTGAACTCGCCAGTTGAAAAAAACGAATGGAGAAATGTGGACAGGTCCATTTTTCTCTGGACCTGCCCCGATACACCGTCATTTCCCCATCCAGGCTGAAAATCGCCCTGATTTCGATCGGCGTCAGGAATCCGCTGCGTATCTCAAATTGGCACGCGCCATCGTGTTCTCCCTTCTACTTCGAACCGAATCCCCCAACCCCCATCACACCACTCGCCTAAACCTGCTATTACGACAAATATTTTTTGTTTTTTATATTGACTCGCTATTTACTCTTGAGTATTCTTGACGTCATTGAGACTGCCACGTGGCTTTTTGGCATTGGGTGTTTGATTGACTGGGGAGACACAAATGAATCTGGAGAAATTGAGCGAGATCCCTGCGACGCCGCCGGGATGGGTTTGGAAGGGGATAATCCCTGAGGGACAGTTGACGTTATTGACCGGGGAGCCGGGTGTCGGGAAGAGTCTGTTTGCGATGGACGCCATCGCCCGGCTGACTCGGGGTGAGCGTAGTCTTGCTCATGATGATCAGGGGGAGCCGGGTCAGGTCATTCTGTTCTCGGGCGAAGATGGGATTGCCAGCGTGGTTCGACATCGTCTGGAGTCTGCAGGCGCCGTGCTTCCTTCGGTGAACATCGTTGTCAATGACACGAACGCCATGTCGGAAAAACCAGCCTCGAGACGCAGCCAGCTTGATGACGATGGTGAAATTGAATCGCTTGAATTGTATCTGGCATTGCTGCGTGAGACGGGTGCGCCGTGTCGCCTGGTTGTGATTGATCCCGCCAAGAGTTTTCTCGGGGCGACGAACGGTCGCGACGATGCGAAAATCAGGGCATCGATGGCAAAGCTGACAGATCTGGCGAACCGATCGGGAGCGGCGATCCTGTTGATCGCCGCTCCGTCCAAGATTGAGAAAGGGAAACGTGGCAACTGGACACCGACGTCTCCGGTCCTCGCCGAGGTGGCTCGTTCGGTCTGGACAATCGTTCGTGATCCCGACGAACCGGATCGACGAGTCCTGTTGCCCGTCAAAACCAACTTGTGTGACACTCCTCCTGGTATCGGCTTTACGATTGAGGATCAGCGGATCTCTTGGGAAAACGAGTGGGTTCGTCAGACGGCGGAACAGTACGTGGCTGACGCGACGGAGACAGAGAAACTGCATCACGTGGCGGCGAAGAGTGAACTGTCGCGGGTGACCGATTGGCTGAAAACTCGAATGACTGACGGACCTGTTTATACCAGCGTCCTCAAAGAGGATGCGATTGGTCATGACATCAGTGAGAAGACATTGATGCGCGCACTGATCCTGCTGGGCGGTATCAAAGGGAAAGAAAAGAAATTAGATGGACGATGGTTTTGGCGCCTGCCAGAACCGCTGATTCAGCCTGTGATCGCCAGTTGCCCTCAGCCACCGAAAAGAACGCTCGAATTCAAGACCATGGCAGAGATCTGTTCCGAAGCGGACAAGGCGAAAGCTCTCAAAAACGCAGCAAAACAGGGAACTTGACCAACTCGGCCAACTTGCTTCAACATGGATGAAACCAGAGATTGAAGAGGGATCTCGGACGAACGAAGATTTTAAGAGAAGAGACTGAAACACGGAGGCACAGAGATCACGGAGGAAGAGGAGAGCTCGGTTTTTGATGGTCGTCCCTGTTTAAAAAATGACGATTGTTGGGAGCAAAGAAATCCCTTCCCGGGATTTTTCTTGCTCCTCCTCCTCTGTGATCTCTGTGCCTCCGTGTTTCAAAATCTTCTTCACCCTCATGAAGACAAGGCGAAAACGAAGTTGGTCACATTGGCCAGCTTCGAGATGTGCCAAACCCTACGAATCAGGGAATTTGGCCAACTTTGCCAACTTTTTTCTAGCTTCGATGAGACGACAAATTGAAGACGAATCAGGATTTTGAACATAAGGTCACGAAGGTCACGAAGTGAAGAATCCCGGGATTAACATTCTGGGCTCACCTGGACGGGTTGGGAGGTTTCGCGGGAAGGGGTCGGGCGTTCAAATTACAAAATTCGCCGGGAAACGTGATGACATTGACCGTGCGAACCTGTTGGCCAATTTTGAAATTTGAACACCCGACCCCTGAGCCACTCGCAAACCCTATAAAAAAGGGAACTTGGCCAACTTTGCCAACTTGGTCAATTTTTTAGAACTTCGTGGGAGATTGTTTGGGACCGGCGAAAGAATCGGGGAACTGGCCTGGCGGCGGTAACACGTTTTATTGTGTGGCAACGCTCAGATGTGCGACCGATCAGTTACAAGTCTCCCGCTCTTCTGCCCGTGAAATGCTAGTCGAGGGGTGTCGGAGGAATATCGAATTCCTGGTCCGATGGGGATTCTTCCGTTGGCTGAGTCATGTTCGGCATGACTTGTGGGGAGTGTGGAACGACGGTCAGTGTTGTGCCGGCGCGTTGAAGTAATTCTTCTCCGCTGCCGACACCTGGTGGAGTATGTCGCCAGGCTGTTCCGGCGAGGACCTGACGCCGTCCTTCGTCGAACATGTGTCGCATGGCGACCGGATCGAAATCCGCTCCTGACATCGGAGCATCGAAATCATTTGGAAGGGCCGCAAGATGGTACTGCATTCCAGTCAGCAGGCTTTGCATATAGAGCTTGACGAGCGAATCGCGAGTCTGGGCATAGAGAAACGTCGAGACGCTTTCGCCAACGATCTTGATGACCCGAGTCGGTACCGGCTGCGGATCGGCGTACAGTTTACCTGCGACGATGACGTATTCGTCAGATCCATACAGCACATCGGAGAGCGACCCGGCGCAACGTTGTTCGGGTGGAATATACGGCGGGCGAAAGAACAGTGGCTGGGTCAGGCCACCATCCACATGGCGTTCGATGTATTTCCTGCCGTCGACCACGACGGGGATTTCCACCGTCGGGAAAAAGCCTGGAATCGCTGCCGAGGCGAGCAACAATTTACAAATGAGCAGACGGCTATCGGGTTTTCCAGACGCGGCGATGGCGCCAAGATCCCAAACCACAGGACGGCGACCGTCGAGATCAGTGGTGCCGATGTACAACCGGCGACCACACGCGTGAGCTTCGGCAATCCGCTCGACAACTTCCGGCGTGATGGTCAACTGGATCTGTCGCAACAGGGGTTCGCTGTCGTTCAGAGAATCAGACAAAAGAGCCCAGGGAAGATGCTTCCTGCGATAGATATCAGACGATTTCAGGGTCGTATAACTGCGACACAACTCGTCATCGTAGTCGGGGCCAAGAAAGGCGAAGACAGCGATCAGTGCTCCGGTGCTGACTCCTGTGACAACATCAAACAGTGGGCGATTGCCCGCCTCAGTCCATCCACAGAGGATTCCCGCCGAGTACGCTCCGTAAGATCCGCCGCCGGAGAGGACCAGGGCAGATCGTTTTGGAGGGATGACATCGGGCCGTTGCGACGCACGAACTCGTTCCCCCTGGGCGAACAACTGGCGGAACACCATAGGTGGTGTGCCGTCAGGACCATACGCGGAGGTATCGACCAGTTCAGCCGGTTTCAAACCCGCTGCCGTGGGCGATTGGACCATCATTCGAGTCGTGGCACAACCCTGCGAAAAACAGAGCGCCAACGAAACAGCGACCTTGACCACGACGCCGGGCGCCGGGTTTGAGTCGAACTGGGCGTCGTTTGCGAGGTACCTCATGTGAGGTCTTTACTCGATCTTAAAAAGTACGGCAACCCCGGATTTAGAGAGTAGAGAGTAGACAATAGAGTAAGAGCGCACTGCTTGACCGAAGTCGTTCAAGCAGTGGCATCTTGATTCAGAAAATTGGCAATGGCTTAGTCTTCCGACAATTGCTTGAGCAAATCCACAATTTCCCGATGGGTGGCTTGAGACTGGGTCACAATCAATTTGCCTGGAAGTGTGAAAATCGTCCCTGTGGGGAAATCGGCATGATGGACCATTTCAAGACTTAAGACCGTTGCATGAGCCAGCGTTACCAGGCCATGGACGGTGGCGTCTCCGAGAGCATCCAACTCTTCTGCATCGGACTTTTTAGATTTCTCTGACGGGCTGGGGGCTTCGGATGATTCGTCGTTATTGCAAATGGTGACGTTATCGGAAATCGTGACTGTCGCACCGGACTGTGCTGCCGCCAGTTGGACTCCCGTAGTGACAATCGATTTGACCATTTCGGAGGGGACGTGCCCGCTACCGCGAAGCTGGTCTCCCAGGTCGTTGATCTGCGATCGCCAGCTCCAGGGACGGATCGATTGACGCACAATTTTGGCGAGCTGTTCAGGATTCAGGTTGCTCAAATGCTTGACGGAATAAACGCGAGTTTCTTTGTGGGACAAGGCCTGCATGCGAGTGGTGATCAGCAAGCCATCGTTTTCGACAAGATAATCCAACAGACAGGCATTCGTGAGAGAGATGGGAAACGGCATTTCCATCACATCGTTTCCAAACACAATCGGCATGGCATCCAGCAACTGTCGAAGTACAGTCGAAACGTTGGTCTGCTTCAGGCACATCGTCTGGATGTTGACTTCGAGCGAGAGGAATTCTTCGACGATACTGGTATCGGGTTTTTCATCATCATCGTCGCTTTTAGCCTTTTCTTCATGATCCGCGTCGTCGTCGTTGCAGTCATCATCGCATTCTTTGTCGCCGGTCTCGTCTTTCATTTTGGAATCAGCATCGTTGTTTTCGATTTCGGCGTCTTCAGACGGTTCCTGGTCATCTGAATCGGCCTTGGCACTTTGTTCAGGTTCGGAAATAACAATCAGCTGTGCTTTTTTTGAGGGATTTCTGCTGATGACTCGAATGGCGGTATTTCGCTTGGCAATTAATGAAGCCGTTTTTGTGGGTTCCTTCGTCTCACCAATCACATTTTCCTTCCCCAAAAGAGCGGATAATGTCGGGATATCCAATCGCAACGAAAGCTGGTGACGTTCACGAAGCTGATCCAGCAGTTCTTTCACGGTCACCGTCTGACGGTCGCCGAAATCCAGTTCAGAAGGCTGGGCCAGTATTGCTTCCCATTTCTTCTGGCCGGTCAATGGAACAGGTTTCAGATCGACGGGAGGCGTGCTGAGAGCCTCTGAACGTTTCGAGGCCGGGGTCACCGGAGTCGGAGAGATGTATGTTGGAGCGTCTTGCTGGGAATTGGAATCGCCGTAGGGACTGGCAGTGACAGCCGGGATTCCTTCGACGGGGGGTATGGGAGAGTAAGCGGCGGGCGCAGTCGGAGCAACCGGAATGGAAGAAACCTTGGACTTACCAGATTTCGGCTTTTTAACGGGTTCCGCAGCAAAGCCAAGGCTTCCGATTCCAAAACAGACCGTCAAACAGATCAATGAGCGCAACATGATTCCTCCCCCTGTAAGCGGTGACGTCAGATTCCTTTCAACCGCACGATGACCAATGACTATTGCACGTCAACGAAAGCGATTCAAGATCGGTTTTGTTGTGTGAAAAGATCGATCAAGGATTGATGCGGTGCACGGTCCAAGTTCCGTTAGTGCCGAGGACATAGGCGAATCGATCGTGCAATCGGCTGGGGCGACCCTGCCAGAACTCCATACGATCAGGGACCATTCGATAACCACCCCAGTGGGGAGGGCGCGGAATAGGTGCGCCTGCGAACCGTTGACGAAATTCTTCGACTTTAGCATACAGAACCTGGGCGGACTCAAGATGACCGCTTTGAGACGAAGCCCAGGCACCGAGTTGGTTATTCAGTGGTCGGCCTGCGAAGTAGGCATCGGATTCGGCTGCTGAGACTCGATCAACTCGACCTTCGATTCGAACCTGTCGCTCAAGCTCTTTCCAGTAGAAGCATAAAGAAGCGAGTGGGTTTTGGGCGAGTTCTTCACCTTTACGACTATTGTAGTTGGTATAGAACGCGAAACCGCGTTCATCGAAGCCACGCAAGTAAACGATTCGAGAGGCAGGACGTCCGTTACTTGGACAGGTCGCCAACGTCATCGCAGGATATTCGGACACCCCGGCCGCCTGGACCTCGTTGTACCACTTAATGAATTGTTGAATCGGGTTGGCGTCCAGGTCAGCGACATCAAGCGTACCCAGATTGAAGTCGGCATGGACAAAGTCTTCAGTCATGATGGGCTCGCAAACGGAGATTTGATTTCGTTATCCAGTGTTTATGTCGATTCTGACAACGAAGCTGGCCCGTTGCTACTCTCGAAGGCAATCAGCATGTCGACGGGTTCGGTCTTCGCCACGCAGACGGCAATTGCCAGGTCGCCCGTGACGTTCACCACGGTCCGGCACATATCCAGGATACGATCAACGCCATAAATAATGGCGATCGCGCTACCAGGGACGCCGACTGACTGCATGACCACAATAATCAGGGGCAGTGAACCGCCGGGAACGCCAGCCGTTCCAACCCCTGCCAGAATCGCCATAAGAACGACCGTGAATTGTTGACCTGCGGTAAGATCAACACCCATCACCTGGGCCAGAAACAAGACGACGACTCCCTCGTAAAGGGCCGTCCCATTCTGATTGCCCGTCGCTCCAACTGTCAGGACGAAATTCGAAACGCGCGAAGGGAGTTTCAGTTCGTCGCTGGCGACTTTCATTGCTGTTGGCAACGTGGCACTCGATGACGACGTCCCGAAGGCGACGAGCATTGCTTCCGAGACATTTGAGAAAAACTTCCATGGCGACATTCGAGCGAATACTAATACGACGATCGAATAGACCGCGAATAATTGTAGGCTCAAGCCGAGGATGGCGGTGATGACGAACCACAACAGAGTTTTAAGAATATCAAAGCCCATCTCTGCAGCGAGGGCAAATACGAGACAACCCGCTCCATACGGTGCCAGTTTCATTGCAAATTCGATGACGGACATCGACACCGCATATAGTCCTTCGAGCCAACTTACGAATGTCTTTGTTTCCTCTGGTCGGGTTGTGGCCGCCATGCCACAGATGAGTGCAAACACCATCACCGCCAGCATCCCGTTACCCTTCGACGTACCATCGACGGCACCAACCATCTCTTGTAAGGGGTTCTCGGGAAACAGGTCTATGATTGTTTCACGAATCGGCTTTGCCTCTTTTGCTTTAATCATTTTTTTCGTAGCGTCGCCCGCATATTTTTCAAGCAAATTTTGTCGTTGCTCGTCACTGAGCGATCGGCCGGGTTGCATGAAGCCGACCAGTCCGATACCGATCAATACCGCACATGAAGAGAGGATCGCAGTAAATCCAAGCGTTTTAAGTCCCATGCGTCCTAGGTTTCGCAGATCCCCAATCTCGACAACAGCCAGAGCCAAAGCCGAAAAAACCATCGGTACGACGACCATGGACATCAGACGCAGAAAGATTTTCCCAATTGGCTCGACCCAGTAGATGACGTTGTCGAGCCAATCGGTCAGTCCGTTGGCGTTGGCATCGCCCGCGAGCCCCTTCCCGGATGCGCCGACGGTATTTGCGATCAGCCCGGCAACGATCCCAATAACCAAGCCGATGAAGATCTTCGTATGAAGCGGCATCCCTGGTTCAGACTCGTCACGACGTTGTTCATTGGACATCGAAGATCCTTCGGTTAATGGATTGAGAATGGGGAGAATACCTGTGATGTCGATGAAGTTCACGCGTGAAGGGAAATCCAGGCTCCTTTGAATCGGATACCCGCAGAACTGACACTGGATCAGAACCGCTTGAAAACGGAACTGCGACGACCGTGGTTGTGACTCGGCCTCACGTTTGTATGATATGGAGACTTGAAAACAGGAATCGGCGGTCGCCTCGAATTTGTCGGGAGACGTCGTTTTCGATGAAGGAACTCGTGGAAGATGGCATCGCCTCGCGTTTGTGTTTTGCGTGCGCCCGGAACGAATTGTGATGTCGAAACGGCGTATGCGTTCGATTCGTGCGGTGGTCGGTCGGATCGAGTCCACTTGTTTCGACTTATCGAGCGTCCGACACTTCTCGATGACTATCAAATCCTGTGCATACCCGGAGGCTTTAGTTACGGAGACGACATCGGTGCCGGGGTCGTCTTTTCCAGTCAGCTTCGGGGTCATTTGGGTGACGTCGTTCACCAATTCCTGACCGCCGACAAACTGGTGCTGGGAATCTGCAACGGCTTTCAAACATTGTTGAAAGCCGGGGTCTTGCCCTATGGTGCCGCCGGTTGGGGGAAATCTGATCGAAGCGAGGCCGATGCGACGCTGACATGGAATCATAACGGCAAATATACGGCTCGCTGGGTTCATCTGACCGTTGGCGGATCGAAAAACGTGTTTCTACGCGACATCTCGGAACTGGACCTTCCCATCGCACATGCCGAGGGTCGACTTGTCCCGCGCAGTGCTGATGTCGTCGAAACATGGCGAAATCAACATCAGATTGCGATTCAGTATGCGCCTTGGGCTGCGGGAAGCGACGGGGCGTCAAACCCGATTAATGATCGTTGGGAGGCGAATCCGAATGGGGCTGTTGCCGAGATTGCTGGTTTGAGCGATCCAAGCGGCCGAGTTCTGGGGTTAATGCCGCACCCGGAACGATTTCTATTTGCAACTCAGCATCCTCAGTGGACTCGGCTGAACCTTGAAGGAAGCGGTGCGGGGCTGAAGCTGTTTCAAAACGGCATCGATTACTTTGCCTGATCAAGTGTCATTCGACAGCCAAGGCTCGATAACAATTCGCGGGGCTCGAAGATTGCACCAGCTGATCTTTCGAAGATCTTTAGCGATCTGGGGAAAGTAAGGGTCGACCAGGTCTCGATCGCTCGCGGCCAGATCCGTCATGTTGACGGGCATCGGGACGGACTTGATCAAGACAAGTTCCTCAGCAGGCCAGCGGAGTGCCGTCCAGGCGGCAATCGAGTCGCTGGTCATATGCCAATTATGTGGCAGCGGTTCACCCGACTTTGCTTCTTCGACTCTGACAAATCGGTTGCAATCCAATAGAAGTGGTGATGAGTCTAAGGACCATAGACGAGTCGCGTCTTCACGATTGCTGACCGACCTGAACGATAATAATGTTTCAATAAACTGACGATTCAGGTCAGTACTGGCAATCGCAAGCCAATGAGCGGTTTCGTCGCTCAGTTGATGAATCCGGCTCCAGTCGCGGACAACATTTGCGGACGCGCCCCCACCAATAATAATCAATCGATCTTTGTCAGAGAATTGGTCAAGGACAGTCTGAAGCTTTACCTCGAGGCCGGGCAACGTCAGAAGACTGCCACCGAGCTTGAAAACAACAGTCATCTCTCATCACCAGACACGAGTGCGATTTGCAAATCCATGACGTTGGTGTGAGTTGGTCCCGTTTTAATCAAGCCACCCACCTGATCAAAAAATGTGTACGAATCATTAATCGCAAGAAACTCATTCGGTTGTAACCCACGCTTTCGGGCGTTCTCCTGGATCGCCGCGTCATAAAATGCACCGGCAGCGTCGGTAGGGCCATCCTCGCCGTCAGTCCCACCAGATAGGACGACGAAGCGTCGGATGTCTTCATTTGCCCAACGGTCTCCCGCAGCCAAAGCCACTTCCTGGTTTCGGCCCCCCTTTCGAGGTCGATCGGTTGCAGCCAGTCTGACAACAGGTTCGCCTCCACCCAAAAAACACAGACCTTTTCCCACGGCTTCGGGACGTGATGTCAGGCAGATTTCTGCTAATTCGACGCCAATGTCGCTCGCAATGCCCTGGCGATTTGTACCGAGGTCGCGTACTTCAAAACCGAGCGATCGTGCATGGGACGCAGCTGCGTCGAGTGCCGTTTGATTGTTGCCGATGATGCAGTTTCGACAATGAATTGCGGGAATATTTCGCGCGTCGCCTTTTCGAATCTGCTCTTCAAGAACCTTCCAGACGGAGTCGGGCACAGTTGAATTGTGGGTTGTGCGGGTTGAGTATTTTTGAAGTACCGCAAAAGCATCATTTGCGGTACCAGTGTCACAGACAGTCGGCCCCGACGCGATGATATCCAGAGGATCGCCCGGGACGTCTGAAATGATCAAGGCGATCATTCGCCCCGCCTTAGCCGCCCTCAGAAGTCCACCCCCTTTAACGAGCGAGAGTCTTTTGCGAACGGTATTGAGTTCCTGAATCGTGGCTCCTGATCGCATGAGACAACGAGTCACCTTGAGTTTGTCTTCCAGGCTGATTCCAGGAACCGGGGCGGGTAAGAGTGCACTGCCGCCGCCAGATATCAACACCAGGCACAAGTCGTTTTCATCGAGTGACGACACCAGTTCGAGTATGCGCTGACAACCAAACACCCCATCAGATGTTGGCTCGTTCACTCCCGCAGGACGGGCCGCATGCAAATGAATCTGTTGCAAGGGTCGAATACAACCTGAAGGGACATTGATCCATCCAAAAACCTTGGACGCCACCAATTCGCTTCCGAACGATGACTCAATGCCAGCGGCCATACCAGCCCCGGCTTTTCCCGCGCCAATGACGATGATCCGACCAATTGATGCGATATCCAGTCTTTGACCGGAGACCGTAATGGCGCTATCGTCGCACCGGATCGCACGTCGAACCAGCGCCGCTGAGTCAACTGCGGCGACACCCGCGCTCCAAATGGCCTCTGCCTGATCTCGCAGAGTCACTTCTGGTCATCCGAAAGATAGTAAGTAGTCGCTTAACGCAAACTGACGGCAAGCGGTGCGAGGCGGAATGACCGACACGATTCGTATGCGTGAACCGGCAAATCATGCTGCTCTTGATCGGAGCTTAACTTCTTCACGCACCTGGCCGCAATCGCATGTATGCGGAAATGATCTCGTAAAGATCACTTGAAACCTGAATTTCATCATCGGCAAAATCTGCCAGCCAAGTCCGATTCCAGCGAGCGGCGTCGAGCAAAGCTCGCGAGATGTCACTCAAACGTACGGTGACGTTCTCGGCAACTTCCTGAGTCGTCTCTTCTTCACCGGTAAATAGTCGAAGGCGATGTCGCATCATTTCATCCCTGGTGCCGAAGCGACTGAAAATCGATAAAACCGCGCAAACTCTACGCAGCCCAACAACAGAATCGGCATCATTCGCAGAGTCGCTTGAGTCGAATTTGACGGAAAAGCGGATTATTCCGAAAATACAACCTTTGCCGACCTTACCGCTTCTTCATTAATTCCAAGGTGAAAATGATCTACGAATTGAATTTAGACTACTTAACGACGCTCCGAGTTCGAAGGAATTCGAGAAGCTGTCCACCCGCATAATCCAGATCGCGATCGTTTATGATTACGACGTCGGCTTCCTGCCGTTTTCTATCCAGGCTCCACTGACTTGATTCGCGCCGCTGAAGTTCGTCTTCCGTCCAGTTGCGATTTTTCTGAACTCGCGACAATCGAATCGCGTCGGGAGTGTCTACGAAGACCACGAGATCGCACAATTCCCGCCAACCTGCCTCTAACAGGATGGCGGCATCAAGTAAGACAGCGGCTCGACAGTTATTCGTCGCCAGAACAACGTCGGCCGAAATTCTTCGACCAATTTCCGGATGAACGATCTGTTCAAGATCATGTCTGGATGCAAACTGTTCTGGGTTATTTCCAAAGACATGTTTCGCCAAAACAGACCGATCAATGAATCCGTCTGCTCCGAAAACACCAGAACCGAACCGATGAAGAAGAGCGTCTTTAACAGCTGTTGACTTCAGTGCGTCATGTCCCAGTTTGTCTGCATCAATCACCGCCACATCGGCGTGTGCCGCCACCCAATTGGCGACGGCACTTTTTCCTGAACCGATCCCTCCGACAACACCAATCACAGGAATCGGATTGTGCGTCATGGATTGCGATTCGGTACTAGAATACGAATCATTCATTGCCGCCAGCATCTTCGGTTGAGCCCTGCTTGACCCCACCTTTGAGCTTGGCTCCAGATTTCAGGGCGATCAATGTGCTCTTATTGGCGATGAAAAGTGTGTCGCTCGCCACAACCGGAGTTGTATAGAGAGAATTGATCATGTTGTTTTCGGCAAGAACATTCAATTCTTTCGAAAGTTCAAAAACGGTGATGTCCCCGTCTTCGTCACCCACATAGACTTTCCCGTCGACGATCAGCACTGAACCCCAGGCTGCCGAAAACATATCGTGAGTCCAGTAGACTACGGGTTTTCCGTCGACGACCTTCTTCGCATCGACACAATGTACGAGGCCACCAATGTCTGTCACAAATAGCAGGTCATCTTTAATTGCGACGCTGCCCATCGTGCGATGCATGGTTTCTTCGAATTCCTTCTTACCGTTCTTGTTACGGTCAACTGCATCGTAATGCCAGATGGCGGCCGTGTTCGGATTGGCGATTGCCTTTTCGCCTTTACTGGAGTCAACTGCTTTCAATCGTTTGTGGGGAATCTCTTTCCCTTCAGCATCGACCGCCAATTCGAGGCTCACGTCTCCACGTTTTGTGGGATCGATACAATACAGATGCCCATTTCCCTCACCATGTTCAGGATCTTCACCCATCCCGACGTAGACAAAGCCATCGTAGAAGACGGGCGTACTAATGAGGTGATTTCGGGTCGATCGACCGCCAAGTACATAGAGTGACTCTTTTGGGTTACCGTCAAATTTCCAAAGCAGTTTTGCCCCCCCTTTGCCGTCGCCAGCCGGATCAAAACTATAAAGCCAACCGTCTCCGCCACCCATCACGACCTGCTCGCGCCCTCCTGCTTCGAACACGCACGGGCTGGACCATTGTCCGTGAAGAATATTCAATCCTGGTGACTTGTCAGTCCAAAGCAATTTACCCGTGTTCTTATCCAGACAAATAAAGCTGGGTGCATTCGGTGCTGGTAAGTTGATGTGACCTTCATCGACTCCGTTTCCTGTGATAACAAAACAGCGGTCCCCCACACAGGTGATCGAGCAAGAACACATATTGTGTTGTGAAACTCCAAGATCACCCATCATGTCGTATCGCCAGATAATATCGGCCTCATCGAGATTCTCGTTTGCTTCAGCTTTAAAAGGCCCGTCATTCTCCCCATCATGGAACCCTTCGACATCCAGACAAACGACTTCGCCTCGGCTGGTGTTGTACCAAAGGCGTTTGTCATCGCAATAAACGGTGGAACAGACCCCTTGTTGTGGCCAATCATGAACGCGACCTGTGGGGAGTTTCGGTGATGATGCCTGCCACAAAAACTTGCCTGTTTTTTCTTCAAATGCGAGGAGAACTCCGAGGTCAATCTTCGACGGGTATCGTTTCAGATACCCGTGAGTATTGTTCGTACCGACAAATACCTTGCCGTTTGCAATCACGGGATTTCCGTAAGTCTGAGAACCGAGTGGCGAGGCCCACAGGACGTTTTCTCCCGTTTCGAGGTTCCATTTGAATGGAATATTTTCTCCAGCGGGCGTGTTATTTCGATGAGGCGAACCACCCCATTGTGGCCAGTCATATTTACTGACCTTCATTTTGTTGATGAAATTCAGTGCATCGTCGGTTGGGTTAAATTTGTCGGCGGCTGACAGAGAACCAGCAAATGCGAAACCTAACGCCACAGCGGCGATTTTTGTTGAAAATGAAGCCATTCTATTTCCTTATCGTGAAATCGTCTTCCTGCGTCCGTTATTGAATTGTATTAATACCTGCCGGTTTGTCAGTCGAATTATTGCGGCACAACTTTGACGTTATCGATGAATATCTCGGCGTCCTTCGCATTGCCAACCAAACCTGGGCTGCCGCTGTCGTTGGCCGGACTATCGGCCCATTCGATCGACCATGGCGATGGTTCGGGTTCGTCACGTTTCCAAACTTTACCTCGACAGACCGAGACTTTTTCGCCGTTTTTTACTTCATTGGTCACGATAAATTTCATCGTGTACCAGACCTCAGGCTCCCATGGGAATTCGACCTCGTGAACCTTCTGGTCGTGTGGGACCCATGAATAAACCTTCAGTTTCTGTGCGGCACCCATCATTTCAAAGCGATAACGCTGATTCGTAAGGCCGATATCCGGGACTTTGGCATTCTTGTCAGCATCAGCTCCGGCATCTACTTTATTTGCGAGAACATCCGCTTGAATGCTGTAACTCTTTGAGCCGGGATGGCCGAGCCAGCCTTGACTGCGAGTCCCTTTGGGAATCGTGGTGATCTTGCACATCACTCCATTGCCTGTCACCTTTCGAGGCCCTTTGGTGACAACGAGTTGAATAGGGATTTTGTCAGTTCCAGTCCATTCAAAACTGGCAATGACTCCTAGCTCTTGCAACAACTTCAACGAAGGATCGAGTTTTTCCTTTGCTTGATCCTGATTCGTGATCGATTCGAGCAAACCTAAATATCGCTTGAATCCGGTAAATGCCTGGGCCGGGGTCGAATCATCGTACGTTGCTTTCGGAGCGGGAACATTGGTGAATTGCGTCGTCAGCGCAATGTACAGCTTGGCAGCCATTGGGTCCTTGGCTTTTAATTCCCGATAGAAATCGTAATCGATTGCGATATGACGATACCGAATTCCAACGCCCGTTACCGGAACAAGTCCGTCGTCGAAGGTAAACGACCAAGGAGTTTCTGCCGTCACCTCAGGGACCACTCGGATGCGAGCCTGACTTTTGAGTTCACCCAACTCGGCATTGACGATGACAGGCGCGTTTACGCTGCCACCAGGGCCTGTATAAATTCCAGATGCATCGATTGTGCCTGGTCCTTGAAGTGCAAATTTCACGTCCTTTGGGTCGGCCGTCTTCAAGTACTGTCCGCTTGCATTATAAACGTAGACTGAAAACGCCTGCTTGTTTTTTGGCTTAAGCAGAGATTCCACCGGAACAACGAGTGCCATTGCAGGCTTCTGGTCTTCCGCAACAGGACTCTCGACAGCCGCAACTGGCATGGGATCCGCAGAAGGCTTCACATCGGTTTTACCGATACAATACATCATGGTTTCGCAGGCAAGATAGATCCGGCCATGTGAGATAATTGGCGATGCGTTCACATCGCCTTGTTCCAGTCGCAAACTATGAATCTTCTTAAGTCCTTTGCCTGGATCAGGCGCGAAAATAAACCAACGGCCATTCCCGTCAACCACATAAATCTTTCCGTCACCATAGACCGGGCTACCTCGACCCATTGTCCCGATTTTCGATTTCCCAACGAGAGCTCCGGTCTTTAAATCGTTGACAAAAAAGATGCCACCATCGTCAACGGAATAGACTCGATCTTGGATCACTAAAGGAGCAGTTTTTCCGATAAATTCTTCCTTCGTCCGCCAAAGCTCACCGGATTTCGTGATATTCCCGGTTTTCGAAGCGTCAACGGCAAAGAGAGCGCCCATCGCGGTGTCATCCAGGTTTTCTTCGCTATGCCCAGACAGAACCGTACTTCCAATAATGGTCGGCGCCGTGTTAATGCCGCGAAGCGACACATCATAGTTCCAGAGGATTTTTCCGGTACGCGGCTGCAGGCCGTAGACGCTGCCGTCGCCACATCCAATCACATATTGAGCTTGTCCGTTAATGACGGAAATGGCCGGAGCGCTGTAGGTCGTGTCTTCTGGAAGTGGCCTTGTGCTTTGGAACCAAACAGACTGCCCGTTCCGTTTGTCGAAGGCGATGATGCGATGAGCAGGCCGCGCCATCTCGCCCCATCCGATGACAACTCCGCTGATGATGACCAGATTTTCAAAGACGATTGGAAAGTTGGTTCGCCCACCATATGTGCTAAGCATTCCATACTCTTCGCTCATCGAATGTGACCAAATGGTCTTACCCGTTTCTCCATCGATGCATTGGAAGTATCCACAAACTCCCAGCGCGAAGACATTTCCCGTCGTTGGATCACCGACGACGCTTGACCACCCAACACGTGTATCTGGCACGTCTGTCAAATAGACGTTGAAGATATTCTCCCATTTGATATCGCCCGTTGCGGCATCGGCACAGACGACCTTCTCGGCTTCCTTGGTTGTCCCTGGGTTGTGACGAACAAGCGTATAAAGCTTTCCGTTCATCACAATCGGGGTCGACCGGGTACCAAGTTCGGCTTTGCTCCAGATGACGTTCTCGCCCTCCGGTGACCATGTATCAGGCAGATTCTTTTCTCGCGAAATCCCATTCATTTCGGGACCTCGCCAATAGGGCCAGTCGAGCGGGTCGATTGTCTTCTTTTCTTCGGCGAGCAGACCAAACGGAAGGGCAATCAACAAACCGAACAAACACGCAAACCAAGGTCGCATCGGCATGGTGAACATCCTGTGTTTCAGACTCGAAATCGGGCGGGCAGATCATGGCGGGATCTAAAAGTATTACCACTAAACATACCCAAACCTAATCGGTCGAGCAAGCAGCCAAGCCTGCTGAAGCGCCACTATCCCGATTTTGGCGTACAGGTTACTTTTCGACGAACATCGGGTAATTTGACGCTCTGACCTTAACTCTCAGGTCCGTCGTGAAATTGGGTCAAGAAAACTTCCGAAATCAAACTCGGTCGACTTTTGTATTGGATTGGTGAATCGAAATGCTCGTCAGCTGGAACTGGCTTAATCAATATGTTTCCCTCGATGTCTCGGTCGCAGAATTGTCCGATCGATTGACGATGTCGGGCCTTAATTTAGAAGAGTTCCACGCAATCGATGCGGACTCGTGCATCGATCTTGAGGTGACTAGCAACAGGCCCGATTGTCTCGGACATTTAGGAGTTGCCCGAGAAGCTGCCGTCTTGTACGAAAAGCCGATCAAGATTCCATCGGCGGCACCTCGGACCGTTCCAACAAAAACAGCAACGTTGACTTCGGTCGCGATCGAATCTCCTGATTTGTGTTCACAATACCATGCACGCGTCATTCGAGGCGTCAAGGTTGGTCCCAGCCCCGCATGGATGGTTGCGCGATTAAAGACAGTTGGCATTGCATCCATCAATAACATCGTCGATATCACCAATTACGTCTTGATGGAGTGTGGTCAGCCCCTGCACGCGTTCGATTTCAACAAGCTTCACGGAAAAAAGATCGTTATCCGTCGTGCAAAGTCTGGCGAAAAATTGCAGGCAATTGATCATAAGGAATACACTCTTACCGATGAGATTTGCGTTATTGCCGACGCCGACCATCCGGTCGCGATCGCGGGGATCATGGGCGGGTCAGAGACGGAAATTACGTCCACAACGAGAGACGTCTTGATTGAGTCAGCACTCTTTTCGCCCCTGGCAATTCGCAACGCGTCTCGTAAGTTGAAACTTCGAAGTGACTCATCATACCGATTCGAACGATCGCTCGACCCTCACGGGCCTGATTGGGCCAGCCGACGTTGTTGCGAGCTCATTCTGGAACTTGCGGGGGGTGAATTACTTGACGAGCCAATCTTCGCGGGCAATCGACCATCGCTTGAACGTGAACTGGTCACGATGCGATTCGCACGAATCAGCCAGGTACTTGGGATCGATATTTCTGTTACAGACACCGTCCGAATTCTTGAAGCACTCGGTTTGAACGTGCAAAATCGAGATGGCGATATTTCGGCAACATTCGCAATTCCTTGGAATCGTCGCGACTTGACTCGCGAAATCGATCTGATCGAAGAGATCATTCGGATTTATGGGTATGACAAAATTCCGGAAGACTCGCCAGTCCCTTTAGTTGCCAGTAAAAAACGATTTCAGGATCGCGTCAGTGACAGGGTGCGAGAAACGTTGACGGCTGCAGGTTTCTACGAAGCAATGACGGTCTCGTTGGTAAGTGAAACAGAAAGAAAACTCTTCACGCCCCATGGTGACGCGAAAGCTCCGCTAAGTATTGAACATTCGGATTTTCCCGAATTCAGCCGACTTCGCCAGAGCTTGATTCCAAGTCTGCTCGTCTCGCGCCGCGAGAACGAGAGGCACGGGCAATTTCACGCACAGCTTTTTGAAATTGCACGTGTCTATCTATCGGCTGACAAAGCCGTACCAGAACACAAGGCGGAACCACGTGTGGTAAGCCTCGTCAGCGGGCGCTCGTTTCATGAACTTAAGGGGGTTGTCGAGCAACTCGCAATATGCGTGAATCCAATCGCTGTTCTCACGTTCCGTGAATTCGCGATGGCTCAATTTGTGCCAAGTCGAGGAGCCGAAGTTCTCGTCAATGGGCAGTTGTGGGGGTACCTTGGCGAATTAGATCGTTCTGTTAACGATCAACTCGATTTGAGGGACGCCGTCACGGTTGCCGAATTGGATTTGGCTGTCCTTGAGGCTCATGCCGATCTCGTCCCTAAATTCCACGAGCTGCCGACACATCAGGCTTCAACTCGTGACCTAAATTTTGTATTGGAAGAACCAGTCACTTGGTCAACGCTCGAACAGACGGTTCGCCAAGCGGGTGGACCGCTATTAGAAAACGTTTCGTTCGGTGGTCAATATCGGGGTAAGCAAATTCCGGAAGGCAAAAAGTCCTACGTCGTAACGCTTTCTTATCGCTCTGACCGTACGCTAACAAGCGAGGAAATCGAAGCCGCTCAAAAAGCTGTCATCGCCGCATGTGCCGAAAAGTTGTCAGCGACGCTACGGGCTTAATATTTACTGAGTCGTTATCGCGCAGTCAAAAAAGACAAGTCATTCGTGCGAAGATTGTTCGACCATTGTGAGGGGTCTTCAACCAGACGACGTCTCCAAAGTTTAGAAATCTGCACATTTACCACAGATGAGATCTTGAATTAATCATTACTTGATTATTTGGGTTAGCTGTTTAATGGATTCGTACATCAATTCGTGGGTTTTCATAGTTTCGCGCATCGTCTTGTCCAACATCAATCTGGCTTGTTTAGAAATCGATTGACTTCTCGGTTTCTCGTAAACCTGTTTAATTCGTTCCAGTTGACTCTTGAGAATGGTCAACTGGATTTCATGAGCCGTGATTAAAGTCGCGATTGACTGCTTCAATTCCACTGTCGGGAGAAGTGTGGACTCGGATTTTGGCAATGCGTCCGAATTGGAAATCGGCTGACAACGTCCCTCTTCGGCGACAACTTGTTTCTTTTCCTGGACTTCAGCGGAATTCGAACCAACGCGTGGAAGTTGGGCAACATTTGAACTGACTTCAGATCTGACGTCAGGGTTAACCAGAGGTTTTTTGATTGACGGTTCGCTCCGAACTCGAACGAGTTCGTCGCTCATTGGAGTTCGACATTTGGTCGTCAAGGATTGCTCGGGACTTTGATTTTTGATGGCGGAGCTTTCGGCTTTGGAAGTTACTTCCGAAAACTGGGCGTGGCCTGGAGCTTCCAACTCGCTGACTTTTCGCGAGTTGTGCAATTTTGTCGTTCGGCCCGAGGCCGACAAATCTTGTTTCGGTATCGACTTAGTAACAACTTCCACTCGGAACGGCCCAAGTTGTAATATGTCGCCGATATCGATTGGGGCAACAGTAATTGCCCTGCCATTGACGCCGGTTGTTCCTGTCCCTTCAATGTCGACAAGCCAACAACAATGCCTGGTCCGCAAAAGACAGGCTTGAACATATGGCATTGAGGCATGATTTAAGCGAAGTTTACATTGCGAACCCCGGCCGATTATTGTCAGAACGCGATTCACCGACCAAAGATTTTCGCTTTGTTCAACACCCACGAATTGAAACGCTAATTGAGGAAGCTCCTCGGACAACTGCGATGAACGATCCAACGGAGATTCGTCGACCTTGAGAGGAAGCTCGAAATTGTCGAGAGACAGTCGGTACGGTCCAATGTTTATTGGATCGTTGTTAAACCACTTTCCATTCGTCTGTTGACGCTGATCAGTACCCTCACGAGGACTAAGATCGCACCAAAAAATCTGCCCATTGACCCATTGCAGATAAATATGTTGCGGGTTTACGTCTTGGTGCTCTAACCTCAAATCACAATGGGGATCGCTGCCTATTAACAGGTAGGGCTGGTTCATTGTGACAATCTGAGTCTCTTCACCGGGGAATTCGATTCGAATCCTGGTCCCGGTTTTCGCCCGGCATTCCATCATCATCCGACGATGAATCCGTTCGACTTCGAATCGAGCTGCTTCTGTGTTGGAAGCGGGTGCGAGAATCGATGCGGCAGAACGAAAACGATCATCCGTTTGTTCATCTTCAGCCTTGATCAATCTCAATCGACGGCGACGTTGCGTAGAATTGATTTCGCGCACAACTACGTCCTTGACCTAAGTTTCACCTTCGGAATACCCACGTACAACCATCAAGTCGAAAACCGCCCGTGGCAGGTTGCTACGTGACGAAATTGATGGGGTCGGTCGCGTGAATCTCAAAGGTTCAGTTTACAGACGAAATCATACCTGAGGTTTCACATAAAAACCCAAGAAATTTTCGGAATTACGTCAAAAAGCTCAATCGAGTTCCCACTTTCCATTCAAACTTCGCAAAAGGACCACCCTTTCAACACGATGCAGAAAGGGTGGTCCCATTCGTTAATCTTCTTCAGTCCTTCAATCTTTCAAGCGTGATTCGCCGAGTAACTTGGGAAATCGGTATATCCTTTTTCACCCGTTGGAGAATACCAGTCCGACATCGGGGCAGGTTCGGCAAGCGGAAGCCCGTTCTGAAATCGCTCGACCAGATCAGGGTTGCTGATGAAGGGGCGTCCGAAAGCGATCAAGTCAGCATAACCCGCGGAAACCGCCTGCGTCGCAGTCGCTTCCGTGTAGCCACAATTACCAATCAGGGTACCATGAAATACGGCACGGATATCGGATAATGTCATCGGAGCACCGAGATTGTGAAAACCGAATCCCAACCCGTCCATCACGTGAAGATAGGCTAATTTGTACTGATCGAGTTGCTTTGCCACGTAGGTAAATTGTTCTCGATAATCAGGTGATCCCATGTCGTTGTACACGCCATTCGGAGACAACCTGACTCCTACTTTGTTGACCGACCATACGGAAGTGACTGCTTCCACAACTTCCTTCAAAAATTGGAATCGATTTTCAATACTGCCACCGTATTGATCGGTTCTGTGGTTGGTCTTCGACTGGAGGAATTCGTCGATCAGATACCCGTTCGCACCGTGAATCTCGACGCCGTCAAATCCCGCTTTTTTCGCTCGTTCGGCAGCCAGTCGGTAGTCACCGACAACGCGAGGAATTTCCGCCGTTTCCAATGCTCTTGGAACCTCATAGGGCTGTTTTCCCGTCGGCGTATGAACGTAGTCCCCGTTCAGCTTTATTGCAGAGGGTGCAACTGGCAGTTTCCCATTTTGAAACGAGCTATGCGACGCTCGGCCACAATGCCAGAGTTGAAGGAAAATCACCCCCTGTTTTTCGTGAACGGCGTCAACAACGGGTTTCCAGGCTTCGGCCATCTTGTCGGTGTAGATCCCGGGAGATTCGCCCCATCCATTCGCTTCTTCAGAGATCGTTGTCCCTTCGGTCACAATTAAACCAGCGGAACTGCGTTGAGCGTAATATTTCGCGTTGACTGCGTTTGCCAATCGGTCGGCTCCTGACCTGGCGCGTGTCATCGGAGCTAACACGATCCGGTTGCGAAGCGTCAGATTACCGAGAGCAAACGGCTGAAAAAGAGACTGATCAGACATGAGATTTCCTTTGAGTTTCTAAACGGTCGACAGGGAGACAAGGAAACGGCGAGAGCGCCTCGCAGAGGATTGCTAGCCCTTTCGGGATTTTGACGAGTAACGTTGGTCCAGGCTCATCGCTCCTGAGCCGTTGGCCATCACGAAAAGCATCGTTCCCATCAGGGAGAGGTTTTTCATGAATTGAATCATTTGCTCTTGTTTTAGCTGCTGTTTCAGCGGGTTGATGACGTTCCAGAAATCATGAAAGTAATAGGTTGCCAATACGAGAAACACGAATAAAAGACCCGCTCCGATGCGGGCTTTGTAGCCCAGGATAATTGACAGGCTGCCGGCGATCAGGAAAAGAATGGCCCCGGCCAGCATAACCTGCGGCTGCGGAATTCCTTGAGTCTTCATCAAGGCGGCGACATCATCAAATTTCGGAATCTTGTTCCCAACGGCACTCAAGAGAAAAATTGCAGCAATCATCAGCCGGCTTAATACATTCAGCAGGCCATGCAAGACCGTTTTCATTGGCTTGACTCTTTCATGAAAGGGTTTGTCAGGATTGATTACGCCAGATCAAACAACATCACTTCGGCGTCGTCAGTCGATTGAATTGAAAGCGAAGTCTCGTCGCTGATTGAGGCGCCATCACTGGTTTGTAATTCCAGACCGTTCAATTTGACCGAACCACGCAAGACTTGCAGCCACGCATGTCGACCCGGCGCCAGATCATGGACGACTTCCTGACCCGGTTCCAATCGAGCGAGAAAAATACGAGCGTCCTGGTGGATCAACAATGAACCCTGATCCGCTTCCCGTGATGCGACAAGTCGCAGACGGTTTTTCCGCTCCGCCTCAGGAAATCGTTTTTGCTCATAACTCGGTTCCAAACCTTTCTGGCTTGGATAAAGCCAGATTTGATACAGATGAACCGGCTCGGTTGCAGACGGATTAAATTCACTATGAGTAATTCCGGTCCCGGCGGTCATCCGCTGAAATTCGCCAGGCCGCAGTACTTCACCATTTCCCATCGAATCCTTGTGTTCCAGCGCCCCCTCCAGAACATAAGTGACAATCTCCATGTCTTGATGCGGATGGCTGCCAAATCCCTGTCCTGGGGCAACCCAATCCTCGTTCATCACACGCAGTGATCGGAATCCCATGTGCTTGGGATCACGGTATGAGGAAAACGAAAACGTGTGATAAGTGTCCAGCCAGCCATGATTTGCGTGGCCTCTGTCGGTCGATTTGCGAATCTGTATCATGTTGTCACTCGAATTTAATGTTGCAACGATTGTTCACATGTGAATTGTTTGACAAAAAAACTGAAAAGCGTTCGTCAATCAAAAACTCCGCTGACACTCAACCGACATTTTTCTAATAGTCGGCTCAGTTCCTTCAGTTCAGTTTGGCTGAGATGTCCGATCAGGTTGCGATGCAGTTCCATGACCGGCTCATCCAATTGATGGAGCAATCCCGCCCCTTTATCGGTCAGTTCAATAAAGATCACTCGACGATCTTCAGTACATCGGTCGCGCCGGACAAGTCCCTGTTTTTCGAGACGGTCAATGAGGCCCGTCATCGCGGGAACAACCTGAACCATCCTTTCGGCGATATCCAGGCATGGCATCGGCTTGCCTTCCCCGCGCAAAATCCGCAACACGTTGTATTGCGATGATGTCAGCCCGTGCTCTCGAAACAGTCGTCCAAAACGGTTCTGAAATTGATCGTTGGTTCGAATGATATTCAAAGTCGCTTCCTGTTCGGGTGATTCGAACGGGTGCTTCTTCTTCAGTTCGTGTTGTAGCCGATTGGTTGTCATCTTGACCGCAGTCTCCTGTCGGAGAATATATTACATGTAAACTATCGTCGTGTCAACTTGTTTTCGTCAGTTTTCGTTATTTTCAGCGGCGGTGGCGAGAATGCCTTTCCGACTTACAGCCTCAAAATCCAGTTAATCGCGCGGAACCCGATTAATTGTTGAACAAGAGTTTTCTCCGCAACAAGCCACCGTCTTGAGTTCTAAAAAAGCAAGGCTTTGTACTTGCCAAAATTGAATTTCAATGTTGAACCAAGCCCTCTGGCTGGTTGTTCTGAGGAGTCTTGCTCATAATCTTAACACATGTCAATTTACAGGTCCGTGACTTCGGTCGGAGACTATTGTGTCGTGGGCTGTCGAGCTGAGTATGATTGTCCTGCTGGCGCTGTTGAATGGTTTTTTCGCAGCTGCCGAAATTGCCATTCTCACAGCCCGACGCGGTCGCCTTGAACAATGGGCCGAAGAGGGCGATAGCGCGTCGCAGGTTGCATTGAATCTGGCCAAGGACGCGGACCGGTTCCTCCCCACCGTTCAAGTTGGAATGACTCTTGTCGGAGTTATGGCATCAGCATTTGCAGGTGCGCATTTACAAGAGCCACTGGAAGAGTTTCTTTCAAAAGTCGACGTCAACTGGGTCGCCGAAAACAAATCAAGTTTGGCTTTTGCTTCGGTTGTTTGTGGTGTCGGGTTTCTCATCTTGATTCTCGGTGAACTCGTCCCGAAGCGAATTGCCTTTCAAAATGCCGAGCCACTCGCTCGGTTTGTTGCCTATCCCATGCTGATTCTGCAGCGGATTTCGCGTCCCGTTATCTGGTTTTTGAAGGCAACAACCAAGCTCGTATTGCAGATTCTCGGGCAACGCACGGACCAGATGCAATCAGTGTCCGTCGAAGATATTCAACACATGATCGACGCGGGAACGGAAGCGGGATTACTCGAAGAATCTGAACAAAAAGTGGCGATCGAAGCGTTGCGTCTTGGAGACCGCACAGTCACCGAGATCTTGCGGCCTCGGGTCGATATCGACGCGCTCGATATCGATACTCCTTCAAACGAAGTCGTCGGTGCCCTGGCGATGTCCGGATTTTCACGAATTCCCGTCTGCGAAGGGACAATCGATCACATTGTCGGGTTCGTCTATCTCAAGGACGTCTTTCTTCAACAGTATTTAGGACGGCCCATCGACCTCAGGCGGATGATTCGATCTCCCCTTTTCATTCCGAAATCGATCACGATTACTCGGCTGCTGGAATTGTTCCGGGAACACAAAACGCAACTTGCCATTGTGCTGGACGAATATGGTGGCACGCAGGGAATGGTCACGCTCGAAGACGTACTCGAAATGCTGGTCGGCGATATTCACGACGAACATCGCCATGGACGTGACGGAGACAGTCACGAACCAGACATTGTCCGGCGAGAAGATGGAAGCTTGTCCGTTGATGGCTCGTCAAACCTGCACGAACTTGAGACGGCTCTGGACGTTTCGCGGTGGACGGACCCCGTTCCTCGTGGAGTTGGAACAGTATCGGGTCTTGTGCTGGCCCTGCTGAAAAGGCCGCCGCATATCGGTGATGTTCTCCATTGGAATGATCTCCGTCTGGAAATCGTTGATATGGACGGTCCAAAAATCGATCGGCTACTCATTTCACAAGAAGATGAAAACTCCTCAAGCGCATCGGAAACGAAGGATTCCCAGTGACGCAGGCCCCGATAAACTGCCGGTTTGATCGATGAAATCAAGAGCGGATAAACCGTCAGGCCCGCCGTGTCGTCGAATCCGGGAGTACCAGCAGATGGGCCGAACGCTGGCTTAGCTTGCCAAGTTGTGTTATTTCTTGTGGATTGAATTCGAGGCAAGTCGCCTATTCTCGTTGTCCGCATTCTGTCGAAAGATCCTTTGAATGGAACAATTGTTCTTCAGCTTGCAAAAACTTCTCACCGCAGGTTGGGAAGTTGGAATTTCCTTATTTGCCTTACTGATTCCCTGGACTCCGCTGATTGCCTGGGTTGCTTTCTGGCTTCTGGCCGTAAACTGGGAAAAACTCTATCCGGTCCTGGCGCGAGGAGCGGTCATTGGCGTGTTATTGATCGGGCTGATGACAGCACTCGTTTGGGGCTTGATCGCTCCACCACCCGATGGCGTTCACTATCTGTTTGGGTTGCGTCCTACCAACTTTGTTGGCAAGGGAATTTACGTGACCATGTTAATGACAATTATGGCCCTGTGTGGTTCGGTTCAACTTTCGGGCGCTTTTGGTTCGCTCTTCCCTGAAGATGTCGCCGATGAACATCACGGGCACGACCATGATCATGCACATTCTGCTCATGGGCATTCGGATCATGAGCATTCGAATCACGGACATGGTGATGAAGGACACGCCCACTGATTTGCCCGGAGTTGCGTTGAGCCGATAACCGGCTTGTCGCGACGATTGTCAATTTCCCCAGTTATTGAAAGGCACACGGGCACACGTGGCTCGTTGCGTTCCTGAAAGCTGTCTTCCCGGCCACATTCATCGCTTCGACCATACGAGTCGGTTTTCGGGATCAGTTGCAGACGGCGGGATCTGCAAAAATGCCTGACTTATTGTTACGAGAAGATTAAATGTTTGCGAAGCTCGGCGAGTTCGTCGTCCGTGCCTGGCCAGCGGTCCTGATCGCCTGGGTCATTGCGGTGGTCTGCGCGTCGATTGCCGCACCGGGGCTGGATCGAGTTGCCGAAACCGAAGAATTTGCGTTCCTTCCCACGCAAAGCCCCAGTCATCTGGCGGAAAGCCTGTTTCGGAAGGCGTTTCCTGATGGCTATTGCCCAAGTCGAATCGTCATCATCGCCACCCGTGATACCGGAATCACACCCGAAGACGAACATTTTCTCGACGACGGCGACGACGAGGACGAAAAGTTTCCGTTCGATGATCCCGAGCGGAAATTCGAATTGCGGGAGCGTTTGCTCAAAATCATGTATGAAGAGGCGAACGACGAAAAAGTCAGTTCTCCCGTCATTTCTGAAATTCGATCGTTCCGAGATCCGAATGCCGGAGCACTGCTCAAAAGCAAGCGCGGTGACACCAGTAATGCCCGTTTGATGCTTGT
The DNA here is from genome assembly GCA_903904835.1 of uncultured Schlesneria sp. GTDB lineage: Bacteria > Planctomycetota > Planctomycetia > Planctomycetales > Planctomycetaceae > Schlesneria. The sequence goes on along the minus strand of CAIVEI010000178.1, from coordinate 6,386 downwards.
CGAATTAACAACCGAATTTATGGACGGCCGAAATCGATGGCCTGTGGGAAAAATCGAATCCCTGCTCACGGATGACGAGTTTTCAAAGCATATTCCCGCTGGACTATCCCTTTCGCTGAGCGGCGAAGCGACGGTTGGCCGGGACATGATCATTGCAGCACGAAATAGCGCCAAAGCGACGGAATTACTGACTTTCGTGTTGGTTCTTGGCCTGCTTGGTGCAATCTATCGTGCCCCGGCACTGGCGTTCATTCCCCTGGTCACAGTTGTTATCGCTGTGAAATTGTCGATGTCGGTGCTGATCTTGCTGGCGACGCAAAAGTGGGTGGTTCTGTTTCAAGGAATCGAGTCTTACGTCGCGGTCCTCACTTATGGGGCGGGTGTCGATTATTGCCTGTTCCTGATCGCACGGTACAAAGAAGAAATCGATGCCGGCGTCAGCTATGACGAAGCGGTGTCGAACAGTGTTGCCAAGGTGGGTGCTGCCATTGCCGCCAGCGCGGGAACGGTCATCTGCGGTATCGGCATGATGATCTTTGCCGAATTCGGAAAATTTCGAGATGCCGGAATTGCCATCTCGTTTGGTTTGACGGTCGTACTGATCGCCTCGTTAACACTCACTCCCGCCCTCTTGCGTTTGACAGGCAAATGGGCTTTCTGGCCGCAACTGCGGACGGAACGTGTCAGCGGCGGATGGATCTCGTCGACATCCCTGTGGTCGCGATTGAGCGAAATTCACTGGCTGCAGAACACCTGGGAAATCGTCGGACGCGCTCTGATCAAAAACCCCATGACGATCTGGCTGGTGAGTATCCTGCTGATGCTGCCATTCGCCATTATCGGCGTCTTGTTCTACTCGCACCTCAGCTATGGATTGCTCTCTGATCTCAGCACCGATTCGCCCAGCGTACGAGGGACCAGGGCCTTGCAAGAGAATTTTCCCGCCGGTGCAACCGGGTCGATTACTGTTCTGCTGCGAAATGACGAGGTCGACTTTTCTGATGAATCAACGGGCCTCGCCTGGATCGATGAACTGACGGAATCCCTGAATGAGCCCCAACGGAAGAAGCAACTTCAACTGGCAGACATTCGCAGCGTTTCCCGTCCGCTGGGTGGTTCAGAGGAACCGTTAACCCAGTTGCCCGCTGGCGGCAAACGCAGGGTAGCCATGCAGAAGTCAAAAGCCTTCTACATCTCGGACGAAGAGAATCTGGCAACCCATGTCACTCGAATTGAACTGACTGCGGAGAACGACCCGTTTGCCCGTGACAGCATCGATCAGCTCACCCGACTTGAACATGAAATTGGCCAACTGCTACCGGAAGAACTGAAGGGGAAAACAAAGATCTTCGTCTCAGGTTCAACGGCCAGTATCAGGGACCTGAAAGCGGTTACTGACAGGGATCAGGTTCGGATCGATCTGCTCGTTGTTTTCGCTGTCTTCACAATTCTCGTCGTGCTGCTGCGCCGAGTTGCCCTCTGTACTTATCTGATTTTGACGGTGCTCTTCAGTTATCTTGTGGCCCTGGGAGCAACATACGCTTTCTTCTGGGCGACCGATCCTCAATTTGCCGGACTCGACTGGAAGGTGCCGATGTTCCTGTTCACGATCCTGATTGCGGTCGGTGAAGACTATAACATTTTCCTGATGACTCGAATCGACGAAGAACAAGAGAAACATGGTCCCGTGAAAGGGGTCATCGAGGCACTCTCCAAAACCGGGCGGATCATTTCGAGTTGCGGCATCATCATGGCCGGAACGTTCGCATCACTTTGTGCGGGATCACTGAAGGGGATGATTCAGCTTGGATTCGCACTCGCGTTCGGTGTTCTGCTCGACACGTTTGTCGTCCGACCAATCCTTGTCCCCGCGTATCTCGTACTGTTGCATAGCGGTCGCTTCGGCAAATTTGGTAAGTGGCTCGGTGGCCCCGATGGCGCACCAGAGCTCCCATTGGACCCTAAAACCCTGACTTGAAACGTTTCCGTATGACGACCGATCGGCACATTTCCCGCCGCCATAAACTCGTTCAAGCCATTCGTAAAGCAGGGTTATCAGCCCTGCTCGTTACGAATCCCAAAAATGTCACGTATCTCACGGGATTTACGGGTGAAGATTCGTACCTGTTGATTGGTCCCGACGCGACCCAGATCTTCAGCGACAGTCGATTCGAAACCCAGTTGCACGACGAATGCCCCACGATTCCCGCAGAAGTTCGAACGGCTCGCACAACAATGGCCGAGTTTCTTGCGAAAGAACTCCCCAAATTCAAACTCTCGCAGATCGGTATCGAAGCCCGGTCAATGACCGTCGACGTGCGAGATTCCCTGGTCGAAAAACTGAGTCCTCTTCAGCTCGTTTCTCAAACGGGTCTGGTCGAAGAACTTCGCCAGGTCAAAGATCCTGAGGAAATCGAAGAACTTCGGCTGGCCGTGTATCAGGCTGAGCGCGGGTATGCGTTGATGAAGTCGCTACTGCTTCCATCCATGACCGAACGACAGGCGGCTCATGAACTGGAACATGGGATGCGGCGGTTTGGAGCACTGAAAGCCGCCTTTGAGCCGATTATTGCTGTCGGTGACCATGCCGCACTTCCACACTATCGGGCGGGATTGCGGCGATTTGACGAATCTCCTTTCGTACTTTGCGATTGGGGAGCCATCAGCCCCCGAGGGTATCACAGTGACTTGACTCGAGTTTGGGGCACCGGTAAAGTCCCGCCGAAACTCCTGAGAATATATGGAGTTGTGTTGAATGCACAACAGGCGGCGATTGCGGCGATTCGGCCTGGAGTGAAATGCCAGGACGTCGACGGAGTGGCTCGAAAGGTGATCGATCAGGCTGGTTACTCAAAGTATTTTGGGCATGGGCTTGGCCACGGAATCGGGTTGGATATTCACGAGGGACCTCGCCTCAGCCCGATTTCGACGGATGAGCTGAAACCCGGTATGGTAGTCACGGTCGAGCCGGGAATATATCTTCCTGGTCTTGGCGGTGTCCGAATTGAAGACGATGTACTGGTGACACGAGATGGCTGCGAAGTGCTGACATCCGTGCCACACGAGTTGGAGGCGTAATCTCGTGAAACGAGCGACGCAGGGGACTCCCCCGAAACCGACGAAAAGGAAACGCATGGCAGAACCACCTTCCACTGGAGACGCACCCTTTGATCTCGACAAGTTGAAACAGCTTGTAGAGATGATGGAAAAACACGGTCTCAGCGAAGTTCACCTGAAACGGGGCGATGAACAGTGGCGATTGCGCCGCGGGGCAAAAGAAGTCCTGCACGCCGTCCCTCAACCTCAGTTTCAATATGCACCTCCGCCACCACCAGCACATGCACCGGCAGCACCTGCCGCTGCACCACAGTCCGCAGGTGCGCCCGCTGTTGACCCGAATGCAGGCGGGCCATCGATCAAGAGCCCGACGATCGGCACGTTTTACGCCGCTCCCGCGCCGACCGATCCTCCATTTGTCACCGTCGGTTCAGTCGTCACTCCGGAAACCGTTGTCTGCACCATCGAGCAAATGAAGGTTTTCAATCAAATTCAGGCCGGAGTCAGCGGCACGATCACGGCGATCCTCGTCCAGAGTGGCGATGCCGTCGAGTTCGACACCCCGCTGTTCCGTTATAAGTCTTGACCGGTCTTCGAACACAGAATCGTTCTGCTCTATGTTCCAGCGTATCCTGGTTGCGAATCGTGGTGAAATCGCCCTGCGGGTCTTCCGTGCCTGTCGTGAGATGGGTATCGAAACCGTTGCCGTCTGTAGTGCCGCAGACCGAGGGGCGGACTACCTGAAAGCCGCTAACGAGTCCATCTGTATTGGCCCTGCGGCGGCTAATCAGAGCTATCTCGTGATTAAAAACATTATCGCTGCCGCCGAAATCGGTAACGTTCAGGCCATTCATCCCGGCTATGGGTTCCTTTCCGAGAACGAACATTTCGCGGAAGTCTGCCGGGAATGCAAAATCGAATTCATCGGACCATCGGCCGATGCGATGGCCAAACTCGGCGATAAGGTGACCGCGAAAGAGATCGCCAAAGCGGCTCAGGTGAATCTCGTTCCAGGCAGCGACGGTCTGATTACCAGCGAAGCCGAAGCGCTGGTTGTCGCTGAAAAAATCGGTTACCCGGTGCTGATCAAAGCGACGGCAGGGGGTGGTGGCAAAGGGATGCGTGTCGCCCGCAACGACATTTCGCTGAAGGCAGGATTGAAAGCCGCTGCCATGGAAGCCGAAAAGGCTTTCAATAACGCCGGTGTCTATCTGGAAAAATACATCGAAAACCCTCGACACGTCGAAGTGCAGATCATTGCCGACCTGCATGGCGACGTCGTACACCTGTGGGAACGCGATTGTTCGTCCCAGCGTCGACATCAGAAACTGATCGAAGAATCCCCCGCCCCTAACCTGCCTCAATCGGTTCGCGAAGATATCTGCAAAGCGGCTGTCCGGCTGATCCAGATCGCCAATTACACCAATGCGGGGACCGTCGAGTTCATCGTTGATCAGAACAACCAGTTCTACTTTATCGAAGTCAACGCCCGTATCCAGGTCGAACACCCCGTGACCGAAATGGTGACGGGAATTGATTTGATTCAGCAGCAGATTAAGGTCGCTTCGGGCCAGCCGCTTCCCTGGAAGCAACGGGCCATTCCCTGTAATGGAGCCGCCATCGAAGTTCGGATCAATGCCGAAGATCCTGATAATGACTTCCGCCCGTCGCCGGGGAAAATCACTAAGCTCCGCGTACCCGGTGGTCACGGTGTCCGCTGGGATTCCCACATCCACGAAGGGTACGTCGTCGGTCCCTACTATGACTCGATGATTGGAAAATTGATCGTCCACAAACCGACTCGTGCCGAAGCCATCGCCTGCATGAAACGATGCCTGGACGAGTTTGTCGTCGACGGGATCAAAACCACGATTCCGCTGCTGAAACGAATCTTGAATCATACCGCCTTCGTCGAAGGCAAAATGTATACTACGTTCATCGAGCAACAGTTGCTCGTCAAGTCGTGATGAAGGCCTGGCTGCTTCCAGTCGGCCAACGTGATATTTTCTGTCTCACGGACAGCCTCGTCCGTGAGTATGATCCTGTTCCACGGATACGCTCATCCGTGAAAACTCGCTGATGAAAGGTCGATGATAATGAAGGTTGGACTGCTGACTGGTGGCGGCGATTGTCCTGGTTTAAACCCTGTGATCCGAGGCGTCGTTCGCTCGATTCACAACGCGGGGGGCGAGTGCCTCGGTTTCATCAACGGTTGGAAAGGTGCTATCAACGGCGTCACCATGCCGCTGACGATCGAAAACACCGACGACATCATCTGGAAGGGTGGCACGATTCTCGGTTCGTCCCGAACCAATCCTTACAAAGAAAAAGAACGTGATGTCCCGAAATTGCTTGACACCTTCAAGAAGCTCGGTCTTGACGCACTCGTCGCGATCGGCGGAGACGACACGCTGGGGGTCGCCAACAAGCTTTATGCAGACTACAAGCTGAATACGATCGGCTGCCCCAAGACGATCGATAACGACCTGAGCTGCACCGATGTCACATTCGGTTTCGATACCGCAATCAATATCGCCATGGAAGCGGTCGAACGCGTTCGCACTACGGTCGAATCACATCGACGAATCGGCGTCGTCGAAACGATGGGTCGACATGCCGGCTGGATCGCCTGCGAAGTCGCGATGGCAGTAGGAGCCGATTACGTGCTGCTGCCAGAAATCCCCGTCAACCTCGATGACATGTGTGCCATGCTCAAGAAACGCCGCGAAGCCGGCAAACAATGGGGCATGGTCATCGTCAGTGAAGGGGCCAAGCTGATCGGAGGGACCGACGTGGTCACGCGAGACGCCACGGTCGACGCCTTTGGTCATGAAATGCTCGGAGGTGTCAGCCGACTGGTCGCGCAGGCGATTACGGACAAAACAGGTATTGAAACCCGTGAAGTAGTGCTCGGTCACATCCAGCGAGGTGGATCACCAACAGCATTCGACCGCATTCTCGGCACACGACTGGGACTCGCCGCCGGTCGACTCGTCCAGGAAAAGAAGTTCGGTCGCATGGTCGCACTTGCGGGAACGAAAATCATCGACGTAGCCATCGCCGACGCCGTCGGCCAGATGAAAACAGTCAGCGAAGACTGGATTAAGGACGTTTACGAGTTCAGTAAGTAAGCCGGCTGAATTGACGATTAGTCAAAAAAACCGGGGAAGCAATTCCCCGGTTTTTTTATCGCCAGGTTTGTTTCACCAACATCGATATTGAATTATTTTCCGAGATGTCAAAGATCAAAATCGTTGTAGTACAAGACAAAACCCGCACGGGCATTTCGAAGTGCCGATCTCAACAACTTTGCGCAACTATGGGATTCT
>CAIVEI010000177.1 GCA_903904835.1 uncultured Schlesneria sp. | reverse complement strand
GCTGCCGAATGCCGCGCTGACAACATCAATTTGACCGCCATAGGAAATGCTCATGCAAACAGTTTGCATGGTCTTGGCAAAATGCGCAAGCCTAATTTGATGAGTATTTTAAAGGGTGCGGAAAATGGGGTTAAACGATGCATTTGGACGATCGGTGGGTCGGGACAAAATTACGGAACGAAAAGAATCCCTGGATTCACATCCACGGCTCGCCTGGGAACAAAACATGGGGCAGTCCCGACTCCGTGATGTAGTACAGCGATATTGATCTTTGACAATTTGGATTCAATTGAAAACGGATCGCCCCCGCTGCCATCAACCGGAGCGGGCCGAGCCGAAGCGGCTAGAAAGTAGTCATGAGAGGGTAGTAAGTAGAAAAATCAAGATGAATCCGTAGGTTGAGTGCGCCTGGCTCGCCTGGGAGGCATGATCGGATTTGAACTTGATCGAAGTCGGTCGAACTCGCGCGAAGTCAGGTGAAGTCACGCGAACTTTTTTATGACGGAAAAATGGTAAATGACTTGAAAAAGCCTATGAAATACGAGGAATGGTCGAAGTGGCTCGAACTCGCGCGAACTTTGACGCCAAATTTCTTGGTGGCAGGATAACAGCGGAACGGAAGAGAAGATTTTGAACAGAAGGTTTGAAGTTAACGAAGGGAAGTAAATCAAAGAAAAGACCATTCGGGCGGTACCTCGACTTCCTGAACGTAGGGCGAGAACGGGTGAAGTTGGCCAACTTCAAACCTGCAAAAAAGCCTATGAAACACGGAACTTGGCCAACTTTTTTTCGATGCTTTGGTGGCCTCGACGTGCTCCAAAGCCGACGCTAGCAGCGTCGGCCACGACCTCGACGCTTCCCTACGAAAGCAGAGGGCGGTTCGGTTGGAACATTGCCCGCTCGATGATACGGCGAGAACGGATGAAGTTGGCCAAGTTGGTCAACTTCAAACCTGAAAAAAGCCTATGAAATAAGGAACTTGGCCAACTTGGCCAACTTTGTTTCGATCGTTTGGTGGAGCCACGGCCTTGTCAAAGACTGCACGGCCTTGTCGAAGACTCCAAAACCGTGCCACCCATGACGTTTGAAGAGATCGGCTGGACGCCGATCCGCCTGCGCCGCTGGCTGCGGGTTAAACGAGAAGAGGCTTTCCGCGTCTTGTTCGTGTTCGCTTAGCCTGGCACGCCTGAGGGGCGTTTTTGGAAGTACCACCATTCCAGCAATAGGAAAATTAAACCCGTTGCGGCGAACCAGCGCCAGAGCGGCTGATCGGTTTTCAACACCGATTTCGCGGCTTCGACTGAGACTTCCGGGAACATTAACTTTTCAACTGCCTTGAGTCCCGTTTCGCTCGACGAGAGCAGGCTGACGCCAATCTTTAGCGGTTCAGCCGGGCCGGTGATTTCGTACATCCCAACGTAGGGTGCACCCATCCCTGATAAGAATCCATTCTTGTCGCTTCTGACCGTTTCTGTATATCCGTTCGGACCAGAGATGTGGACTTCGGTTTCTGGCTCAATCCGTTGTGGAGGTAACGTTCCTGTCGCGTGGCCTTTGGCGTCGAGGAGGTTCGCTCGCTGTGCCGCGATCTGGGTGACGTTCTGAATCAGAATGGGAAACCCAACCCGATAGACAAGCGACGAGCGGTCGGTGCTAAAGAGAAAGTTGTAGTCTAATCGTCCTTCCAGATCTCGTTCGAGAATCAGTGGTCCCGAACGAGACGTCGCCAGTATCTCATAACCAGCCAATTCAAAATCGCGTTCGCCAACTCCTTTGGCTAATTGCGGGTCGTCAGCAATTTGGACATCCAGTAGCTGAACGTGTTGAAGTAACGGGGATGTTCGCCGCCAGTCGACGACTTCTGTCTGGCCTGAGACGAGTTCGGCGAGATTCGATAAGTCGTCAGGGATGAAACCGACGTTGAACCTGACTCGGGCCTCGGGGCCGGTCGAAAGTGGACCTTCCGCGAATTTCAGATCGACTGTTTTGGGTTCGTTGTCGGTCCCGGGATACAAGTTGATGTCAGGAATGTTTTCGAGGGCATTCCGATAGGTCTCCATCGATCGGGGACAAAAAACTGTTAATGGGCGCGGTGCGGGAAGATCCAGAAAGGCGACGTTATCCGTGGCCAGCGAATCAAACCCGTCTGGCTTCACTCGTAATTCCAGCGACGTGGCGATCGACGTCGAAACCTTGAAGACCAATCGTTCGGCCTTGCCACCGTCGATCGAAACGGTGTCTTGTTTGATCGAAGTTCCGTTCTGGAGCAATTCGTACTCGCACAACGTTTTGGCGGTTGGTGGGCCGCTTTTCGATCCTTCCGGCTGTTTCGTTCCTTCGATTCGAGCAAAGACGTCCCAGCCGGTTCGTGATCGTCGGGCGTTGAAGTCGACAATCCCGACGTTGGCTCCGCCTGTTTCCAGCTTCTGAAAATTCAATTTGTAGGGAAGTTCAAACTCGATGTTTGCCGGGACATTTCCGTCAGAGATCAGAACAACAGTGTCAATCGCCTGAACTCGCGACATGGCCTGGGCCATTCGCAAGCCATCTTCCAGACGGCTGGGGACCTGACTGATATCCAAGCGGGAAAGAGCTTCTTTCAGCAGTCGTTTATTGTCCGTAAAGTCGGTCAGTTTGCGGGCCGTGGAATTGACGGAGATCAGGCATAGCCGCTGATCGGCAAGTAAGTCATCGATCAACTTGGTAACTTTTTCTTTCGCTTCGTCCAGCCGCGATTTTCCATTCGGACCATCGAGCGCAGCCATGCTGGCCGAGTTGTCAATCAGCACCGGCAGATACTGAGCCTGTTCCGAACCTGTGGACAAATAGGGCTGCATCGCTCCGAAGATCAGCGAGCACAAGAGCAGGATTTGCAGTAGCAGCAATAAATTTCGTTTGAACTTCTGGAACGGGGAGTTCACTCGTTGATCACTGACGACCTGTCGCCAGAGTGCCAGCGACGGGATATCGAATCGCGGTCGCCGCAACTTGAGAAAATAGAAAATGATCAACGGCACCAGCAGCAGAAACCACCAGGCATTGATCAGCGCGGAAAAGCCTGGCCAGCTCATCGAGTTTCACCTCTCTGCATGCTGAAATGTTTCGGTGGTCGACAAAGCCCTTGTGGCATCACTGGACCCAGCCTTTCCGCTTCAAGACGTCAAATAACATCGTTTCCAGTGGTAAGCCTGAGTCCATGCAGATGAAGCGTCCACTTCGTTGTCGACACAATGCGGCCAGATGATCCTGTAAGCCTGCCAGGTGATCGTGATAGAAGCCGATGAGATCTCCGACGGAAGAAACGTCTAATGTCATTCCGGTTTCGGAATCGACAAACCGCAGATCACCGGTCAGTTCAGGGTTCAGTTCCAGGGCACACAGAAGCTGCACGCCGAAGACTTCCAGACCCGCACTGAAGAGTTGATTCATCGGACGTTCCATCGCCCCGAATGTAAGGAAGTCTGACAGTACGACGCAGACACCTCGACCGCGGTGCTGTTTCAGTACCGCTTCAACGGCCTCGTCGATGGGGAAATCTCCACCGGGTGGGAGGTTTTCCAGAAAGGAAAAGATCCTTTTCATACTCATTCGACCAGTGCAGGGGGGGAGGATTTGCGGCGTTTGTCCCGCGTGCTGACAGGCGAAGACGCTGACTTTTTCGAGATTCATTAAACCCATGATGGCAAAGCAGGCGGCAAGTTGTTTTGCCTTTTCGAATTTGTCGCCGAACCGCATGGAGGCCGAGGCATCGACCAGAATCACCACGTGCATCTCTTCTTCATGGCGATACTGCTTCACGTAGGGACGGTTAAGACGTGAGAAGATGTTCCAGTCGACATACCGCATGTCGTCGCCAGCCGAGTAATCGCGGTAGTCGTTGAACTCGGTACTCGTTCCGCCCTTACCGGCAAGATGCTCACCCCGGCTGCGGTTTGTCATGCGCCGCATCGGTAACAGCCGCATCCGCTCGACTCGTCCCAGGGTCGAATTTTCGAGAAGTGACGTAAACTGTTTTGTTGATTCCATGAATTACCGATCAATCTCGAAAGTTCAGTTTACTGTGACTGAGCAAGTCAGCATTGTTTCATCTGTCACTGCTAAAAAGTCTTGTGCCACTGTTTGACAGTTTTAGGTCAAACAGTGCTCTTTCGTCGTAATGAAAAAAGCGAAGCCACTGCTTCTCCGAAGACTCCTAAGCAGTGGCACGGCAGACAAACTCTATTCGATGACAAACTCAGCCGTGCCAATATCGATTCTTCGTCACATCGTTTCGGACAATGATTTCACGCATTCCAGGACAATCTCATTCACGTCGAGGTTTTCGGCCTGGCCGTCATAGTTCAGTAGCATTCGGTGGCCGAGGACTTCACAGGCAAAATGTCGAATGTCTTCGAAGGCGACGTGGACTCGGCCTTCCGCCAGTGCTCGCACTCGGGCTGCCCGGATCAAAGCCTGTGCCGCGCGAGGGCTGGCTCCCCACTTAATGTATTGTTTGACTCGCGGTGTCGCGAAGTCGCTGATCGGGTGGGTCGCCAGCACCAGCCGAACGGCATAGTCGCGTAAGGCGTCGGTCACAACGACTTTTTCAAGAATCTTTCGCAGCGACATGATCCGATCGGAATCAAGCAGTTTGGGAATTTCGATAGGCGTTTTGAGGATTGTGCGGCTGACGACTTCGTTGAGTTCATCCCGATTCAGGAATGGAACGACGACCTTGAACATGAAGCGGTCGAGTTGTGCTTCGGGGAGCGGATACGTCCCTTCCTGCTCAATCGGGTTCTGGGTTGCCAGAACGAAAAATGGCTCTTTCAACTGAAAGATATTTCCGCCGGTGGTGACCGAGTGTTCCTGCATTGTTTCCAGCAAGGCCGACTGAGTCTTCGGTGAGGCTCGGTTGATTTCGTCTGCCAGCAGTAACTGGGTGAAGATGGGCCCCTTGCGGAATTCAAACCGGTACTGGCCGTTCTCATCGCTCGCCATCACGTTTGTACCGACGATATCTGCAGGCATCAGGTCGGGGGTGAACTGAATTCGGCGAAATTCGAGGTCGAGAACCCGTGAAAGGGCTTTCACCAGTTCCGTTTTACCGAGGCCTGGGACACCTTCCAGCAGCACGTTACCACCGCACATGATAGCGGTTAAGGCCGCTTCGACGGTGCGTTGCTGACCGACGATCACTTTCCCGATGGCTGCGCGAGCTTCGGCGAATTGAGACTTGAAGTGTTCCGCTTCCCTTTCCAGGGAACCCAGGTCGATGACTTCTGCTGCACTCATAGTGGGGACTTTCAGGTAGTTAAGGATGAAGGCGGAAGGATGACGGATGAATCATTGAGATAAAGGAAAGAAGCGGGGTCGCCTGTCTTGTTGATTCATCCTTTAACCTTTGATTTACTTGTCTTCGTCTCGTTTTCGTTTCAATGCCAGCAATCGCTCGGTCGTGGATGTCGCAGAGCTTGGCGACGGTGGTGGCGGTTCGGCAGGTTGTTGTCGGACCACTGTCGATGACGTTGCGGATTTGGATGCCGATCGGACTGGCATTGAACCTGGTGTTTGAGAGGGAAGTGGACGTTCTTCTCTTCGAGACTTGATGGCAGCACTCGCCGTTTGCTTGGCATGCAGCAAGGCTCCCATCGTTGCGGTCGCTGCTGTGCGCGGGCCAAATCCCAAAGCAGACTTGATCGAAGCGAAATCGATTTGAATACGACGCAATGCCACGTCGAGTGGCACCAGAATCGCCAGTGCAATCAGGAGCCAGTCGAAGATCGGTTTCGAACTTCGTTTCGGTGCACGACCATGTCGGTAGATATCGTCTTTCTCGGGATCACCGGATAAGACTCGACCGCTGGTCCGGTCGGCAACGTCCTGTAGTGTCTGGCGATTTGAGCGGAACCGTAAATATTCGGGCGAATAGGGGACGATGAACCCGCCGAACGCCAGGTCTTTTCGTTCACCGCCGATACCTTGCGCAATGGCGTGATACCGACCGTGACCCCATAAAGGAACGGTTGCCTGATATCGACGAGGGGCCACTTGTTTCAATTGTACGTTTTCCGACTTCTGGTTCGGGCCAGCAAGTTTCGCGTTCAGTTCCAGAAAGCCTTCTTCCGGATGGAAATCTTCCACGACGATTACGGCATCGCCACCTGAAGTGTGAGTCGACATTCGCAAATGGCCGTCTTTTTTGACTCGGCTGATATCGGTCAGCAGTTGTTTCACGAAAGGTTGAAAGCGATCCCACTTCTGCCAGTGCTCGCCCCAATTCGTACTGAAGTCAGACGTGAACGCGGCCGTTTTGCCGAGTCCGTGTTGCCAGACAGACAGGACGGGATCTTGTGAGTCGGCATCTTCCGCATCGGGTGGTGCGGTCAGGATGGTCATCGCCGGGTGTCCCTTGGCGGTCGTGATGACATAACCCTTGAGTTCGGGCATCCCTTCGATCCCCTTCAAGATGGGAGAGGGAAAGGCGACTTCGGGTGTAAACACCTTGTTCTGCAGCATACTGCGTTTGAGTGTTTTGGATTCTTTAATAAAGATTGCCGGAAGCTGATTCGGATCGTCAGGATAGTAGTACCGCCCTCCGGTCGTTTCCGCGACGAGCTGCATTTTTGAGATTTCCATCCCCCCATGTGGAAAAATGGCCACCATCGACACACTGATTTTGGCATCAATGAATTGGGCGATCAGTGCCGGGGTTGGTGGCTGTGGGTCACCGTCCGAGAGAATGATCATGTGCCGCGTTGCCGCATCACTTTTCATCAGCCCCTTCAAACCCAATTGCATCGTATTTTGGAAGCTGGGCATATCACCGATGCTGGCTCCGTTGATGATCGGTACAAGCTGCTCGTAATTACCGGCAGGGGTCAGTTCGAACAACCATTTTTCACCGACTTCCGTGTAGGCCAACACGCCGACTTCATCCTGGGCACCCAGCACCTTGATAGCCTGTTTCGTGATTCGCTTGCCCCAGGTGTTTCCTTCGGGGAATTCGCACGAGTGCAGAATGATGGCGAGTGCACCTTTCGGCAGTACTTTTTTCTGGGACACATCCATCGAGACAGGAAGAATGTCTTCGATCACGGTTCGGTGATATCCGCCGGGGCCAAAACTGTTTGATCCCCCGACCATCAGGAACCCGGCACCCAGGTTGTAGACCGCATCTCGAACCGCCTGCAGTTGCTGAACATCGAACTCATCGTGCGGAACATTGGCGAAGATGATGCAGTCATAGGGCATCAGCGACGTCGCATCGCGCGGCATGTCTGACCCATCGATTCGCTCGACCGCTCGTTCACCGTCACGGATGGCTCGCTCGAGCCGTTCCCAGTCTCGCTTGTCACCCGATCCATCGGTGACCAGCAGAACCTTTCCTTCTCCTTCGACAAAGATGTAATTCAAGACGGTGTTGTTTTGAGCCAGGCTGTCTTGTGCCTTGGGGACTTCGATACTGGCGGTGTACTCGTAATAACCTGCCGTTCGAAGCGTGATTGGAACGGTATATCGGTTTGTACCGGCCTTATATTCGACATCCTGCTCGGCGATCACGTTTCCGTTTTCGCGCAGGACGAGTTTTCCTTTTCCATCATTCAGAGATTTGACAAGCATTCCCGCTTCGTATGATTCGCCGAGTTTGACCGCCTGGGGCAGGTCAAGGCGTTCCAGCCAGACTTCGTTACTGTACGAGTAATCGATGGGGAGTACGTCAACAACGACGCCACGTCCTTTCAGATCGTCCAGGATGCGTGACAGATTTCCTTCGGTCTGAACACCGTCACTGATTAAGACGACTTTGCCCTGATTGTCCTCGGGCAAGAGCGCGCCGGCATACGACAACGTTTGTTCGATGTTTGTTGCCCCGCGATCGACTTGCGAGTTAAACGCTTCAAATGGGAAGCTCATGCTGGGGGAAAGCTCGCAAGCGGGTGTTTTGCCGAAGATAATCAGCCCTGCCTGATCGGACTTTCCTTTCGGCCTTTGGTTCTGCACTGTTTGGACGATGTATTTCAGAGCATCATCAGGGCTGTAGATCGAATCGCTGACGTCCAGCGCGAAAACAACCGACATGACATCGCGTGACCGAACAGAGCGAGGTTCGGCCAGGACCATGACGAGCAGGCCTAACAGGCATAGCCTCATCAATAGCGAAAGAGTCCCTCGTCCCTTGGGCAGACCGGCGTATCCTGCGACATACATCCACCAGACCCACGGGGCAAGGAGAATCAGACCGAGCATATAGGGGCGGGCAAACATCAGGTAATGACCGAGTTCCAGCCAGGCGCAGATCCCGCAAAACAGGACCATGAACAGGGCCAATGGCAAAGTATCCTGCCAGCGGAAGGGGCGTCGAGGTCGCGGAAAAAAGCTCGCGACGAAGCGACTCAGTTGTTTGAACATCTCAAAGCTCCAGCTCCACGATCCGTCTATTGCCTGTATCGCACACGTATAACCGCCCGCGTCGATCGATGGTCAGCCCCCAGGGAGTCGAGAACTGAGCCGCTGTCTGGCCTGATCCGGATGAACCGTACCGGCCCAGCAATCGGCCTGATCGACTGAACTTGGAAACCCGTCCTGCGCCGTATTCGACCGCGAACAGGTCCCCATTCTGATCGACGGTGATGTCGTATGGATAGTGAACTTCAGCTATTCTGTCTGACTCTCCGAGAATTGCAATCAGCTTTCCGTCATCGGAAAAAACCTGAATCCGATTATTAAAGGCATCGACGACATAAAGTTTGTGGTCGTACCAGACGATTCCGCTGGGTCGTTGGAACTTGCCGGGTTCGATCCCGGGACCGCCGAACTGCAAAAGGAATGTTCCGTCAGGTCGAAATTTCTGCACACGATCGTTCTGGCCGTATTCGCAGATATAGAGGTTTTCCTCAGGGTCCTGAGCGATTTTGACCGGATAAACGAAGTCGCCAGGCTCGCTGCCTCGTTGGCCAAAGGTCCCCGTGAAGTTTCCTTCGTGATCAAAGAAAACGATGCGATGGTAATGCGTGTCGGCGACGGCGATACGTCCATCTTTCAGCACGAGTATTCCTTCAGCCTTTCCGATCGCATATTCGGGCATCCACCATTGCTTTTGTAAGTCACCATTGTGGTCATACACCAGTACTCGCCCCGCGTTATCGAGGACGAGATACTCGTTTGATGGGGAGACCGTCATGCCGCGCGGGGCAGGGACGCGAGCCCCGTCCGGAGGCATCGACCAGTTCGATTCGCGTTTGACCTGAAGCACCGGCGACGCGTCGCCAAAACACCCTGACAGGCTGATCACGATCATCAAAAGCTGAATCACCCTAAGAATAACCCGGTCGCCTCGTTTGAAACGAGTCGTACCCTGTGGGCGGCAAATGAAGTTTTGCGTTACGCCTGAACGTTCGTCAAAGACGGCAATTTCCGCAGACGATCCAGCGAATCGTGAATCTTCGATACGCAGCGGACTTTCCGAGTCGGAATGAACCTCAAGACATTCCGGGCGAATACAGGGTGATTTTGTCGTCTCGAATCGATCGGGGTTAGATTCTGTAGTCGGTTGTTTTAGCCATTGATTTGCCTCGTCAGATGCCAGCCAGTTGCAAGGACCAAGCAATTCTGCGAGTTCACGAGACGGCGGTGATTCGTAAAGTGTGGTCACATCACCCGAGTAGGCCACTCGACCATGCTTCAAACAGATGACGTTCGTTGCCTCGCGCAGAACTACTTCGGGTGAATGAGTTGCCAGGACAATCGAAGTTCCGTGTGTCTGGCAGTGTTCGCGGACCGCTTGCCAATAGTTTCCCGACCGCGATGAATCGACGTGTGAAAGTGGTTCATCCATCACGAGAACGTTTGCGTGAGACGCGAGCGAGCGAGCGACGTTCAGCCGTGATTTTTCGCCGAGCGACAGCGATCCCGGTTTTGCATCGGCCAGTTCCAGCAGATCGAATTTCGCGAGCAGGTCTCGATCGTCGCAGGACTTTTCGAGCTTGTTGTCAGGTGAAACGGTGGTGAGATGCTCTTGGACGGTCAGGTGTGGCCAAAGCCCATGCTGAGGTGGTACCCAGAAAAGTGGTAACCGCCCCTTCGATGCCGTTGTATGAGAGTGAATCTTGCCGGTGGTTGGTCGTTCGATCCCGACAAGCAGATTGAGAAGTGACGTCTTTCCAACGCCAGACTGCCCAAGCACCGCAGTCACTCCTTCGGGGATTTTAAGCGATATGCCGTCCAATCGCGGCAAACCACGTCCCGAAAGCGACACTGTGTCGAGAGTCCACAACACGTTGAATCCTGAATGATACTGCTGAAAAAGTTGTACGATGAAATTATAGACGGAATGACATAATTGTAGTCCGGCTTGTTTCGCAAGTCCATGCGCCGGAGTGAAGAACGACGAAAAAATTCGATGCGCTGAAAAAGCTTGTGCTGAAGAATGGGATTGATGTGACCTATGAGACGAATGGGACCGATGTTTTACTTCGGCGTGAATCAACGACGTAATCGCAGGCGTTGGATCAAGAATACGAAGCTTGCTGCGGTTATTGGGAATCCAAAAAACAACGTTGCTTCAGCGGAAAGCGCTGATGTGCGGCCGAAGTGCATGAAATTGTAAAGGCGAACCAGGCCCGATGGCATACCCGATGGTGCCAGCAGATAAGCTGATGAAAGATCCAGATAAGCCCAGTAACAGAGTAATGCAATTGCCAATAATCGAGGTTGATCCCGCAGGCGAAACCGTAAGGCCGTAGCGCGACCGGCGGGTAAACCAACAGAAGCCTCGTTTGCCTCCTCGATGCCGATGCGAGTGCTTGGAACTGCGTTTCCCGACAACAGTTCTGACAGGTGAAGGCCCTCGGTTTGACTGGTGGAACGAATCCAAATCTGGACGAGCACGGCTCGCGGCAATAACCAAACGATCAATACAACGACCCACGGAAGCGGCGTGTCATAGAGGGGACGGAGCCATGATTGTTGAAATAAGGCACCGGTTGCAAGACTCAACAGCAATGACCCCGCCAGGCCGGGTAGCAGGAACGTACGTTGAATCGTTTGCCTGGGGGTCAGTTTTCGATTCGAAGTCAACGAACGGCTCAGGGACCAGGCAGTTACTCCGGCGCAAACACTGATGGCCACCGCGATGATCATCTCGTGCGTCAGTCCCATCAATTGTGATCGCTGAGTGGCAATCAGCGTGATTCCGCTGACCAAGTGCATCGAGAGAAATCCCACGGGAATGAGGCAACCACAAATGGGTGCCAGCACAAGATAAGACGTTGTGATCCAGTCGAAGATGTTCGGTGACGCCGGTTCATCATGCTGTTCGCTGCTTGAATCGTGTTCCCGAGCCGTCCAGTAAATCACACCTGCGATCAGTGGCAATTGCATTAACACCGGCCATGCTGACTGTATCAGCATCTCACGGCGGTCAAGTCCCAGGCGTTGGGCCGCAATGAACCAGTCTGTCCAGCTTGCCGTCTGTAGCAGTGCCGCCAGCTCAAACTCTTGAAATGCAACGAGACTCATCAAACCCAAGGCAGGAAAGGCCCGCCGGATTGGCCCATGCCAGAGGCACAAAAAGAACTGCCGGGCTTCGCGCAGCGACCGAGGGTTTGCGTGCCATAACAGCCAGCGGCAGTGAATCGCTGAGAAACTTGCCAGAGTCGATGGCGAAGCGTTAAGCGTTATCACTCCCACGGGAACGATTCGAAACAGCAGGAGTCCCAGACACAAGCCTTCTGCCAGGCGAGGCGACGATAGCGCAAGACTGCGATAGGAATAGCCAACAAGGAGTTCAGGAAAGAGGAACGGTGCCAGTAATACTCCAAATGCAAACGGCCGCCATCCATCGGAGACTCGTCGAATCCATCGTTCGATCGCGACGCAAAGCGGCCATGCCACCATGCAGACAAGTATGGTACGTGCAAGCGTCCACCAACAAGCGGATGCAAGACTCATTGATTCATTCTCATTTGGTGATCTGTCTCACTTGAGGTACTCGGTTTTCAGCCATTCCAGGCAATCACGACGAGCAGACAAGAGTAAGCGAAGATCGATACCGTCTTGCGACCATTCCACAAGTTGCTTCACGTCCTCGGGTAGTTCCTTGGCATCGATGAGACCGAGTGGAATCTGGCGTGACTTGGACTTGGCAAGGGCAATCTCAGCTTTGGCAGAAGCCAGGTAATCAGCCAGAAGCTGGGCGGCTTCCTGACGCTTGGTTCCTTTAATAATCCCGACCGTGTTAGGAATGCAGATCGTAGAAAAAGGGGCAGCATTCGCAGCATCGGAGGGACGTCTTTCAGTGAGATCACTAGTAACACGAACGGGAAGCATTTCGACAGGAAGCCCATCGTCGATCGCCACGAAAACATCGTCCGTATCGGTCATTCCGGCGTAGCAAGTCTCTTGGGCAACAACGTCTTTGACAGCGGCATTTCCATCGACTTCTCTTATGCCGCGTAGACGAAGGTCTCGATGCCACGCCTTCAGGCGATCGCCGCCCCATAAATGCCACAGGACAGTGTAATGGGTTAAAGTCGTCCCAAACAATGGCTTTGCCATCGCGACCCGAGAAGGTTCGAACGAAAGAAGAGTTCCTAAAGCTTCTTCCGTTGCAGAGGCTTGGTGGGTATTCACGATGTAAACACGCATCCGTGCGGCAAACCCAACCCAGTAGCCATCAGCGTCACGGTATCGCTCGGGCATTCGCTGCCAGCTTTGACCTTGATAGCGTTCCAGTAATCCTTGTTGCTTCAACTCGACCATTCCCAGCAGTTCGTTATTCCAAAAAACATCACAGCGCGGCTGAGACCGTTCCTGGATGATCAGGTTGATCAGTCCCAGTGACTTCGTCGCTTCGGTGTCGTATCGCACCTGGACACGAATTCCGGTCTCTCGCGAAAAGTCGTCCAAAACCTGCTCGGCAAAAATGCGATCATGAGCACAGTAGACAATAAGAGTCTTGGCATCTGAACCTGAACCGGGCAGGATGTTAAGCCATAAGCCGGCCAGCACCAGCGCAGCAACAACGGGAATGAGAACCGTCGAACGATTTTTCACAGAATCTGCCATTTCGGGTTGTCTGCCACTGTGTGCCACTGGGGTGCGTCTTCGCTCTCCAGTGCTCTTAATCTTAGGAACCGATTTGAAGACACTGGCGGCACAAAGCTGCCGCCAGTGGCACCCGACTTCCGGACCTTAACGTACTAACGTTTCAAAAGCCCCTGGCGTTTGAGCCAGTCTCCTGCTCGTTGTGGCCAGGAATTGACTGGTTCGCCGGTGTCTCGCATCCCGTATCCGTGGCCACCTGTGGCATAAACGTGCAGCTCAGTGGGGACGCTTACTTTTTTCAGTTCGGTCGCAATATGCAGGCTGCTGAAGACGGTGACGGGATCGTCCCATGCATGGACGAGAAACGTGGGAGGCGCGTCCTTGGTGATGGTCACGTCTTCTCGCATCTTGGTCGGTTCCCCCTTTTTCTCAAAGTAAGCGGGATAGATCAGCATGGAAAAGTCGGGTCGAAACGAGACCTGATCAGCGGCATCAACAGGTTCATATTGTCGCTGGGCAAAATACGAAGTGAGACCAGCCGTTTCACCTCCAGCAGAAAACCCAAGGATTCCAATTCGCTTCGGATTAAGTCCAAGTTCTTCGGCCTGGCTGCGAACGAGGCTGACGGCGCGTTGAGCATCCTGAACGGCAGCCTTCCATCGATCACCGTTGGGGGTTCGAGTTGGAACACGATACTTCAACACGATTCCGGTCACGCCGAGAGTCGTCAGCCATTCCGCAGTCTCAGTCCCTTCATGATTGAAGGCAAGGATGGAATGACCACCGCCAGGGCAGATGATGACCGAAGTACCCGTATCCGTTTCTTTTGAGGGGCGGTAGATCGAGATTGTTGGAATGGAGACATTCGTCAATCGAATAATCCGCTTGCCTCCTGCATCTTTGGCATCGGGCTTTGTGACATCCTGTTCGGGAGGAAGCTCCACGGTGTCGCCTGGCGGCTTCGCTGGCCAGATCGGTTTGACAATCGACGGTTTGGCCTCTTGGGCGACAGCAGATGTCACCATCAGGAACACTGAAAAAAGACTGACGATACTGAGAAAGCGCAATCTCTGTCGTAACACGTGATTCTTTCTATTGCATCAAGGAGGACGATGACTTGCCGTGAAGAACGTTCGTAACTTCGACGTTCTTCCGTCGCACCAAAAAATAGGATACACAACTTTGTAATGGCCTGAACACTGTCGATGATCGGGAAAGTGGCAATCGCTGCTTTGATTCGTCAGGCGGTTGTTATTGCGACCAACGCGAACCCATTTGATTTTTCAGCTTCTCAAAATACCACAATGTCGGGAGAAGTCATTACGATCTGTGCCTGGAGTAATCAAGCATCCATTTCCACTCAGCGAGCGAAACATGCTGAATTCAAGCCTACCAAAAGTTGATGATGAAACTTACATGACCAGTCCAAAGTCGTTGCTCAGGTGTCTACGAAAGAGAACCTTCCTTCGAGTGACCCTCGCCTGTTTTGTGATCCAGACGGTGTTCCCCGTTTTCACACTCACTGCTCCTGTCAGAGCAGAGGATTCGTTTGGCAAACATGATACCGTACGAAATATCACCTTGGAGCAACTGGCCACAGGGGATGTCCAACTGGTCGATCTGACGCATGGTCTCAACGATAAAAGTCCGTTCTGGCCCGGAGCGGATTATCAGCCGTTCGAGCTGAAGACGATTGCCACCATTGAGAAAAACGGTGTTTTCTCGAAAACGTTTGCGATGCCAGAACATTTTGGAACACACATTGACGCCCCGTGTCATTTCGAGCAGGGGCAGCCAAGTCTAGACGAAATCAGGCCGACGGACCTGTTGGCCCCCGGTGTTGTTCTCGATGTCTCGATGGCTGCCGAAGCCGATCCAGACTACCGATTGACGGTGTCCGACGTGACAAATTGGGAACAGGCCAATGGCGCCATTCCACTGCGGGCCATTGTGCTTCTCAGGACAGGTTGGAACCGGTTCTGGGACAGTAACGTTCGATACCGAAATCAGGATCTGCAGGGAAAAATGCACTTCCCCGGTTTTTCTGCCGAGGCAGCGCGGTGGCTCATTAAAGAACGTCAAATTCGAGGCGTTGGCATCGATACACTGAGCATCGACCATGGCCCGTCGAAAGATTTCATTGTTCATCACGTTATCAATGGAGCGGGTCGCTATGGTTTGGAAAATGTTGCGCATCTCGACAAACTTCCTGCTCGCAACTTTTTCCTGATCGTCGCCCCCATTAAGATCGCAACAGGAACCGGCGGTCCGACTCGGTTGTTTGCTGTACTCCCTCATAGCAAATAAATGTTGGCACAAGACTCACCGCGATTGAAATCGAATGGAAACAACATGATGACTCGACCGATCGTTCTGCTTGTTGGCTTCGTTTGCTGCATGGCGATGTCGGTATCGGCGGATGCTCAGTCACTACGGATTGCGACGTTTCAACTGGACGTGACCCCTCCACTCGGTTCAGCACTTTGTGAAGGGTTTGTGCAAGAGGCATCCAGGGTTGACGACCCGCTGTTTGTTCGCGGCGTAGTGATCCTTGGTGCCTCCGACCCGATCGTACTTTGTGCAGTTGATTTTGTCGGACTTGGTAATTCGGGATACGACGCCTGGCGCGAAACGTTGGCGAAAGGGGCCGGAACTTCACCCTCTCGTGTTGCCGTTCATGCACTGCATCAACATGACGCTCCAGGCTTTGATTTGAGTGAGATCGAATTGCTTGCCCCTTTAGGAATCGAAGGCAAGGCCTGCAATGTCCCCTTCGTAAAAGATGTCCTCAAGCGGCTGGAAGCGGCCGTCAAGGGATCACTCGCGACAGCTCAGTCGTTCACGCATATCGGGACGGGACAGGCGAAGGTCGATCGAGTCGCCTCCAATCGTCGAATTCTCGGTGATGACGGGAAGGTGAAAATCGTCCGTTTAAGTTCGACCAAAGATCCTGACGCGATTGCCGCGCCTGAAGGAGTGATCGATCCTGTTCTGAAATTGCTCAGCTTCTGGAACGGTGACGTGCCATTGATTTCGATCACCTATTACGCAACTCATCCACAAAGCCATTATGGAAAAGGAGCGGTCAGCTCGGACTTTGTCGGGCTGGCACGAGCCACCCGTGATCGAGCCGAGCCGAAATTGTTTCACGTGCACTTTAATGGAGCCTGCGGAAATGTCGCTGCTGGTAAGTACAATAATGGCTCGCCCGAAGCACGAATCGAATTGACCGAGCGGCTGGCTGCGGGAATGGAACAGGCGTGGAAAAATACGAAACGAGTTCCGATCACCGCCAAGGACATTGAGTGGCGGGTTGAACCGGTTTTGTTACCGCTTCGAGACCGACTTTTAAACCTGGCGAATATCGAAAAGGTCCTGCTTGATGAAAAGGCGAAGCCAACTGAACGCATTCGGGCTGCCAAGGATATCGCCTTCGCACGTCGCGTGATGGCCAAACAAACGATCGACCTCAGTTGTCTGCGATTCGGTCAAGCGGTTATCCTCAACCTACCCGGAGAAATCTTCATCGAATACCAACTCGCCGCACAGAAAATGCAGCCTGATCGATTTGTCTGTACCGCAGGATATGGTGACTACGGAGCAGGTTATATCGGGACCGCTATCGCTTACGGGCAGGGGGGCTATGAAACAAGTTATGTCTCCCGCACTGCACCTGAGGCAGAAGCGGTGTTGATCGAAGCCATCGGTAAATTACTCAAGTAATCGGTGATGCAGTAAGTTCAGTGCTAAGACAATCAATTAACGCTGTCTCTCCAATTTTCATTATTGCAATAACGAATAACCGTTCTCGAAACATCCTTCACGGCGTTCCCCTGGCCTGATCCTCCTCTCAATAACCGAGATTCTCAATATGCGTCGTTCGACAGTTCTTTTCGTTTGTTTGTCCGCCTGGGCTTTCCGCGTTGATGCGAAAGACTTTCAAGTTCATCGGTTTGAACGCCAGCAGTTGACGGACGAGTATTTTTCAGAAGGGGCAGGTTTCGGCGACCTGAATAAGGACGGTAATCCCGATATTGTGCATGGTCCCTACTGGTGGGAAGGACCTGAGTTCACTCAACGGCATGAAATCTATCCGGCGAAGCCCCAAAATCGACGAGGTTATTCCGACAACTTTTTTTCGTGGGTCCACGACTTCAACGGCGATGGTTGGAACGATGTGCTGACCGCAGGCTTGCCGGGCACGCCCGGTTTTATCTTTGTGAATCCTGGGCCTCAAAACGCTGAAAGTCATTGGACGCGGCACAAGATCTTCGATCAAGTTGGCAATGAGTCGCCTCAATTCGTCAATCTTGTCGGCGATTCTCCGCCCGAACTGGTTTTTGCAGCCGATGGTGTGTTTGGTTATTTGAAGTTTGATCCCAAGCAACCCTTTGCACCACAGACGCTGCATGTCATCAGTGGAAAGATTGCGGATACACCGTTTGGCCACGGGCTGGGGGTCGGGGATGTCGACGGCGATGGTCTTCAGGATGTGCTTTATAAAGACGGCTGGCTTCAGCAACCGAAATCACTCGAAGGAGATCCGTTGTGGACACTGCATAAGTACCAGTTCACAGGAGCAGGCGGGGGTGACATGTTCGCCTACGACATCGATGGCGATGGTGATAATGACGTCATCACCAGCTTGCAGGCTCATGCATTTGGCTTAGCGTGGTTCGAGCAAGTCAAAGACGGTGACCAAATCAGCTTCAAAAAACACCTGATCATGGGTGAGAAACCCGATGAAAACCCGTATGGCGTTCTTTTTACGGAATTACATACGGTCGCGTTGCAGGACATCGATGGCGATGGGCTGAAGGACATCGTCACCGGGAAGACTTATTGGTCGCATCACGACAGAAGCCCCATGTGGGATGCCGGCGCGGTCGTCTATTGGTTCAAGCTGGTCCGTGGAAAAGAAGGAGTAAGCTGGATTCCGTACCTGGCAGATGGGGAATCGGGCGTTGGCCGACAATTAAGTGTCGGTGATCTGAACGGCGATAAGCTTCCTGATGTCGTCGTCGGTGGCATGAAGGGTTGCCATGTCCTTCGTCAGACCGTCGCTAATGTTTCAGAAGCAGAATGGAAAGCCGCTCAGCCGAAAAAGCCAATCGAGATGGCAGAAGGACTTTCGCCCGAAGCCGCTGCCGCCAACATGACTGTACCCGATGGTTTCCGCGTCACATTGGCGGCAGGTGAACCTCTCGTCCATCAACCGATTGCATTCACAATCGATAAGCGAGGCCGCTTATGGGTCGCCGAGGCGTACACGTACCCCAATCGTGCGGCTGACGGGCAGGGAAAAGACAAGATCGTGATTCTCGAGGATACCGACGGCGATGGTTCGTTCGAATCGAGAAAAATTTTCATCGAAGGACTGAATCTTGTCAGCGGACTCGAACTCGGATTCGGCGGAGTCTGGGTTGGTGCCGCACCGTACCTGATGTTCATCCCGGATCGGGACGGTGATGATGTTCCTGATAAAGTCGAGAATGCCGCTCCGCCTCAAGGTGTCATGTTTCCGAAAGACGTTCCCCCTGGCGCAACGGTGTTGCTCGACGGGTTCGGCTGGCAGGATACGCATGAGACTTTGAATTCATTCATCTGGGGGCCGGATGGTTGGCTATATGCCTGTCACGGCGTCTTCACGCATTCAAAAGTCGGGAAGCCGGGTTCAAAGGATGAAGAACGACAGGGATTGAACGCC
The DNA here is from genome assembly GCA_903904835.1 of uncultured Schlesneria sp. Taxonomy (GTDB): domain Bacteria; phylum Planctomycetota; class Planctomycetia; order Planctomycetales; family Planctomycetaceae; genus Schlesneria. The sequence goes on along the minus strand of CAIVEI010000177.1, from coordinate 47,389 downwards.
GGTGTCTGGCGGTACCACCCGACAAAACATCAATTCGAAGTCTTTTCGCATGGAACCAGTAATCCGTGGGGCGTCGATTTCAATGATCGCGGCCAGGCGTTTATTACGGCCTGCGTGATTCCTCACTTGTGGCACATGGTGCAGGGGGGCCGTTATCACCGTCAGGGGGGACAACACTTTAATCCTTATACCTTTGACGACATTAAGACGATTGCCGACCACGCGCATTATGTCGGGAATCTTGCTGATCACGCCTGGTGGGGCCATGAGCCACACGCTCCCTCCGACACGCTCGCTGCAGGAGGTGGCCACGCTCATTGCGGCGCAATGATTTACCTCGCCGACAATTGGCCCGCGAAATATCGCAATCAAATCTACATGCACAACGTACACGGCAATCGGATCAACGAATGTCTTTTAGTGCCATCAGGCTCGGGCTACATCGGCAAGCGAGCGCCCGATACGATGATTGCAAATGATCGCTGGTTCCGTGGAATTAATCTTAAATATGGTCCGGATGGTTCGGTCTATCTGATCGACTGGTACGACAAGAACGCTTGCCACCGCACCAACCCCGAGATCTGGGATCGGACGAATGGCCGGGTCTATAACATCGCTTATGGGAATGTTGACAAGGCCGCCAAGGAGGCTCAGAAAAAGGACGTAAAGACACTTACCAGCGGCAATCTACAGGGATTGCTTGATCTGCTGGAACATCCCAACGAGTGGTATGTCCGAATGGCTCGCCACCTGCTGCAGGAACAATTGGCAGAAGCTCAAACCAGTTCCAGGAAATTCCTCGGCGATACTCCTGATCAGGTTCCTTCGATCCTGCAATCCAAATTCAAAACGGCAGAGAGTATCGCTCAAAAGCTGCGTATCTTGTGGACGATCCATTCGCTTTACGGGATCAACCCCGATTGGACGCAATTGCTGCTTAACGCGATGGGCCCCGACAACGAGTACCTTCGAGCGTGGGCTGTTCAACTTGAATTGGAAGATCGAACAGCGTCGCCGTCTGTTTTGTCCAAGATGATCGAGATGGCAAAAGACGATCCGTCGCCGGTTGTGCGGCTTTATCTGGCGTCGGCTTTACAACGCTTGCCGATTGATCAACGCTGGCCACTGGCCGAAGCGTTAGTTGCCCATGGCGAGGATTCAAACGATCATAACCTGCCGCTTGTCATCTGGTACGGCGTCGAGCCACTTGTTGCGGCTGATCCGGCGCGTGCGATCTCGATGGCTAAGTCTGCCAAGATCGAGAAGGTGGCTCGATTCATCGCGCGACGAGCCGCCTCGACAAACGAACCGTTGGACGCGGCTGTTGCGTGGCTGTCGGAATCTTCTGAACCCGCGATCACGACAATGCTGCTTGACGAAATCAACAAGGCTTTCGAAGGGCGAGTCAACATTCCACAGCCCGCTGCATGGACCCCCGCCTACGACAAACTCCTCAAAACCGACGACGCCAAGATCCGAACAAAAGCGGATCAGATCGCGGTGGCGTTTGGAGACAAACGAATTCTTCCTCGAATGCGTTCAATCCTGGCTGATACCAAGTCACCCTTGGACCAGCGTCAACGGGCGCTTGAACTGATCGTGAAGGGTCGAGATCCTGAAGGGGCTGGAGCGATCCTCGCCTCATTGGATGATACAGCACTGCGAGGCGCTGCAATCCGGGCATTGGCGGCGTACGACAACGCTCAGATTCCGCCAGCGGTCCTGTCCCAGTACGGAAAATTGACCGACAGCGAAAAGCGAGACGCCATTAATACGCTGGTCGGACGACCGACGTACGCGGCGAAGTTGTTCGACGCGATTGAAAAGGGTGACGTCCCCCGAACCGACGTTCACGCTTATCACGTGCAGCAGTTGCTCGGGTTTAAAGACGAGTCGCTCGGGAAACGGATCAAATCCGTCTGGGGTGAGATTCGACCGACCGCCAGCGACAAACTGGCACTCATTGCCAAGTATAAAACTGCATTTACCCCCGCTCAGTTGAAGACGGCAGATCTCAGTAACGGCCGACGCCTGTTCGCGAAAACCTGTTCGGCGTGTCATCTGTTGTTCGGTGAAGGAGGCAAAATCGGTCCCGATATTACAGGGTCAAATCGAGCGAACATCGATTACCTGCTCGAGAACATTCTCGATCCGTCAGCGATTGTCGGTAAGGATTATCGCATGACGATTATCGCCACGCATGACGGTCGAGTGATCTCGGGTCTGATTCAGAAAGAGACTGACAGCGCAGTCACATTACGGACGATCAACGACACGGTCGTCGTAGCAAAAACCGATATCGATGATCGAAAGCTCTCTGAGTTGTCACTGATGCCTGAAGGGCAGTTGAATCAATTAACATCAAACGAACAGCGAGACCTGATCGCTTATCTGGGAACTCCCAACCAGGTCTCACTGCGAGGCCCCAAATCTCCGATCGATCCGAAAACTGGAAAAGTGCCGAACGCCCTGGAAGGGGAAGCGATGAAGATCGTCGGCAAGACTGGCGGTAATGCCGCAAGCCAGGGTATGGGTGGCTTTCCCAAAGACAAATGGTCGGGCTCCGATCATCTGTGGTGGACTGGAGCGGTCCCCGACGCACGTCTCGAACTTGAGTTTCCAGTCACAGGCGACGGTGCGTATGACATCGAAATTGTCCTGACAATGGCTCGCGACTACGGGATCGTTCTACTCATGATCGATGGCGAAGCCTTGGGTGGCCCTGTCGACTGTTACGATGTCGATGTTGTGACGACAGGTGTGCTGACATACGGTCCCAAAACGCTGAAGTCAGGAACCCACAAGCTCGGCCTGCAAATCATCGGAGCCAATCCCAATGCGGTGAAAGGTTACATGGTAGGGGTCGACTACCTTCGGCTTGTGAAGAAAGCAGAGACGAAATAGCAAAGTGCAAAGAGGTTTAGCCACAGATTCACACTGAACCACACAGATAAGACGGATCAAAGAAAAGAATTGATTTGAGAAGACGTTTAAAGAAGCTGCTTTTGCAAATCCCGCTCGTTAAGCGATTGAAAAAGCAGCAGCCCACAATCATTGAATTTGAGCTTTTAGCACGTATTTCTTAGCGATTCCTTGCATTTATCTGTGTCGTTCTGTGTGCATCTGTGGCTGAAAAATCTTGGTGTTCTCTGATCGAGTTGTCTTTCTGGAAATTGTCCTCGGTGTCGCTTGATGTCGTGTTCAAAGCGAAGCAGCTTGTCAGAACTTTTTTCTCCTGATGGCATTTTCTTTTCCATTTGGGAAAGTACGGGACAAAAGCAACGGCGACAAAACGTGTTCCGGTTGCTGCGCTGTGGCTGTACCGCCTAAGATAAGCCAACCTCTGTATTACCCGCTGTTTTCCTTCCGAACTTACTGCCTCACGCCAGCCTGAATGACGGGCGTTTCTAGGTTTCACTGTATGCCACATTACGATATTGACTCGAACGTCAGACCGGTCGCCACACCTCGCTACCGTTTGCAATTCCTCTGCGGCATCACCGTGCTGGCGTTTGGTATGTTCAGCGGTTGTCAGAAGGCCGCACCGCCACCTGCTGCTCCGAAGCCCCCTGAGGTTACGGTTTCATTTCCTGTTTCTGAAGAAGTCCAGGAGTTTGAAGAAACAACCGGGCGACTTGTCGCACGAGAATCTGTCGAGGTCCGATCGCGGGTGAGCGGGTATCTGGATAGGGCCTTGTTTAAAGACGGTGATAATGTCCAGGAAGGGCAATTGCTGTTTCACATTGATGCAAGGCCGTATGAAGCCGAACTCGCACGTGCAACCGCGAGCGTTGCTCAAGCCAGAGCGAGATTTGAACGGCTGAAGCGTCAGGAAGAACGGGCTCGCAAACTGTTCCTCACCAAGAATACCACGCAAGAAGAACTCGATCTGATTTCCGCTGACCGTTCGGAAGCCGAAGCGGCACTTGAGGCACTGGAAGCCACGCAGCGACTTGCGTCACTCAATTGTGAATTCACTAAAATTACTTCGCCGATTACCGGTCGGATCAGTCGTCGGCTTGTTGATCCTGGGAATCTCGTCAAAGCGGATGACACGCCGCTTGTGACGGTCATGTCGCTGAATCCGATTTACGCGTATTTCGACATTGACGAGCGGACGATCTTAAAAGTGGAACGATTAATCCGCGAAGGAAAAATTCCGTCTCCACGCGACTCGAAATACCAGGTCCTTTTCGCACTTGCCGACGAAACCGATTTCTTGCGGCAGGGAGAAATCGATTTTCTGGACAATCACATTTCCAATACGACAGGGACCTTGCGATTGCGAGCGACTGTCGAGAACGACAGTCTGTTATTGACGCCCGGGATGTTCATTCGCCTGCACGTTCCAATCGGCAACCCGCATCCCGCGATGCTGGTTCCGGAAGAATCGCTCGGTTCTGACCAGGGCCAACGTTTTGTCTATATCCTCGACGATGAAGATAAAGTCACTTATCGACGCGTGCGGATTGGCATGCTGAAGGAAGGGCGACGTGTCATTGAAGAGGGGCTTGGTCCCCAGGACCGAGTCGTTGTTTCGGGTTTGCAACGCGTGCGAGCCGGCGTCAAAGTCACCATCAAAAAAGCGGAATCAAAAAGCGAAAAAAGTGAGACACCAACGGACGCACTGCCAAAGAGCCCTGGCACGTTAGAGACAAAAGCAACTGCCGAAGCAAAAGGGACAACTTCAAAGCCGTAGAATTTGCTGCGTCGCTGGTACAGTCGAATGGCAAATGACGTCAATGCGACATTCTCATAACGAGTCCACTTATGTTTTCGCGGTTTTTTATCGATCGACCAATTTTTGCCAGCGTTTTATCAATACTGATCGTGCTGGCAGGCGGGATCGCCTTCTTTGGTCTGCCGATCGCCCAATACCCGCCTGTTGCTCCGCCGACTGTTCAGGTCGACTGCAATTACCCTGGTGCCAGTGCACAGGTGGTTGCTCAGACCGTCGCGTCCCCGATTGAACAACAGGTCAACGGTGTGGAGAACATGCTTTATATGTCGTCGCAAAGTACCAGCGACGGTTCCTATACCTTGACCGTCACTTTCAATACAGGAACGAATCTTAATCTCGCCCAGGTCATGGTGCAGAATCGTGTCAGCCTGGCACTTCCGCAGTTGCCTGATGTCGTCCGGCAGACAGGAGTCACAACAAAAAAGCGTTCGCCAGACATTCTGCTAACAGTCAGCGTCAACTCACCAGATCGGCGATACGATCAGCTCTATCTCAGTAACTTCGCCCTGATGCACGTCCGTGACGAGTTGTCTCGCTTGCCGGGAATCAGCGAAGTGCTTTTGTTTGGTCAGCGCGACTACAGCATGCGGATCTGGGTTGATCCCGACAAACTGGCGACGTTGAATTTGACCGTGGGTGATGTTGTTGAAGCGCTCCGCGAAGAAAATCTGGAGGTCGCCGCAGGTCATATCGGACAAGCCCCGGCGCCGGACAAATCCAGGGGCGAGCCATCAGCTCACGAAATGCCATTGGACGTTCTCGGTCGACTGTCGACGGTCGAAGAATTCGAACAAGTCGTGGTTCGGTCTGATCCAGGCGGCGACCTGCTCTTAATCAGTGATATCGGACGTGTCGAACTTGGTGCGAGATCGCAGGACATCACGAACACATTCGATGGAAAGCCGACAATCGGACTGGCCATCTTTCAGTTACCTGATGCCAATGCGCTGAAGACCGCCGACATGGTCAAAGACAAAATGGATGAATTGAAGAAGGATTTTCCCGACGGTGTCGAATACGAGATTGGATACGATACGACCCCGTTCATTCGAGAATCCATTTTTGAAGTGATCAAGACGTTGCGAGATGCAATTATCATCGTGGCGCTAGTTGTTCTCGTGTTTCTTCAAGGTTGGCGAGCTGCTTTGATTCCGTTGATTGCAGTTCCCGTGGCGATCATCGGAACATTTGCCGCGATGTCGATGACTGGGTTCAGCATTAATAATCTGACTCTGTTCGGATTGGTTCTTGCAATTGGAATCGTCGTCGATGATGCCATTGTCGTTGTTGAGGCGGTCGAACATTACATCGAAAAAGGTCTCCCCCCGCGCGAAGCCGCAATCTGGGCGATGGAGGAAGTTTCTGGACCCGTCATCGCAGTCGGGCTTGTCTTAAGCGCCGTATTCATCCCATGTGCGTTCTTTAGCGGGATCGTCGGGTTGTTCTTTCGGCAATTCGCGCTGACGATCGCCATCTCAACGATTCTTTCGACATTTAACTCACTGACGCTCAGTCCGGCCCTTGCCGCACTGATGCTGCAACCGAAATCGGCAAAACATGACTGGTTGACCCGCGTTATTGATTTCTTTTTCGGCTGGTTTTTCTGGCTTTTCAATTACGCTTTTCGTGTTTCGACAAGGGCCTATCTCTCGCTGGTAGGACGGATGCTGCGAGTTCCCGTACTTGTACTCATCGTTTACGTGGGACTACTTGGATTAACTTATTGGGGATATAAACAATTACCCAGTGGATTCATTCCCTCGCAGGATAAAGGATATTTTCTCGCTGCGGTCCAGCTTCCTGATTCATCCTCGGCTTTACGAACGCGAGAGGTTGTGTCGAAGATCGAGAAGATCGCCCTTTCTACGCCAGGCGTCCACCATGTGAATTCGGTCGCTGGAAACGCGTTTGTTCTGAGTGCCTACGGTTCGAATTTCGGTACGATGTTTATCATCCTTGATCAATTCGATGAACGCCGCACGCCTGACAAAGCTGCGATGAGCATTCTTGGGAAACTGAATCAACGAATCGCTGCAGAAATTCCGGAAGCCATCATCAATGTGTTTCCCGCTCCGGCCGTGAACGGGCTGGGTCGCGCCGGCGGTTACAAACTGATGATCGAAGATCGTGGCGAGGCGGGACTGCAGCAACTTCAAAAAGAGACGGATAACATCGTGATGATGGGTAACAAGGAACCGGGTCTGGCCGGCATGTTTACCGTCTTCAACGCTAATTCGCCTCAACTGTTCGTCGACATCAATCGGAAAGAATGTCTGACGCAGGGAATCAACCTGAGCGATGTGTTCGGTACATTGCAGGCCTATTTAGGTTCGCGTTATGTCAATAACTTCAATCGGTTTGGCCGAACCTGGCAAGTCGTCGTTCAGGCGGATGCAGAGTTCCGCGACCAGATTAATGATGTGGTCAAGCTGCGAGTTCGTAATCGACTGGGCGAAATGGTGCCGATCGGTGCGATTGCTTCGGTACGTGAGATCAGCTCACCCTTGGTGCTGACACGATACAACATGTACCCCGCCGCAGCCATTAATGGAACAAGCAAACCGGGTGTGAGTAGTGAACAGGCGAAAGATCAGGTGGAAGCGGTATGCAAACGCTATCTGCCGGAGTCAATGTCATTTGAATGGACGGAAATCACATACCTGGCACAATTGGCACAGAATACGGGGATGCAGGTATTCGGGTTATCCGTGATGTTCGTCTTTCTTGTACTCGCGGCTCTTTACGAAAGCTGGGCTCTTCCGCTGGCAGTCATTCTTGTCGTGCCAATGTGTGTCCTAAGCTCGATCACTGGCGTGGCCATCGGAAAAATGGATATTAACCTTTTTACCCAGATCGGATTCATTGTCTTGATTGGTCTGGCCTGTAAGAACGCAATTCTGATTGTCGAGTTTGCCAAATTCAGACGCGAAGAAAAAGTGGAACGGCGTGATGCAGTACTGCAGGCATGCGAATTACGATTGCGACCGATCCTGATGACGTCGTTCGCATTTATTTTGGGGGTTGTGCCGCTGGTCAGGGCGACCGGCGCAGGTTTCGAGATGCGTCGGGCACTTGGCACCGCCGTTTTCAGCGGCATGTTAGGAGTGACCATTTTCGGTATTTTCCTGACCCCGGTTTTCTTTTATGTCATCGATAAGATGTCTGATTGGAAACTGTTGTCAAGTGGTATCGTGGGTCGAATCGGAAGCGTGCTCATGGACGGTCTGACGCTCGCCCCGCTTCGGAAGTTGATTTACCAATCGGTAGTGACCGCAAGACCGCCAAAGTAGCCATCATCGCTCCGAGGCTGTCAGTTTTTGTAAGTTGATAATGGTGAGCCACAACCCGTAGCATAGGCTTCAGTCCGTGCGACTCAACATCATGTGCGGGCTAAAGCCCACACTACAAAAAGTGGCAGCCCTTTCGCGAGATGAGCCTCTCTCGAGAACCAGTCGAACATTGCCGAGGCGTCATATTTCTGGGGTTGGGTGTTCAAATTTCAAAATTGGCAGATTGAGCGAATTCAACTGGGTCGTTGTTCCCGAGGGCCAATTTTGAAAATTTGAACGCCCGCCCCCCCGCTTGGTTCGCAAGCTTCAAGCCAAAGCCTTCTGAATGACATTCCCAGCAACGTCTGTCAGTCGTTCGTTTCGACCATTGTGCCGAAACGTCAAACGCGTGTGATCGAGCCCCAGTAGATGCAGAATCGTCGCGTGAATGTCATGGGGATGCATTCGATCTTCTACCGCACGAAGACCAACCTCATCCGTTGCGCCAATGACCTGGCCACCTTTGATGCCCCCGCCCGCCAGCCACATCGAGAAACCATGCGGGTTATGGTCGCGACCGTTTGAACCTTCACTCATCGGCATCCGACCAAACTCGCCGCCCCAGATCACAAGCGTTGAATCAAGCAGACCTCGTTGTTTCAAATCCTTCAGTAAACCCGCCACGGGGAGGTCGCTTTGAGCACAAAGGGCCGTATGGTTGCCATCCACATCGCTATGAGCATCCCAGCCGTTTGTATCTCCACAGTAAAGTTCGACAAACCGCACGCCACGTTCGAGCATTCGTCTTGCGAACAGACAACGCCGACCAAACTCGGCAGTCGTTTTGTGATTCAATCCATAAAGCTCGCTTGTGGCTTGGGTCTCGTGCGAAATGTCGACGACTTCGGGGGCATGAGATTGCATGCGAAAGGCGAGTTCGTATGCGGCCATGCGAGCGGTTAGTTCCGAGCTTTCTTCGTCTGCGGGAAGATGTTCGCCATTCAGTTGGTTGATCAGGTTGACCGTGGCTAGCTGTTGTTGCGGACTGACGTCACTCGGGCGATTAAGATTCAAAATCGGCTGTGAACCGCCGCGCAGGATCGTGCCTTGATACGTGGCTGGCAGAAAACCATTGCCCCAGGCCGGTGCACCTCCTTTAACCCACCCCGAGGGATCGGGCATGACGACAAACGCTGGCATATTCTGGTTTTCGGTTCCCAGTCCATAGGTGGCCCATGCACCGAGGCTTGGTTTACCCATCAGAATCGTGCCAGTGTTCATTAAATAGACGGACTCGGGATGCGTCACGCTGTCGCCATAGCAGCCACGGAGTAAACACAGGTCATCAGCTTGCTCGGCGATATTCGGGAGAAAGCTGGAAATCTCCATGCCACATTCGCCGTGCCTGGCATACGAGCGACGCGGCGGAAGAAGCTGATTCTTCGCGACAGCGCGCCGCGTTTTAAAGTGACCAAACGATTCAGGAATCGGTTGGCCGGCCAGTCTGATCAATTCCGGTTTGGGATCAAACAGATCGACATGACTCGGCCCGCCCGACATGAATAAAAAGATAACTCGCTCGGCCTTGCCGGGAAAATGCGACTGCTTGGGAGCAAGCGGATTCGAATCTGGCGAGGCCGCCGAAGCGGGTGGATTTTGCTGGCCAAGTAATGACGCCAGGGCAATGGCTCCAAGTCCGCCACCCGTGCGACGAAGAAACGCACGACGAGAACTCGGTTCAAGATCGAGTCCAACGGAACACGAACTGCCTGGGCGGTTTGCAGAAGCGTTATTCGACATACACAAACTCGTTGAGATTAAAGAGAGCGCGGCAGAATTCGTCGAAAGGTGAGTTTATCAAAAACTTCTCCACCATGATCTGCTCGCTGTCGGTTGGCGCACGACCGAGTGCCAATCGGTAGGCAGAATCAACCTGCTGCTCTGTCGTGGTCGATTCGTATTTGAGGCGACGGGCGGTTAATTTCGCAGCGGCTGTCACCTCGTTCGAATTGAGTAGTGTCAGTGATTGCGGTGCGGTCGTGCTTCGTTCACGCATGGCACAACTAAAATTGTTGTCGGGCGCATCAAAAACTTCGATGAACGGAAAGCGAAGGTTTCGGCGAGCAAATATGAAAATACTTCGACGAAAATGTTGAGACTTTGGTTCGCTGACCGACCAGCCGTGTGCGCCCGCAAATAACTCTTTCGGGATCGGCGGTGAGACTCCGGGACCATTCATCGACGAATTCATCTGGTCGCTGATGGCGAGCAGACTGTCGCGAATCACCTCGCCTTCCAGTCGTATACGGTTCATTCGCCAGTAAAGACGATTATCCGGATCGAGTTGGTTTCCCTTGGCCCAAGCCTCAATTTGATTATTTCCTGTCAATGAGCGAATCGAAGCCGGGGCATCATGAGCGTAGGAATTGTGTTCAAGACGGGAAACCTGTCGATACGTTGCGGATGCCAGCATCAGCCGATGCATCTGCTTGATGCTCCATCCCCGTGCAATAAAGTCGCGGGCGAGCCAGTCAAGCAAACTGGCATTTGACGGTGCCTGACCATGAGTGCCGAAATCGCTCGGCGTTAAAACAAGAGCCTGTCCGAAATGGTGTTGCCAGATCCGATTGACGATGACTCTGGCTGTTAACGGATTGTCGGGCGATGCGATCCAATTCGCCAGATTAACCCGACTCGTGCTTTTCAATGATTCGTCAGCACGCTCGTTCGCGTTAACACTGGCGGGGGAGACACTGGTCTTCAATGTTCCCGATACCGGCCGCAGTTGCTCAGTAAGAACTTGCGGGAAACCGGGTGTCACTTCATTACCAAGCTGATTGTAGTCGCCACGATTCAGTAAAAACGTTTTTGCTTTTGATCCCTTAACCGACTCCATCGCCATTGTGACAGGCAGGGCAGGGGGCTTTGGTAGCTTTTCGACTTCTTTGCGGATTTCGGCCTGCCGTTGTTTTTCATCTGCGGACAAAGCCGCTGTGATTTCCTTGTCAGAAACTTTCACTTTGGCTTCTGTTTCCAGCACGAGGTTCGATTGCTCTGCCGTCCGTTGTTCCGGCGGCGTCAGGTGTGCGGTCTGAGCTTCAGCAGAAAGTTGAGCCACTTTTTGTTCGAAAAGCCTTTTTCGGGCTGCGGCTTCAAACGCAATCAGTTCCTGCAATTTGGGGTGCGAGTTGTATTCACGCATCGCGACAGCATATGCCTCACGATGTGAGGGCGTGGCGATCGATTTCTCTCGGTTGAACTTCGACGGCGTAAAGAATGCCTGAAATGCGTAGTAATCGCGCTGGGAAAGTGGCTCGAACTTGTGGTCGTGACAGCGGGCACAGCCGAAGGTGAGACCAAGAAAGACGAGTGCCGTCGTATCGGTCATATCATTCAGAGTGTTATGTCGCCGCTGGATCTGATCCGAGCTATCGACCATATCCGGTCCCAGCAGATGAAACCCGGTGGCCGTAATCGCCTCGGCATCATCCGGCCACAATTCGTCACCCGCGATCTGTTCACGGATAAAACGATCGTAGGGCTTGTCATCGTTCAGCGACTGGATCACATAATCACGATATCGCCAGGCATGAGGCCGAATCGCATCGTGTTCGAATCCGTCCGACTCGGCATACCGAGCCAGGTCGAGCCAATGTCGTCCCCATCGCTCGCCGTAATGAGGCGAAGTGAGCAGCCGATCGATCAGCTCCTCGTGTGCACAAGGCGACGGATTGTTGACGAATTCATCGATCTCAGCAGGAGTCGGCGGTAACCCGATCAGATCGAAGGTGACACGTCGAATAAAGACCGTCCGACTGACAGTTGGTGCGGGCGAAAGTCCGACTGACGTCAGCTTGTCGAGAATGAATTGATCAACCGGGTTCTCGCAGGCTGTCGACAGTTGCGAGTTGACAGGCGGTTGGACACGGGCAATCGATTGAAACGCCCAATGTGCCCGATCAACTTCGGTTAGCACAAATCCTGCGTCCGATTTCCGTTTTCCTGAAGTCTTATCGAGCGGTCGACGATAAAGTGCTCCAGACTTGATCCAGGCGGCCAACTGCTCAATCGATGCCGCTGACAGTTTGTTTTCTTTATAAGGCATGAACGGTTCATGATCGTGCCGGATTGTCTGCAGCAGCAAGCTGGAATCAGGATCACCTGGGACAACTGTTACTCCGCTTTCGCCGCCGCGCAATAGCGCCTCACGAGTTGTAAGATCCAACCCTCCTTTGGTGCTCGTACCGCCGTGGCAGCGAACGCAGTGTGTTTCCAGTATCTCATGCGGATCAGACGAATCGGCAGCAAACGCCAAGCCGACAACGTTCACAATCAGGGAAACGAATCCCCATGTCAGCACCGATATCCCGTGTCGACAGATTCGTCGGCTGAAAAATGAAGAAACTCGTGAGATCATTTAACCCCCGCGAGAGAGAGGATTATCATGAAAGCGGCCGTGAGTACCGCAGAGGCACCAATTCCGATGTAGCTTAATTTCTTAGTCCAACCGGTTATTCGCCAATTCACGGCCAGGCTGATGCATCCCAGCAACAGTCCCACAAAAGGGACCCAACATAGTAGCACACTGGCTAACGCCAGGAATTTGTTGATAATCGAAACGTGATGAACGAGGTGTTGCGAAAGATCGTCAACCGATAGTTCGCCCAGCTCATCGAACGGTGCGGTGCAGATCAATTGCTTGTTGCATTCATGACAGGTGACGAACGTGTTTCGCAGTTTCATGAATGGCAGCAGATAGAAGAGCTCCAGTTGATCAACTTGACGCACGGACTCGCCATTGACAGACTTGGCTTTGCATGCAGGACAATCGATCGTGACCGTCGGTCCAGGTATCTTCGTAATTCTGGTGTTGATCAAAACGTCCATTGATTAACCTTCAATAAGTTGCGTGAAACAACGATGAACTGAGGCTTACGATTTATGGCTTTGAAATGGAAGAGGCCTGAGCCGTTAGACAATACCGGCGTTCGATATGATGTGAAAGCCAACAAATGTGTCAGACTTGAAACTGTCGAAAGAGTCTCAAATCCGTCACGCAGGAGGCAAGAAAATCATGTCTCGCTTTCGTGAGCTTGTTCTCGATTCGTTCCTGACAGCTTGTTGGCGAAGTTGCATTTCACCCGATCTTATCTTCATACTCAGTTAGCGTTGTTAATTGCTATATCAGCCATTTTGGCCCCGGCACTTCCACGTCGTTCCTGGCAGGGTTCCATGATTCACAATTGGATTTCAGTCATTCTCGTGGTGGCGGGTCTGGCTGCAACCTGTACTGCCGACGAGCCGTCGACCGCCGCTGCCGCCGCAAACGAAGCGCCCAGTCTTGCGGACCTCAATCGATTTATTCAGACACATTGCCTTGACTGCCACGGCAACGGGACTCGGAAGGGTGAACTGGCACTCGACAAGCTTCTCGCGGCAGACATCGAAGAAAATGCGAAAATCTGGGAAAAGGTTGTCCGTAAGTTGACTGCGCGACAGATGCCACCCAAACAATCGCCCCGTCCGAAGGAACGCGACTTTGATACGGCGATCACGTTTCTGGCGTCGTCGCTTGATGCGATCGCGACGAAATCTCCGAATCCCGGACGCACCGAAACATTCCGTCGTCTCAACCGAAGCGAGTATCAGAACACAATCCGCGACTTGTTGGGACTGGAGGCGGACATCTCGTCACTTCTACCGGCGGATGAATCAAGTCATGGTTTTGACAACGTCACTGTTGCTGATCTCTCCCCAACTCTGCTGAATCGTTACATCTCAGCAGCTCAGAAAATCAGCCGTCTGGCGGTTGGTTCTACTCCGCGAGCACCCGGTGCGGAAATCGTGCGAATTCGTCCTGATGTCACTCAGGATACTCATGTCGATGGACTTCCGATCGGTACGAGAGGCGGTGCCCTTGTTCGGTACTATTTCCCGCAGGATGGCGATTACGAAATTCAGGTCCATCTGATGCGTGACCGCAATGAAGCGATCGAAAGTCTCAGCGAGCCTCATGAACTGGAAGTGCTGATGGATCGGGAGCGGGTCGAACTTTTCACGATCAAGCCACCCCCAAAGGGGACCAGCGATCAATCGATCGATGCGAATCTGAAGTCGCGCGTGAATGTCACGGCAGGTCTTCACAAACTGGGGGTTGCGTTTCTGAAGAAGCCTTCGTCGCTATTGGAAACCGTACGTCAGTCGCTGAATGTGCATTACAACTACTATCGGCATCCCCGCATTGGGCCAGCCGTTTACGAGATCTCAATTGTCGGGCCCGTCGAAGCGAGAGGTCCCGGCGAGACCGCAAGTCGACACCGGATTTTCAGCAGCCAGCCTACAGGCCCCGATGACGAAGACGACTGCGCCAAGCGAATCCTGTCCAAGGTGGCCCGTCGAGCGTATCGGCGACCAGTCGATGACGAGGATCTGCGTTCGTCACTGGAGTTCTACCGGCAGGGACGTGCGGAACGAGGTTTTGAAGCGGGTATTGAATTAGCTCTCAGCTCGTTGTTAGTGAAGCCCCAGTTCCTGTTTCGCATTGAACGCGATCCCCTGGGCCTTCCGCCGGACACCCTCTATCGTATTGAAGGAGCGGAGCTGGCATCCCGCCTGTCGTACTTTCTCTGGAGCAGTATGCCCGACGATGAGTTGCTCGATCTGGCCGTTCGTGGTGAACTCAGCCAGCCCGAGGTGCTCGAACGCCAGGTGCGGAGAATGTTGAAGGACAGCCGCTCGCGGTCACTCGTTGACAACTTCGCGGGACAGTGGCTTTACCTCCGAAATCTGGAGGGGGCGATTCCCGATATGCGACTGTATCCCGATTTCGACGATAACTTGCGGCAGGCGTTTCGTCGGGAAACCGAGTTGTTCTTCGAAAGCATTCTGCGCGAGGACCGTAGCGTGCTCGATCTGATCAAGGCTGAGTATACCTACCTTAACGAACGGCTTGCCCGGCATTATGGGATTCTTCACGTGTATGGCAGTCGGTTCCGCCGCGTGTCGGTTGATGAGGGAAGTCATCGAGGCGGGTTGCTTCGGCAGGGAAGTATTCTCACGGTGACGTCGTACGCGACCCGCACGTCGCCTGTGATTCGGGGCCACTGGGTTCTACAGAATCTTGTTGGCACGCCACCACCACCTCCGCCACCCAACGTGCCTGCACTTCAGGATAACACTGTTTCCAGCTTGCTTTCCATGCGCGAGCGACTGCAGCAGCATCGTGCCAATGTCGCCTGCGCCAGTTGCCATCAACAGATGGATCCCGTGGGATTTTCGTTGGAGAATTTTGACGCGGTAGGTCGCTGGCGCGAGACCGACGCAGGCCTGCCCATCGACGCCACCGGCGGCGGCCTTGCCGATGGCCGCGAATTCAATGGGGTCATTGGACTCGAGCAAGCACTGCTCAGTCACCCGGAGCTATTTGTTCAAACCCTTACTGAGAAACTGCTGATCTTTGGGCTGGGACGGGGTATCGAGTATTATGATGCCCCTGCCATCCGCCAGATTGTGCGCGATGCACGAAGCGATCACTACCGTTTCTCGAGCCTGATTTTGGGAATCGTCAAGAGCACGCCGTTTCAGATGAGGAAATCACAATGATGATCATGAAAAAGGCCCTTCCGCGACGGACATTTCTGCGAGGGGCGGGAACGGCACTCGCCCTTCCTTTGTTGGACGCCATGATCCCTTCGCTGACTGCTCTCGCCGACACGCCTGCCAATCCGGCTCGCTTGCGTCGTCTGGGGTTCGTGTATATGCCGATGGGATGCGATCTGACCCGCTGGATTCCACCCGGAGATGACACGCTCGACGAATTGTCGCCGACACTCAGCCCGCTCGCGCCCGTGAAGAAAAAGGTCGCCGTGATTTCCAACCTGGAGTTACGGAATGCGTATCCGGGAACGCATGCAACGTCGAACTGTGCGTTCCTCAGTGCGGCGACGGCCAAGCGGACAGAAAGCACGGATTACCATCTCGGCACAACCGTCGATCAGATCGCCGCCAGGCATATCGGCCGTGACACGCCTCTCCCCTCACTGGAGCTTTCGATGGATTTGCTCTCCATGGTGGGACAATGTGATAACGGGTATGCCTGTGTCTATCAAAATAACCTTTCATGGTCGTCACCCACGACACCTTTACCGTCGGAAGCTCATCCGCGGATCGTGTTCGAGAACCTGTTTGGCGAAGTGGGAGGGACTGCTGATCGCCGCGCTTCGCTCAGGAAGCGGTCGAGTCTGCTCGATTCCGTGACCGAAGAATTCGTTCGTCTTCAGAAGTCGCTTGGGCCGGGTGATCGCAATCGGGTCGACCAGTATCTGGAATCTGTCCGCGATGTCGAACGGCGAATCCAGCGGGCAGAAGCGGGTGCGGACGAGAATCCGCTGCCGGATCTCGATCGTCCCACCGGTGTTCCGGCATCCTACGCCGACCACGCTCGTTTGATGTTCGACTTGCAGGTGCTCGCTTTGCAGGCCGATATCACGCGAGTGATTACGTTTCAACTGGCGCGAGAAACCAGCAATCGGACTTATGCCGAAATCGGCGTTTCTGAACCGCACCACCCGTTAACGCACCACGGCAACGATCCTGACAAAATCGCAAAGGTGGCAAAGATCAATCAATTCCACGTCTCGTTGTTTGCCGGATTCCTGCAAAAGCTGGAGTCCATTCGAGAAGGAAACGGATCGCTGCTGGACCATGTGCTCTACCTCTACGGCAGCGGGATGGGAAATCCGAATGTTCACGACCATGTCAACCTGCCGATCATCGTTGCTGGCGGTGCGGCCGGGAACATGCAAGGTGGGCGGCATATTCGGCATAGCGAGGCGACCCCACTGGCCAATCTGCATCTGACCCTGCTCGATAAGGTCGGCGTGCGATTGGACTCGTTCGCCGACAGCAACGGTCAGGTTGATGAGCTTTTCAAACCCATTTCGATCTAAAGCTGAAGAAGGCGATTCAATATGAATCAAATACGACTCGCTGCCTGCGGCTGCGCCTTGTTGTTGCTCGTTTCCAGTTCGATCAGTGCGGCTGACGCTCCTTTGGCCGATGCCGCCGAAAATCAGAATTCGGCAATGATTCAGACTCTGCTCGAGCAGAAGGCCAATGTGAACGCGCCGCAGGCCGATGGAATGACGGCGCTTCACTGGGCTGCCTACCACGACGATTTAGTGACAGTGAAGCAATTGATCGCGGCAGGCGCTGACGCCAAAGCCGCGACCCGCTATAGCGTGACCCCTCTCTCGCTGGCCTGCACCAATGGCAATGCGGCCATCGTCGAATTGTTGCTCGAATCCGGGGCAGACGCGAATTCGAAACTCCCCGGAGCCGAAACGGCTCTGATGACCGCATCGCGTACGGGCCGTCTGGGGCCGGTCAAGTCACTCATTTCGCACGGTGCCGATGTCAACGCTCGTGAACGCAAGGGACAGACCGCCCTGATGTGGGCCGCCGCCGACGGTCATGTCGAAGTGGTCGATGCTCTTCTTAAATCCGGTGCCGACTTTCGCACTCCGCTTCCGTCTGGGTTTACTCCCCTGTTTTTCGCTGTTCGCGAAGGACGCAAAGACGTGGTTCTCAGATTGCTTGAGGCCGGGATTAAAGTGAACGAGACGATGCAGCCGGAACGAAAAAATGGAAAGGCTACCAGTCCACTCATTCTGGCAATCGAAAACGGGCATTTTGAGCTTGCTGTTGAACTGTTGAACGCCGGTGCCAATCCGAATGATCGGCCCTCGGGTTACGCAGCTCTACACGCCGTCACCTGGGTTCGCAAGCCGATTCGCGGTGACGGCGACCCACCTCCCATCGGATCGGGTAATCTGAACAGCCTGGATCTTGTGCGACAGCTTGTGGAGCATCACGCGGATGTCAATATCCGGCTTGAAAAGGGAGAATCGGGACGCGGTCGTTTTACGACCACAGGTTCGACACCGTTCCTGCTGGCGGCACGGACAGCGGACATTTCGCTCATGCGACTGTTGCTTGAACTGAATGCAGATCCCCGTCTGTCGAACGCAGACAATTCGACGCCACTGTTGGCAGCGGCTGGTGTCGGGGCGCTGGGCGACGGCGATGAAGCGGCGGGAACGGAAGAAGAGGCAGTAGAAGCGGCGAAGCTGTTGCTGGAACTGGGTGCCGATATCAATGACGTGGACAAAAATGGCGAAACCGCGATGCACGGAGCAGCGTATCAAGATCGTCCCAGGTTTGTGCAGTTTCTGGCCGACCGCCACGCCGACATCAATGTCTGGAACCGCAAGAACAAGTGGGATTGGACGCCGCTGTTAATTGCCAAAGGGCACCGTCCAGGCAACTTCAGACCCGCGCCTGATTCGATCGCCGCCATTGAACGGGTCATGCAAGCTGCCGGAGTGGTTCCTGCGAACGCGAATCAGGATTAATTCCTGTCCTTCCGTTTCATGTCGAGCGAAATCGTATGTCAAGACCCGCGATTAAGCCCGAACGTTCGATGATCGTCGTGTGTGGTGCGAACGTACGTTGAAAACAACAAGCATGATCACGGCGAGGAATCCCATGATCAGTGTCGAAGGTTCAGGGCAGACCGCGAGCGATTCACTGCCGTTCAATGTCGCCGTTGTCCCCGCCGACAAATTGAATCCGACGAGAAGTTCGAGATAGTTAAATGTTTATGGTGGTGGAGGTAGTGGGGTCGTACTGTCGCAGGAATCCTGACTGAACGAAATCGCTATTGATACTCTGATCAGAGATCCCAATCCCAACGGCGACCTGATAAAACTGCGTGACGCTGGAGTTATTGGTGACGTTCACTTGATAACTGATATACGGATCTTTGTTGGTGGCCATTTGCACGGTCATGTTCGATTGGATGTTGTACGTGAAAGTCGCGTACGGTGTTTTGCCAATATCGATTAACGGATTGAACTTTGATGGGTTAGTCAGCGACGTGAATGTTTGCTTGTCGACAGTAATCGCAAAGATCGTTTGCCCCGGAGTGGGTGGAAAAATAATATCGGCGAAACTCATCGACGTGTTGACTGTGAGAAGAAGGCCGGTGAATAGCGTGTAGAGTACCTGTCTGGGGGGACGAATGGAAAAATCTCTCGATTATTGCGTTAATGTTGATCCCGACCCCCGTATCCGAAGTTACTTGATCCACCGCTTCCAGCCACTTGGGGCTGATCCCGAAGCGTTGTTACAACAGTTTGATGTTGAGTCAAAGATTGATATTCAACGGGCGTTGTTAATGAGTGTTGGAGAATTCGACGAAGGTAAGATTCCAATACCGCGTCGTAACCCGTTAATAGAGAAATTGGAGTGGCTTTATGAGGAAAACGACGATCCTGGCCTTCATGCCGAAGTGGAATGGCTACTTAGAAAATGGGGTAAAGAAGCATGGTTGGCATCGAAAAAAAAGAAATGTCAAGTACGGAAAGGGATAACGTTAAGTTGCAAAAGATCATATTTGAACGTGGAAAAAGGGATTGGTACGTGAATGGTCAGAAGCAGACGATGGTTGTGATACCCGGGGCTGTCACAAACTGGATGGGAGCGAGAAAGAATGATTCAGAAGATATCGGCAGTGAACCGTTGCTTCACATGAAGATCAAAAAGCGATTCGCGATTGCCTCCAATCTGGTCACCGTTGGGGAGTTCAGGCGTTTCTACGCTGAATTTAGCGAAAAATATAGCGAAAAAAACTTGTAGACTTTGAGAAAGATATGAAAAGTCTGAAAGCAGACAATAACGAGCAACCGATTATCGGTGTTAGTTGGTTTTAAGCGGCGGAATATTGTAACTGGCTAAGTCGGAATGAAGGAATTACCGAGGACCAGTTGTGTTACGAAGTCGTGTTTCTGTCAAAAATGGACGAAACTGGAAAGCCGCTCGTGATAGCGACACTGCAACCGAAAACGGATTATGTCGATCGCGCAGGTTATCGTTTGCCGACTGAAGTTGAGTGGGAATATGCAGCGCGCGCCGGCGAAGTGACCTCGCGAGTTTTCGGCCAGACCAAAGAACTGATGGAGGAATACGCATGGGTGCAAGAGGATTCAGAAGACACGCCGCAAAAAGTGGGGCGTAAGAAACCAAACGACTTCGGCCTGTTCGACATGCTTGGAAAACAATGGGAGTGGTGCCAGGAGCCGTATAGTAAGCTCGGCCCCGAATGGAATGCTAATGAGATACTTCTCGAAGCTGACGACCCGGATCTCAACAAAGAAATTATTGATGACGATGCAAAAGAAATGGGTGAGGGAGTATTGCGCGGTGGAGCACATGAAACCCGCGCAATGCATCTTCGCGTATCGTCGCGTTACCACCAGATGCGCAAAGCAGAAAAGGCTCTGTTTGGTTTTCGAGTGGCCAGATACCTTCCATAACGTGATGATCAAATCCTGATGGAACGAGCGTCGTAATGTGGTTGTGAGCATTCGGCTGCCGTGGATGAAATCTCAATCAGGAACCTATGTCGCGGCAGACGGTTTCTTCCAAATTGGCCATAATCACTCCGAGGCTGTCAATTTGTGTAAGTTGAGAATGGTGAGCCACAACCCGTAGCATGGGCTTCAGCCCGTGCGACACAACACCTTGTGCGGGCTAAGGCCCACACTACAACAAATGACAGCCTTTCCGCGTGATGAGCAGCATTTGTAGGAAGAAATGCAGTCGTCTGGGCAGATTGGCACTCGCGAGTTGCCGCGATCAATAGGCTTTCTTGTGCATCAGTCTGCTGATCGTGCACAACAGAGACATCTCACGATTTTCCATGGGATGAAGATTATTACATCTCTGAGGTTAACGACGTTGGCGGCGGCGACGGATTGAATAGCCTGCCAATAGGACTGCCGCGATGGAACCCATCACGAGTGTGCTTGGCTCGGGAACTGCTGCGGAATCGGAAGAGGAAGTGGAGCCTAATGACGGTAGGTTTCCTGCGTAAAGTGGATAATGGATCTCACCGCCAGCCTGAAGAGAATTTGCCCAAACGGCGCCGTCAAGCGATACGCTCGTTGAGACATCTGCGTTTGGTGCCAGGATCGCGCCGTGCAAATTGGCTCCGACACTTAAGCTCGTTGCATCCGTAAAGTTCCAGATCAGGTGTGAGTTCAAATACGAATTGTTCGCAAAGCCGTCGAAATGTTCGTTGCCGGGAATTGTCACCGACGGTCCGCCCGTCACATCAATGACCAGCGAACTGATTGACGACTGCGGCACGCCAAATGTAAGGCCGAAATTGGCGTTGCTGTTTGCCGTCAGTGTGCTTGCGGAAACAGAAACGATGGCATTGCCTTTTGAGTCGACATAGTTGATATGAAAGGTTGGATTACTCGATTGCGACAAGTCCAAAGTATTTTTGGCGAAACCGGAATCCGCTGAATACATCTGGGCAAATCCCGATGAATCGGTCTTAATTTCCTGGATCGCGCTGGAAAGGGTAGAAACTTGATTGGTGGTCAGATTAACCAGATGGCCCCCACCATTGTAATTCACGTTCGTATTGACCTTGCCACCAATCGCCAGATTTCCACCGTTGTTGATGTTCAGGCTCGAACCGTTGAGATTCCCCAGAACGTTAACCAAATTGACTCCGAGTTGTGAACCACCATTCAGGCCGACAGTCGCCAGGCTTGCGTTACCCCCAATTAAAGATGGCCCTTCAATGTCGTTTTGGGTTGTGACATTGCCAATCGTGATCACATCGTATTGATTGATCAGCCCGGCTGCGGCAGTGTTAGCGTTCGCGCTCACAATGGCCCCGCAAATGACCATGGATGTCAGCGTGCGAAAAAATGAAATAGGTGGAAGCGTCATCGTGCAGAATTCTTTGTCGAAGGAAGCAAAAGAGAATTACGGACGTCCACAGCAAAGACAAGTTGCCCGCAATTCTTCAGGGACTGATAAGTTCTAGGCGCTTCATTTGAAGTTTCCACAGAATTTCATCGAATAAACGACAAATAAAAACAACGAAGGACATGTGGACATTCGCACACATTTTTCTGAAAGGACAACGCCATTTCCCAAAAAGGAAGCCTTTTCCGAGTTTCTAAGAGACTGTTCAAATGATTTGGGTGAACAAGCTGGAGGTGGACGGATGTCGGCTTTTTCGCACTAATCAATTCGCCAACTAAAAAGAACGGCTTTGGTGAACTTGCCAGTCCAGATTCTGTGCCATTGGTGGGAGTTTTTTCAAATGAGTCAAGTTGCTCGACGTGATGAGAGTGCGTCGAAAACAATTCATGCGTTGCCTTCGCGTCGAGACAAATACGCTTTTGAAATATTTTTTTGAAACCATGCGGATCGGAATTTGGCCCGTTCTCGAACGAAGCTCGTTCCGCTGAGGGAAAATGACATTTTTTCAGAGAGCATTCTTTCTGAAATTCGCATCGTCTCGTCTGTCTGATGATTGAAGAGCACTGCTTGGCCGAAGGCTGCCAGGCAGTGAGTGGTACATGATTTGAAGAATGACAAATCACTCACTCGAACGACTTGTTTCATCCGCCATTAGACGTGAGTCGATTTTCTCGAGCGCTTCCAACGACCCCAAAGGAATAGGGATACCATGTGAGGGGGTCTCCGCTTCACGGGGATTAATCCTGATCAGAACTTGCGCACGCTTCTCGCATTCGCTGCGAACTGTCGGGATCGCCAGTCCCGCCCCCATTTCAATCGAGACGATCCTCGATCCTTTTACCTGGTTCAGCCAGTTCTGGTAGGCCGCGTATTGAACCTTGTGCCGGGTCTGGTGAAACTCCCAGTCATCGAACATCAGGATATTCGGTCGGGCGATCGCATCGCATTTCGGACAGCGAGGGAACTCGGATGTCGCTCGAATCGTTTCCTCGTCGACCGTGATTTCGACTCCCTCGGATGACCAGACGGATGGGTCGCACGATTGACTGCATTGCAGGTGATGGATCGATCCGTGGTACTCGATCAGCCGGTCTTCGGGGAATCCTG
Organism: uncultured Schlesneria sp.; assembly: GCA_903904835.1. Classification (GTDB taxonomy): domain Bacteria; phylum Planctomycetota; class Planctomycetia; order Planctomycetales; family Planctomycetaceae; genus Schlesneria. Next base: position 24,427 of record CAIVEI010000177.1, on the reverse strand, counting down.
CCTTTTGAAATTGCCCGTCAACGTTTGTGGTAAAGACAAACGCACCGAATTTGGGCCGCTCGCTCCATTTTCGAAGAATCTCAAATCCGCGATGGGGGTTCGCTGTCCGGTACAGCTTCAATCGATGGCCGAAGAAGCCCCAGGCCAGCGCTGGATCGGTTTGGAACCAGTGTGGAGTCGAAATGGCCGAGAATGCCTGCCCGCGAAAGGGGGGATACGCCTTCCAGAACCCTTCCGGTCCGCGAAAATCAGGCAACCCGGAATCGACCCCCATTCCGGCACCCGCCCCGATTAAAAGAGCGTCTGCCTTCTTAATCGCGTCGGCCGCCTGCTGAAAAATTTCATCCATTTGAATTTCCGTCATAGGTCGTGAACCTCAATCGAGTGTTCTGTCTAAATCACCGAATGACACACAAAACTCTTTGCAGGTTCGGTGTGACCTTGTGAAGGATTGTTTGTCGGGAAAACCGAGTTATTGCAAGGCATGGTTCCCAGAACGCTCTCCACCAACCCTGTGTTGGTGGAAGCAGCGACTGGAGAGCTAAACCGAGTGAACTCAAGGAAATTGTATCGCTCTCCACCGATCCCGCATCGGTGGAAGCAGCGACTGAGCAGCTAAGCCGTCACACGAACCATCTGTTTTATAAATCCAATAGCTGTTCAGTCGTTGCTTCCACTGACACAAGGTCAGTGGAGAGCTTGGATGAAAATGTAGAGACGGCGTTGTAGCTACTCAGTCGTTGCTTCCACTGACGCAGGGTCAGTGGAGAGCTCGAACTTTGAGTCTGTATGTCTAACGCATATTCGCTTGACGTTGGTTTTTCACCTTCCCTTCCAATTGACGATCGCCCGAACACACGGCACAGTGTCTTTGTCATTCCATTTCACAAATGATAAGGCAATGTGTTTTATGTCGGCAGTGGAATCAGGGCTTTTATTGAGTCCGCGAGCTGTTGGACTGTCATTTTTTCGCTCGTTCTCATTCTGGCGTAATCTGATTGTTGCATTCCTCGTGATTTCGCCGTTGCTGATTCGATTCTGGTGTTTGTCGAAAGTTCCCCCCGCTCCGATTCCGTTCGACGTCGAGGAATTCGACCGGATCGAGATCGAGCCTGGTCAAAATGCCTTCGATGATTTCCGTGAAGCCACGCGACTGAAAGCCGCCGTTGCTGCTGATTACAAAGCGAGTGGCAAAGTGTTTGAGTGGAACGACGTCAATGCGGTGATGGCGAACGGCTGGTCTGTCGCCACAGATCCGCTGAAACAATGGTTGCTCGATAATCGCGAAGCGATGCAGGTCTGGCGTCGCGGAACGGAATGTTCCGACGCATTATTTATGTCGCCAAGCGAAATGAGCTTGTCCGAAATCCTGCCCGTAGCACAAGACTTGCGATCGTTTGCTCGAATGGCGCAGATTGACGCCGTGCGGCTGGAATCGGAGGACCGTTTACTGGAAGCGGCAGAACTCTATCTGGCGATCTTGCGTAGCAGTGACCTGGTGCGTCGTCATGGTAGCATCATTCAAAATCTGATTGGCGTCTCGATAAATTCGATGGCGACTGGACCACTTTTGAAACTGTCCGAAGACTCGCGACTGACTGCCGAGGACCTACGCTCGGCGCTGAAACAGGTCAAAGCGGTGAATCAGAATTTTGAGCCGCCATCAACGGCATGGAAACTCGAATACCTGTCCGCGATTCATTCGTTATCTCAGACTGGATGGTGCAAAGAGACGGGACTCACCGAAAAGTACGAGAAATTCGAGCCGTATGCCTCGACAGGAATGGAGGCTTTTTTGTGGATCATGGGTGAGCCAGAGGTTGCCCGCCGGACGGTCACTCATGTCCTGACAAACCAATTGCCCGAAATTGATAAGCCGCTCTATGAACGCAGCCCAATGGCGGAGCCGCCGACCGTTGGCCTCTTCATCCCACACGGAGAACTTTCGACTCACTCGTTGTCACCAGCCGCAATCGAACGAGCCGTTCACCGTTCGATTGTCGCAAAACATGTCATCGTTCCGTTTGCGCAGTACGATAAAAATATGAGTCGTGATCGAGCGAGCCGAGTCGGTTTGGAGCTGGTTCTGGCGGCACAGATCTACTTTCGTGAACACGGCGAATTTCCCGTCGAGACATCGGATCTGATACCAGACTACATCGATTCGTGGCCTGCTGATCCCCTGCAATCGACCGCAGACGGTCCGATGCAATACGAAAGGGAATCAAGTACATCGGCTCGGATTTTCAGTCTCGGCGGCTGGGGTTTCGACGCAACTCTGCAATCGAGAACACCTGTTCCAAAGGAACGAGCGGTACCTTGAACTTGGAGGCCATTCGACGTGAGGACTCCGACGCTAGCAGCGTCGACCACGTGGGCGACGCTGCTAGCGTCGTCTGCGGATGGACTCCGACGTTTGGTCTCCCGACCTCGCACAAGTGACCGACGGTAGGTCTCCTCTTGCTTCGTACCGGTTACAACGTGCCCAACCGATCAACTTAACGTCACACCGCGCGTTACGACGGAACTGTTGGCCAGGCCGTCGTTCAGGATGAAACTTAGCGTTCGTGGTTGAGTGTTTGCGGCGTTCGTCGTGCTGAACTTTGCCGATTGCAACACCACCTGGTAATTAGCGATGGATGAGATCCCCGTCAGGGTTAATGTCCCTGTTGTCCGCTTATTAGTGATCGGCGGACCTTTTCAGGCCTAGGAGTACTGGTGGCTGGCGGACCAACTATTGGTGGTTGACGGACCTTTTTTCAGACACCATCTCTCGAATATGGCTTCTCTAAGTCAAAAACAGTGGCTTACCGACGCTAGCAGCATCGGCCACGTGGCCGACGCTGCTAGCGTCGGACTGAATCGGCAGTTGCATTCCAACCCGGTTCGGGGCCTGTCGCAATGTGATGAATCGAACCACGGTCGGTCGCCCCGAATGGGGCTTTTCTCTTTTATTTGGTTCGTGTCCTGGAGCGGAAACCGCCCCAGGCTTTATTCGGTCGCCACGATGTGGCTTAAAAATCGACTCGTGTGTTTCATTGATTTCATGAGCCCCTTCCAAACGTTAAGAATGCATTTCTATTTTTCTATTGACGCGCAACAAGTGTGTATGTATTTTTATGTCGCTGTTTGTTTGGCGAAGACGAAGAAATCCGTGAGGACCGAACCGAAGCGGCTAGAAAGCCGCGCCAATAAATAGTGTTTGGAACGGACGAAGAATCCGTGGAATCACTTCCACGGCTCGCCTGGATTTCTGAAATCAAAAATTTTCGACGACAATTGATCTTTGGCATCTTGGAATAAATTAAAAACGGATCGCCCCCGCAGCGAATAACAGTTGCGGGCTGGTCCGTTGCGGTTCGTTGCTTGGCTTGAGGGTGCGATCGGGTCTGTGCGGGGTCGGGAGACCACTCGCACAACGGGAACGGTGAAATTCGAAGTGCGTCGAACTCGCGCGAACTCATGCGAAGTCGCGCGAACTTTTTTACGACGGAAAAATGGACAAAACCCTACAAATTACGGGGAATGGTCGAAGTCGCTCGAACTTGGTCGAACTTTTCGATCACTTTTTGTGGGCGTCCGATTAAACGGGACATAAAGACAAAATTCTTGAACAGAAGTTAACAAAGGTAACGAAGTGAAGAGGCAGAACGGCTTGCCCCGCCAGGCGAAGGTGCTAATTTTGGGCGATACGTATTTTTTGAAAATCCGATATAATTTCCGAAGGTGCTCAACCCTGACGAAGGTGCTCAAAAAACAAAGACGGCTCGGGATGGAACCTCGCCCTCCCGAATGACGAAGATGCTCAAACCTGACGAAGGTGCTCAAAAAACCAAAGACGGCTCGGGTGGAACCTCGCCCTCCCGCAAACAAAGCTCGCGGAGCGGTCGGCCTCGAAGACTCGCCGCCGCCCTACAACACGAGAATCGGCCACCGTTTCTCACGACTGCGACCGTCTGCCGTGATTCTAATGGACTCCATAGTTGCCCAAACGCTGCCAATGTTGCCCATCCATAGTTGCCTAAACCTTCCGACGACTGAATTACCGAAAAAAGACCGGAAACCATCAGTGTTGCCCAAAAACTCGCATAGTTGCCCGTCGCCGAAAAAGCACGGGCTAAAGCCCATGTTACGCTGTAAACAACCGATGTTGCCCAAGCTTTGCCATAGTTGCCCATCGTAGTTACCTAAGCTTTTCGACGACTGATTTGCCGGAAAAAGACTGTAAACCATCAGTGTTGCCCAAAAACTCGCATAGTTGCCCGTAGCCGAAAAAGCACGGGCTAAAGCCCATGTTACGCTGTCAACCGTCAATGTTGCCTGGGCTTTCTCATGGTTGCCCTTCATAGTTGCCTCAACTTTCAGATGACTGAATTGCCGAAAAGGACCGTAAGCCCTCAATGTTGTCCAAAAACTCGCATAGTTGCCTAACCATAGAAGTCTAGGTGTCGCTGACGGCAGCTTTGTGCCGCCAACGGCTATGACTCAAATTGCCGATCAAATTGAAGAGCTCTGGCGAAAGAAGACCTACGCCAGTGGCACACAACCCCACATTTCAGTGTTGTCGATCGTTACGATACCCTTGTGGACGCACCGTTTATGATGTTGACTGATGTCTTCGCTGTTTCAAGTACTCTGTGAGTGGATTTTGCGATGCCTTACATACTTGCCCTGGATGAAGGGACGACGAGTTGTCGAGCGGTCATCTTTGATGAGACCGGTTCTGTGCGCGGGATCGCACAGCAGGAATTCGAACAACACTATCCTCAGCCAGGGTGGGTGGAACATGATGCGGACCAAATCTGGGGGGCTCAACTTCGTGTTGCGCACGACGTGATTGAGAATGCGGGACTCAACAGTCGTGACCTGGCTGCGGTGGGAATTACGAACCAGCGTGAAACAACGGTTGTCTGGGATCGTGAATCAGGGCGACCGATTTGCCCTGCGATTGTGTGGCAGGATCGGCGAACTGCTTCTTCCTGCGATCGATTGCGAAAAGAAGATGGAGAATCGATCGTCCGTGAGCGAACGGGACTGGTGCTCGATCCGTATTTTTCGGCGACGAAAATTGCTTGGATCCTCGACAATGTTCCCGGCGCCAGAAGTTGGGCGGAAGCGGGGCGGCTCGCGTTTGGCACAATAGACAGTTGGCTGATCTGGAACTTGACCAATGGAACGAAGCATGTGACAGATGTCACCAACGCGTCGCGGACGTCGCTGTTTAACATTCACACTCGTCAGTGGGATGATGAATTGTTGCGGCTGTTTAGTGTCCCTCGCAGCATGTTGCCAGAAGTTTGCGAATCGAGTTGTCTATATGGCAACGTGTCGGCGAATCTTTTCGGTTCAGAAGTTCCGATTGCCGGGATTGCTGGGGATCAGCAGGCGGCACTGTTCGGTCAACTTTGTGTGAAGCGAGGGGAGACAAAAACGACGTATGGGACCGGCTGCTTTATGCTGCAGCATACGGGGGATGTTCCTGTCCTTTCTCAGAATCGGCTGATTACGACGATCGCTGCCGCACCGACTGGCGAGATTGCTTATGCGCTGGAAGGAAGTGTTTTCATCGGTGGTGCCGTCGTGCAGTGGTTGCGAGATGGGTTGGGGGCGATCAAGGCGTCGGCTGATGTTCAGGAACTGGCGAATTCGGTTCCCGACAGTGGTGGCGTGACGTTCGTTCCTGCTTTTGCTGGATTGGGTGCGCCGTACTGGGATGCGAGCGCGCGGGGAATGATTATTGGTTTGACGCGCGGAACGACGGTGGCTCATATCGCAAGGGCGGCGGTGGAATCGATTGCTCATCAGGTGGCCGATCTGGTGGCGGCGATGCATCTGGACTCCGATGCACCGCTGAGCGAAATGCGGGTTGACGGCGGGGCGACTCGCGATGATCTGCTGATGCAATTTCAAGCGGACTTGCTACAGGTTCCGCTCATTCGTCCGGCGGTGACAGAAGTGACTTCGCGCGGCGCGGCGTATCTGGCTGGTCTGGCAGTTGGTGTGTGGACGGGGGTTGCGCAGTTGAAAGAACTTGAACTGATCAACCGGCGATTCGAGCCGCAGCTTTCTTCGGCACAGGTTGCTCATTCGCGTGAGCGATGGCAGCGAGCGATCAGTCGGTGTCGGGACTGGGAACGTGAGGATCAGCCATGAAACGCGAGGACATGCTCGAACGAGGGCTTCATCAACGCAAAGTCTGGGACATGGTCATCGTTGGGGGCGGAGCGACCGGCGTTGGTGTTGCTGTCGATGCAGCCTCACGAGGATACGATGTTCTTCTGCTGGAGCAGCATGATTTTGGCAAAGGAACATCCAGTCGGAGTACAAAGCTGGTGCATGGTGGCGTGCGTTACCTGGAACAGGGAAATATTTCGCTGGTGATGGAGGCTCTGAAGGAACGAGGGCTGTTGCGGAAGAATGCTCCTCATCTGGTGCATGACCTGGCGTTCGTTGTTCCCAGTTACACGTGGTGGGAATCTCCTTTTTATGGATTTGGACTGAAGGTCTACAACATGTTGTCGGGGCGATACCGATTCGGTCCGACAAGTCGACTTTCCAGAGAGGAGATCCTGAAGCGACTTCCGAACATCAAAACGGAAGGACTCAAAGGGGGCGTCGTCTATTACGACGGGCAATTTGACGATACTCGCTTGTTGATCAATCTTGTTTCGACGGCGGCGGAGCAGGGGGCTGTTCTGCTGAACTATGTGGAGGTGACAGGGCTACGCCGCGATGGTGATGGATACGTCTGTGGAGTCACAGCGCGTGATCGGGAAAGCAACCAGGTGTTTGGTATTGAAGCGAAAGTCGTGATCAATGCCACGGGCGCATTTTGTGATGGTGTCCGACGGATGGCTGATCCTGCGGCAACTCATCTGATTGCGCCAAGTCAGGGGATTCATCTTGTCTTTGATCGATCGTTTCTTCCGAGTGATACAGCGATCATGGTTCCCCACACACCCGATGGGCGAGTCATGTTCGCAATTCCCTGGCACAACCACACTCTGGTCGGAACCACGGACGTCGCGATTACAGAGACACCGATCGAACCGCTCGCGACTGACGATGAGATTAATTTTATTCTGGAAACCGCGGGTCGTTATCTCGAAAGACCTCCCAGGCGTTCGGACATACTGAGTGTGTTCGCGGGGATTCGGCCGTTGGTTCGAGCGGGCGATGGAAAAAATACGGCGTCGCTGTCACGAGACCACACAATCCACATTGACCCTTCGGGGTTGTTGACTATCGCCGGCGGTAAATGGACGACGTATCGGAATATGGCTGAAGATTGTGTGAACCACGCCGCGACCCTTGCCGAACTGGATGAACGCCCTTGTGTCACGAAAACACTTTCCGTCCACGGCGCTGTTTCGAAGGCTAATCTGCCTCGTGAAATGGCATTCTACGGATTGGATGCTCGTATGATTCAAGAGATTGCGAATTCCGAAAGTGAACTTGCAAGAAGGCTGAATGACGCGCTTCCGTATACCGGTGCCGAGGTCATATTTGCCGTCCGATACGAGATGGCTCGAACGGTGGAAGATGTCCTCGCCCGACGAACGCGTGCACTCTTTTTAAATGCGCGAACTGCAATCGAGATGGCGCCCATGGTCGCGGCGCTGATGGCCAAAGAACTTTCAAAGGATGAAGCGTGGAAACGCGAGCAAATTTTGGATTTTCAGAGAACGGCGAGTAGCTATCTCGTCAGTTCGCAGTAGAAAACGGATTTTCAGTTGTTAATCGAGGATCAATTTGTTGTATTTCGAAACAATACAGGGTCAGGAGAGTTCGCCTGACCTGCTTTGATGTTGGACTGCGTTGACGGGCCTGCCGCAAATTTTCAGCGCAATTTCACCAGCTTTTCATTTTGGCTTCCCTATTACTTCATATTCGCCTGCTATCTTTCAAACGAGTTGATCAAGCCCGCATCAGACGGAACAACATTTGCCATATCCATTAGAATCTATGACTCAATCGCGTTTACCCGAGTTCGACGTCTATATCGACACTCTTCTGAATCACATCCAAGCTCGGACATTTGGACGGCTTCACGATCTTAATGTTCTCCAGCTTTCTGATGGTCGCGTTCAGGTCTCAGCAGTCGCTCATTCACGTTTTGTTGGTCAATTGGCCGAGTGGGCCGTGTTTGAGCGAATGGCACCTGAAGACGTTGATCTTTCCATTTCTGTTCGTCTTTCGACTCCTCATTTTAACGAGGTTCAAAAATGACTGCGCTGAGCACCAGAAGTTTCTACATCGAGCAGGTTCACAATGTCACGGTTGTCTGTTTTACTGTGTCATCGATTGTCGATCCGAATTATGAGTACGTTTCTGACGAGCTTTTTGAGTTGGTCGAGGACGTGACCGCCAACGGCCCAATCCAAGTGGTTCTCGATCTAGGTAGCGTTCGACGCATTGATGACTGGGGGCTGGCAATGTTGCGAGCCTTTCATGAAACGATCGAGAGTCATGGCGGCACGACGATCCTTTGCCGAATTCCACAAAGCGTGGCTTCTGTTCTCAGTAGTGCCGGGTTGAAAGACAGTTTTAATCTTCGCGAGACTCGTGGCGAAGCGATCTGGTCGTTCTGATTATTCGAGGATGGCCAGTCGCTGCGAGGCCAAAATCGCTTCGCTCAGGAATGGCCAATTGACTATGAAGAATCACTGAGCAGACTCGCAACATCGATGCAGTGGACGAGATTGTGCGGCCGGATTTGGCCTTCGGTAAGCCGAAGTTGTCTTCAGTCCAGTCGTTGGGCCACAGCGGCCTGCTTCGCAATCGAGTTGAATCTTGGTAGAGTTTTCACGCGAGAGACGCAGTTATTATTGTTCGTGATGCGATGGAGCTGAGTCCGCCTGACTGCGGTGGAGCGGGGAAATGCGTGATCGTCTGTTTCGGGTCTGGCCGAAGGAAAAAATGTTCAGTTCCAGACTCACGAAAATCCCTGTAGGCGCGTCGAGGACGAGGACTAGATAGCGCGACAAGAAATCGCGAATTCTGTTCCATGTTGTTACTAGTCCGTGGGTCGGACTGGCCTCGCCGTACACGACAATGTTGCGTCTCTGGGAGACACTCGATGTTGGTTCAGGGGAATCGGCCGCGCCAGTTGCACTGGTATCATGCGGGACCGATGTTGTTTGGTGACTGGGGTACGAGTCGGCTGTACGTGTTGGGGCTGTGCTTTTTTCACGCTCAGCACTCTTCATTGTGGTTCATGCTTGCAATGTCGGCCTTGCTGATCGGAGTCGGTTGGGCTTATTCCATTATTTGTCGACTGTATCCGGATGGCGGTGGTGTTTACTCGTCAGCACGGCATAAATCTCAATCGCTAGCAGTCTTCGGGGCACTGTTGCTGGGGGCTGACTATGTTGTCACGGCGGCATTATCTGCACTGGATGCCTTTCATTATGTCGATCTTCCGTTCTTTACCCCTGCCGTTTGGGCGGCGCTAAGCATTGCGGTACTGGGGATACTTAATATTTTCGGTCCGACCAAAGCGGGTGCTGCGGCGTTGGTTGCGGCCGTCTTGACCGTCATCTTCAGTTCGGTCATCGGCTTTGCAGCGGTTCCCTCGCTGGCACATTCCAAAATCACGGCATTAAGCGGTTCACCAACGGCCTGGTGGTCACAGTTTACTGGAATCATTCTCGCAATATCCGGCGTTGAAGCCGTTGCGAACATGACAGGAATTATGGTTGAGCCCGTTGAAAAGACCGCACGTCGGGCGATTTGGCCGGTTCTGATCGAGATCGTGGTACTCAACCTCGTGCTGACTTTAGCGATGTCCGCTATGCCCAATAAAGCATTTACCGAGAATCTGTCGGAAGAAATCCTCCATGCTATGGAAGAGGAAAAAACACCAGAAGAAGCGATGCCGTTTCGCGCTCATCGCGATGATATGCTGAAAGTGTTGGCGTCGTACTATGTCGGAGAGACGTTTGCAAAGGTCGCCGCCGTCGTCTTCGCACTGTTGCTCTTGTCTGCCGTTAATACGGCTGTGACCGACCTTGTCAGTATCCAGTACATGATGGCACGGGACCACGAATTACCGAACATGTTTGCGGGACTCAATAAATGGGGGATGCCGTTCGTACCGCTTGTCATTTCGGTGATTGTGCCTCTTTTAACAGTGCTATTGGTTCCGGATGTCGGCCATCTGGCAGACTTATATGCAATCGGCGTCGTCGGTGCCGTCGCTGTAAACCTCGGAAGTTGCGTAACAACGCTGGGACTACCGCTCAAGAAATGGGAACGCGCGGCGATGTCGGTGCTGGCCGTGTTGATGCTGGCCATATGGTTTACCATTGCTTATGAGAAACCGCATGCACTGGTATTTGCCGGAGCCATCGTCGCTGTTGGATTAACCACACGTTGGTTAACACATCAACGCAAGGTACGCGAGGTCATTAGTGGTACCGTCGCCACGATCGGTGGCACCGTAACGTCGATCGGCCAATTGATCGAGCAAGCCAGTAATGCGGGACCCGTTGAAAATACTACTCACCAGGTACGTTTCCTCGTTGCAACACAGGGAAGTCCGAAGCTGGTCCAGTTTGCCTTGGATCAGGCTAAGTCGTTTCATGCAGAAGTCTTGTTTCTTTTTGTTCGGCACATTGCGATTCCGATGCTCGGTCCTGCGCACAGGCCGAATATTACTAATGATCCGGATGCACAAAAGGCTGCCGAGCAGATCAAACAAATGGGTGAAGCCTCTGGAGTACCGGTTCGATTCCTGTACACGGTTGCCGATAATATTTCGGAAACGATTGTTGATTTCGCTGTGACTTATGGAGTCTCTCAAGTGATCATCGGGACATCCAAACGAGGGACACTCTGGAGGACCATGAAAGGCGACGTCATTCAAGGGGTGGCTCAGCACTTGCCCGAGCGAACACAGCTCTTGATCCACGCGTAAGCGCAAAGGTGACTGGACTTGGAAATGCAGGGCAGCGGAATGTTCGCAGCCCTGCGTTTCTTTTGGATTTACAACGTTCGGATGGCGTAAATCGGCAGGAATACTGCTCTTAATAACGGCTAAACGTCGAGTCGGGGAGGATCAATGAGACGATTGGTTGAAGTGATTGCTCTCGTCGTCATTGCGAAAATGATTTCGCCAAATTTGTCATACGCCGAGGACCTCGACTATCACGTCACTGATCCCGAACTCAAAGTGGTACGGCTCGATTCTTCGCCCGATGCTTCGTTCCTGTCCGTTCGCACCGACTCCACAGGTCGGATCTTCGTCGGAGGCAGGAAAACTCTGTTCGCCTATGATCTCGACGAATCGGGACGATACAAGCCGCGACAACTTCTGTTTGAATTCCCCGACCACACGTGGGTCAACGACATCGAAATACGTGGCGATGATCTTTACGTGGTCACAGTCAGCGCGGTTTATCGCATTCCGGACGGACGAATCAACCGAACGAATCTCAAACCCGAACGGTTGTTATGGGGTGTCCCGAATGGTCATGTGCACCAATGCTTTCACGCATGTGCCTGGGGGCCTGAAGGAGATTTGTATGTCTCAATGGGTGATCCCCTCTGGTACTACGGCGACTTCACTCGCCCCGACCACTGGGGTCACTGGACCATGTTCTTCCACCCAGCGCAGACGGTTGATGCGCGTCGCGAGACGGGTCCGGTACAGCCGGATGATGCACGTCGCAAGACGGGTTTAGAATTCGAGGGTCCTTCGCGCGATATTGATCCAAAGGAATTGGAATTTCGCAAGAAATGGGCTTCGACGCCTTACAATGGTGTTGGGGCAATCTTTCAAATTCGGCCTGATGGAACGAATCTGCGGTCATTTGCTCGTGGGTTACGAAATCCCTGCGGGCTCTGTTTCGATAAGAATTGGAATCTGTTTACTAACGATAATGACCACGAAGGAATTCCTTCGCAGTACGCGCCTGGTCGACTGATCCACGTGACGGAAGGCTCGTATTGGAGCTGGCCGCGAGGTTGGATGCAAAGTAAAACGCCCGACCGGGCAGATATCTTTCCAATCGTCAATGATGAAATGGGCCGAGCTGTCCCGGTGCTTCAAACGTATTACGCCGATGGGTTCCTGCAGGAAAAGTATGAGAATAATCTGCTTGTCACGCGCTGGTGCAGGCGACAGGTCTCGTGCTTTCCCTTGGAAGCCAAAGGGAACACATTTACGGCAAAAGAACATGTTCTGCTCGAAGGTCGTGATCAGGCTCGACCGGTCGGGATCTGCGTTGGTCGTGGCGGTCGAATTTTCGTGACGATTTGTTACATGGCACAGAATGAAGGGTCGCCAACATATCGCAGTGATCTTGCCGTGATCACGCGAAAGGATGACCCGGAGACGATGCCGTTCGTTGGGGACGATGTCACTAACGCGAGTCTTGAGAAGCTATTGGATGTACAGAACGAGCCATCGTGGGGGAGATCATCGACTGCGTTTCAAGAACTGTTACGTCGATGGGAGGCGTCACCGAATACCAGTCCTGACCCTCGAGTGCTTCGTGCACCACTCGCGTCGGCGATTTCAAATTTCCTGTTGAAAGATTTTGGGACTGGTTTTGCGAAATTTTTTAAAGAGACCGAAACTGATCCTCAACGCGGTATTAATGACCTTCGGAATGCAATGCCGGGCGAAGATCCAAATCTCATCCCCGATCGATCGGTCTGTCTACGCCTCGCCGAGATTTCCTTGCCGAGTTTTACAGCAGCCCGTTGCCGTGCTGCTGAACCTCAGATTCGATTAGGGGGTGTGCTCACTGCCGGATTCCGTCTGACAATGCCTGCGGTCGATGCGAAGCTACCGCCTGAAGCTCCGCTCGCTCCACAGCAGAAAGAAGAAGCAAATATCATTCTCTATGCAGACGAGAAAGAGCCGATCGACCTCAGAACGCTCGGCCGTGTCGGCAACTACACGGTCGCCGAACATTGGAAAGTCGTCAAACATACTGAAGAACAAGAACAGCTCTTCTTTCTACTGATGGAGCGTCTTGATGATGGCAATGATCGGATTCGGTTGCAGGCCGTACATTTCCTCTCATTACTGAACGATCCCCGTAGTGAACCCAAGATTACCCGTGTTGTTACTGATGTCCAGGGCCGGCGTCTGGATGTTGCAAAGCTGGAACATGTCAAACCCATGGTCTGGATGCTTGGTCCTGTCCCAGACGTCGATGGCTTTCTAAAGACGGTTCATCCCATCGAGAATGTCGTGATCGACCTTGCCAAAAAGGTGATTGTTGCTGGTCAGTCACACGAATGGAAATTGACGAAACCAACCAGTTCTGATCGGCCTCTTTATGACTTTCGGATTCTGTTTGGACTGTCGCCAAATTCGTCGGTCTACAGTCTGTTTCGCTTTGACAGTCCCTCCGCACAACGCATGCAGCTTCTTGTTGGAAGCGAAGACGGTGTCAAAGTCTGGCAGAATGGGAAGCTCGTCTTTGAACATGATATTGTCCGGCCGCTGATTCAACTCGACGATGTTGTACCGCTTGACTTACATCCGGGCAGCAATGACATCCTTGTCCGTGTTGGCATGAAGCATGGGATCGGAGGTCAGTATCTTCATTTCCGCCACTTGGGTGACGTGCGGTTTTCTCTGCCGGAAAAGCCGGAGGGGCTGACACTGGCCGACCGTTTAAAGTCGCAGCAGATTGGCGGAACACAACCCGTCATTGATGAAAAGTTCGTCAATTATGACTGGTCTTCAGAAGTCAAAAACGGCGACCCCATTCGCGGAAAGAAATTGTTTGGTGCCGAGTCACTGGGGTGCGTGAAGTGCCATGCCGCGACGCCGAACCAGGCAGGTGGCGGTGGCCCCAGCCTGACAGACGCTGGTAAGCGATTCACGGTTCCCTATCTCGTCGAATCGGTGCTCGCCCCGAGTAAAGTGGTTTCTCCTGTATTCAGATCCACATTGATTACAACACACGAAGGCAAGGTCATCAGTGGGTTGGTTGTATCAGAGACCGGAGATAAGCTCGAACTTCTTCTTCCTGACACGAAACGAATGACTATTGAAAAATCACAAATCGACGAACGCAAGTTTGGCGACGTCTCGTCAATGCCCGTAGGATTGGTCAAGACTCCCGAAGAATTACGAGATGTCATCGCATACTTGCTGACCAATCCAACGGAATAACGGCGTCTACGCACCCAGCTTGCTTCGGCAGTAGGCTGCTCCCGCGAGCAATGCTTCCTCGATTTTTGTCGGATCTTTGCCTCCCGCTTCAGCCATTTCGGGTCTGCCGCCTCCTCCGCCACCGCAAACCTTTGCGGCTGTTTTAACACAGTCCGAGGCATTGACCCCCGTTGAAACGAGTGCGTCTTTGCTTACCGATGAGATAAACGCAACTTTATCGTCAGTAACAAGACCGAGAAGAATCACCACCGATGGGGCCTTTTCGCGAATTCTGTCGATAAAGTCTTTCAAGGACTCGCGTGAACAACCGGCAGCGTTGTGGACGATCAGCTTTACTCCGTTGATCGTCTCGGCTTTTGCGACCAATTGTGCTGCGGCGTCAGCGAGAGACGCAACGGTATGCTTGGAAAGCTCTTTTCTCGCTTCTCGCAATTCGGCCTGCAACGCTTCAATCTTACGTGGAAGTTCTTCTGGTTGTGCCTTCATCAAAGCAGAAGCTTCTTTGACCAACTCTTCAGTGGCTCTGATCCGGGCCAATGCTTTGGGGCCTGTGAAACAAGTGATTCGGCGAACGCCCGCAGCAACCAGTTCGTCACGAATGACGCGACAGACACCGACCTGGCCCGTGTTCTTCAAGTGAGTCCCTCCGCAAAGCTCGCGGCTGAACTCACCCATGCTGACGACACGTACGTTGTCCGGATACTTCTCGCCGAACAGTGCCATCGCACCCAATGTTCTCGCTTCTGCGATTGGCATCAAGCGTGTTGAGACCGCCGCTCCTTCGGCAATTCGCGTATTGATCTCGTCTTCAATCCGGATCAATTCGTCATGAGACAGGCCCTTGGGATGGGCGAAGTCAAATCGCAGTTCGTCCTGTTGAACTTTCGAGCCACGTTGCGTGGCGTTCTCACCAAGGTACTTTCGCAAGGCGTGATGCAGAATATGCGTGGCCGAGTGAGCCCGCAGAATTCCCGCCCGGCGCGAGGCGTCAACTTCTGCATGCAACTTCGTTCCAACGGAAAGGGTTCCCGATTTCAACACTCCAATATGGACCAGAAGTTCGCCATCGCGTTGTGTGTCCTGCACCTCAAATTTGACGCCACTTCCGACAAGATGCCCAATATCTCCGACCTGACCGCCCGCTTCACCATAGAAGGGAGAACGGTTCAAAACCAGAGCAATCTGTGCGTCATGTTGACCGAACGAAGTTGCCAATTGACCGTCCGCGATAATCCCAACGACTTCGACATCGGCGTCCGTCGATTCATATCCCAGAAACTGTGTCCCGCCAGCTTTTCTCAGCGTGTCAAGCGGCCCGGCAGACATCACCGAGTTCGCAAACGCACCACGTCCACTCGTCTGCTTATGCTGCTCTTTACATTCGATGAATCGAGTCATGTCGACCGAAAGACCCTCATTCGCGGCCAGCGATTCGGTCAACTCGATCAGGAATCCATCCGTCTGATGCAGGTCAAATGCCGCATCACCCGAGATCACCAGCGATCCTTCTTTCTTGGCATGATCGACCAGCTTCTTGAATCGCCCGATCCCAGTTTCAACGACGCGCAGGAACTGCTTTTCTTCTTCGCGAATGCCATTCTGAACCGCTTCGACCGTCTGGCCAAACTCGGGGTAAGGCCCCTTCATCATTTCAGCCACGACTGGAACCAGTTGCGACAGGAACGGTTCGTGCTTGCCCAACAAAAAACCTTCCATCGAAGCGCGACGCAGCAATAGCCGAACTATGTAATTCTCTTTCTCAGGACCTGGTCCACAGCCTTCATGCAGCGCAAACGAGCAGGCGCGGACATGGTCGGCGATCCGACGCAGCGCACGCCCCTCAGGTGCCCCATACTCATATTTGACGCCAACGATTTCGCCTGCTGCCTGACAAATCGGCTTCAAAATGTCGATTTCAAAGTTGCTTAAGACACCCTGAAGGGTCGAGGCACATCGTTCCAAGCCCATCCCTGTGTCGATGTTCTTCTTCGGTAATGGTTGCAGGTTGTTTGGTGGCGGCCCGACTCGATTGAACTGAGTGAAGACGAGGTTCCAGATTTCCACAGTTTTCGTCGAACCGGGAGGAAGGTAATAGATCTCACTACAGGGACCACAAACACCGTCCGGTCCCTGTGAAGGGGACGATGCGGGCCAGAAGTTTTCGCCTTCGTCCTCACGCGAGATCCGATTTGCCGGAAGTTTGATTTCGTTGTTCCAGATATCAAACGCTTCCTGGTCATCCAGATAAACAGTCACTGTCAGTCGAGTCGGGTCGAGTCCCAGCCACTTCTTCGTCGTCAGAAATTCCCAGGCCCAATGGATCGCTTCGCGTTTGAAGTAATCGCCAAACGAGAAGTTTCCAAGCATTTCGAAGAACGTATGGTGATACGCGGTGACGCCAACATTCCCGATATCACCCGTTCTCAGACATTTCTGCGACGTCGTCGCCTTGGTGAAATCGATCGGCCCGATCCCCAGAAACTGATTCTTGAATTGATTCATTCCTGCCGGGGTGAACAGAACCGTTGGATCGTCCTTGGGGACAAGCACGTCGGTCGGTCGTCGAACGCAACCTTTTGATTCGAAGAACGTCAGATATTTTTCGCGAAGCTCGTCAGTTTTCATAGAATTCCCGTTCGTCTTCCCTGAACCCGACCAAGTCGATGTGACTCGTCAGAATTTGTAATGATGATCACAGCAGACTACGACATAAACATAAAGTTCAAAAACGCCCACAGTTCCAGTCTCAATGATCGTGGAGAAAGATAGCAGAAGATCTGATTTCGGGCGACACTTCAGGTCCGTAGGCGAACTGAACGGCAGTGTCTGTTGAATTGATTGCACTCACGAATATACTTTCTATATTTTGTACGATTGACTTGACCCGACATCCAAATTAATCGATGCGGAAATCAGGGGTGTCGGAGTGACGAAATCACAAAGACATCATCGTATTATTCCGCGATGCCCGATTCAGGAACACGAATCACACGTCCCTTACGAACTTCTGGGATCGACGACTGAGAGTTACCTAGCAGCTTGACCTCAACAATACCTGATGCCTTTTTCACCGCTGCATGAAATTCTGCTGGCGTTTGAACCGGACTGTTGTTGACATGGGTGATGAAATTTCCAGGTTGAAGCTGTACCGCATCGGCCGCTGAATTGGCTTTTACCTTTGTTATCAGGACACCTTGCATTTCAGATGCAGCGTCACGAAAACGATCGCGAGCGGTCGCGTAGTCCACTGAAATACCTCGCCAAGGTTCGTATCTCGGATTTGTTTCGATAATCCCCTCATCATCGAGCACGGGCCATTTGCCGAGTGTGACCTTTAAGTTAAGGCGTGATGGCCATTCACCCCTTCGCCAGACTGTGACGTCGATCTTGCTTCCGGGTGAATTCAATCCAACCATTCGCATCAAATCGGCCCGGGATAAAACTGGCTTTCCGTCCACCTCGACAATCAGGTCATGTAATAGAATTTTGGCTTTGGCCGCCGGCGAACCTGGGGTCACGTCAAGGACTTCTGCAGCAGATTGCTGCTTGAATCCTGTGCGCAATCCCTGAAACTCCTTCCTGCCGAATTCGCCCGGTCTTATCCCGAGCATGCCGTATTCGACTTCCTGTCCCGCCAGCAGTGTGCGAATGATGCGCCGTGTCAATGCATCGATTGGCAGGGCAAATCCGACCGATCGCTCATAACCTTCAATTGCGGCAAGGGACGTACTGATTCCAATCAGTTCTCCCTTTAAGTTCAACACAGGGCCACCACTAAGCCCCAAGTTCAACCTGGCGTCCAACTGCATCACGGCTCCTAGTCGATAGAGCATTGCACCTTTCGCAACTTCATCCTGTTCGAGAAACTGATTCCGGCTGGATGAAATTGGCTGACGAGTCAGGTTACTGATCAGTCCCCAACTCACACTGGCCGAACCATCCTGGGCAATCGCATAAGGATTACCAAGAAGAACAACAAACTGCCCTTTTCGAGGGGTTGCTGCCGTCTCCCATTTCATGCTTGGGAAGTCCGATGGCTTGATCTCGGATTTTTCCCAGTCCAATTGCAACACTGCCAGATCACTTCTCGGATCGGCCGCGATGATCGATCCACGACATCTTCGTCGATCCGTAAAATTAATCAAAAGTTCCGTACCATCGTCTGCCGTGAATTTTGGAGAGATCGGTCCGCCGCGAACGACATGAAAGTTCGTCAGCACCAGTCGATCAGGTAAATTCGGCGGACTGATCAGGCAACCTGCGCCAAAATCGTTAGGTTGGACATCAACCTCACGAGCCTCACGCGCAAGCCGTGGCATAATGAAATTCTTCTGCTCTTCGTGATTCTGATCGACAGGTGAAGGCTTGAAACGAGCGATGCTGACAACAGAACGCTCGCACGCTTCAACCACCTTGATAACCGAGTCCTCCAGAATCGCCCCAGGATCTTGGGCCATTATCGCAGATGCCGAAACAACACTGCCGACATGTAACGCTAACACCGCCAATAGGCTCTGTCTTCGTCGCCGTCGGTAATTGATTGAATCCTTCTGCATAATGCGAAATTTCACCAGGCAAATCCGTCAGATCTCAGGCACCATCTGCCAATTCAGTTCACAAGTGTCAGTCTTCTCCGGCGGCAGTCAGCTTTTGTCCGTTGGCGAAGAATGAGGCCATCACCTTTTCCCGCAGCTCAGCAACGATTTCAGGATGTTCCTCCAGGTACGTTCTTGCCTTTTCGCGACCTTGCCCCAGCTTTGTCGATCCGTAGACGTACCAGCTTCCACTACGGTCCACCACATTATACACGGCGGCCATGTCAAGCACGTCACCCTCAAGGCTGATACCACGTGTCCCCAGCATGTCGAATTCAGCGACGCGAAAAGGTGGAGCCACTTTGTTCTTGACGATTTTCACTTTCATTCGGATGCCGATCATGTTGTCGCCATCTTTCAGGACAGCCAACTTCCGAACGTCAACCCGGCATGAACTGTAAAACTTGAGTGCCCGACCACCTGGAGTCGTTTCCGGGGAACCGAACATGACTCCGATCTTCTCGCGAATCTGATTGATGAAGATGACCGTCGTCTTTGCTTTGGAGATGCAACCCGTCAGCTTTCGCATCGCCTGACTCATCATGCGTGCTTGCAGGCCGACGTGTGAATCACCAATGTCACCGTCTAACTCGGCTCTGGGAACGAGTGCCGCCACCGAATCGACCACAATAATGTCGACCGCATTGGACTTGATCAGCATCTCGGCAATTTGCAAAGCCTCTTCCCCGGAAGACGGCTGGCTGACCAGTAGTTCTTCAAGGTTGACTCCCAGTCGTTTTGCCCAGGCAGGATCAAGTGCGTGTTCGGCATCAATGAAGGCCGCAACGCCACCTTCCTTCTGAGCGTTCGCGACGGCGTGCAGCGCCAGAGTCGTCTTGCCGCTTGATTCTGGCCCATAAACCTCGATAATCCGCCCGCGAGGGAACCCCATCCCCCCCAGCGCCAGGTCCAGTGACAGCGATCCCGTCCCAATGCCAGATACTGTCATCGAAGCATTATCCGAGAGCTTCATGATCGAGCCTTTTCCGAAGGCTTTTTCAATCTGCCCCAGAGCGTTGCCCAGCATTTTTTGGTCATCCGATTCAGACGGGTCAGAATCGTGATACGTCTTAGCGGCTTTCGCCTTGGCCATAACAACATCCTTGAAAGAAATGAGCACTGAATGAAAATCAACGCACCGTCGTGATCTGAAGCGTAATCGAAAGTAGGGTTTCATTCCATGATTCGCAAGTCCTCGATGAAAACGGGATTTTCCGTCGTATCTTCATCATTTCCTCATGCCGACTTGATATCCATTTACCATGTGATCCAGATCAACACGCGTTGAGTCTCGAACAAACGTTTTCAGGCCCTCTGCTCCTCATGAAAGGATTTTCAATGAACTACCTCAATTCGTTGGTGACCATCGCAGCAGTCTTCGTCGCCACTGGTAACGTCTTTGCTGACTCGTCCGAGTACCTCGTTGCAACTAAAACAATCCCGCTCAAAGGGGTTCCAGGCAAACTCGATCACCTCGCCGTTGACTCCAAAGGTCAGCGGCTGTTTGTCTGTAACAAACCCAACAACACACTGGATATTGTCGATTTGAAAACCGGATCTCTGGTCAAGCAAATCCCCGATCAGGGGAAAGTCTCGGGCGTCACCTACGCCGAAGATCTCGACATGGTCTATGTCGGTAACGGAGCTGGGGTCTGCAATGCCTTCAACGGTAAGGACTATAGCCTCGTTTTCTCGACGCCAGCCGCTGGAGCCGACAATGTCCATTATCACTCTGGCAACAAGATGGTCTACGTCGGACACGACGAAGTCCTTTCTGAACTGGATGCCAAGACGGGCAAGATCAATCATGCGTTTGCGTTGCCTGGTTCTGTCCATGGATTCAAAATCGATAAAAAAGCGGGAAAAATTTATGCCGTACTGACCAAGGCCAGCCTGATCGCGGTCCTCGACATTGCAAAGCATGAAATCACCGATAAATTTCCACTCACTCTTTCCGACGCGGGAAGCCCTGTCGCACACGATGCTGATAACGGTTTGCTGTTTGTCGGCTGCCCGAAGATGAAACCTATGGTGGTTGTCTTCGACACCAAAACAGGCAAGGAAATCGCGAGCGTTGTCATTCCTGCAGGGATTGACGATCTGCATTTCGATTCCAAACGCAATCGTCTGTATGCCTCATGCAGCGACAGTGCCTTAGTCGTCATTGAAAAAGTCGGCGACAAGTACGAAGTCGTCGCCAAGCTGGAAACCCCGAAAGACTCGCGGACCTGCGTCTGGTCAAAGGGAACGCTGTATCTGGGCGTACCCAAACAAGAAGGCAAAGACGGCCCCGAAGTTCGAATTTTCGAAGCCCGGCCCGTTGTCGAAGGCCAGCCATCATCGACGCAATCGAACTGATGTAACAGACGCCAACGATTTTCCGAAGGAAGAATTCGTGCGTTTGATAGCATTTATTGTGTCCTGGAAGGACTAAAGCCATTAGCCGGTGGTTGAGCGTCAGCGACATCACCGGATTACGATTAACGTTGGAAATTTCATCCTGGAAGGATGACAGAAGCGTTGTTCAGACGGTGTTGAATTCGTCGAAATGACACCGGTCAACCATCGTTTTCTGGAATCCTTCCTGGATTCAAGACTTTTAGGCCGCCATATCCGGTGGTGTCGCTCGCTCAACCACCGGCTTATTGCTTGCAGTCCCGTCGGGACAATGACACGACAGCAGGCTGGACACGTCCAGCCTGCTGTCGTTTATACTGTTATCTTCATTCGTGTGACACTTCTGTGGACGATGCACTTTGGTTCCTTTCAAAAACTGAGACATCATGCGCAACAGCTTCACCATTAACCTGTTCGCCTATGCGATGCTTTATTACCTGACAACCGTAATCGCTCTTGCTGCTGAACCTGATCTCCAACCACCGGCCTCCAAAAACCCCCTGAAATCAGATCCGCAGATTGAATCTCTGCTCGAAACCATTCGTCAGAAATATCAGGTCCCTGGCATTGTTGCAGGGATTGTTGAAAACGATCGCTTGGCAGTTGCTGGCGCAGTTGGTCTCCGGAAACATGGGTCGCCGGTCGCAATCACTGTGAATGACGATTTGCACCTCGGATCGAACACGAAGGCGATGACCGCCACATTGATCGCTGTTCTGGTTGAAGAGAATAAATTGTCCTGGGAATCGACGGTTGGCGAAGTCTTTCCGAAATTGAAATCAAAACTCCACGCCGATTTTCGCGACGTGACCCTTTCACAGTTACTGACCCATCGTGCGGGCCTGCCCGCTGATGGGCCGTGGTGGAAACTCGGTGCAGGTTCACAAGTCAAACAGCGAGAAAGGCTTTTAATCGAAATCCTTGGAAAACCTCCCATCCATCCTCCTGGCACAAAACACCTCTATTCAAACGTCGGTTATGCGATCGCGGGGCATATGGCCGAACAGGTGACAGGCAAGTCCTGGGAAGACCTGATGACCATCAAACTGTTCAAGCCGCTCAAAATGTCGTCGGGCGGATTTGGTATTCCTGGCCATTTAACAAAAATCGATCAGCCCTGGGGACACCATCTGGTCTCCGGTTCGATCGAAGCCGTCCAGCATGACAACGCCCCCGCACTCGGCCCGGCGGGAACTGTTCATTGCTCGCTTCTGGACTGGTCTAAGTTCATTTCCCTGCATCTCCAGGGTGCACGTGGTGCGAGTGACTTTCTTAACTCCGACACATTCAAAACACTTCATACTCCGCCAAGTGGTCAGAGTTACGCTTACGGTTGGATTGTCGCCCCTCGTCCATGGGCGAACGGGGCTGCGTTGACTCATTCAGGAAGCAATACACTCTGGTACGCCACAGTCTGGATGGCCCCGGCTCGAAACGTTGCCTTTCTGGCCGTGACGAACCAGGGAGGAGACGCAGCCCAGGAAGCCTGCGACAAAGCGACGGTTGCTTTGATCGAATATTACGGCAAGCACACAACGTCACAGGATCACTAAATTCCTTTCACAAAGTTGCAGGGGCCAACTGCTGATCGCCCGCGAAATGCCCTTTATTTTCCTGCCGGATTGGACGCAGACGCATACCAGTCCTCATGAGCTTTAACCAGTTTCAAAACGATCTCTGGATTCCGATTTGCCAGATTCACTCGCTCCTTCGGGTCTTCCGAAAGATTGGTAAGAAACAGTTTTTGATCGTCAGCATTTAACTTGCCGCCGGAACTGTCTTGAACATTACCAATCAGCTTCCAGTCTCCCTCACGGACAGCCCACTGTCCGTTCTTGTTGCCAAGATGCCAATGGACGATTTCATGAGGTGTTTGTGACGTCTCTGAGCGAAGTACAGAAGCCAGATTTTTTCCATCGATATCGGTTTCGACAAGTGGCACTCCCGCTAAAGCGGCAAGTGTCGGGAGCCAATCACAGCTATGCGCAATTTGCGAACGTGTTTCGCCCTGAGGCAACTGACCCGGCCATGAAATCATCGCCGGTACGCGAATTCCTCCTTCAAACATACTGAATTTGGCTCCGCGATACGGACCCGAATTCCCCCCACCGTGAAAAGCTCGTTCTTCCAGCGAGTGTCCGTGATCCGATTGAAATACGACGATCGTCTTTTCCCTCAGGCCCAATTCATCGACACGTTTGAGCAGGTTGCCAATTCTTTCATCAATGGAGGCAAGGAATGCTGCATAAAGATTTCTCGGATGAGCAAGGTCTTTGAATCGTTCAAGCCAGCGGGGATCACCCTGATAAGGGTAATGCGGACCATTCATGGCAAAGTAAACAAAGAACGGTCGGTCGCGATGGGTTTCCATGAATTGAGAAGCCTCTTCCACCATGAGATCCGGAAAGTAGCGGCCCGGTCGGTGTATCTCTTGACCGTTTCTGTGCAGATCATGCCGGTTCGGACCGTCCCAGTAGAAGAAGTGAGAAAAATTATCGATGCAACCTCCCATATGCCCGAACGAAAGATCGAAACCCTGAGCAAGCGGCATCGTTTCGACAGAATATCCAAGGTGCCATTTTCCAATGTGAGCCGTAGAGTAACCGGACCTCTTAAACGTTTCTGCCATGGTCATTTCGCGAGCTGACATTCCGGCGATACCCGCAGTCGAACTGACGTTGCCGGGAACCCCCGCGCGGACGGGATAGCGGCCAGTCATCAGGCCCGCTCGTGACGGCGAACAAACAGGGGCGGCTGCGTAAAATTGCGTGAATCGAATTCCACGAGCGGCCAAAGCGTCGATGTGCGGCGTTTCCAGGTCGTTCGCACCATAGCAACCCGCATCAATCGTCCCCTGATCATCCGTCAGGATGACAATCACATTCGGCTTTGAGATGGAAGCCTCTGCCGCACGTACGGCCTCGTAGGCATTCAACAGTAAAAGTGCGAGACACAATCGCAAGAAATCGGACATGGGGCACCTACCTTGTTTCACTTCACGTTCATTCAATAGGCAAGGGGAGTCAACGACAAAAAACTGACGCCTTCCTTTTTTCAATCAACCTTAGGCAACTATGGGAGTCTTTGGGCAACATTGATGGTTTACAGCGTAGCATGGGCTTTAGCCCGTGCTTTTACGGCGAAGGGCAACCATGGCAAACCTTAGGCAACATTGAATGTTTTACAGTCCTTTTTCAGAAATCGAGTCATCGAAAAGTTGAGGCAACTATAATGGGCAACCATGAGAAAGCTCAGGCAACATTGCCGGTTTACAGCGTAGCATGGGCTTTAGCCCGTG
>CAIVEI010000176.1 GCA_903904835.1 uncultured Schlesneria sp. | reverse complement strand
TAGGCCAAACCTCGGCGTTTTAGTTCGGCGACGACGGCTTGGACGATGGTGGAAACTTCCTTCGGATTGCTTGATCCGCCGATTCCGGTGGGGCAGCCGCTGATCGGTTCGTCGGTGAAACCGTGCTGTGAGAGCATGCATTGCAACTTGTTGGCCAGCGTTGCCAGGTCTGCCTGTTGATCATCGGACAGTGGTTGACGACCGACGCCCGTGTCGAAACCACGCAGACGGACTGCTGTTCGGAATCCGTCGGGAAACTCGGCCGAAAAGAGCATCGCATCGAATAGAGTGACGATGTCATATTGCAGCGATCGGGCTTCGTCGATCCGATAGGCGACCGTCAGGTCGTAAAGTTTGCGAGTCAATTCGGGGACAA
Source organism: uncultured Schlesneria sp. (assembly GCA_903904835.1). Lineage (GTDB taxonomy): Bacteria > Planctomycetota > Planctomycetia > Planctomycetales > Planctomycetaceae > Schlesneria. The sequence continues at coordinate 6,402 of CAIVEI010000176.1, read as the reverse complement.
CGCCCGAACTCGCGTTTGTTCCGCCGTCGCAACCGATTAACAGCATCGGCATCAGTGCCGCGTCCCAACCGGTGAGGAAGCTGAAGTCAGGTCGCGAGGGACGAACCGCCTGAATCATGCGGATCATGTTCGGGATATCACCCGATGAATCTTTAATTCCGACCACTTTCGGGCATTCTTCGGCCAGACGTTTGACTGTCGGAACGTCGATCGGGCTGGCGAACATCGGGATGTTGTACAGCGTCACATCGATCGGAGTGTTGTCGGCGATCTCTTTAAAGTAGGCGTAAACCGCTCGCGGGCTGAGCTTGTAGTAGTACGGCGCGACGATCGCGACGGCCGTTGCGCCCATCTCATAATATTTTTCGCAGGCACGGACAGTTTCTTTGACGTTGGCCTCGGCGGCACCGGCAAGAACGGGAACCCGGCCTCGGACCTGGTGACAGATGATCTCCATGATCCGAATACGTTCTTCGACCGTGAAACGAGTGAACTCACCCGTTGAACCGTTGGGATACAGCCCATGCACGCCCTTGGCGATCAGCCAGTCGACATACCGTCGCAGTTCGCTCTCGTGGATCTCTCCTTTGGAGTTGAGCGGTACGATGTTGGGTGTGTAGATGCCTTGCAGTTTGCCGCGTGGTGGCATGGGAGAGCTCATAGTTTGTCAATTTGGCGAGTTTTGGAAAGTTTTGTCGATCGGGGTGAATTTACCGTTTTCCAGCGCAACGTTCACCTTCGACACCGTCGAATTTTAAGATCGGTCCTACAGCAGGCGATTCGCCAGTGGTTTCCGTCGTCAACATCACAATGGCTGCGACCAGAACAAGCGAAAGCTTAAAGTCCAAAACTTCCACCCTTGTGGCGGAAATCGGTAAGGAACCATCATAAGTCCCATAGGTCGCATGTGTCGCATAAGTCCCATCGCTCGGGCGATGGAACTTAACTGAAAAGTACAGCTAAGAAGCGAGCGGCCAGACAATCTTTACCGTCGTCGGCCCGGACGGCGTCGACTGAATTTCAATCTGACCGGAATGTTGATCGATAATTCGCCAGCACTTTGGCAATCCGAAACCCAGCCCGCGGCCCGCTTGACGACCCGAAAAGAAGGGATCAAAGGCATGTTCCCTTTCGTCGTCTCGAAACCCGACTCCTCGGTCCGTCATTTCGATGAAGGCTATCTTCGCGTCTGCCGTCGCTGAGATCTGAATTTCGCCGCCGCCCGGTTGCAATGCCTGAATACTGTTGCGAAGCAATTCGCTGACGACGATCGACAGTTGGGTCGGGTCTGCTCGAAGCACGATCGATTCAGGTATCTGAATGGAAACCGTTGAACGACCGTTTTCTAAATCGGCTTTGTGTTTGATCATGACACGGTCAACGACTTTAGCCAGATTGATGACCTGAAACTCAGGGCAGGGGGGCCGTCCGAACAGCATCGTATCGCCGATCATGTCACGGATGCGGTAAGCCTGAGCCCCGATTGACATCAACATCTGGCGTTTCTGAGGATCAGTTTCGTCTTTCAACAACATCTGCGCGCGGCCAATAATGGTGGCCAGAGGATTGTTAATCTCATGCCCTGCGCCCGCTGCGAATTCCGCCAGCGCTTCGAGTTTGTCTCGATCCGGCGAAATAACAAAACTCACGCCAGAGCGTGAGCCAGAGCAACCGTCAGTTGTGTCTGGCATAGTACCAATGCCTTGTTGATAATCCCGATTCGATACGAAGTGACCCGCAGAGGCCGATATTGAACGATGTTCTTTCCGCCAAAGTACAGTCGTTTTTGCAAAACAAGAATGACGAACCGCAAGCTGGTAGCATGGGCTTTAGCCCGTGCAGCACGACATTGTGAGCGTGGAAGCCCGCGACTACAAAAACTGACGACCATGATGCGAGTACGAAAAAGCCCGATGGGTCACCATCGGGCTTTTTTGTTAGTTTATTGGGGGTTCCGGTGTATTCACGCTTCGACCGGTTCGACGTCTAGCAGTTTGCACATGCGTTCGACGAGCGATTCGATTTCGAACGGCTTTTGCATGAAATCGTTGGCGCCTGAAGCTTTCAGGTCCGCGATCTTGTCCTGCTCGACCATTCCGCTGATGCAGATGATCTGGGTTCCATCGAGAGCGGAATCCATCCGAACTCTCTGGCAGACTTCTTTACCATTGATATCCGGCAACATGACATCGAGTACGATGATGTCAGGACGGTACTCTTTGACCATCATTCCGGCGTCGAAGCCATTGTTTGCGACTCGAACTTCGAATCGGCCATCTGCTTCAAGTGCGTCTCGGATCAGTTCGACAAGCTCTTCATCGTCATCCACGATCAAAGCTTTTCTACGACCACTTTCGAGCGCATCCGTAGGAATGCCGTTTTCTTTCATGAACCGATAAAGGATGTCTCGCGGAATGCGGCGGAAGCGAGATCCAGGAACGCGAAACCCACGAAGCTGCCCAGAGTCAAAGCAACGTATGATCGTTTGCTGACTAACTTTGCAGATCTTAGCGGCTTCGCCAGTGGTAAAGACGGTTTTCATACGGCAGCTCCTCCATCCTTTGCAGGGGCGCACCCGCGGAATCCCCCCACGGGCTGAAAGACGATCCCGCAATCGTGCGACATCATTCTTTCACAGTTTTCCGAACTTGAAGGCAGCGAATTTGCAATCCGTCAATTCGCCAGATCACCATCCACTATGCCGAGACTTCGTCAACCACGGCATCGGTTGATAGTGCGGAACCTTCCGAATCTTCCGTGCGTACCGATTGTAACCATTCTGACAAATCGGTCAACGTTCGTTTGCCTGTTTATAACTCCAGGTAGGAAAACTCAACCAAGATTACCCAATGGCTCAGGGCGCATCAAATGTCGCTGGCCAGTCGGTCTGGCTCTTTTAAGTAGAGCAGAAGGATAGTGAGGTCAGCAGGAGTAATTCCGCTGATGCGACTGGCTTGACCCAGGTCAGCAGGACGAACTTTTGTCAGCTTTTCTTTAGCTTCTCGACGTAACTGTGCGACAGCCTGGAAGTTAAACGTTTCGGGAATACGCACAAACTGGATTTTGTGCTGTCGCTCGATATCAGCAGTTTGACGCCGGATATACCCGGCATACTTGGTTTCGATCTCCACCTGTTGCTTTGCAAGACCACCAATCGTCAACCCGGCCAATTCAGCGGACATCCCTTCTAATTCGTTCCAGGTAATTTCCGGGCGGCGTAACCATTCCTCAAACGTCGAACCCTGGTGTCTCAGTTGTTCAATCATCTCTGAAGCCCGAACAATATCCGCTTCGTGCTTTTCAAACTGCGTCCAGCGGTCATCTGTAACAAGACCAATACGACGACCAACCGGGGTCAAGCGTCGATCGGCATTGTCCTGTCGTAGTAGCAATCGGTATTCAGAACGCGATGTGAACATTCGATACGGCTCGTCAACACCTTTGGTAACCAGGTCATCAATCAAAACCCCCAGATACCCCTGGCTGCGGTCGATGACTAATGGTGGCTGATCTGTTAATTTCAGTGCCGCATTGACCCCGGCCAAAAGCCCTTGACCGGCGGCTTCTTCGTAACCGGTTGTTCCATTGATCTGACCGGCAAAATAGAGTCCCGTAACTCGCTTTGTTTCCAGCGACGTTTTTAACTGGGTCGGAGGGGCGAAGTCGTATTCGACGGCATAGCCATACCGCATGATTTCAGCTCGTTCGAGTCCCTTGATCGAACGGACCAGTTCATCTTGAACGTCCCTCGGCAGACTGGTCGAAATTCCATTACAGTAGAACTCCCACGTATTTCGCCCCTCGGGTTCAAGAAAAATATGGTGAGACGACTTTTCTGCGAAGCGAACGACCTTATCCTCAATCGAAGGGCAGTATCTCGGACCGGTCGACTGAATCTGGCCGCTATACATCGGCGCGCGATGGAGGTTTGCTCGAATCAGTTCATGAACGTGCTCGTTAGTTTCCGTCAGCCAGCAAGGCATTTGCGGTTGCGAAAGTCGATCGGTTAGAAATGAAAACGGCTGTGGATCGGAGTCACCCGGCTGTTCGGCGCACGCTGAAAAATCGATTGTCCGTCCGTTAAGACGACAAGGAGTTCCGGTTTTAAATCGTTGTAACTCGAAGCCAAGCCGTCTTAGGCAATCCGACAATGTTCCGGTGGTTCCATCTCCCGCTCGACCGCCTGCCGTCTGAGCCTCTCCAGTATGCATGATGGCCTGAAGGAACGTCCCTGTGGTAATCACAACAGCACGACAGCGATAGAGACCTCCGCCTCGGACGCGGACGCCGGAAATGCGGTTCGAAGCTTCGTCGCTCGACGAACAATCATCTTCAACGAGGATTTCCTCAACCAGTTCCTGCCGTAGCGTGAGTCCCGGTTGGGCTTCAATCCGATATTTCATTTCGAACTGATAGGCTTTTTTATCGGCCTGCGCACGGGGGCTATGCATGGCGGCCCCTTTGCTTCGATTCAGCATGCGAAACTGGATTCCGGTCGCATCGATGACTCGGCCCATTTCGCCGCCGAGCGCATCAATCTCACGAACAATCTGCCCCTTGGCGACTCCGCCGATCGCGGGGTTGCAGCTCATTTGCCCCACGCTATCGCAGTTCATCGTCAGCAGTACGGTTCTGGCTCCAAGTCGCGCAGCAGCCAACGCGGCCTCGCAGCCAGCGTGCCCCGCTCCGATCACTGCCACATCAAAATCGTAAAAGCTTGTTTTCATCCGAGCAGGTTACCAAATCTGTAACAGGACTTCAGCATTCGATATCGTTTTTCGGCGAGCTAGCCGACGCAGCGGAAACGAGTTAAATTATTTGTAGATGGAAATGACCGAGTTTCCGTTAAACCACTTCATCTCGGTTCCCACACTCGATCATCATTTGAGAAGGATCGACTCATGTCACTACGGTCAAACGAACGTCAATTGGTCTGGTTATTATTCGGAGTTATTGGCGGACTTTGTCTTGCCTACTTCTGGCCGCACGAACATGTTCTGGCAAGTGCGACGGATCGCGACGCAAAATTCGCAATCTGCACAGTTGAAGTGGGCCAGGGAAGTCCTGATGCGGTGTTTGTACTCGACTTCACAACCGGTCGATTGCAAGGTGGATTACTGAATCCCCAGGCTCAAGCGTTTACGAATTTCTGGTTCGCCAACGTCGCTCAGGATTTCAAGGTTGGAAAAAACGGAAAATACACGATGATTCCAGGGACTGGGCTCTTGAATGCACCAGCCGGGGGCGGTGGCGGGGCGATCGCGGCGGGAGTGATTTACATCGCTGAAGTGACGACGGGGATGGTCGGCTGCTACCGGTTCAATTACGTGAATTCCCCACAACCACTACCACCAAGTCCGTTGCAGCCAGTGGATGTTTTCCCATTCCGGGAATCGAAGTAAATCCACATCCACTGCGTCGGAGAAGACTCCGATCCAGTGGAGAGATCTCTTTTGCCTCGAGTGGGGACTGCGTCTACTCTCTACTCTGTCGCATCCAATATCTAGCCGTTTCGGCTTGCCGATCCGCCTGCGTCGCTGGCTGCGGTTTAAACAAAACAATCGGGGCATTGGTCTTCCAGTGACCCGATTGTTTTTCATCGACCAGGCGATCTCGTCGGTTTTGTGGTTGGCTTCAATCCCCAGATACTTAAGAACCAACGAGCGCGAGCGGGCATGTCAGGTTCTGCCCATCTCGCATCCGGGGGCAAGTCCGGGATTTCAATTTCCGTTAGGGGTGATCCGTTTGGTGAAAATTCCGCAGCAGCCATCAAATCTTTATGGCCCTCGCTGATCCCCAATAATTCCCCGCTAGTAACGCTCCAACGGGCAACCCGTCCTTGAGAGTCTCCGCTGATCAACGACTCGCCATCGGCCCGAAAGGCGACCGCCGCTGCCGGAGAATTCCAGTTCATCGAAACCCGCTCGACGCCGGTACGGAACTCAACCAGTGCGATACGACCTGATTCTGGAGTCAACCAGTCGCCGGTCGCGACCGCAAGTAACTCACCATCAGGAGAAAACCGCACACAATTCACAGGCCCTAATTCGCGAGGCAATTCGCGGACAGGATGATCACTGGCCCGATTCCAGATTCGGACAATTCCATCGCGTCCCCCCGTCGCCATCCAGGTTCCAGCGGGTGAGATATCGACCGACTTCGCCGAACCGCCGGGGATCCGCCAGTCACGAGTCGCCTGACACGTTTCCGCATCCCAAAGACAAATTACTCCTTTATCACAGATCGTGGCAAATTCGTGCGTGTTTTGAGCGAACGCCATCGCTTGAACTGCGTAGTGATTCAAGCTGAATTCGCGACCTGTTTCCATATCGAGTAAACACTGTACGGTGGACCCCATTGTCTAGACCAGAAAACGGATTTAATTAGAGAGACTGGCGCCAG
>CAIVEI010000175.1 GCA_903904835.1 uncultured Schlesneria sp. | reverse complement strand
GCATTTCGCCGCGAAGCGGCACAGGAATACAGCCCGGGGTTTCAACCCCGGGAACGACCGTTACCAGGGGCGATTCAAGCTCCGAAGGAGCGCAGGAGAAACCTCACGCTGCCCCAGGAAATAAATTCAAGGTTCAATCTACAAACCGTTCTTTTGTGACCATCCCATCAATGTCATCGTGAGATCTGCCGCAGGAATCCTGCGCCCTTATCAGGGCTGAACATCTTCCAATTCGGGACTTTTCTGTGGTTGAAACCCCAGGCTTTATCCCTGAACCGCTTCGCGATTAAAGACTACGCCCTGAATGCGCCAACCACGGAACAATCTCTGATGGGTCCTCGCCGCCTTTTTTATTGCTGCGTTTGGCTCAAAATTTAGAAAGCATTGACATGTATTATCCGACTTTCGTAGATTGAGAATATGAAAATCACCGTTGAACTTTCAGATTCTGAGGTCAAGGAAATCTGCCGCTTGACCGGCGAAAAAAAGAAGGGGCCTGCGATTCGCAGGCTCGTAACTGACGCACTGATGTTCAAACGGCGGGAAAAGCTGACTCAGAAATTCATCGACGCGGAATGGGGTGTTGAGCTGAAGGATTTCGAGGCGAACCAAGCTGCCGAGCAGCAGATCTCTCTTCTTGACGAGTCGGCGTTTCAGCCGTCCGGCGTATCCAAGATTTGTTGAAGGCGAGACGCCAGAAGAACCGGAAGGCGAGCTAGCCACGACTGATCAATAAGTCCAACACTGATCATATCCCGAAGATGAGTTCGATCTTTGTCGCGGTAGGCATTCAATTTCATTTGAACGAGTGAATCCAGGGCGATGACGCGGAATTTCGCTGCCGGGACGGAGTCATCAACGTCAGGTGCAGGCGTCTCATGTTCTGGTCGTACTTTCTCGCACGCGAACACAATATGGACGCCGTCTTGAGCTCGACCATTCGGCCCATCGAGAAAAATATCGATCCCCAGAACGTTTCGATGAACGAAACCAGCGGCTTCCATTGCGGACTTCACGGCGTCAAAATCCGTTCGCCGGATCAGGATATCGACATCCCGCGTGTTTCGAACTGCCGCTTCTTCAACTCGACCGACCCACTCCGCAACCGCATTTCCGCCAATCACGGCGTAGGCGATTCCCGCCTGATCAAGGATTACGGAAGTTCTCTTAAGTCGATCTCGAACTTTCTCCGCAGCAAGAACCGCCCTCTCCCAGCCAATCAATGCTGGTCCCAGTTCACTCATGATTCGTGCTCCAAATGATTGAATGAGAATAGCCGATAAATAAGGAACTCGCCACGAATATCTCACTTCGACGTGGCTGACCTTGAACTGACGGGGCACAGTCAAGTTTCTCCGAATTTCTTGCGGCGAACCTGCGGTTGCCATCGAGATTCACTTAACTGAATTGCAAGTTCACGGACGAACTTGCAATTAGCTTGGCTCAATTTGATCCCTTTGATCGGATGCATCACAAGATTTCTTATCTCGTTTGCTTTTTGTATTTCGTCCATCAGTTGCTTCTTTTTTCCGTCCTCGGCGATATCGGCCGGCATCACTTCACGGAATTTTTCCCATCTCTTGTCGATGATTTTTTTTAAATCGATAAAAGTTGTGAAGTAGTAGCTGTCACGCTTGGGCTTTTGTGTCTCTCTTTCCCTCAATTGCACACATGTCTCCCGAATCTCTAATGGAACGCCTTGATCCCACCAATCGTCGTCATGCTCAGGGTAGGCCAACTCAAGCGTCTTTCTTATCAAACGGTGAAGCGTTGTTTCCAATTCTAAGAGAAAGCGGTATGTGTCAGTGTATGGAGAGTCCTTCGACAACAAATATAGATCGCAATCGATCAAGCCGTAATCTGGTGGAAACTCGTTACCTTTCGAATCGCGAGTTTTGGCTTCAAGTCGTTTAAAAAACGATTGGAGTCTTAAGCTGACTTGATCCGTTTTTGGAACATCGTCACAACATTCTTCGAAATGCCTTCGGGACGCCTCAGGGATGCTGAAATAGATTTCGCTCAACAAGAGTCTACCTTCTCCCACTTGGTTCAGGATCAGTCGTTTCAACTCGGGGATTCGGTCTGTTTTGCACAATCTCTTGGCAACTTCGCTCGGGGAGAAGCCGTTCTTGATAAGTTCGGCTGCGTCACTTCCCACAGACATTTTTCATTCCTTGCCGAAAGTCCCAAATTTTAACTCATACGTCGCAATGATCACGTAAGAATCAACGTCACTGAATCGAACAATGCACGCGATCATCGCAGTCTCTCACATCGCGTAGAACAAATTCAAGTATTCTCGCTGGAAGCAAAAGACCTTTCGCCATCTCCCGGCTCGCTAAACAGCGTCACATCATACTGACGAGGAACAGTGCGCAACCTGATAAAGAATCGAACGCGACTTCCGGATCCGAGACGATTCCTAGTTCGCGGAAACGGCAAGTACTCATGCCGTTAAATTCACAACGCAGCCCGCAGGCGACGCAACAACCGACAAATAAAGACGACATCGTTTTTCAAATCCTTACAGCGTCTCAGCAACACCAACATCAATCACTAAACAGCCTCTGATGGGTTCGCGCTGCCTTCTGCATTGCCGCATTCGGCTCAGGAGGGTTTTCCATCAGCGAAATAATCCGCTTGGCATCTTCAAGTGAGAGCTTTATCAGCAGAACTTGTTTATTTTCATCTTCTTCGTTTTTCACATTCATTCCCCGACCCAAGTTGAAAGTGACGTAACTTGCGGCCTGTTACGGTACCACCGAATACCCACCGTGGACCATTCGCCTTGTCATCCAGGCTTCAACAGCCAGACTGGCGAGAAACACGTAGAGGATCATCCACCAGATCTCGGTTCTTGATGAATCGGCAAACATGTTTTTTCGCAGGTCGGGAAGATCAGTGACGAATTTCATTCGGTCGTCCTTGGCAAGGACCTCGCGCTCGGCTTCAGTTAACGGAGTCAAAACCGATTCGCCGCGATCGAAATTGGCTACAAAGTATTCTGGTCGATTGGGCTCGTTGGGTTTTAAGATCTTTCGCGTAAATTGATAGACCCCGGGTAATGTTGTCGATCGCAAGCGAACGGCGGGTTCGAATGATCCGTCAATCTTTTCGCCAGCCAGCGGCTTGTTTGCAGGATTCAAAAACTGGTAGTCGTCGATTTTTAAATCGGGCGAGACGATCAGGATTAACGGCGAACCGACGTCCAGATTTCGCGATGCGGTCGGTGTCGCCAGCGAAAACAATAACTCGTGCAGAAACGGCACGTAGTCCTGTTTGGCAGGAAGAGTATTCCAATCGGCATCCAGAGACGATGTTAGTAATGCCGTCACCCCGCGACCATAACGGCGAGTGACAAGCAGCGGGTCGCCTGTTGTTAAACGGGCTTCTACGATCGATGTACCGATTTTCAGTGACGATTCAGGATCTAATTTGTCGACAAAAAGTTCGTCTCGATCCTCGTTTGGCGGCATTGAGCCAGGTTTGGCGTTGGCCTCTTTCGGTAGAACGACTTTCCACCAGCGGGACCAGCGAGCGTCACTCAGTGTGCCACCTCGGTCGGCTCGAAAGGGTTGCAGCCAGTTCTGTTCGAGGCTGTTTCCCAAAACGCGAACCCCTCGTTTTTCGTTCCCGTCTTCTGTCCCTGGCTGATCAAGTCGACAGGGGAGCAACCCCTTGCCGTCCGCAAATAACTTGCTGCGATAATGGTCTTTATCGATCTTGTCACCCAGCGTTAACAGCACGCCGTGACCACTCGCCACAAACTGTCGCAGTGCGTCGATAGCCGCGTCGCTGAGTGTGGTCACGTTGGCGATGACGGCGATCGACATCGGCTTCAGGCGATCGATCGTTAATTGATCAGGAGTGACCACCGTCGGCTTGATCCACGGCTGTTCGTCTCCTGCTGACAACAAGGCAGCGTTGGCAAAAAACGTCTCACACTTCGTCGCGTCGAGTTTATGGTCTCCATCAACCAGTAATGCCGCAAGGGATTCGGTTACTGTCACGACCGCGTCGGCTCGATTGTCGCCAGGCAACGCGTCGTCATCCAGAACCAGACTAATCAAATGAGACCCCGCCGACTCGAAGCGGTATTCAAAGTCGACGGTCGTTTCCCCTTGGGGCTGAAGCTTGATCTGAACGGTCTGGTCAGGCAGCCGAAACTGATCGATCTCAAGATGAACCTTGCGAGCGATCGGAGTATCGCCGCCTGAGAATTTCACTTTGCTGCTGATTTTGACCGGCACACCAACGATCGCCAGTTCGCGAGAAAGCTGAAGGCGATCGATCGTGAAATTGGCCGCTTCGCCAAGTTCGCCGCCGGATGCGTCGATGACCCAGACTCGCGGAGCAATCGGCGACTGGCTGCGCACATCATCGAACCTCGCCCACAGAGTTTCATCGCCGCCTTTCCAACCGAGTGCTTGTAGATCGGTGAAGACCACAACTTCGCGCTGCAGGTTTGTCCCCGACGCGAGAAGCTGTACACCCTTCTGGACGGCGGCGGCCAGATCGGCAGACCCCAACGGAGCCGCCAGATCATTCAACGCTTCTTTCGCGCGATAAGAGTCGCGCGTTGCATCAGGCAGGACCACCTGCGGTTGCTCCCTGGCATCGATGATCTGGATGGTATCACCAGGCAACAGGTCGCCCAGAAACTCACGAGCGAGTTGCATGGATCGGGAATGAGGCGTTTTTCCATTCCCGAGCGCGTCCCAGCCCATGCTGTAGGAACCATCAATGATCAGAACGACGTCACGCGGCTGAGTCGAGACAAATCCACCCAGCCATTGGCTGCCAATCCAAGGCCGGGCCAGAGCGATGGCAACCATCGCCACCAGCCCGATTCGGACGAGCAATAGCAACAATTCCTCCAGCCGAATTTTCCGTTTGGCACTCGGATCGAGTTCCAGAAACTGCATTGCCCCCCATTCGACCAGATCGTATTTCTTCCGACTGAGCAGATGCGCGATCACCGGCAGGGCAATACCTGCCAGACCAGCCAGCATCCAGGGATTGAGAAATGAACTGAGCACGATTTACTTCAGGGGACACGTTAGTCAGACTAAAAAGTCTAACATGACGCGTGACATGCTTCATTGCCAGCGTCGAATCCCTTGCCGTTGTTTACTTAAAAAATTCGCCGCGAATGTCTCCAGCCACAACTTATATCCTGATCGACTACGAAAACGTCCAGCCGACAGAGAAATTCCAGAGCGTAGGGAAAACGTCCCATTTTAATGGATTGTGAATGACGTCGCGTATCGTTTCGCCACTCAATTTTGAGCAGACTCGACAGCTTGTTTTTTGGAGAATAGAAATGCCGAACAGGTGGCCAAAACGTCGTGGTTTTACACTGATTGAACTGCTCGTGGTCATTGCCATCATCGCAGTTCTGATCGCCCTGTTACTCCCTGCCGTCCAGCAAGCCCGTGAGGCTGCTCGAAGAACGCAGTGCAAGAACAACCTAAAGCAGTTGGGCCTGGCACTGCACAATTACCACGATATCACTTCCAGCACGTTTCCGTCTGGTTATGTTAACAGGAACCTTAACGGCGGTTGGGGGTGGAATTCGATGTTGCTACCACAAGTCGACCAAGCCTCTCTCTACAATAGTCTCTCCACAGCTTCTACAACGCCGAATTTCAACTCAGATTTCACACGTGTCCCAGCGACTGTCACTTCGAACACGGTCCAGACGAGTATTAAGGCGTTTCGCTGTCCCTCGGATACTGGAAACGATCTCATTGCACCGAATAATAATTTTTCCTTCAGCAGCGGACGATCGAACTACGTCGGTGTCGCTGGAACTGACCCTGCGTGGATCAACACCACGGTAGGCGGTGCATCCTCGTCGTCATTCGGCACCGTTGGCACGCTGTGTATCGGCGGATACGGCGAACCCGTGGCTTGCGGTGCCTTTTACGTGTTGGAGTCAACCTCGTTTGAACCGATCGTGACAAGTGCCTACGGGGGAATATTTGGAGCCAACAGTAAGTGTGGCTTCCGTGAGATGATGGATGGATCTAGTAACATTATCGCCATTGGCGAACGGTATACACCTTTAATATCGACGGCCACGCAAGATGGCATGGGCGATGCCTCGTGGGTCGGTGCGACAGACGACACGGGGCCATACGGGCAGGGAGTCGCTTTGGGTGAAGCATCCGTTCCGATCAACGCGTTTTTCACGTCAACAACGCCCCGACCCGGAACAACAGGATTCGGCAGCATGCACACAGGCGGCTGCCATTTCCTCATGGGAGACGGAAGTGTTCGCTTCATTAACCAGAACGTGGATATGAACACATACCGAAAACTTTCACGCATTGCTGATGGTGCAGTTGTGGGCGACTTCTAAATCCTGATTACGCACTAAACACGGTGCAATTTTGTGCTTTTGCAAGGCTAATCTGAGAATCAACGAAAGCTCCTCGTTGGATTGATGGAAAGATAGATTCCGGAATACTTCGAGGATGAAATTGACGAGCGTTGCGAAGTTTTCACAGGAACCACAGCATGAAAACCGCTCAAGACGGACAGGAACCATTATGGTTGGTTGTTAACGATGACGCAAATTGTGTATCAACTGCAGGCAGGAAGAGATTCGCGGAATTGAAAGACGATGAGTTCATTGATTGCAACACTGAAATCAATGCACGCCTCATTGCCGCCGCACCCGAAATGCTGGAAGCACTCGAAATGCTGGTGGGTTGGGAAGAATCCGGCATTCCAGCTTCTGAAGTGTGCTTTTCTCTGGCTCGTGCTGCGATAACAAAAGCAAAAAGCGGTATCTCATAAGTCCTGTGCGTTCGGTGAAATTAACAAGTTCACTTCCAGAGAATTAACAGCAGGAAATCTAAAATGCTTTTAATCGGCGGTATGATTCTCGCCGGATTTGCAGCAATTTACGCACATAACAGGATTGCGTTGTGTGCGGAGCTTCCAGTTTACATAGCGGCGGCTAGAAGCCGCCGCTATGAAAGCCATCCCGCGTTACAGCGTGTAATCAACTGCCTCGACTCGTGCCGAATCCGAATCGACTGACTCCTCACGATCGGAAACCCTGACCGCTTCGGCCGCCAATTCATCAAGATTCATCAGTGCGTCGTCGGCACTGTCAGCATGCGTGATCAAGTATGTCTGAACGGCCGACATGGGCAGCGTCCGTTCTTCCAGACTTTCGGCGAAGTAGTCCGCCATGGACGGATCATTGTCTCCAAAAAACCGGACGAACAATCGACGCAACTGATCTCGATCGGCATAGTCGATCAACTCTTTCCGATCGATTCGGCCGGGCCGGATCAAGGCAGGATCGAGTCGCTCGATGTGATTTGTCGTGGCAAACAAAATTCGACCTTCTCCCGCTGCAACGCCGTCGATTGCGTTCAAAAGGCCACTGAACGTCAACTTATTAGCTTTATCCTCTGTCGCTTTCCGCTCGACAAAAACGCAATCGATGTCTTCGATCAGGACGATCGAGTTTACCGGACAATTGGACAACAACTGGCACAGGTCATCATCGTCCAGCGACGAATTGGCGAGACTCAGGATCGCAATATCCATCTTCATGGCCGACGCAATCGCCAGGACGGCCGAGCTTTTCCCGGTCCCTGGCGGGCCATAAAGCAGGTAACCACGACGATAGGGAATCCCTCGCTCAACGTACCATTCGCGACGAACGAGAAAACTGCGAACGTCGTGAATCAGGCTTTCCATCAAGCCATCACGCAAAACAACCGATTCGGGCGGGCGAGGCAACCGCTTCATTTGCTCGTCCCAGGATGAATACGAGGCGCGATGGATCGCCAGACGGTTATCGCCTGGAGGCAACGCCACATCCCTGGCATCCTCTAAAAGCTGCTGAGCGATCTTACGATCGCGGCTGAAAATATGGATGGCGAATGATTCACGGACACTTAGCGACTGACCCTGATTTCCGTCAGGCTTTGGCCGTTCACGGTTCAAAATCACCAGTCGGCCTCGATAGAAAAAGATGTGCTCGCCGGGCGCGGGGGAAAACAGGATTCGCGGGCGGGCATCCATCGAAGGATCTGCCTGGCGTTCGCTGTAGTCGACCGAGACCGTTTTCACCGTCAGGCTGCGAGCCCGATCTTTGGCGTAGGTGTGCTGAGCCAGCCATTTATCGATCCATTCAAATGCCGGATCGCGGTCGAGAATGTCGATCTCGATCAACCAGCGTCGACGCAACCACTGCCAGATTCGGCTGGGAACTTCCCTGAAGTAAGCGAGCAGACCGCCCCCCACCATCAGGATCAAGCCCCCACCAAATAATTGATTGGTTGCCAGTTGGTGTTGAATAAATTCCCAGATCGCGTTCATTTTCACTCGTCAAAAACGGGGGGAACCGAGTGGAAAGTTAATCCACGGCGGCAATAATCGGTTAAAACAACTGTATCAACGTAGTCAAGGCGTGTCGGATCAAAATGTTCCGTCGTTGACCTTCGTTTTGTTAATGTTTGAAATCTCTCATATCGGTGAGGGATTCAGTTCTCGTGGCTCAAAGGCGAATGTGATGCGTGATTTGGTAGTCGCAGTGACCGGTGCCAGTGGTTCGGTCTATGCAGTTCGTCTTGTCGAGGTCCTGATCGCGGCGGGTCGAACTGTCCATCTGACGATCAGTCCGGCAGCGGTCGAAGTCTTCAAACGAGAATTGGGGCTTTCGCTTAATCTCGACAATTTTGACATGCAACAGATTTTGCCAAGACAAGATCAGGTCGCGCATGACGAAAAACTGAAAGTGCTTAAGCCAAGTGGCGTGGCGGGATACGCCGCCAGCTCGGTATTCAGTGACAGCGAAATCTTTTCAGGCAAGCTCATTTACCATCACTATCGCGACTATTCTGCTGGCATTGCCAGTGGTTCCTTTATGACCGACGGTATGGTGATTTGCCCCTGTTCCATGGGAACACTCGCCAGCATCGCCAACGGAATGTCTCAAAACCTGATTCATCGAGCGGCTGATGTGCATTTGAAGGAGCGACGCAAACTGATTCTGGTTCCTCGGGAAACACCGCTTAGCGTGATTGCTCTCGACAACATGAAGCGGCTGGCAGAAGCGGGTGGAATAATTCTTCCCGCCATGCCGGGCTTTTATCACGATCCAAAATCGATTGCTGATCTTGTCGACTTTATTGTGGCACGTATTTGCGATCAATTGGGGGTCAAGCACGAACTCATGTCGCGCTGGGGTAAGAATACATTGGACGAATAACGAGATGCACACTGGACCCATGCTTTACATTGCAGGTTCGCAACTTTTTGTGAATTTTGGGAAATGACCGTTCGAAGCGGTTACGGTAACGTCAGCGTCCTATACTCCAGACAATGAATTTGAGGCGATTTTCCAGGAATCCAGTGGCGGATTTTGTTGGCTTCGCCTCTGAATTGCGAAGATGGTTATCCGCGACATACAACTTCAGCGTCGGTGAGGCTTCCCCTTTCCGATTTTAGAGTTACCGCGATTTGAAGGACCGAATAATCATGCGAAACCGCCAGGCTACTCAGTTGATTTCAGAGCTTTCGCACGCTGGTCGACGCGCTGCGGAATTCCCGAGATCCGATGTTCCAGACTGGCCGCTTGAGGATTTGATCCCCACCGAATTCCAGGCGACGTCGATGCCCAAACTGCCGGAACTGGCTGAACCGGATGTGGTGCGTCATTTCGTCAACCTTTCGACGCTCAATATGTCAGTGGATACGCATTTTTATCCGCTCGGCAGTTGCACGATGAAATACAACCCGAAGCGGCACGAGCGGTTATCGCGATTACCTGGAATTGTTGATATTCACCCCCATCAGACCGCTGGCAATATCCAGGGAATGCTGGAACTGCTGTACAAGATGCAGCAGATGCTGGCCGAGATTTCGGGGCTTCCGGCCGTTTCGCTTCAACCCGCCGCCGGTGCTCATGGTGAGTTGACGGCATTGTTTGTCGCCGCCGCTTATTTCCGTGACCGAGGCGAACACCGGACAAAAGTTATTTTTCCCGCAAGTGCCCACGGAACCAACCCCGCCAGCGCCGCCATGGCAGGTTTTGAATGCATTGAATTAAAGGGGACGGTTTCAAAGCCGGGTGAAGATCCGAGCAAAAGCGGGTTTGTCGATCTTGAAGAATTGAAGCGGCACGTTGACGACAAGACTGCCGTTTTCATGGTGACCAATCCAAATACGCTTGGGCTGTTTGAAAAAGAGATCGCAGCCGCAGCCAAAATTGTCCACGACGCAGGAGGACTGGTCTATATCGACGGTGCAAACATGAATGCCATCATGGGAATCACGCGACCGGGTGATTTCGGGGGGGACATGATGCATTACAACGTTCACAAAACCTTCACCGGTCCGCACGGTGCGGGTGGACCTGGTTCAGGACCAATCTGCGTTCGGGACTTTTTAGCCGACTACCTTCCGGGCCCCATCATTAATCAGCGAGAAACAGATTCCAATGAAACTCGATACGAACTTGTGATCCCACCGAAAACAATCGGTCGAGTCCGATCGTTTTTTGGCAACGTCGGAATTCTGGTCCGAGGTTACTGCTATCTACGAACGTTGGGAGCTGATGGAGTTCGTTCCGCTGCCGAAATGGCGATCCTCAACGCGAATTACCTGAAAGAACTATTGGCGGACGTTCTTCCCTCGGCACACGGGAAACACTGCCTGCATGAGTTTGTCGCGTCGGCTGAGAAACTGGCGAAAGAGCGTGGTATTACAGCGATGGATATCGCCAAACGGCTGCTCGATTTCGGGTTTCATCCCCCGACAGTCTATTTCCCTCTCGTTGTCCCTCACGCCATGATGTTCGAGCCAACCGAGACGGAATCCAAAGCAACACTAGACGCATTTTCCGACGCCATTCACAAGATCGTGGCCGAAGAGTCTGACTTACTGCACTCAGCACCACATTCGGCTCCTGTCAGCCGGCCGGAGGAAGTGAAAGCGACTCGAACGCCGGTGCTGACCTGGCCGATTGGAACGTAGCGTTCCTTCTATCTTTTGAATCCTGTGCCACTGCTTGACCGTCCTCGGTCAAGCAGTGCTCTTTGAGAGTAACTTGGAGAAGACACTGCTTTAACGAAGACGCCAAAGCAGTGGCACACAATTCTCTTTGAGACAGCTTACACAGCAATGCAAGAAACTGCATCACGCCAGCAGTTCACGAATCGCTTTGGATGACGGATCGGCGATCGGGATCGGTCGACCGTCGACGTCAAACGATTTTGATGTATCGACGCCAACGGCTTGCAGATAGGTGTGAAACAGGTTCGCGTGATCGACTTTAGCGTCGGTTACTTCAGTCCCGTTCGCGTTTGTCTTGCCGATCACGGCACCGGGCTTGATTCCCGCACCGCCCATGAGCACCGACCAGGATTTGCTCCAGTGATCGCGGCCATACAGGTGATTGATATTCGGTGTGCGACCAAACTCGGACAGAACGACGATCAACGTGCTTTCCAACATTCCCCGATCAGCAAGATCGCCGACAAACGTCGAGAATGGGCTATCGAATTCACCGAGTTGTTCAATGTGAAAATTAAAGTTCTCGTTGTGAGTATCGTAGTTGGAATGGCTGATCTGAACGTACGTGATTCCGTTTTCCAGCAATCGTCGGGCCAGCAGGCAATGACGTCCAAAGTCGTGCTTGCCATAACGAGCCTGATCCTGTTCCGACTCTTTCGTGGCATCGAAAACATCCCGCCGTGCCATCAATTGCTGTGCCTGTTCATAGCTGTAAGTATAGGCATCGGTCAGGGCAGTTCGACGACGCATCAGGAATCGCTCGTTCGCAGCTCGGCGAAGTTGATTGCGTTGTTCGTCCGCAGCCTGGTTGATTGCGTCAGGTCGAGCCGAATTCTGAGGCGGCTGACCATTCCCCATGATCACCCCTGCGTATTTTGGACCGAGATACGCCGAATCGTTGGTTCGTCCGCCACCGCCAGCAGTGATCTGAATATGACCTGGAAGGCCACTCGCTTCTGGTGCCAGCGCCTTGGCTGTCACCGCACCGAGTCTTGGGAAGTCGTTAGCCGGGGTCTGACGACGCCCGGTCAGCATCATGTAGGCACCTTTTCCATGGTCGTCTTCGCTCGTGTCGACACTGCGAACGATCGCCAATCGGTGCATCTGCTTGGCGGTTTCAGGGAGAAGCTCACAAATGTGAGTTCCCGGAACGGAGGTCGGAATCGCGCGAAATGGACCTCCTGTCGGTGCTCCCGGCTTGGGGTCCCAGCTTTCCAGTTGACTGAGTCCGCCGTGCATATTGAACACGATCACTCGTTTTTGCTGTTTAGCTAATTCGGCTGCAGCAGCCGGCTGAGTCAGGACCGACAATCCCCCCAGCGTAATACCACCAGCGGCTGCGGCCCCTGTCGTGATTGCCCCGAGGAATTGTCGCCGAGCCATCAGGTGGTCCAGTGTCCCACAAGCATAATTACATTGCATGATTGAATCTCAAATTCAGTGGTTAAATCGAAACTCGGCGGATGTCACCAGCGACCAAATCAATTCTCGAATCGCTTGAGGCCGTTCGGCGGGGCGTGATGCCAGATACTGAGCCGCCTCATTCACTTCCGTTTCTGATGGATAACGAGTCAACGTCGAAAGGTATAACTCATCGGCAAAAAGTTTGGCATCAGTCAGTGGCGCAAGCCGTTGAGACAAAGTCCCACCCCCAGCCCATCCGATCACGATCCCGCCATTCGCAACAAACAAGGCTTGATCAGGAGTCGCAAAGAAATCGTCCTGTGGCTGCCCTGCCGATGCGGCGTAGAGATTAACGAATGGCGTCACGTTACCTCGCATCGCTTCGTTCAGTTGTTGCTCGACCCGAATTTCACGCGCCTTTGACAACGCAGCATCGTTTGCCACACTCGCTTTGGGAATCGTTTTTTCGATTTCCGCATCAGCGGCAGGGCGCTGTGGGTCCATGACCCCGGTCGATTGCATCAATCCCCATGCGAGTTGTTCGGGCGAAAGCTGTTTCAGTGAGCGAACGCCCGCCGCCACGGTCCACTGATCGACCAGTTTTTCACGACCTGCGACAACCGCCGATTCTGTATCTCGCAAGACGTCTGTCGTGCCGTTTAAAATCGCAGTCTTTTCACCAACCAACTGCTGACGATTGGTCAACTCCGTCGATGCGGTCGACATCGCCAGTTTCGCCACTGACAATTTTGACTCCACATCAGTCATTGCATTGGTGCGGACAGCCATCGTCTGTTCAAGTACGGTCGCTTCTTTCACCAGCGGTTCGAGCCGTTCTTTCAATTTCTGGACTGCTGAAGTCAATTCAGCGTCACCAGGGAGTTTTTGAAGGGCAAACTCGGTCTTCGCGAATGCGTCAGTGACCGCCTGAACAACAGACTGCTTCTCGACAAGCATCGCCTTGGATTCGTCGAGTAACTTCCTGGTTTCGACAACAACCTTTTCGACTTCCGCAACTGCGTTGACCTTGTTTGTGACGTCAGCTTGCTGCTGCTGGGCGGCACTGAATGCGGCGGCAAGTTCTGTCTTTCGCAGTTCGATTTCCGCTTTCGTTTTCGCGATATTTTCCAGCGTGGCCTGAAACGCGACATGTACCTCGTCCGCTTCCAGCCGTTTCTTACGAATGGCTGCCGCCAAAGTCTCGGCTTTATGGCGGTTCCAAACGGTGATGAGGTTCGCCTTCGAGGCATCGACTGGCTTGCGAGCTTCAACATAAGCGGCATAAGCGGCGTCCGCCGGCGCATACGCTTCGACAAGCTTCGCTTGGATCGGCGGCATGGCTGCGGTCTTCTCCTCAATCGTTTTTTGGACCGCCGCAACTTCGCCAGCCAGTTGCGTCTGTTTTGCAGTCAACGTCGCTACGGCACCTGCAACGTCTTTGTCGTTCGGTAGCAGTTTACCTGCTTCCGTCGATTTCCCCACGGCTTCAGCCAACGCGGTCACCGCCGCTTGTTTGGCGGTCGCATCCTTTTGCAGCTTGGCAATTGCCACCAGCAGGTCATCGACCGGCTTCTTGGCAGTGGTGACGGCTGTCTCGGCAGCTCGCCAGGCCGCCTCTGCTGCTGCTAAGGCCGCTCGAGCAGTTTTGAAGTCTGTTTGTGCCGTTTCCACAAGTTTTCGTGACTCGTCCGAAACCCCCTTCAGACTCGCATACTCAGTTGTAAGTCCTGAAATCTGTCCAGCAGCCGCCACCAATTGAGGTGCCAAATCGATGGGAGGTTCGATCGAACGTTGGTACGCTCGTGTGAGTGCGAGTTCTCGAAGAAGGCCTCGCATGTCATATTTCATCGCCACGAATTCGTTCGTGATCAGATCAAGAACCGCGGGATGAGACGGTGGATTCAGCGGATGGTGCAGGTCGACAGGATGAACGAGTCCCCGCCCCATCATGTGACCCCACAAACGATTGGCGATATTCAAGTTAAACTGACGGTTCGCGCCATTGGTGGCGAGTTCCGCCAGCTTCGCACGTCGGCTGTACTTGGGAACGGGGCGCACACCGGGCAGCGGAGCCGCAACGTAGTCTTCCCCCTGACGAAATCGAGGCTCGTCAATTTCATTTTCACCGGGAAGTTGTGGCCTGATATGCCCGGCATCCTGGGTGAATACCGATTTGTAACTCGCTTCGCCATCCGATTTTTCGCCCAGAAACGATTTCTTGGCCACTTCATCGGCAAATACAACTGTTCGATTCACGAAGGCATACAGACCGTAGTAGTCCGTTTGCAGGTAGTGATCAACGAGGGGATGGTCGTGACATTGAGCACACTGCAGATCCATTCCGAAGAAAATTCGCCCGACGTCCCGAGCCATAATGTTCGGCTCCGCATCCCGATCGAGAAAAAATTTCGCGGCTGGACGAAGATTGGGGTCCACGCCATCGGCAGAAAGTACTTCCCGAGCCAATTGGTCGTACGGAACGTTCTTCTGAAACGCTGCTTGCAGGTATTTCTGCCATTCGGGAGTCGGCACATGCTTGTCTGGCCGCCGTTCCATCAGCATCACATCAAAGACATTCGCCATGTGAACGGCATACCGAGGACTCGACAACAGTCGGTCGACAAGAATTTCTCGTTTGTTCGGCGCGGCATCCGCAAGAAACGCGCGAGCTTCAGCCGAAGTGGGAACGATGCCATGCAAATCAAGTGTCACACGCCGCAAAAACTCGGCATCATTAGCAATTGCAGCCACAGGGCCAACCTGATCCGCTTCCACCAGAGAATCGATCCGTAAGGAAAGCGACTCCGCCGCCGGTAATACCGAAGCAGCGAGACAAAACAGCATCAGGCCAATAGGCAGGACAAACCGGGGCGGGAGCATAGGCGGGATCCTCGGCATCACGGAGATGCGGACCGAGGGCACAATTCCATACCCGGTGACGCCCCTAGGTTAACTTATCGACCCAGTGCGACAATCCACATCACCGAAACGCATCGGTAATCATGAATACATAGCACCGCAACGCCCGCCGCGTCAACCGAAATTGCCTAAGTCGACCAAAAACTGGCGAAAAGAATCCGTTAATTCACGTGTTAACGAGGACCTCGCTGATCACCCGGCCATGATCGATTTCCAGTCTTTTGCGGCCTGGGATTTCCAGACGCCGGTTATCCAGCCCGAGCAAATGTAAGACTGTCGCATGCAGATCAGTAACGTAGTGACCTTCACCCAGTGCGTGATACCCTAACTCGTCTGTTGCACCATGTACAAAGCCGCGTTTGATCCCCGCACCCGCCATCCAGATCGTAAAACCGTTCGGGTGATGATCGCGGCCATCTTTTCCTCCACCACGCAGTTCCAAACCGGGAGTTCGACCGAATTCCGTGCAAAAGACGACCGTCACTTCGTCGAGCAAACCCCGCTGCTTCAGGTCCTGAATCAATCCCGCCACAGGTTGATCGACGGTCGCGCACAATCGAGTATGGTTTTCTTTCAATTTCTGGTGCGAGTCCCACACCCCATAGGCCGACGGAAAGACCTGCACGAAACGCACGCCGCGTTCAACCAGTCGTCGGGCCGCCAGAAGTTTCTGTCCCGCCCCCTTGGTGGCATCATTATCGAGCCCATAAAGCTTGGTCGTCGCCTCGGTCTCAGCACCGAATTCGATCGCCTCAGGAACAGCCAACTGCATACGAAAAGCGAGTTCATACGCACGAATTCGCGCTCGCAGGTCCTGGTCATCAGGGTATTCAACGGCTGACAGTTCGTTCAACCGGCCGATCAATTGATATTCACGCTGCTGCTCCATCGCCGTCTGTTTTGACGAACGACGGCCGAATGGTAACGGGTCTTTCGGGTCAAGCACGATCGGGACCCCGGCATATTGCGGCCCGAGATAATACGAATCGATCGACAGCCGAGTATCCGACCGTGTCGGACCACCAAGCACGACAAACTTCGGCAGGTTTTCATTCAACGTTCCCAGCCCGTAGTTGACCCAGGAACCGACGCTTGGCTGTGGTTCGTCGAGGCGGTGGCGACCGGTATGAATCTGATTCTCGGCGGCGTGATCATTGTCCGTCGTCCACATATTTCGGACGAAACACAAATCATCGACACATTTCGAAAGATGCGGCCACCAGTC
This sequence comes from uncultured Schlesneria sp., assembly GCA_903904835.1. Taxonomy (GTDB): domain Bacteria; phylum Planctomycetota; class Planctomycetia; order Planctomycetales; family Planctomycetaceae; genus Schlesneria. Next base: position 92,617 of record CAIVEI010000175.1, on the reverse strand, counting down.
GGTGATCTCGATACCACTTTCACCATGCTTTTTCCAACCAACTTGCATCGGATAAATCGTCGGATAGACGTCTCGGACGTTGATCTCTTCGGCGGCAACCGAACGAAACCGCTTCTTATGCAGCGGTGAGTTCACGGGATTTTCAAACGGCGTCTTATCAAACGTCATGCCTGCATACTGGTTCAGCGCGGGTTTGGGATCGAATGTCTCAACGTGGCTGTATCCGCCCGAAAGGAAGATCCAGATCACAGATTTTGTTTTCGGCGCAAAATGAGGTTCATTTGACAGCGGTCCTGTCGTCCTCAATGACTCCGCTTCCTCACCTCGTATGACACCGTCGTCCGATAGCATCGCACCGAGCGTCAGTCCGGTGAATCCCATGCCAAGATCCGACAGGAATGAACGTCGTGACTGGCAATCGCAGCAATTTAATGACTCGTCGTTTGGAACCATGAGAAGCCTCTCAGCGGATCGACAGAAAATCGTTGTGATTCAACAGAACTCGGACCAGACTTTCTCGCAATCGTGCAGTATCAACTGTTTGCTCTGTCATCGCGGTGAGGAATTCGATGCACAAAGTCTTTTCCGAGTCTGTTGGTCCCCGTCCCAAAATCTGTTCATGTGCGGCGACGATAAACGCAGATGGATCAGATTGTTGCTCGGATGAAAGAGATTGCCACAAACTGGTCGACAATTCCCCACTGAGTTCATGAGCCAGATCGCTATTCGTCAAAGCCAACGCCTGCTGAGGGACGATACTGCGCGTGCGCCGATAACAGTCTGCGGGTTCCGGTGCGTCGAATAACATCCCAAACGAACTCTTTCCGTCAATTTCCGGCTGACAACTATAGTAAAGTGTTCTGCGTCGAGTGGTCAGCGCCTGACTATTTTCCAGTTCCTGACCACCCATCTGCAAATCGAGTCGCCCGGCACAAGATAACAGGCTGTCCCGCACCACTTCGGCTTCCATCCGACCACGATTCATACGCCAGAGAAATCGGTTTTCCGGATCGATATTCATCGAGGGATTTACCGTTGATCCTGATGACGTTTGTTTTTCTGTTCGTCGTACAGCATCAATCCCTGAACCATCATTCATCGGATTCACCGGTCGGCCGGAACTGGACGACATCCCGTAAGTATTGCTGGAAACAATTAACCGGTGAATGTGCTTCATGCTCCAACCTGATTCCATCAACTCAACCGCTAACCAGTCGAGCAACTCAGGATGGGACGGAGCCGCTCCATTTCGTCCGAAGTCGGACACCGTGGCGACCAGCGGCGAATGAAAATGTCGCAACCAGATATGGTTTATAGCAACACGAGCGGTCAGCGGATTATTTCGGCTGGCGATCCATTCGGCTAACGCTCGACGACGACCGGTACTTATTGGGGGATATGTCGGACTGAATGCCGGATAACTGCTTGCCTGATTCGGATCAGCCAGCATTGATTGAGCATTTTCCAAAGCGGTTCTGGCCTTCGATAATTGTTGGCTGGCAGCCTCGACATCTTTCGCTCGCTTCGGGTCATCCATCGGCTTCAGTTCAACCTCGGCAAGCTTCTGATCCTTCTCGACGACTTCAGACTCAGCGAGCAGGCATGCTGCTTCGCGGTATTTTTGGCTGGCGGCCTGGGTCAACGGATTCGCCTCAGGACCAGTTAACTCACCATACTTGACTCGATCTGCCACGATCCGTGCATGGGTACTTTCGAGTTGAGCAAGAGAGGCCGTTCGTTTCGCTTCAAGAGCCTTTCGTTTCAAAACATGAACATCGACTGCACGTCTCGCCATGTTCACTTTTTGCGATAACGGCTTCAGTGTCTCATCCCCAAATGTTCCCGAAATAACAGACGTCGCCCCGGTAACGCTGAATGGCGAACCGATCCAACCATCGACACCAATAATATCGTAACCGTCACGATAGTTCGGCAACTCGAAATCGAAATAGGCCAAACGAGATGCCTCACCTTTCGCATCAACCGTGCCAGACTCACCAACAAGCAATTCAATTTCATCGAATGCGGCAATCGCACCGGTCTGAACGTCAAACGTCACTGCTTTGGTTTCATCTCCCACAGGGTTCCAGCCGTTTCTCGCAACGGGCACGTTATCCACGAGGGTTTTCTTGTCTGCGATCGAACGAACCGTTAACTGACAAACATCGTCTTTCGATTTTATTACCAAAACGACCTCGAACCGATTTTGTCCCGCAGCCATGTCATATTGACCAACTTCAAACTCCGTAAACGAAGCTGGCTGATACGAAATGATCCGTCCATTTTTAAATCCGACGTAACCTGCCGTCAGCCCTTTCATGTGGTCTTTCGCCAATTGAAAATTGACGTGAGCATCCTTCAGGATTTGCAACTGAAAACGAATCGTTGCCTGTTCGCCCAGCGACTTGACGTGTTGCAACCGGTGCTGGATCAGCCGACGTCCGGTTGTAGAATCGACGAGTAACGATTGCCGACCCGCAAGCGCCCCAGATCTCCCTGCTTCCTCGCTAAGCTTCCGAGCTTGCTCAAATTCTGCTTCTGCCAAAGTCAGCTTGGACTGCAGTTCGGGAAGTGCCGCTTCGACCGCAGCAATCACAGCAGGAAGTTGCGATTCTGCAGATGTCAGCGCCGTTCGATGCTCCGCGAGAATCGTTTCATGAATCGAAGGCCGCAGTCCCGGATACCAGCCGCGCGCAGGAAGCTGAACGGGTTCAATCTTGAGTGATTCACTGACAATCGCCGAGGGCAAACCTGGCGCGATCGAACCGCGATTCACCACTCGGTTTCGCTCGTCGCCCCCCGTATAAAACCATGTCGGGGCATCCGGCGTCTTATCAAAAATGCGAACCGCCCCCAGTCGCACAATTTTACGGAGCGTTGAGTATTGATATTCCTGAAACGGCCCGGGATCAGCTTCACCGGGAACACGCTCCTGCCGGATAGAAATCGGCTCGAAGAAGGCCCGAAATCGAAAATAGTCTTCTTGGGAGATCGGGTCGTACTTATGATCGTGGCAATGCGCACAATTGAATGTCAAACCGAGAAAAGCCTTGCCGACATGCTCAACGTTACTTCGCATCCAGTCGTTCGGATTCAGAGCGTACCAGTTCCGAATCAGGTATCCCGTGGCATGCCCCGCTTCGTCGTCCTCAGGTGATATCTCATCGGCAGCCAGCATCTCGGCAACCATCTGACCGTAACTTTTGTCATCGTTCAGTGACTTCACGATCCAATCTCGCCAACGCCAAATCTGAGGAGCACTGTTCCAGACATCGGGGACATACCGACGGCCATACCAGTCAGCGTACCGCCAGACATCCATCCAATGACGACCCCATCGCTCGCCATATTGAGCAGAATTCAAAAGTCGGTCCACAACCTTGGCGATGGCTTCAGGCGATTCATCGGCCAGAAATGCATGTAATTCCTGCCGAGATGGAGGAAGGCCGATCAGGTCGAGAGTGACTCGACGCAACCACTCCTGCTTCGTAGCCGGCGGTTGAGGGATCAACTTGTGATGTTCATGTTTCTGAGCAATAAATGCGTCGATGGGGTTTCTAACCCAGTCGGCGTTGGCGACTTCGGGAACCGCAGGACGAACTGGCGGCTGAAATGCCCAGTGAAGTCGCGGATCGCGTTCTGGTAACTCATCGTCTGGAGAGATTGCCCCTTGCTGCAACCAGTCCGTGATTCGAGCGATCTGCGCGGAAGTAAGTGGTTCACCTTCTGGCGGCATTCGATGAGAAAGGTCGCTGGATCGGATTCGCTCAATCAGCGTCCCGTCAGCTTGACCTGCCTGCAGGACCTGGCCGTTCCGACTCCCCTGTCGGATTGACTTTCCAGTATCGAGACGAAACCCAGCCTCTTGCTTAAGGCCGCCATGACACGCGTAACATCGCGCCTTGAGCAACGGCTTGATTTCTTTCAAATATTCGACAGGCTCAACAGCCTCTTCAGCGCGAGAGCTGGCAACACGGCCTAACAAGAAAATCAAAATAAGAGATGGCAGAAGCCACGAGAATCGTTTCATCGCGTTCTTTCTATCACATTGCCACCAGCCACGGATTGTCACAGGTTTCAAGACAAAAGGCCACCCATAAACAGTGGAATATATGAAAAACGCCATCAGCGACTCCGTGATTGCCTCTCCTTTCGACATCCATCCTGGTGAAGGGCAACAAGGTCAAGTTGCCGCTCGTATCAATCGGAGTGTAAAAACTGGTAATCTCCGAAAAATGATGGCAATATTCTGATCACCTTTGTCACGCTCGCTGAAAAACCTTTGATGAACCAAGCTGTTTCCTCTACCGATTCGCCCCGCCCAAAGGGCGTCTGGCCGGTAGCTATCGTGGCTTTGCTCAGTTGGTTTAGCATTGTGTGTTGCCTGGACCCGGCAGGAAGTTATCCCGGCATGCCCGAAGGGCCAGGGCTGACCGTTGATGAAATCTTTAACGTGGAACAAGGCGTTTACCTTGTCGAGCAGGCGAAAGCTCTCGGCTGGTTGAACCTGATCCCTGGATCGTCTCAAGAAGCCTATCGAAAGAAAAACGGCTATAACCCTGACCATCCTCCATTGGGTCGCTGGTGGCTGGGAGTGCATCACCATTTGACTTGGTGGCTTGCACCCCCTTTAGACCCTGAGGGTTACTGCGTCACGGCCTGCGCTCGGACCGGCTCGGCAACGGCATTCGCGTTGACCGTCCTCTTAATCGGCGGCCTCGCAAATTCATGGTCGGGCCGATCAACCGGATTGCTGACTGCCATTTCGCTTGTCTTGATGCCACGCGTTTACGGCCACGCTCATCTGGCGTCTCTCGAAACAATTACAAACCTCACGTGCACTGCGGCAGTACTGTCGGTCGCAGCATGGTGGAATGGGCCGTTACCACCCACGCGCCGTGCCATCATATTCACCGGAATTTTGATGGGCCTGGCACTGCTCACCAAGGTTCAGGCGATCTTGATACCGATTCCTGTAATCGCCTGGGCCTTATGGCGGTGGCGCGCGAAGGCGATTTTGCCTCTGATGATCTGGGGCCTTACTGCATATCTCGTCTTCTTTGCCAGTTGGCCCTACCTGTGGTTTGATCCAATTGAAAAAACAGCAGAATACCTCGGACGGACCACAAATCGATCGACAACCCAGGTCTGGTATTGGGGGCAAAAGTACGCGGACAAGAACGTCCCCTGGCATTATCCATTCGTGATGGTCGCATTAACAGTGCCGGTTGTTCTACATGGACTTGGCATAATCGGTTTACTCTATCGACCAATTCCAACAGCCAGCGATTCAGACAAGTCGCAAGCCGACCAGATTCCGCTCAACGATCCAACGATGACCAACCGGCAAACACCTCCGGGAACGCAAGTCCCACCGACAGTGATCGGAGCTGTAAAATGTCGCGATCTTTTGCTGTTGGCGTGCATGCTTTTTCCGCTCATTGTTTTCTCACTGCCTGGCGTTGCCGTCTACGACGGTGAAAGGCTTTTCCTCACTTGCTTTCCTCTATGGGCGATCTTAGTCGGCCGAGGCTGGGTCGCTTGTCGGCAATGGCTGTCACACCGTATTCGGTCTCAGCCAACCGCGATTGCAGTCTGGTCGGCATTACTGCTGCTGGCGGCAAGCCCACTGGTCACCATGTCGCCATGCCATCTTTGTTATTACAACGGATTGGCTAAACTGATCATGATCGCTGACGGAAATGACAAGCGATTCGAGGTTGACTATTGGGGTGTCGGAATCACTCGAAGCCTGCTGCAACAATTGGTAAAAGAAGTTCCCGTGGGTTCATCCGTTGCCGTACGACCAACGCTTCATCAGTTCCAGGCTGCCGATTACCGACGCCAGGCACCGTTGTTACGAGCCCACGGGATAAAAACGGTCGAGTACCACCCAACTCCCGACGCACCGGATTTTATTCTTATTTATCGCCGACTCGCCGATTTATCGGAACCTTGGAACAGCCCGAATCGAGTCAAAACCGATCGAACAACTTTGCGCGAAGGTCGCGTCTTGGCGTTTTTTCTTCGAGGAAAAGAATAGCGATTTGTTCCTGTGTTATTCGCCACGTGTCCTCAGTCGACGCTTCAAGTCTTCAGCTAATTCCAAAAGCTGAACTTCGTCAAAGCTCGTCAGTTCTTGCTCGGTCGGTTTGAGAATGCCTAAAAGTTCTTGCAACGGCGTAATCCGCCCAAGTAACGCCCCCTTCTGGATACCTTTCTCGATGCCTACTTCAATCCCTTTCTCCATACCTTCTTGCAATCCTTCCTGGCGTCCCTCTTGGCGACCTTCAACGCGGCCTTCAACTCGGCCTTTTTTGATCCCTTCGCTGATCGCTCCTTCGAGACGTGCCGCTTCATCCCGTTGAAATTTCAACCGGGCTTCGTACTGCTGCCGTTGCTCGGGATTCTTTGAAATCATGTCAAGAACTCCTGCTGCTTCACTGAATTCAATTTCGGGAAATATTCTTCGAACGTCGTCTAGCGTCATCTTATCTCCCCGGCCGCTTCAACGAATGAGGTTCAACCAGCTTAGCGTACATCTCAGGACGGCGATCGGCGATCCGGTTGACTTCATTGACCCCTGCCTTGCGGATTAAATGCTTATTCCGTGACCGTGCTACATCAATGTCGGCATAAAGAATCGCTTCCTCTGTGTGATCGGCGAAGGCGAGAGTCTTCCCCAGCGGATCACAGATCTTGCTTTTACCGATAAACGGAACACCGCGTTCTACACCGACTCGATCGGCAGCGGCGTAATAGACCGTGTTCTCCATGGCCCGAGTGTTGATCGCGAAGTCGGCGGCTGATTCGGCACCTGGCGGCCAGTTCGTTGGCAAGACGATCAGGTCGGCACCTTCCAGAGCCAGAACGCGGCCCGATTCGGGGAATCCCCCGTCGTAACAGATATTCATCCCGATTTTCACCCCGTTGATTTCATGCACGGCAAAGGGTCGGTCGCCAAAGTCGGTGTGCATGTCAATCCCCAGGTAAGGGAGATGAATCTTCCGGTACGACGCCACCAGCCCTTCTGGTCCCACCAGAGCTAACGCATTAAAGATTCGACCGGCGTCCTGTTCCAATAATCCGAACACGACGAACCCACCCAATTCCCGACAGATCGCCGACAACTTGTCGACCGAAGGACCAGGTATCGTTTCGGCATAAGGACGGGATTCATCGAGACTCGTAAAACAGTAACCGGTCAACGCACATTCGGGGAAAATCGTCAGTTCGGCCCCCGCAGCTCGAGTCTCACGAGTTTTCGAAATCATTCGGGCCAGGTTACCAGCCACGTCGGCCAGCGTCACATCCATCTGCACGACGGCAATTCGCATGTCATCTCTTTCAAAACCGGGATTGAGTATCGCAGCATCGTAGCAAAGAATTGCGTTTCGCTTCAGGGAACGCGGCGCTTTTCGTTGGCATGCACATGGCCTATAGTCTTGTCGCTGGCGAGGATGAAAAATCTGCACTCCACAACAGACACTTGACTTGATCGACTTGGTAAAAATTTCGCTGACATTTCTGACAACGTAACTCGTGACAACGAGCCTGCTTCAACATGCTGCGGTCGTAAAGATAAATCGCAAAAAGGACTGACGATGCAAGACTATGAAAAGCTGGGAGTATTCTATCTTGGTAAGTCCTATGACATGGAAACGCGAAAGGTCCAGGACGACCTGTTGCTGTACGACGCCAAGGATCTGACGACCCATGCGGTCTGCGTCGGGATGACAGGAAGCGGTAAAACCGGCCTGTGCCTGTCGCTGCTGGAAGAAGCCGCCATCGATGGCATTCCCGCCATCTGTATTGATCCCAAGGGCGATCTCGGCAATCTGCTGCTGGCTTTTCCCGATCTGCTGCCCGAGAATTTCCGTCCCTGGATCGATCCCGCCGATGCCACGCGAGCGGGCCTCAGCCCCGACGATTACGCCAAGAAAATGGCCAAGGTCTGGAAAGATGGACTTGCCGCATGGGGTCAGCCGCCGGAACGGATCAAACGATTTCGCGACGCAGTGGATATCTCGATCTACACCCCCGCCAGCAATGCCGGGCTGCCGCTGACGGTGATGAAATCGTTTTCCGTCCCCAACGAAAAAATTCTGAATGATACGGAAGCGATGCGTGAACGGATCGGGTCCGCCGCATCCGGGCTGCTCGCCTTGCTCGGAATCGATGCCGACCCCCTTCAAAGTAAGGAACATATCCTGCTCTCGACGATTCTCGACCGGTCGTGGCGGGAGGGAAAAGATGTCGATCTGGCGGGATTGATCCGACTGATTCAGAAGCCGAACTTTACGAAAGTCGGTGTGATGGATGTCGAAAGCTTCTATCCTTCCAAAGACCGTTTCGGGTTCGCGATGAAGCTGAACAACCTGATGGCCTCGCCTGGATTCCAGGCCTGGCTGGAAGGGGAATCACTCGACATTCAACGATTGCTCTATACGCCGGAAGGAAAGCCCCGCCTGACAATCATCTCGATCGCTCACTTGAGCGACAGCGAGCGAATGTTCTTCGTCACGATCCTGCTGAACGAGATGGTCGCCTGGATGCGATCCCAGTCAGGGACGTCCAGCCTGCGAGCGATCCTTTACATGGACGAGATCTTCGGCTACTTCCCGCCGTCGGCAAACCCGCCATCGAAGACCCCCATGCTGCGACTGCTGAAACAGGCACGTGCATTCGGCCTGGGTGTTGTCCTGGCGACTCAGAACCCGGTCGACCTGGACTACAAAGGTTTGTCGAACGCCGGAACCTGGTTCCTTGGCCGATTGCAGACCGAACGCGACAAAGCTCGCGTTCTCGAAGGGCTTGAAGGAGCGTCTGCGGCGGCGGGTGCCCAATTTGATCGCGGGAAAATGGAAAAAATCCTCGCAGGACTGGGCAATCGAGTCTTCCTGATGAACAACGTTCATGATGATCATCCTGTCGTGTTCCAAAGCCGTTGGGCACTTTCGTTCCTGCGAGGCCCCATCGATCGCGACCAGATCGCCTCGCTGATGGCGGAAAAGAAAAGCGGTATGCCAGCATCCGAAGGCCCCGCAATCGCCATGCTGGGGAAAAACTCAGCAGGTGGTTCCCATCCGGTTCTCCCTCCAGGCATCAACGAGACATTTCTCGTCCGACAGACAAGCTTGCTGGGGGATGCCAAACTGTTGTACCGACCGGGACTGCTGGCGTCCGTTCGAGTCCGCTTTGCACAGGCCGCGGCGGGAATCGACACTCAGCAGGATATGACTGTCTTTTTGCCAGCGGTCGACAAAGTCTCTCCGTCGATGTTCGACGACGCGACAATTGAAATTGAAGAAGAACCCGAACAGCAGGAACATCCCGACAACGAAGGAGGCTTCGCAACCTTACCGGCTGATCTCAATCGGGCGAAAACATTTACCGATCTTCAATCAGCGCTGAAAGACTATCTCTACAAGAATCAAAAACTGTCGTTATGGAAGTTCGCCGAACTGAAGGAAACCTCCCAGCCGGGAGAAACGGAAGGTGATTTCCGCGCGAGAATTGCTCATCGCATGAAAGAAGAACGAGATCTCGCGGTTGAAAAACTTCGCAGCAAATACGCGCCGAAAATGACGACCGTTCAAGAGCAGTTGCGAAAGGCGATGCAGAAGGTAGAAAAGGAAAAGCTGGAGGTCAAAAATCAGTCAATGCAAGCAGGGGTCACGGTTGTCACCTCAATTCTTGGTGCGGTATTCGGTCGCAAGCTGACGTCGGCAGCAAACATGGGCAAGATCGCCACGGGAGCTCGCACTGCGGGGCGTTTAGGTGCCCAAAAACAGGATGTAGCCCTGGCCGAAGAATCCGTCGAAGCGATTACCGCTCGCATGGAAAAACTGGATCAGCAGTTCCAGGACGAAGCGACGGCGCTGCTTGAAGGTGCTGCCGCCGAAAACCTGAAATTAGATGAAACGAATATTTCGCCCAAGAAAACAGACATCACAATCAATAATTTCGTATTGTGCTGGACACCGTGGATCGTCAACGAAAAGGGCGACGCCGAACAGGCATGGTGAATTGTGTTCTGGGGTCGGGTGTTCAAATTTCAAAATCGGCCGGATGGTCGATTTTGTCGATGGAGTTCGCTTGATCGGCCAATTTTGAAATTTGAACGCCCGACCCCCTCTGATAAACGCATCGGCGCGGCAGCCGCCTCGCCCTCCCATCAGGTCCGTTAATCAAAAAGGCAACAAAAATGCGAACGATTCTTCAGTGGTCGCTGGCTTTACTAATCATCTCGGCCGTGACAACGCATGATTCGATGCACCTTCATGCTGACGATTGGCCACAATGGATGGGACCGCAACGTGACGGTATCTGGCGAGAAACGGGTATTGCAAAATCGTTTTCTGCCGAAGGACCAAAAGTTCGCTGGCGAACAAAAATCGGTGGTGGTTACGCAGGCCCCGCTGTCGTCAAAGGCCGTGTCTACGTCACCGACAAGCAGCTTCCTTCGGGAGAAAGCGATCCCAGCAATCCGTTCGAACGAGGTCGGCGCCAGGCAACAGAACGAGTGCTCTGTCTCGATGACAAAGACGGTTCAATCGTATGGAAGCACGAATACGATTGTCCTTACACGGTCAGCTATCCAGCAGGACCGCGTACGACTCCGGTCGTCAAGGACGGTCGAGTCTATACGCTCGGATCGGAAGGCCATCTGTTCTGCCTCGAAGCCGATTCGGGCCAAGTTGTCTGGTCCAAGTCGTTTCAGAAAGACTATGAACGCGAACAATCACCAGTCTGGGGATATTCGTCGAATCCACTTCTCGACGGCGATCGACTGATCTGCTTCGTCGGCGGAAAAGGTAAAGCGGTCGTTGCATTCCACAAGGACACAGGGAAAGAGATCTGGCGAGCACTCGATTCCCAGGGCGAGCATGCCTCCGGATACAGTTCACCGATCATCATCGAAGCGGCCGGGCAACGTCAGTTGATCACCTGGCTTCCAACGGCAATCAGTGCACTTAATCCGGAAACGGGTCAGTTACTGTGGGAACGCCCCTTTACCTCGCAAAGCGGGCTCTCCGTTGCCACGCCCCGATTGAAAGACGACTTACTCTTTATCAGCGCGTTCTACAACGGGTCACTGCTCTTGAAACTGGATGGGTCGAAACCGGGGGTCACAGAAGTCTGGCGACGGCACGGCCAGAACGAAAAAATCACCGATTCGCTGCACTGCCTGATCAGCACCCCCGTGATTGAGGGGGGCCACATCTACGGAGTTTGCAGCTATGGCGAACTGCGATGCCTCGACCTCAAGACTGGCGACCGATTGTGGGCAACATTCGAAGCGACCAGCGGCGAATCCGCACGTTGGGGAACGGCCTTTCTGGTGAAGCACGAAGATCGCCATTTCCTGTTCAGCGAAAAGGGCGATCTGATTATCGCTAAACTGACACCAGAGAAATATCAGGAACTCGGCCGCGCCCATCTGCTCGAACCAACCGGCCCCTCCCAGCGCCGCGAAGTTGTCTGGACCCACCCTGCCTTCGCCAATCGCAACGTTTACGCCAGAAACGATCGCGAAATCGTTTCCGTCTCGCTCGCCGAGAAATAATGACGGAACCCACGCCAGTACGAACAATCGCGACAATCCCAGCACGAGACACTTCGTCGGAGAAACACCCATGTTGTTCCACGTCGTCGCGCTTCGTCGCGTGTTAATGATTGGAAAAATACTTTTCTCATCGAGTTGGCACTCAACCAAATCGACTTCGATCAGCACGCCAATGACAGCAGCGAGTACAATGGGTACAGTAAACGCCGTAACTGTCCCCTGCTGCGACCCGTTTTATTGACTGACCGACGTCACATGAAATATTCCCGCGTTTATATTGATGCCATTGGATACGAGTTGGCTCCCGTCATCGTCACTTCGGCAGAGATCGAACAACGTCTCGAACCGCTTTACGAAAAGCTGAAAATCCCTGCGGGACAGCTCGAAGCCTGGACCGGAATCAGCGAACGACGCTGGTGGCCTGCCGGGCATCGACTGAGCGACGGAGCCACCGAAGCGGCCAGACGAGCCCTGGAGCACTCCAATGTGGCCGCGCGTGATATCGGCGTGATGATCTATGCCGGTGTCTGCCGCGAACAGTTTGAGCCTGCCACGGCGTGTAGCGTGGCGGCCAATTTGACAATCAGCCCGGATGCATCAGTGTTCGATGTCAGCAATGCCTGCCTGGGCGTTCTGAATGGAATGGTCGACATCGCCAACAGAATTGAACTCGGGCAGATTCGTGCCGGATTGGTCGTTTCGTGCGAGACGGCTCGAGAAATCATCGACTACTCGATCCAGCGGTTGCTGGAAGACATGACGATGGATTCATTCACAAAATCATTGGCAACGCTGACCGGCGGTTCTGGTGCTGTGGCAGTGCTTTTAACCGATGGATCGTTTTCACGAGAAAAATGCCATCGATTACTGGGTGGTGCAACCAAAGCCGCTCCTGAACATCATGCCTTGTGCCGCTGGGGCTTCGAATCATTGTTGCCCGCCGCGGTCAACAAAGTGGACGCGATTCTGCCCCCCGTTGTGACGCATACGAAATTCGGAAACCTGCTTCCAAACCTGGTTCAACAGAAAGTCAGCGGCCTGCTTCCAGCAAAGCTGTCACATGCATTTACGCAGTTCATGCAAACCGATTCGATCAGCGTTCTGAAGCACGGAGTCGATCTCGGCCTGAATACCTGGCGATCGTTCCTGACGAAAGTCGGTTTTTCTTCGGAACAAATCGATAAAGTCATCTGCCATCAGGTCGGTAAAGGGCATCGCGAGCAGGTTTTGAATGCCCTGGGAATCTCGCCCGACAAAGATTTCAACACGTACCCTTATCTCGGCAATATCGGAACTGTCTCGCTGCCGCTCACCGCCGCGATCGCTGACGAACGGGGCTTCCTGGTGAAAGGAGACCGAGTTGGTTTCCTGGGGATTGGCAGCGGACTGAATTGCCTGATGCTGGCGATCGATTGGTAATAATCAGTATTGGCGGATCACGCCAACCACGATCCCAATCACCACCACGCGACTGACGAACTCAGGCGGACTCGTTTTTCTGGCCGATTCCAGACGAATACGAAGCATTTCCTGGTAGAGGCGACGTACGCCGATCGTTCCGTCTTCATAAGCAATCACCGCCAGATCGCCATCGCGAAACGTTGGCTGCTTGTGAACGATTAGCGTGTCCCCTTCGGCAATATGATCATCTTGCAGCGCCGTTCCATGAACTCGAAGACAGCACAAGTCAGGAAGATTGAAAAGACCGCTGAAATCGAGTCGATCGCCAGGACTGCTGGTCGGAAACGGTTCACCAACCATCAACTGACCCATATACGGGAGTTCTGTCTGCAGTTGTGGAGGATGAGATAACTGAATGGCCCGAGACATATGTGCTTCGCGCGAGATCAAGCCCTTCTTCTCCAAAGCTTTCAAGTGGCACATCACGCCGTTTGGTGACTTGATCCCAAACTGAGCGCCAATTTCACGAACGGTCGGCCCGTAGCCACGACCAATAATTTTGTCTCTGAGAAAATCGTAAATCTCGTTCTGTCGCGCGGTCAAATTCTGCGTTGGATTCATTAAGCTAGCCTTCTCCACTCAAAGAAAGGAACTTCCCGTTCCATGAATGATTGGCCCGCATTCATTTCTGGTTCGTCGAAATTCGTTCATATGCTCGTCCATTGACGTCACTGGACGAAACTGCAGCAATTATTACACCGTTAGCAATTTCATCCACAAAAAATGGTTTATATATTTAAAAAAAGTCTGTCTAATTGCCTGCCAAACGAATCCCAAACGGCACACATTTTCCACAAAACCAATCACAAAAACCACTTACATAACGATCGTTCGAAAACCCGAATGTTACCCTCTGGACCGCACTGAACAAGACACACCGGTGTCATTGAGCCTTTCGACGAACGACACCAGTTTGGGGATTAACTTCTAAATTCAGGTCTTCGTCTTCGGCGACGAAAAAGCCGTAACCGTTGAACATCTCGTCAAACGTCTGCAGTCCGTAGGGGACCGTCCGCTTGGGATCGGGGTTGTAGGGATTGAATGCCGAATTATCGTAATGCGTGACTGATTCAATCTTTGTCCCCTTCGGAAGTCGGTGCTTGCCAGGCTCAATTTCATACCCCAGTTGCCACTCGAAGTTGTAATTAGGGATCTGAAGTAACATTTCGCGTGGCTTTCCAGGAACATCTGCGTAGAAAGTTGCGTCCTTGCCTCGTAAATGCATATGTGCGAACAAACCCAATAACGAGATATCCTGATCAAGCACCAGGCTGGATCGGACGGGGAAAGCACCGTGACCGGGTTCGATTTGAAACTGACGTGGATCAAGCAGGAAATGTCGTAACTGTTTGTGAACTGTCTTTCGCGGATAACGCAGACCCACCGAGATGCTGCAACGCTCTTCCTTTCCCGTGGTTGTGTAGTGAATCTCTAACCCCAGACCGGAAAATGCCGGCACGCGGTAGGCAACTCCGTTATCGAACCGCCCAAGGTCCATCGGCTGGCCACCCGGAACATGACCGGTGATGAACGTCTGATGGCTGGCTCCCTTAGTGGTCACGTAAGCCATATTACAGTGGTGGACAACGGCAAGGTTGTCGGGACGGATTTCGATCGCCTCCAACCATGTCTCATTGAGAAACACATACGGCAAAACAAGACGCTTATATTCGACAAAGCCTGTGGCGGGGAGCGTGTGCTCGCCAACCATCTTGATGACCAGATCGGGCTCGCCGATTCGCCATTTTGAGCCCGGCAATTCAGGTGGCTCAATCGCAACATTGCGGTCCCCTTCCCTCCTCCCAGACTTCACCCAACGCAGCAATGCTTCGCGTTCGTCGCGCGTCAACGACGGGTCATTCTGAAAAGCTCCCTGCCTGGAATTGGCGTACCAGGGAGGCATCCGCTGATCCACAACGACTTCTGCCAACATCTCAGCATGTGCCACTGCACCTTCAAACGTCGTTAACGAAAATGGGCCTGCCGCCCCTTCGCGATGGCACGACACACAACGCCGATTCAAGATCGGCGCCACATCCTGATAAAACGCAGGGCCTGCCGCTTCGCTGACACGAGACTCGCGGGCCTCGATTAAACAGCCATCAACAGTGGTTTCACTGACCGTAACGGCTCGATCCTCCAGTACATCCGTGATCGCTTCTTCAAGGTCACGTCGAGTCGGCTCGGGACGAGAACCACCCAGACGAAACTGATCGTCGATTCGCCCGCGATAGACCAGTTTAAGATTAGAATTCAGCACAGCCACTTCGGGAGTTCGAGTGACTCCAAGTGCTTTAGCACACGAGAGATCGGTGTCCTTAACAAAGGGAAAAGCGGCCTCGAATTCAATGGCCTGCGCCGCCATGTCGCGAATTGTTTCCTCGGAACCAACGTTAACCGCAACGACCTGAACTTCTTGGGGCCCGAACTTCTGATCGATGCCAATCAGCTTTGGCATCGAACGGCGAACAAGCGGGCATTGAGTCGTCGTGAAGACAAAAACGTACGCTCGTTTTTTTCCCATCTCAGCAAGAGATCGAGACAATCCTCGAATGTCCTTGAAACGAAGATCAGCAATCGTATCGCCAATCGCCACCTGTTGATCTGCCGCGTGAACGCTGGAAACAAGTCCAACCACCACAAGCACGAGCATCAGTCGTTGCATTTGAGCGTCCTTCAATCTGTTGTCGCCAATGATCGCCAATCACCAAATTCGACGATGGCGCCTGACAAGCCTCTTTCTCGGTGTACAGTTCCTCTCATAATACCGTCGATCGCCCCTAATTGGGACATTTCAAAAATTATGGTGCGTCAAGAGGTCAATAAGTAAAAAAAATTTCCGCAGTGCCAAGTTTTTAACCGCCGGCGCCGCTCAAAACGCGATGAGCGATTTCCGGAACTCGACGACAGAAATACCCCGATGCCGCTGTCAGGGTTGCGGACAACTGACGCATCTGTAGAATGTAGCGTCTCGAAGTACCGAATTCTGTTTCCGCTGGCGAGAAAAGCCGATGGCGTAAAGCCCGTTGCGGAAGTCCTCGCTTTTAGACACGTGAAAGAGCCTGAGTCATGCCTTTGTCGCGCACTACCCTCGAACGACAGTTGCAAGCCGCCAATGCGGACTTGGCAACATTTGCCAAATCCTTACAGGAAAAGGGTTTGACGGAAGCCCAATTCAAGAAAAACACCAAGTGGCGTCAACTGAACGCCAACATCCGCACCATCCGCCGACGCATCGCTGCCGTCACCCAAACGGAAGCAAACAACGCCGAAGTCGTGAAGCGCAAAGCTGAACGCATGGCAGGGGCTGCGGCCGAGTAATTGATTTCTGGGGACGAATCCACATTAGACTGCCCCAACAAGGGTGGCTCGTCAAATGAGCCACTCGGGGGGAACGAATGGTCGTTAACGCTGGATATACGCTCGGAGTGGATCTAGCGGCACGCCGCGTTTCACAATTCGTCGACGAACAAGACAAGTGGAGTGTCGATTACAATAACGCTGTCGAATGCGTCAACTGATGCGAAGCGGCGGAATCGATTGTTGAGTCGCACCAACAAGCGTGGGCATCTTTAACAGCCCTGGTCGTTAACTCTTCAAGTGAAGAATGGTAATCCATTCCGCGTCCTCGACTTCAACTTTTCTTTGAGTCTGCAATTGCGTTAACGATCAACGTCAGAACCTCATGGAGTTCGCGTTGGATTTTAGCCGAGCTCATTCTTCATCGTCATCGTCTTCGTCGGCAAACGAATACTGTTTCGGCTTTATTCCCGATTCACTTTCCATTCTTGGGTAGGTCATTCCTTTAACAGGCTCGTGAGGGCGCTTCCGAGACTGCGAGATTTTAAATATCCATTCGTCACCCCAATCGAAAAGATAGTAAAGCGATTGTTTTACTGGCAGGGGAAACATCGACTTCACTGTTTCTCTGAAGATCTGTTCATTCTCATCATTAAAATACTCCCGAATGAAGCTCCGGTCTGTCCTTGATCGAAAGAAACAGTACAGATGGTCGTTATCAAAACCAACGACCTTTTGAATCGCGTAATGAAGGTCTTCGAGGGTGGATGATTCTTCCAACTCAAGATTTGCAACCCATTTGTCACAGCAATATGCACCGCGAATGAGAGTCACCTTTAGTGTCATGATCATCGGCATCGCTCCTCACTTCATTTGATTGTTGCTGCACCAGAAATTCCATGATACTCACGTCGATCGTACCCTTAACGGCCCCGCAGCAGGCTCGAAGATACCGCATGAATGTCTTAAACGCGACGACGAGCGATAATTCCCGCCCCCCCGTCCCGCGAACAAAATCAAACTCCTTTGGAAATCTTTATTAACCAGCACCTTTTCGGGTGACAGTAATGCGGAAAATCAGCATTTCGTCTATCAGGGCGTCTTGGGTTTTCGGTTTGAAGAAGATTCGTTAGAATGCTGTACGGCATTGCTCCAACGTAAGATTGGGGCGGTACCAGCGACACCCGCAGTGTGAACTGTGAGGTGTCAGTTTGTCTCGGCGTACATGAAAATCGGTCTGATTGGTGGTAACAGTGCCATAAATGCCCTGCTGTCACGCGACGGCGATAATTGTGAACAGCCAACAAAATACTTCGGAGAGGTGGCAGAGCGGCCGATTGTGCAGCACTGGAAATGCTGTGTCCGGGAAACTGGACCGAGGGTTCGAATCCCTCCCTCTCCGCTTTTTTATTCGCGACCAGTTGTTTCACTGAAACGGCTTATCTTTACGCTGAGATCGCTAAAAAAATCCGACGCCGCGGCCGAAGCCCCCCAAAAAAATCGGGGCCTTGAAGGTCTGCCGGACGAAATCAAGATAGACTGTGCTCGCCGTGATCAGCGAACCTTCGATCAGATCATCAGCAACTTGCGATGAAATCCCAGTCGTTGAAGTCGGAAGATGTGATTCGCGGCAGGTTGAGCGCTGTCACATCGACGTATTTTTGAGCCGCGCCGCAGTTGTAGATCACGACTCGGTCGTCTGGTGTCAGCCATCCTTGCTCGCGTAACTTCATCGCGGCGCCGATGCAGGTTGCAGACTCGGGGCAGGTTGAAATCCCTTCACTCGACATTCCCAGCTTCATCCAGTCGATGATCCGTGTTTCGTCGACTGCGACCGCTGTCCCGTGGCTCTCTCGAACGGCGTCCAGGATCATGAAATCTCCGATCGCGGCGGGAACTCGAATTCCGCTGGCGATTGTGGCTGCCGGACTGAATGGCTCGGCAAATCGGTTCCCGCTTTCATAGGCGCGAACAATCGGGGCACATCCGTTGCTTTGCACCGACACCATGCGAGGCAGATCGGCGGAGTCCAACCAGCCGAGTTCTTTCAATTCCTGAAAGGCTTTCCACATGCCAATCAGCCCCGTCCCTCCACCGGTCGGATAAAGAATGACACTGGGAAGCTTCCAGCCGAACTGTTCAGCCAGTTCCAGTCCCATCGTCTTCTTTCCTTCAATCCGGTACGGCTCGCGCAGTGTGGAAAGATCGAACCAGTTCATCGCTTCTTTGCCCGCTCGAACGATCTTTCCGCAATCGGTAATCAGGCCGTCGACGAGGAACACTTTTGCGCCCGCCATCGTGGCCTCGAACTGGTTAATTCGAGGAGTGTCGCTCGGCATAAAGACGTATGCCTCCATTCCGGCACGGGCTGCATAGGCTGCCATCGCACCGCCGGCGTTGCCTGCTGTGGGAATCGCCACTCGGCGCACACCCAGTTCGTTCGCCATCGAAATGGCAACCGCCTGACCGCGACTTTTGAAACTTCCCGTCGGCAACTGGCTGTCGTCCTTGACCCAGAGATTCGGTAACCCCAGAGCCTTTCCCAGCCGAGGCGACTTTAGCAGTGGCGTCATTCGTTCACCGAGCGAGACGATGCTTGACTCTTCCCGGACCGGCAGCAATTCTCTCCAACGCCAGATATCGCTGCTTCGCCGTGAAATCGTATCACGATCAACGGATTTCGCGATCGCTGGAAGATCGTACCTCACCCAAAGTGGCCGATCCTTGTGAGTCGTGTAAAGATGGCCCGGCTCAAACCTGGTTCCATCAATCGCGCTTTCAAGATGAGTCACGAACGAGGATGACATGGGCTAATTACTTTCGTTCGATACAGGAAATTCGACAAAGAGCATTCGAGAAAGCTCCTCCATTTTTTACTTCTCGGGCAGCAACTGGCGAGTCACCAGGTGGTATCGATCGCCCGACTTAATCGGTAGCGGCTCTTGTGTGCGGGAATCGACGATATTCACTTTGCGGTTGCCGATCACGGTCATGACAGATCCTTGAATCTCCACCGCGGTATCCTCGTCGATGCCAATTCCCAGCAATTGCGGGTAAGTCTGAACCAGGCTGACCAGATCTTTCAAACGGCCTCGCTCGGCCACATGGATATCGATCGCACAGCCCGACAGAAAATTCAGACCTCGTTCGTACCCTTCGGCCATGATTTCCCGATTGCCGAGTGGAGAACCTCTGACCATGTACTCCGCTTGAACAGCAGCCCCCGCACTACTTCCACCGATCACGCCATTGCGCTTGAGGACATCATGGAATAAGTGCTCTGACGACCCCTCATAGGCATCGATATATTTCCATTGTCGACCACCCACAAACCAGACCCCGCGAGCCTCTTTCAATGCCTCGACAAATTCGGGCGATTGGACGTCGGCTTTTGTGTGCTGGTTCAACACCTTGACCCGTTGACAACCGAGTTGCTTCAATTTGGCTAGATCTTTCGGATTTGCGTCGTCAGGATTTGGTTGTGCAATGGGGATGACGACAATCGGTGAGTCGGTTCCGCCCGCCAGATCAATGAATCGCTGCCAAATCTCGTCCGAAAGGTTTCCACCCCCACAAGCCAAAAGTGCTCCGTGGGGGACTTCGGGTAGACCGGGCAGCTTTGCAGGAAATTCCGGACCACGGCGAGCGATTGCCGATCGGACCAGTTCAAGCAGATCTGCCTCCGAACCTGGTTTGTTTCTCAACAACTTCGTCGGGCGATGTCCGGGACGCGTGATCGATGCCGGAAGACAGAAGTCGACATTCGATTCACCCACGACTTCCAGTCTACGACCTTTGGCAATGAGCGCTGTCCCGGCCGGAATCCCAACTCCGACACGACCGGGACTCGATGACAGTTTCGCGACCAGAGACTCAGGCTTCGATTCACCAAGAAACTCGCTCGAGACCAGCAGATGATCGATGCTCTCTGAATCCGGCGAAAGATCTTTGATTTCGATCCAGACCGTTTTGAATCCCAGCAGTTTTTCTTTCAATTGGAGTATGTCAGGTCGTACGACTTCGACAGGATGATTCGTCGCATTGCACCAGCCCGTCAGTTCGGGACTGATGCCTTTGTCGCCCGCTACAACCGCGATAGCCGAATTCGCATCGACAGTTTCGAGCCGCTCAAAGACCGTGGTCGGAACTTCACCCCCACCCCACCAGACTACAACGCCCGAATGCGGCGACACCGGTTGAACAGTGCTGACGGGAACGTCAGCGTCATCAGCAACCGTCACCACAATCGGATGAAAGAGGCCGACGACCAGAAGCGTCGAAATCAGGACGGTAGCAGAAAAAACTCTGCACATGACTTAACAACTTATTTTTGAGATAGTTCCAGAACGATGGAATGAATCGTTTCTTTGAATTCGTTCGGCGTGCGATACGATCCGACGGCGCCACCTTCGTCCCGACCGACGAGCAGACCTTCACCCGGTTGACCGGGCAAAAGAGGGCAGTCGACGTCGGCCCCTGCCGAGACACCGTCGACCTGAAGCTGAAGTTTGCCATCGTTACTGAGCCGAGCCTTCAGTTCGTGTTTGCCAGACGCAATCTCTGACCCACGAATTTCATAAACACCCGAGTTGTCGCGAACCGCGAAAACCGGTTTTCCTTGATCCAGATACAGTGAGTACCCCAACCGCGAACCCCCATGTGAAAGGATCACGCCATTCGGCTTGGGCTTCGCGAGAGTCACCGTCGCCGCCACCGAGATTCCCCGGCGTGCGATTGCTGGCGCCTTATCCTGCTCAAGCGACGCTCCTGGCGCAAGTTCAAATCGTGTCTGCTTGAGATTTCCAGCAGAGGCAGTTCCCGCGTTCCCCTCGGTTCTCAATGGGATTACATTTGTTCGTGCGGCGTATGCGAGCCACTGTTCACTCAATTTCCTGGCAACTTCGGATTCGGCTGAGACGAGATTGTTTGACTCAATCCGATCTTTCTGAATGTCGTAAAGTTCCCAGGGCTTGTTGGCTTTCGCCACCAGTTTCCAGCGACCGTCACGGATCGCTTTGTTGGCTTCATGCTCCCAATAAAGTGGCTGCGTCCGGTTCAGCGATTGACCGTGAAACGCAGGACGCAAACTGACCCCTTCTCGCGGCTGGATCGGCTGACCAAGGTATTCTTTCGGGTAATCGACCGCGGCCAGATCGACGCACGTTGCCATCACGTCAATCAGATGAGCTGGTTGCGATTCCAGTTGACCAATTCGTTCTTTTGACATTCCCTGAGGCCAATGCGCAATCAAAGGGGTTGAGATGCCCCCTTCGTGGACCCAGTGCTTATATTCACGGAAAGGGGTATTGCTGACATTCGCCCACCCTCGACCATAAGCAATATACGTATCGGCTGGACCTGGCATGGCCGACGGGCCGGTCCGAACAGGACGGCCTTCAAACGTCTCGTTGCTGCGACCTCCTGCCCCTCTACCGACCGTCTCAGCACAGGCTCCGTTATCCTGCATGAACAAAATCAACGTGTTTTCAAGTTGCCCGGTCGACTTCAGGTGCGAAACGATTCTCCCGATTCCCGTATCCATGTTCTCGATCATGGCACAATAAACGGCCATGCACTCGGCTTCCCAGTCTTTGTGCTCGACTTGTGACCATTCCTCCGCATTGGGGGATAGTGTTGTGTCTGTTGAGACGAGACCAAGCTGTTTCATCTTTTCCAGCCGGGCGACGCGGTGAGGTAAATAACCGTCGTGGAACTTGCCTCGGTACTTGGCAATGTCCTTTTCTCGAGCATGCATCGGCCAGTGAGCAGCCGTGTAAGCGACATAAAGCAGGAAGGGCTTTTCAGCAGATTCGTTCCGGTGCTGTTCCAGGAACCTTATCGAATTATCGGTTAACGCTTCCGTATAGTAGAACGATTCTGGTTGATACTCGGGATCGGACTTGGCCGTAATCAGAGAATTCTGGCGACAAAGTCCGTTCGGATTAAAAAAGTTACCCGCCCCGACGAGCGTCCCATAGTACTTTTCAAAGCCACGCTGCAATGGCCAGTTGGATTTGTCGCTGTTCTCGCCGACATCTTTCGTCAGATGCCATTTTCCGGTCATGTAAGTTCGATACCCGGATGATTTCAGCACTTCGGCAATCGTCACACACCGACGATTTAGATTCCCGCGATAACCATCGGAACCTCGGTCATCCATCATGTGGCCAACCCCCGCCTGATGAGGATAAAGCCCCGTCAACAGAGACGCCCGAGTGGGACAGCATCTGGCCGTATTATAGAACTGCGTGAATCGCACCCCGCCATTCGCCAGCCGATCCAGATTGGGGGTGCTCGCGTCGACCCCTCCATAACATCCGAGATCTGAATACCCCATGTCGTCACTCATAATAATGACGATATTCGGCCGTCCCGGCGCCGCAGCATCAAGGTGGCCCACGCCGATAAGCGCGAAGACCCCGACCAACACTCGAAACAACTTCATTGTGGCTTCCTCAAGATTCTGACGACAATTCCCACGTGGGAGGTCTTTACTCCGGAATCAGTCCAACAAATTAAACATCGCATTTATCTGTGATACTATGGAAACGACAGGTCGAATCGCAACTGGTGACGGGCTTGGGACCTGGCATGACACTCGACCAATCTCGAGCGATGAATGAACTCTGATAAGCGGCGGCGTACACAATTGGCCCACCAAGTTTCAATCGCGAGCCTGACAAGAAAAATCATTTTTCTCGACGATATTTCTCGCCCGCTTCGATTCTTATCTTCAAAATATTCTGTCTCGGCGGCAATGGGCATGTCGTGTACGTCGAAAAGGCACAAGGGGGATTGTAGGCCTTATTAAAGTCCAACGTGAATAGTTCATTTTCGGGGGGTTGCTGTTCGACATCGAGAAAGCGTCCGGGCGGATATGTCGTGTCACCGGCTGTGCTGTCTCGAAATACGAAAAACAATCCGTCACCTTCCTTGATGGCGTCGAGTTTGTGCAACTCGCCATTGAGCGAGAATTCGGCATAGCCTTGGCTGGGTTGCCGGGAAACTTCGTCGATGATGTTAACGATCGACAACAACTTCTCCTCAGCGTAGGGGACGAATCTCGCCTCAACCTTGTAGGCCTCATTGGGCGGATACCAGACACACCCAGGGAAGTACTTTCGTAACAATGATTCGTTGTCAGCCACTCGGAGGAAGTATTTTTCATTGCGCGCGATGACATGCATACTGAGGCGATTCAGCCCGATCCAGTCTCGTTTATCCGTGGCCGTACCCATCTGCCGCTGACCGGTGAAGGTATCGCTGCCACTGACCATCGAGACTCCGTCTGCCAGAAACAACGTGACAGTTTTTTTCTCAGGATCAACGTCAAGCGTTCCCAGCGATTCGGGTCCGACCCCTTCGAGTGCTGCGGGGAACACGACGTTGTTTTTCTTCCCTGTGCCAAACGTGTTCGCCCCCTCTTTCAAAGGATACCGACCGACGAGGGTCAGCCAACCGTTATCAGCGCGAAGGCGTTGTTCACGAGTCGCTCTCCACGTTTGAATCTCCTCGGCATAAGGCATTTTTTCGGCAGACGCTGCGATGGTGAGATGTGACAGCAAAGCAAGTGTGATCAGAACTACTCTCATGACGTTATTTCAACAGCTTTCGAAAATATCGAGTTTGAAGATCTGGCCTCTTCTCAAGAATTTCACTTTTTGTTTGTTTGAGCAATGGCCCGAGCGTCGAAATATCACAAAATTCGTTTAAATTACATTCTTCCAACGATCTTGTGGAGTAACTTGATGGACATGGTTTCGGAGACCACGGAATGAACATTGGAGACCTGCTCAGCGGTCCGGCGGCGACTCGATCGAGACACCCTGCTCTGATTTTTGAGGGTCGAACGTATTCCTACGGCGAACTTGATCGACTGACAAATCGGTTTGCAAGTGCGTTACGGGCCGGGGGCGTGCATGCTGGACAAGTGCTTGGGCTGGTACTTGAGAGCGGACCGGAACTGGTGATTGCTGCGATCGGGGCATTTAAAGCGGGAGTCGTACCGAATATTGTCAACGCGATGTTGCGCCCGGAAGAAGTGCGTACGGTGATTGCCGATTCCGAGGCGGTCTGGTTGCTCACCGATGGTGAACGGCAAAAGAATCTCGAGTCTATGCGCGAGGGTCTCGGAGTCCAGCGGATCATTGACGTTGATACCGAGTTTGCATCACTGCTGGAATCTGGAAGCGATAACTTCGCCACATTGGACCTGACGCCCAAAACCGTCGCCTGCCTGCTTTATACGTCAGGGACCACTGGGAATCCCAAGGGGGTCATGCTGACGCATCTGAACATAATCGACAACGCTGAACAGTTCGGTCGCATTCACTTTGGCGCCGACGACAGACTTCTCGTCGGGGCCCCGCTATTCCATTGCTGGGGACTCATCAACGGCCTGTTAGGGGTCTTCGGCGTCGGAGGAACTGCGGTGATTGTACGGCGCTGCAAGATTGAGCCTACCCTTGAATTAATCGAAGCGGTTCGGCCAACTCAGTTTCTGGCCGTACCGGCAATCATTAACCAAATGACCCGTTCACCCCTTCGGGCGAGCCATGACCTGACCAGCCTGCGAGTGATCCACTCCGCTGCGGCACCGATGCCAGCCGAATCGATTTCTTCACTTCAAGACGACTGGAAAGTCGGTTATGCGGAATCTTACGGGCTGACTGAAGTGAGTCCCGTGATCACAACAACTTCACCGGACGAGATGCGAGTCGGTTCATGCGGGCGGGCGATGGGGGACACTGAATTGAAAGTGGTCGACCCTGCGGGCCGGACGCTCGACATCGGCGAAGTCGGGGAACTGTGGGCACGTGGCACGGCTGTCTCAGCCGGATATTACAAACGCCCGGAAGCGACGGCCGAGGTGTTCGTCGCGGGTGGTTGGTTCCGAACGGGCGATATCGTCCGTATGGACAGTGAAGGCTATGTCTTCATCGTTGACCGAGCCAAGGACATGATCAATGTTGGTGGCGAAAAGGTCTACCCGCGTGATGTTGAAGAAGTGCTTTTTCGCCATCCCGCAATCAGCGATGCCGTCGTCGTGGCAGCGCCCGACCCGATTCTTGGCGAGATTCCAAAGGCGGTTGTCGCTCTTAAACCTGGAGCGGAAGTTTCCGCAGAAGAACTTGTCGCGTTCCTGCGACCCGTGCTGGCGACATTCAAACTACCAAGGCATATCGAGTTCGTATCGGCGGTCCCCCGCAGCGCTTCAGGAAAGGCCTTGCGTCGGCTGTTACGATAGTTTTCGTAGCATGGGCTTCAGCCCGTGCGCATTAACAACTTTTGTCGCGCGGGACTAAAGCCCATGCGACGGTTGGTAACTCGCCAACTTCAATTTCCATCACTGGCAACACCCGAACGACAATGACGTCGAATATACCCAGCGATCGCACCCTGAATTCAAACGCAGAAAGAAAAATCCGATGAATCAAACAACCAACGAATCTCGACCAATTTCGCTCAGCGAACCGGACTGGAATATCGATTCAATCGTCTCCGAACTGCGTTCGCTCCGTAACGATTCGCTCGCTGCGCGCCAGCGAATCGGCAAACCAGTGAAACTTCCATCACGAGCGGCTCTCACCGGAATCGTCGAAGGCTTAACAGCAGCGATGTTCCCCAATCGACTGAGCGCTCACGTCCTGGTCGGGGATAACGTCGACTACTTTGTTGGCCATACACTGAACGTGACCTTGCGCGAATTAACAGGCCAGGCACTTCGTGAGATTCAATTCGTTTCGGGTGAGGAAGTCGCCAGCCCTGCCGAGCGTGAGCGGGCGATCGGAATCGTTCGCGAACTTGCCGCGACTCTTCCGCGAATTCGTGCGCAACTCGACTTGGACATTCACGCCGCCTACACCGGCGACCCAGCCGCACGCAGCAGCGACGAGGTACTCGCTTGCTATCCCGGAATTCTGGCCATCATCCATCATCGCATCGCACACTCATTGCACCGACTGGGACTACCGCTGGTCGCCAGGATCATCGCAGAGATCGCCCATTCAACAACCGGCATCGACATTCATCCAGGTGCCGATATTCAAGGCCGCTTTTTTATCGACCACGGCACGGGCGTCGTCATTGGCGAAACGGCCATCATCGGCGAGAACGTCCGGCTGTACCACGGAGTAACGCTCGGTGCAAAAAGCTTTCAGACCGATGAGACCGGAACGCTCGTCAAAGGAAATGCTCGACACCCCATCGTCGAAGACGATGTCGTGATCTATGCCAATGCCACGATCCTCGGACGGATCACGATTGGCCGAGGATCAATAATTGGCGGCAATGTCTGGCTCACGCGCAGCGTTGCCCCCGGCAGCAACATTTCCCAGGCCCAGTACCGAAGCGAAGGTTTTTCACATGGCTCTGGAATTTGAAAAAATGAAATCAATTCGTTGAGACCATTGTGAGACACAAATCTGCTTGCGTGTTATTTCGTCTTATCTTCGCCATTCTTCATATCGCGTAACGCGAGAAACACTGCCGCGGATGTTGCATAGTGCGTTTGCGCGGTTGGCGAATTGATTGAGTCAAACGTCGATTGCAGTCGAGCAGTGTCGCCAGCTTCAACCCAATGACGTGCGAGTGAGATTAACGCATTCATCGCTTCGTCCGTCTCACCCACTTGATTGATGTATTGCAAGGCGATGTTGCGATCACCATGTTCAAAAAGCGATATGGCAACTGTTCCTTGATTCTCCCCGGAACCCAGTCCGGTTCCAATTCGCTCAGCCGTCTTCAAGCCGGCATCCACTTGTCCGTTTTTGATTTGATAGGCCGCGATCTCCGCCGCCGCTCGTGACACGATCAGAGGCGTCTTGATTGTATTGAGATGTTGAATCGCTTCATCCATGCGATTGAGTTGCAATAAGACATGGATTCGAAGCCACTGCAGCTCCCATTTAACAAGGGCGGAAGCATCGGGCAGCGGATCAATTACGGCGTCGGCCAACGCCAGATGACGCGCCGCCTCGTCGTTCTGACCTTCGGCGGCCAGCTTCGATGCGATCTGCAAATTCGCGACGCGGATTCTTGCAATCTCTGCCGCATCACCGTAGACGCCAAACTTTGACGATTGATCGGGAAGTGGGTTTTGCTCGATCACTTTGATCGTTTCTTCGATCGCTCGCTCCAGCAAATCGAACGAGTTCGTTTGTAGCGAGCGCATCATCAGTGGTTGAAACGCAGACAGCTTCTCTCGTCGATTCGCAGCAGCGTCAAACGCCATTTGCAGTTGCTCAAATGAAGGCGGGTCAGGTTGTTTGAAAGTGGCTGGGAACGTCTTTTGTTTTGTTTCCGCGATACGAAGCAAGTTTTTCATTGCTGCGTCGTTGAAACTTCCTTCTTTTCCATTGAGTGTCAGCCTGGCTTCCGCCACCATCAGATCGGTGCTCTGGTCCGCATCGACGGCCGCCTGGATCGTCGTGGTCAACGCATACAGTTTCAGTTGCGGATTGTTAACCCGCTTGGCTGCTTGAAACGCGGCGTCAACTTGTCCCAGCCGAGCATGAGCATGTGACAGTTTGTCGGCGGCATGACTGATAGCCGATTCTGTTTTGATCTGCCTGAATGATTCGACTGCCCTCTGCATCCATACTTCTGCGGCAGCACGATCCCCGTCTGCCGCAACAGCGAAATTCGAAAGGCAAGCCATCGAGACTAACATCGGTAAAAGTGCTCGCGTCATCATCGCTGGCAACCTCTGTTGATATGATCGGAGTTTACTCGGGAGCGAATTTGTAATGGTTCGACGATTGCGGATTCCCAAAAGTCACTGCCATTGAATCAAGCCGAGCTGTGATCGGTTCTCTCCTTACGGTGGACCGAGTTGCTCTTGATATTCTCTTGCGTGTTCTTCGATTTCACGATATGTCAAATAATAGATGTTGATGGAATAACCGATTGAGGTGACCGGCGTGAACATACGGAAATAGAGTAATTGCCCCAGTCCGACTCGTACGGATGCTCCCTCGTGATTGCCGAAGACGTGCGGGCGGCCATGGACAAAATTGACACTAATGGCGTACCACCCAGGTTTCGGTCGTTCAAACGGGGGGTCATGGGCGTTAATCCCGATGCTCGACGGCAGGACCGTTCCATAATAGGCAAGACCAATGTCACTGATCTTATGCTCGACAAGGTAGTCTCGCAGTCCGTGAAGATCCTGTCCCCAATCGATATTCGAATCAGCAAGATGCCAGCCACCATTCGCGGGGCCTCCCGCCAATTCGTTGAAGTAGGCCAGATGGTGAGGATGAAACCGTAGTGACAACGGCGCGGCGATCACTAATGCCCAGACCACACGCCGGAGGTATACGTTGAAAATCGTGGGGATTCTCGGATAGGCCAGCCAACGAGCTGCCTGGCCCGCGAAAATAAAAAGGACGGGAAATGTCGAAAGGATGTAACGGATCCCGATCTGATTCGCTGACCCGCTGGCAAGAATGGGAAGCGTGACCGCCGCAATCAAAAGAAATAATGCTCGGCGACGATCCTCAGAACTTGGACGTGGCCAAAACACACCGACAAAACCGAACAGGATCAGGACGATCGTACCGAGCGGAAGTTTGTAGGCCAGCGCCTTTGCGTAGTACGACTTGAATGGTTGACTGCTCCAGGTGTTGTCGAGGTAGACAGGATGCAATCGATCCAGGTCTTGTGCCAGTCGATCAAACGCCGCAATGAAATCGGTCGGGAACGGAACGGGTAGCCAGCCAACCCATGACAACGATTGCTGAATGGCATTCATTTGGGGGCTGACAAAATTCAGCGACGCGATTGTTCGACCGGTTCCATGAAACAGATAGCAGGCGTTGATCAGAAAAACGGCAAGTCCAAATGCTGCCACCCATTGAGCGACCAGAACCATCTTTTTGGGAACCGGAGTCATATCTGTCAGAGGAGTTTGACCTTCCGCCAGGGGAACATTCATCGTGGTGGAAACCGACGATTTGAACCTGAGAACAAACCACAGCACGATGCACAATGGGATCAAAACGATCGCGGTCACTTTGGTCAGTATCGCAATTCCCAGCGCGGCTCCAAATTGAAGGGATCGTCTCCAGCATGGTTTTTCGGCAAAGCGGACCAACGTGAAGAGTGTTACCAGCCATCCGGCCGTGAGCGGTAAATCGTGAGTGACGATCGCCGAATTTGCCAATACGGTCGGGCAACAGGCCCACAACAGCACCGCGAGGATGGCCGAGCGTTCGCCGTACCAGGCTCGTGTCCAGATGGCGATGACCAACCCCGATAATGCTGCGAGCGGGATAATCATGAGGCGGCCCAGGAAGAACCAGAACCGGGCTTTTTCGCCATTCGATTTCCAAAAATTTTTACCGATGTCTCCGAATTCCTGACGCGCGTCATCGGCACTCGTGCTTGCTCCGCCGATCACCAATGGGATCGCTGCCCAAAGTCGAACGAGCGGTGGATTAATCACGTCATCGTCGAATCGCCCCGTTTTCCAGATCCGCAGGCCGATCGGTAAATGCCAGAATTCGTCGTGAGTCGGCGTCCACTTTCGTGCACAATCGACAGCAAGCGCGCCCTGTATGATCAAGCAGATTGCGATGATCCACCAAAACTGACGAGCAGCCGATCGCCGAGGAAGTGACGGCAAGGTTCGCGCATTTGGATTAGCGTTGGTTGTCATGAACACTCATGTTAAATGTTGCCTCCGGCGCGATCCCGGCATGAGAACGAGATTTCCACACGGTCAAATCGGCAGCGGTTCACCTGGAGCTCCCCTGTTCCGCTTGACGGTCAGCGGCTTGGTGGAAACCGAGTAATATCGCACGACCAGACAACAGGGACAAAGCCCCGCTTGCGAAATCAGAATAGCAGGATACGAAGAAGCGGCAAAGCATCTGGAAAACGGGACCTGCTCCTTTTTGATTCGACTGCGACCCACAAGCAATGTCGGTCTCACGCCTTCGACCTGAACCTGTTCCCTGAAACTTTCATTTTGTACAAACATGGGTGCCGAAGCAGTCGCTCGTCTTCAATATTGATCAACTCGGCCAAGCCTGTGCACCGGCATCGATAATCAAGAAAGATTTTATTTCATGTCAAAAACAGATCAACAAATGACACTACCCCCTTTTGGGGGCTTTCGACCTGAATCGATCGCCTTTTTTCGAGACCTCGACAGCAACCAGAACAAGGAATGGTTCGCCGCGAACAAGGCCCGCTATGAGCAGTACGTGCGAGGTCCTTTACAGTCGCTTGTTGTCGACACGTCAACACAATTGAAAAAACACAAGCTTCCTCTGTACGGCGATCCTCAGCGCGCCCTGTTCCGCATCAATCGCGATATTCGATTTTCTAAGGACAAAAGGCCCTACCAAACTCACGCCAGCGCTGTTTTGACAAGAGACGGCGAAAAGCATTCTCCCGGCGTGCTCTATGTTCATATTGATCCCGCAGGAAGTTTTGTAGCAGCAGGGTTCTACTGCCCCGAACCTCCGACTCTGCTGGCATTACGCCAGGGACTGGTCGCACAACAGGCTGGATGGGGAAAAGTCGAACGCGCGCTCCTGAAAGCCGATTTACCGCTTGCCACCGACGAGGCTCTTGTGCGGGTCCCCAGGGGCTTCGAGGGTGCCTCTCCGAAGTTAGCGGAGGTTTTAAAACTCAAAAACTGGGTTGTCCGCCGTGAACTTTCTGCTGCCGATATTTCCCGACCGAGCCTCGTTGATCAATTAGTCGCCCTCGCACGGGATGCGAAACCTTTACTCAACTTTGGCTGGGAGGCACTTGATTTCACCGGCAGATAGGACAAACGTAGAATGGCGGCTTTGTTCTCTGCAAACGGACTCAACATTCAACGACGATTTGGGAGCTGGCTTTGCAACTCGTTCGCGATTTCGGATAACCGTTCGTCATCGAACTCGGATAATTCATCCGAGGAGGTCCTGTCAACACCGAGAAGCTCCTGAAGAACGGCAATTCGACCTAAAAGTACACCCTGCTGACGGCTTTCGGCGCGAACTTTCTCATAACCGTCTAAGCGACCGCCGTCGCGTCCTGATTCGGATTCCTGCTGCGCCGAGGAGAATCGCGACTTGAGGTAGCTCAATCCTGGCTCGATGGCCTGTCGCCATGCAGATTCCAACTTGCGCGGGTCGGTTCCCTTATCGAATTTCACGACAGATTCGAGCAATTTTTCGCGGAATTCGTCGTAGTACTCGATTGACATAAATTTGGCGTGAGTTTCGCAGATCCGCGACAAGACAGTTGGCTCGTCGGTTTCTTTGAGGAGACTGTGTGCAAACAAAAGTACTATGGCCTCTTTGAGCAAGCCGTATTGACGAACCCAGTTTTTCTGGCTGTCGATTACATTTTTCTTATTAGATGGGAAGCCCGCGCTGTCAAATATTTTTTTAATGTTCTTATTCTTCAACAGTTGGGTGTAAAACTCGTGAAAGAATCTCGTAGAGTCGTCCTTGTCGATGATTCTTCGGAAACTATCGCGGGCGACTTCGACGAGTACATCGCGACGCGCCACTGCCTCGACGGCATCTTCAAGAGTTGGATACCGATCTTTTGGATCACGCTTGATCATACGATCGATAGCGTCCCTCAGGAACCGTGGGAACCGTTCAGTATTATCAACAGATTTGAGTGGCGGCCAGTTGATTTCCCCGCTGGAAGGATCTTTCTGTCTCCCCGCGATATCGAAAAAATCTTTGCTACCAACAAGCATCTCGTACCCGAGAATGCCGAGTCGATACTGATTGGCCCGGTGTGGGTTGACCGACGTGAGGTTATCGTGGAAATACTCTGGAGGGACGTAAAACTGCCTCTCCCTGGAAAGCCGTTGCGGCAGTTCATGTTTGACATATTCGCTGCCACCAGAGCCCGGTGAGACGACGATCCCATAGTTTGAAACGAGACCCGAATTTGAGTTCAAGTCATTGGCACGAACCAGCACTTTCTCGGGTTCGAGACCCAAATCGAAGACATTTTTTTGCATGGCGAATATCATCGCGTCCCCTATGGTAATGAGCACCTGGTGGACGAAATCAATTGTAAGATTTGCCTTGCCGTCGCTGCGAAGCTTGTGATGGAGTGATTGCCCCTCAATGTATTCTCGCACGTAGTGAGGATCTTTGTCATCGAGCCAAGCCCCATAGACCGACACTATGTTCGGGTGTTTACCAACCCGTGAGAGCTCGCGAACTTCAGCTTTAAAATGCATCTCATCTTCGGGTCTGACAAGCAACTTAATCACAACTTTCCGATCCAACTGCTTATCATCCGCAATTTCGAGACTCGATATTAGGCCGGATGGAAGCGATTTTAAAATCACATATTTGCCGTGCTTGATCGGACTCGACTCGGTAATCTCGGAGGCGTGATCGTTTTTGATCGCCACGCTTTGATCGGCCGGCCGTATCTTGGGGTCGATTTCCGAATTGTCAGGTCGAATAAACAGGGGTGCAACGATCGTTGATTCGATCGTCAATGGTGGTGCGACAATCGCTTCTTCAGGCAACTGGTATTCCGGCTTTCCCAAGAGCTTCCGAAGCAATTGCTTATAGGCAACATCGTTGCAAACGGTGAATCGGTTATTGCCATCTATTGTGATCGGGATGAATTGCTCGTCATCGGAAGAAAAGCAGACCGGAAAAATTTGGTCAATCTGTTGGTTCTCAGCGTAGAGCATTCTTCGGATGAGTCCGCCTTCCCAACCGACTCCGAGGCCAATATTAGCTGGCGATTCGTGGTCGAACCGCTCGAGATACACTTTCGTGCAAATGCAAAGAATGAAGTCTGCCGATTTCAGTTGACGCTGCATCCAGAGTGGCCAGTCTTCCTGAGACTTCTTCTCAATATCAATTAAGATCTCAAATCCATCTCGCCTGAGGCTGGCCGCCAATCCATAGACCTTTTCCTTATGTTCGTTTGACTCGTGTGCATAACTCAGAAAAACAGAACAGCGTTTGAGTGATTTCGTTTTGGCGGGCGGCATCGATTGCGAAAACTCCAATCGTATTATTGTTCGAGATGATCGGCGGCTGAAATTGCGGATGTCGCAAAACACGAAGACCAGTTCGTTCGTACCGCACCACCCAGCCATTGGTTGGCGAGATGGGCTAAATCATACAGCGTTTGGACGATTTCAACCACAAAATCGCCTTGAACGATTTAGCATTAATTCGATTTGAGGACACTTTGAAGATCAAGGTTCAATTGGGATTGTGCGATGCGTTGCGAGCCCGCGATCGACCGATCAGGATCAGCGTTTCGCTCGGCGGGCTGAGATGAGTTCGGTGTTCATGCCGGCCCAGTGAAGGCTGCCGGAGAAGCGACCGTGCTCCATCTTGACGCATTTGTCCATCACGACCAATAACCCAGACGCCCTGGCCTTTTCGGCTGCTTCGAAATTGATGATCCGTAGTTGCGTCCAGACGGCCATCGCTCCGATCTCAATCGCCTGATCGACGATTGCTGAAACCTCGGCGGAAGGTCGGAACACGTCGACCAGGTCGACCTTCTCGGGAATGCT
This sequence comes from uncultured Schlesneria sp., assembly GCA_903904835.1. GTDB lineage: Bacteria > Planctomycetota > Planctomycetia > Planctomycetales > Planctomycetaceae > Schlesneria. The sequence continues at coordinate 58,769 of CAIVEI010000175.1, read as the reverse complement.
TTTGAGATCCGGGTAGACCGTCTCGCCGAGGATCGTGCCGCCGCGCGGATTGACGGGGATCACCCGGTATCCTTCGCGAATCAGATAAGTGGCAACGAAGTAACTCGCCTTCTGTCGTTCTGACGAAAGGCCGACAATGGCAATGGTCTTTGTTCGACTCAGGATGTCACGAATGCAGTCAGGGTCCTGGTAGAGGGCCTGCTGCTCCGGTGTCAAAACAGTGTTAAGGCTTATAGAGCAGCTAGCGCCTGATCCAAGTCCCATATCAAATCCTCCAAGGTCTCCAGTCCCACGGACAATCGCACAAGGCCGGGGCCAACGCTCCCCGCTGCCAGTTCCTCGTCGCTCAACTGCTGATGCGTCGTCGATGCCGGATGAATCACCAGACTTCGAGCATCACCGACATTGGCCAGGTGCGAGAAGAGTTCGAGCTTTTCGATAAAGCGTCGGCCCGCTTCCCGTGCGTCGCCACCGATCGGCTTCAGGTCAAACGAAAACACCGCCCCCGGCCCCTTCGGCAGATACTTGAGTGCGAGTGCATGATATGGATTGTCAGGCAGCCCTGCGTAGTTCACGCGAGCCACCTTCGGGTGTTCGGCAAGAAACTTAGCCACACCCATAGCATTGCTCACGTGGCGTTCCATCCGTAGCGAAAGCGTTTCCAGTCCCTGAATCAACAGGAAGGAGTTCATCGGCGAAATACACGCGCCCGTGTCGCGCAATGTTTCCACTCGCAGCTTCATCAGAAAGCCATAGTGTCCGAACGTATCGAAGAACCGCAGCCCGTGATACGACGGTGACGGATCGGCGATCGACGGGAACCGAGCAAAGTTGAATTTGCCCGAATCGGCAACGGCTCCGCCAATGCTTGTTCCGTGCCCGCCGATGAATTTCGTCGCCGAATGAGTGACGATCGTCGCGCCCCAGTCGATCGGGCGACACAGGAACGGCGTAGCAAAAGTGTTGTCGATGATCAGCGGAATATGTTTGCTATCGGCCAGGACGGCAAGAGCCTCAAGATCCAGGATCGAGCCGCCGGGGTTGCCAATTGTTTCCCCGTAAAGACACCGCGTTTTGGGTGTGATCGCCTCTTCCCATGCTTTGAGATTGCTTGGATCGACGTAGTGCACCTTGATCGAAAGCTTCTTGAGCGTGTGAGTCAGCTGAGTGACCGAGCCACCGTAAAGGTGAGCCGACGCAACGATTTCATCGCCCGGTTCCAACAGCGTCATGAAAACCGCGAACTGGGCCGCCATACCGCTCGCCAAAGCGACGGCTCCGGTGGCACCTTCGAGCGAGGCCAGACGTTCCTCGAACACGGCGGTCGTTGGGTTGCTGATGCGAGTATAAATATTGCCGTACAGCTTCAGGTCGAAAAGCTCCGCAGCTTGCTCCGCGTCCTGAAAGACGTAGGACGTGGTCTGGTAGATCGGAACCGCGCGAGCACCAACGTGCGGATCGGGAATATGACCCGCGTGCAGCATCCGGGTTTCGAATCCAAATTTGCGTGTCCTGTCAGACGACATAGATGAACATTCCTCAGTGTGTATCTCTAACGGATGCCTGGCCGATTGACTTAAGTCACCTCAACTGTCTCGAGTCCAGAAAATGCAATTCTCCGTCAACCAGATAGTACCGGTGGCGAAGTCCATTTCGAAAGTCACCCGCCGTTTCCAAAAACGCCGTGTAGGATTTTTCCTTCGACTTCATCTTGAAGTGCCACTGCTTCGGAGTCTTGGGAGAAGCAGTGTCTTGAAATGGACGCTCGCCGTGTCGCTCGGCACTGCTTGACGTCAGACCGTCAAGCAGTGGCACGGTTTTCCCTGGAACCCGTGTTTACTCGAAGAAAAATCCTTCACGGCGTTGCATTTCAGGGCACCATCCGATTCAACCAGATTTGGCCGGGTCTCCGACTTATGGTCGCAACGGTTCCCGTGTCGGACCACCGATCGACATAAGTTGCGAAAAGGTGCGCAGGTACAAGCAGCCGTTTGCGATCGCGGGTGTCGAACGGCAGCCTTCGCCAAGTGGCACTCGACCGAGTTCCTGAAATTCCTTTTCTGCTGCAAGCACGACAACTTCTCCGTCCATCGCCACAAGAAACAGCTTATCGCCCGCACGAACGGGAGAACTGGAATAGTTCCCCCCAATCCGTTTTTGCCAGTGAATCGTGCCCGAATCGAGATCCAGGCACGAGGCAATTCCGCCATCCGACACAAAAAACACAAGGTCACCTCGTGTCACTGCTGTGGGAACGTATGGCGCTTGAGTAGCAATTTTGTATGCGAGCGCGGCTTGCTTTCCATCACTTCGTGCCGCGACCAGGTACGTACCACCCCCACCCGATCCGGTGCTGCCGAAAATCAAATCCTGTTTGACGACAGGCGAACTGACGGTCCGTTTGTCGAACAAAACGTTTGACCACAATTCCGTTCCAGTCTGGAGATCAAGAGCATACATCCCGTCGCCGGTACTGATCGAAACAAGTTGTTTCGGACCCTCGAGAGGCTGGAAGATCGCTGGGACCGAATAGCAGGTACTGACGGTCTTTCGTGGCGTCCGCCAACGTTCCTCGCCCGTTTTCCGATCAAACGCCATCATGAAGCTTTGTGGCAGCGGCTCCGTGCTTCGAGGGTCGGGCAGCTCCTGTGAATTCGACACGATGACCAGGTCATCCACAATGATTGGTGATGTGCCGAACCCGTGTTGACTGGACCATGTTCCCAAGTCCTTCTTCCAAACAACGTTTCCGTCGTGGGTCAAAGCGATCAAAATCGTATTCTTGGGTTCGGCCCAGGCAAAATAGACAAGTTCAGCATCGACGGCTGGCGTGCTCGATCCGTAGCTGCTTTGGGCGTGAAGTTTGTACGTCGAAGACTCGAATTTTTGTTCCCATAACTGACGTCCGGTCGCCGAATCGTAGCACAGCAAATAACGAGTCGCGGTCGCTGGATCGCCGCTCATCAGAAAGAGACGATCGCCCCAAAGGACCGGAGAGGAATGTCCGACGCCCGGTAGCTTGATTTGCCAGTTGTAATCTTTGGAAGTCCAACTTGCCGGAATCGAAGTGACTTCACTTTCGCCAGTCCCGTTGGGACCACGAAATCGCGTCCACTCCTGCCCAGATACCGGTTCCATTCCGCTGAGTAGCGGTAACGCAATTAACAAATAGAAACGCAGCCCGTGATACATTACCGGCTTCCTGAAGCAAAGCACCTCTTGTCGATCACTGACACATCGCGCGAACGAAAAGACACGCAACAGCAAACAGGCGTCGATGAACGATTCTATAACCTGTTTTCGCACGACGTGTTTATAACACTGGACGACACTTTTTGCATCCAGACGCGACCGTAACTTTCATAGAGAATCAAACCGAACGAGAGCCCTTCGAACATCCAATCGAACCTTCGTTTGCCATCATCGATCACTTGAACCAATACGTTCGATTCGCTCATCATTGAGATTTCTCAGTTAAAATTTGCAATTCGCAACGAATAACAGTAGCTTCAAATTACATTTGATCTTCAGATCCTATTGTCTTATTCAACATCGGAAGACAACTATCAATAAGCAACCCGGATCGACCGGCTTGCTTGGTGAGGCGTAAACCGACGTGGCCCCCCCCTATCTGGGTGCTCTGCCACGTCGGTTTTTTGTTGAGTTTGACAACTTTTTTCAGCAGACTTCGAAATGCGAATTGCTTACTTGATCCCCTTGTCACTTGTGGCGTTCTCGGCTTTGGCCCTCCCCGCCGCAGCCGGAATTCTTGAATCGGCCGAGAACTTCACCGTGCTTGGTGGTTCGACAGTGACCAATACCGGCCTGACCTTCATCATTGGAAACGTGGGGGTCTCAGCCGGCAGCGCGATTACGGGGACGGGTTCCATCACGCTTAACGGAACGTACCACGCCGATGATGCCGTTGCACGACTGGCCCAGACCGACGTCACGAAGGCTTACAACGGCCTGCAGGCCATGACCCCCAATCAAAACTTGTCCGGACAAGACCTCGGCGGGCTGTCACTCACTTCAGGAGTCTACAGGTTTGATAGTGAGGCGCAGTTAACGGGAACGCTGACTCTCGATGCTCAAGGAAACAATAACGCATACTGGGTGTTTCAAGTCGGAAGTGCCCTCACAACCGCCATCGCCTCGTCAGTAAATATGATCAACGTCGGCTCTCACGGCGGGACTGACAACGGACTATTCTGGCAGGTCAGCAGTTCAGCGACCCTCGGAACCACGACCGCGTTTAAGGGAAATATCCTGGCATTCGCCAACATCACACTTAACTCGGGCGCAACGATTGACAACGGCAGAGCCTTGGCGGAGACAGGGGCCGTGACGATGGACTCCAACACTCTTTCACAGTTTTCTCCCCCTCCTGACTACGGCACGCTGAGCGGCGGTCTGATGTACGACAGCCTGGGCAACATCGTCCCGGTAGGTTCGTCTACTGTTCCCGAACCCGGTTCCTTCGCCCTCCTCACATCGGGAATGGTGGCCCTGTTCTTGTTGAGAAAACGATACGTCTCCGCCATCCAAAAAACGGCGATTTGCCTTTGATTCTCAGGCCGCAGAAATCCAAACTCTCCGTTCCAGGGGATAGCAGAGACAGGTCAAATGAGATTTGACCTGTCCCTGCTGGCATTTACAAATTCCTAAACCACGTCTGAAATTGGACAAGGAGTTATAAAAGTCGTTGTCTTCCGACAGCGACTCAAGTTAAAGTTTCGACCGGATTCCACAGCGTCAGAAACAGCTCGTCCACCGAAGTGAAGTGATTACAACCATGACAACAACGCGAAAACCATACCTCGTTACAGCCTTCCTTGCTTTCGTGTTGTCGCTCGCTCCAACGAATTCGCGAGCTGATGATCCACTCCCCTCCTGGAACGACGGCAAAGCCAAACAGTCGATCATCGTTTTTGTCGAAAAGGTCACCAAACCGGGCTCACCCGATTTTGTGCCGGTCGCAGAACGGATCGCGACGTTTGACAATGACGGCACTCTCTGGTGCGAGCAACCCATACCAGTTCAGTTGTTTTTCACCTTGGACCGTATCAAGGCGCTCGCGCCGCAACATCCCGAATGGAAAGAGAAGGAGCCATTCGCTTCATTGCTTAAGGGTGATTTGAAAACCGCTCTCTCGGGTGGCGAACACGCGTTGCTCGAAATCGTCTCGGCAACACATGCCGGGATGACGACGGTGGAATTTGAAAAGATCGTCAAGGACTGGCTCGCGACTGCCAAGCATCCAAAGTACCAGAAACCGTTCACCGAATGCGTCTATCAACCGATGCTTGAAGTCCTCGCGTATCTGAAAGCGAATGGCTTTAAAAACTTCATCGTCTCGGGTGGCGGGATCGAATTCATGCGCCCCTGGTCTGAGATGGTTTATGGGATACCACCCGAACAGGTCATCGGCAGCAGCATCAAGACAAAGTTTGACGTGCGTGATGGTCAGCCTGTTCTTTTGCGTCTGCCGGAATTGAACTTTGTTGACGATAAACATGGCAAGCCGGTCGGCATCCATCAACACATCGGACGCAGGCCCATTGCCGCCTTCGGCAACTCTGATGGCGACCGGCAGATGCTCGAATATACACAAGGGGGCAGCGGCAAAAGGTTCATGCTGCTGGTATTGCACGACGATTCGGCACGCGAATACGCGTATGGGCCAGCACGCGGCTTGCCTGACGTTAAATTGGGAGCCTTTCCACCGGCCCTTGATGAAACGGCAAAACAAAATGATTGGACAGTCGTCAGTATGAAAAATGATTGGAAGCAGGTCTTTTCAGTCGCGCAATCCCCTGTCACGGCAATTGACATCCTGCTCGAACCCGACGCGACAATGATCGAGCATGCAGGTGCAGTAAATGCCCGGCTGTTGAAAGTCTTCCCTAAAGGTTTCGCCTTGGATGCGACTCATCGTCCGCACATCACGATGCTACAGTGTTTTGTTCCTACCGCCGATTTGGACAAGGTTTATGCCGTAGTAGAAAAGGTGCTTGCCCATGCCGATGTCAACAAAATAAAGCTGGAGGCATTCAAGCATTACTACACACCGGCTGGCGCAACGGGACTCGCGGGAACCTGCGCAAAACCAACTCCCGAGATACTGAAGCTGCAGGCAGAGATCATCGCCGCCGCGAAGCCATTCATATTAAACACCGGCCCCATCGGCGCATTCACCGCTCCTCACGACAATCCTGCATACGACGCGGCACTCATTGATTATGTGTCTACGTTTGTGCCGAAAATGTCGGGTGAGAACTTCAACCCGCACGTCAGTACCGGCGTCGCCACGAAGGACTATCTCGACCAGTTGCTCGCCGAACCGTTTGCACCGTTCGCGTTCTCACCAACGAAAGCTGCGGTTTACCAACTCGGCCCGTACGGAACGGCAGTGAAGAAACTCAAGCAGTGGGATTTGAAACCTTGAGGCGTTTAATGCGCAATTGAACGCGGAACGTTTTCAACGTGAAAGAACAAATTGTCCCTGGTCCTTGCTGGCACTGTATCCCGAGACGAACTGACGGTCATTGGCCCAGGCATTGTATGTGAACGTGCCGAAAATCGGGCCGAGGTTCTGGCTGCCGGAAAGATAGACGACACCGTCCGAATAGCCAGTCACATTAAGTGTCGTTTTATAGCGGAATGGAATCAGCTTGCAGAAACGGCCCGCGAATGTGACCTCATAATTTCCATTGCACAACCGAGTGAAACTGGCACGCATCGGGCCGTTGTGACCGTTAACACAACTGCTCCAGGAACCATTCCAACAACCGGAGAGATCAAGAATCCGGATGGCTGGAGCGGGCGTGGCAGAAGTCGCTGACGGCGTTTCGGCCGCAGGCGGTGTCGCCGTGACGCCAGAATCAGCAACTGATGGCACTGCCGCGACGACCGAATCAGTAATCGTTGGTGCCGCGGGTTCGTCTTCGGCGTAAGTGTTGACGAAAATTGTGGTCATTGAAATGAAAAAAGCGAACGAGCGAATGAGTCGACGCATTGTGAATACCCTTCCAATTGCGAGCTGTGAACGTGCTGGTTGTCGCCCGGAAATCCGTCACTTGGGGCACGGGCAGAACAAACATTCCACGACATTTGAAATGGGATGGACGTATCACGCAGCGAATGGAGTGGATTTCAGAATCGTCATGTCAAAATGAAGCGGTGGCAGCAGACATGCCGATTATGACGAAACTGGTGAGTAGACTCTGATCCGGTGGAACTTCAGGTTTTCAGCGCTTTATTAAACCCTTGACGTCGTTTTCCCGTGACAGTTCTCTGAAAGATGATTGGACACAACTCAGGCGTCCCAATTGAAATCGTGGTTCAAATCAAAATGAAACGCGTTTGACTTTCTTATCTCGCCTGACTTTCCGGCGACACGAAGAGTCCTTCGTCACTCGTGATCAGTCCATCCGAGTTACGATCAAGCTCCCTAAAGCGTTGCGGAGGCCCAATGAATTCCGATCGCGAAAGTGTCTCATCTCGATTCCGATCCATGGCTGTAAACCAACGAGGCAGAACCATCGGTGCTGAATGTTGCCGTAATTCGACTTGACGCGTGGCAATTCGCAGTCGTCCGAAACGACCAGAAATGGGACCGCGCCGAATATCAATGACCAGACTCAACGGGATGTCTTCCTGCGAGAGTCCACTGACATGCTTAGGCAACACTTTATTGCGCGCCGACTCGTTGATCAGGTCTTTTGCCGCGTTCAATTCTTTCGAGTCGAGTTGCGCATCGGCATTACCGTCCAACAGGTCGAATAGATTGCGGCCCCGTATCGTCGAGACGATCGATAACTGTGCAGCGGCCCCTTCAGCAAGCAAGGCGACAAACGACTTGATTTCCAACTCGCTCAGTTTCTCATTACGATCTGAATCCACGACCTTGAAAAGTGGTAGAAGCCATTCAGTTGTTGAGCCGGATTCTATTTGGCTCGCTTCAATCCCCGCACCGGCCGATTGCGAGCTGTTGATTTCACCGATCAAATACTGCTGCCCGGCAATAATCTTCTGCACCGAACCTTCTGCAAGCTGCACAACGACATTGACCAAAGGGAGTCGAACTCGTAGACGCTTTCGGCCCAGAAGTTCGAGTCCGACGATGACGGAAGCTTCTGAAGTTCGACCATCGGAAGAATCCCGATTCAACGCATCGAGCTGAATCGGAATCGTTTCCGAAACTGCAGTGACTTTCTGTGTGAGCAACCATTCGATTTGGGGCCACGTTTGGGAAACGTTTGAAACAGTTTTTGTTTTCAGCTCATCGACGCTCAGGCATTCGTCTTCATTGAGATCCCAACGATTCAATAACTGTGAAGACGCGGCAAGTTCATCACCAGACAATCGACCATCGTGATCTTGATCGAGCAATTTCCACAGTATGTCGCCCGTTTGGATCGCGGAACGATCCGGTGCCGTTATTGCCGCGTTGACGCTGCAAATGCCACGAGCTTGATAAAAAAGTTGAAGCTCTTCCCTGCTGACCAACTCATCGACATTCAGGTCTGCTCCGGAAAAATCGACGCGGATGATTGAACCCGTTGAATTTGACAGGGCTGGAACGGCCTCGGCTTCACTGCGACTTAACTTCCCGTCACGATTGATATCAAACCGATCCGACCAACGATCGAGAAATTCGGACCAGGCATCGTCAGCGGTTTTTCCGCCATAAGATACCGACAAATGTATCGTGCTCGTCGATGTCTCGCCGGGAATCCGCAGGACGGGGCCTGTCGGTTCTGCTCCGAACAACGTGAGACTGAACAATATCAAGATCACGTCAAAATCTCCGTGACGGGCTTTGCATCGGGATCTGCCAGGCGAATTGGCCGATTCACGTTGGACATGTTTTGCTTCTTGGGATCGAGTCCCAACGCCAACAGAATTGTCGCCAGAATGTCAGGGACCGATGTTGACCGATCCTCGACAGTCATTCCGTCACGACTTGTTCGACCAACAACGGAACCGCCCTTTACGCCACCGCCGGACAGGACGACGCTCCAGGCATTGGGATAATGATCACGCCCCTGTCGAGGATTGATACCAGGAGTACGACCAAATTCACCCATGCAGACAACCAGGGTCTCCTCCAAAAGCCCACGCGACCGAAGATCGTCCAGCAAGGTCGACCAGGCCGGATCGAGGGTACGGCAAAGATTTGCAACTTGCGTAAAGTTATCATCGTGCGTATCCCAGCCGCCGAGCGTCACTTCGACAAAAGGAACTCCTCGCTCGATCAAGCGGCGCGCGAGCAGGCATCCCTGGCCAAACCGGTTTCTTCCATATTGATCGCGCAGCGCAGCCGGTTCGTCATCAATGTCAAACGCGCGAGCCGCTTCGGGCTTCATCAATCGGTTTGCCTGTTCGTAGGCTGAGCGATGACCGGACGTTCCCAACCCAGGATGCGTTCCCATGAATTCCTCCGTCAGGTCCGCCAGCAAATCAAGTCGTTGTTGCGACCTGAGAGAATCAATTCGCCGTGGTCGTTCCAAGTCTTGAACCTTGAGCGACGTACCACCGGATTCGGCTTGAAAGCCGAGCGTCGCGTCTCGCTGCCCCACCATGAGCGGTGAGAACTTGGGACCCAAAAAACCGGCGGAAATCGATTCAGGAGAAAACAATCGAGGTGTCGTCACACTCACGTACCCAGGAAGATCCAGGTTTTGCTGTCGCTCATGAGCGACTAGTGCCCCGAGCACTGGGAACTGGATTGCTCCTTGTGGCAGATTGCCCGTTCGTAAATGGAATGTCGCACGTCCGTGATCCCCTTCACGAGTCTCCATCGATCGAATCACGGCCAGGTCATTCGAATGAGTCGCCAGCTTCGGCAGGTGTTCGCTCAGGAACAACCCCGCAGTCGATGTCGATATCGTCTTGAAGGGACCACCGTTCGGATGATCTGGCTTCGGGTCAAAAGTATCTGTCTGGCTGGGACCGCCATTCATCCAAAGCAAAATACAATTTCGCTTCCGAAGGGGATCATCTGCCGCCGCAGTGGCGAGTTGCGGCAGCCAGCCCGAGTTTGAAATTCCCAACGTGCCGGCCATGATTGCCTGCAAACTTCGTCGCCGTGAAATCTGATTGAAACTAGACATGATTCGCCTTAATTCTTATCTAAGATATTGGCTAGTGCGTGGTCCAATCACAATATTCGGGTGCCACTGGATGACCATCTTCGGTCACCCTGTGCTCTTTGGGTTGCCTCGACAATCGAGAAGACACTGCGTTGCCGAAGATTCCGATTCAGTGGCACACTACCCGAACTTTAAGACTTGACAACACACTAATGATTTAGCCGAAATTCACTGCTATTGAGCAGCATCCATAAAATATCCTCGTAACGAGCGGCTCGCTGTTCGGTACCTTGCACGGCCACGAACTGACGCAGTCGCTCCAACTCAAAATTATTCGGTGGACGGTTGAGCGTGGCCCAATACAAGCTGGCCAGGCGTTCGTCATCCGCCCAGCCTGGAGTTTCGGCGACGGCAATCAACGTTGGACACTGCTCAATGTTGGTCGCTCGGTTCAGCAATTCGCCGTTCATTAAAGAAAGAGCCTGACTGACCGATGTTTCAGGTTCGGCAGGCCAGCTTCGGGGAGAAAACTGTTCGAGGAACCGGCGACGACCGATGGAGCGCTCGGAAGCCGCGCCGTCCCGTTCATCACTGGAGGTTGTCCATCCAACCGCGAGCGACAGGCTGTCCCACGCTTGATCGGCTGACAGCCCCTTCGTCAGCATGCGTGTATACAACCTGGGATCGGGCACAGCCGCAGAATTCCAGCGGCTTGATCTCTGATAGGCTTTCGTACGACAAAGAACGCGGAAGATGTCGTCGACGCTGTAGTCTGATGCGATAAACGAATTTGCCAGTTCGTCCAGAATTTCTGGATGACTTGGCGGGTTTTCTCCGTGAAAGTCATCAATGGGCTGAACCAGGCCAATGCCAAACAGTAACGCCCAGACCCGATTCACGGCGGAACGCGCGAAGTACGGATTTTCTCGGCCGGTCAACCACGCTGCAAACTGGACACGGCTCCCGACAGCCGGATCAACTGGAGAGGCTTTACCAAACAGATAAGCCGGTTCAACAGACAGTTTTCCTTCACCCGGCGAGATCGATCGCCGTTTCGGATCTTCAGTGAGAGGAGCAAACAAGCCATTCCCCTGTCGTTCAATTCCTGAGAAAAAAGCCGCCTGGTTCCAAAACTGCTCCTGAGTCCATTCGGCGAACGGATGGCTGTGACATTGAGCACACTCAAGTTGGATTCCAAGGAATGCCCGCGTCGCAGTTGCTGCCAGCTTGTCAGGTTGTGCTTCTTTGACAGCAAAGAAGGCAAGTGCATTAGGACGATTCACCTCGCGAAAAACGTGCTCTGCCTGTTCTCGATTGCTCGGAAGTGGAACCGAGATCAGTTCTCGAACGATCTGATCGTAGCCGGTCTGTTCGCGAAATTTGTCGGCCAGCCATGCTTCGAACCCGGTTTGAAAGTATCGCGCTTCGGGAATCGTCGCGAGTTCAGGAACAAGCCAGTCACGCCAGACTCGCGACAAATGTGCCGCATGTCTTGGACGATCAAGCAATTGTTCGATGCACACATCCCGCTTGTTCACTCGCTGATCGGACGCGAACACCTGCGCTTCATGGACCGTGGGAATACGTCCTGTCAGATCGAGAGTCACCCGCCGAAGGAATTCGAGATCGCTCGCCGGTTCAGAGGTTGTTTCAGAGTTTGACGCAATAACCGTGTTAATCCGCTCGTCGATCTTCGCTGCCAGCGTTTGTGGATCGAATGGATCGGCAGCGTGAAGTGACGGAGTCACATCAAATCCGGCGAATGCCATGGCACAGAGCAGCGTTCGGACATCGAGCGTCATCACGTCTCTCCAGAACTTTAAACCTGTACCAGCCCAAATGCGTCAGCCGCAGGTCCAGACCTGATGCGATCTGCAACCGACTTCAAAATTGATATCGTTTCGCCTCGCTTCAAAACAAGTCCATCATCGAGTTCGATTTCGGAATACGGACCTTTATAAATGACCGTGACGAGTCCTTCGTGGCGATGACCAGATTTAATTGCAGTCAGTCGAAGTTCTCGCAATTCGACACCATTGACCTGAAAACAATGGATGTCTCCCAGTTTTTCGAAATGGATATCAACGAATCCCGACTGTCTTAATAATTCCGATGGCTCAGTCTCCAACGGCACACGTTCCACCATTGAAGCCATTCCCGGAAGCTGCGGTGTTCCAGGAAACGCGCGATCACCCACGAGAGCATGAACGACGATTCGCCCTCCCTCTTTCAGCACGCGTCCCGCTTCCGTCAGCAATTGTTGCATCGTTTCTTCTGGTAACAACGCATTAAACGTTCCTTCAAGGCGCACTTCGTCCAAGGAGTTTTCGAGGAACGACAATCGATTGGGAACGGGCTCTTTCAGATGATGCTCCCAAATTGATCGCGGTGTCGACACCCTGGATCTGATCGGAGCGTCGTCGAATCCTGAATGCTCGATATCGTCGTGAAACGTATAAATTTCCCATAGGTTTCGGTCAGGATCTGTGATCCAGAATTTGGTTTGCCGGGAATAGCAACATTCCACCTCATCCTGTCGCTGAGTCGAAATTCCCGCCTCTTCCAGGCGGCGTTGCATTTCCACCAACTGCAAAGAATCTCGCAGTCGAAGCCCCAAATGATTCAAAGAACCACCGGGCGACTGCGGGTTCGGATAGAGCGCGAGAACAAGCGGCGGTTCGGTCACTTCGAACTTCGCATAGTCCACATATTGCTTGGCTGGTGATTGCCCAAAAAGAGCTGTGTAGAACCGTACGGCCCGGCCCAGATCACTCACGTTCAAGCCAACGTGGAAAAACTCGGTCACGTCCTGGCAGACGGCACCAGCACGATCGAGGGTCGCAGCCACTGGCATTGTGCACTCCTTTCACTTTGAAGAGCAGGAAGAGTTCGTACCGGTTTCAAAGAAAACAAATGAATCTGCTGATGAACCTTGCCGAAGCATTTTCCAGGCGGTGTTGGAAACACTTATTCGCTTTCCGCGAGCAAAGCAGTTGCCATCATCTGTGACAAGTCGAGCAAAGGGACCTCGGTAAAGAGCCGTCCGCGTCGTGACTTCTGATTCAATGAGCGGTCGATATCCAGCGATCTTGACTTCGCGAAGCGGAACGCCATCGAACTCAAACCAGGCTTTGTCCGTAAACTTGACGATCTCAAGTTTGGCAAAACCCGCAGTTTTCAATCGCTCCAAGACATCCTGATGGCCGGGAATGCGCTGAACGAGCGCTGCTAACCCAGGAAGACCCGGCGTCTTGTTTTGTACGGTTTTGGTTCCCATCAGCCCATGCGTCGTCACCTTGCCATGCGGCTTCAGAACTCGAAACGACTCTCGTAAAATTCCTGCGAGCAATTCATCGCTTATATCCGCGTTAAAGGTTCCCGTCAGCAGGACCTCATCGAGCGTCTGATCTTCGCATGGAATGCGTTCAGGGAACGGGCCCGTAATGTAATGTTCCCAAACTTTGGGGAATTCGGGTTCGGGAATACGAGCCTCGGTTCCCGATAGACTTTGCCGAACCGAATCGGGTGGGATGTCTTCTTCAATGTGATAAATTTCCCAGAAATTTCCGTCAGGATCACGCAGCCAAAGTTTATCCTGGCGTGCGTAGCCACAAACCGTCCCTTCCTGATTCGATGTGCAAATCCCCGCCGCTTCAAGCCGCGACCGATAGACATCAAGTATTGCAGGATCAGCGACTCGCAGACCGAGATGACTGAGAGACCCACCCTGTCCGGGCGATCTTGGAACAAGCGAAAAAACAACGGGCGGATGATCCAGGTCGAACTTTGCGTAATCATCATGTTGTTTTGCGGAAGGTCTGTTGAATAGGACACGATAAAAGTCAATCGCGGCTGCCAGATTCGAAACATTCAACGACAAGTGGAACCGAACGGGCCCAACGTCCGTCGACACCGAGGTGGAATCTGGCAGGATCACAAGTTCTGTCATGACAGGCCTCTTTAAGTCATACCCGGCTCGGGAGTCATTTTTCGAGACGGCAGCTTCAGAACGATCGCCAACCCGGCGAGTACAATTGCGAAGGCCGCAGCCACATAAAAGAAAAGTGAAGTCGAAGCGTAAGATCTGCTTCCCGTCAGCAGAATGGGACCGGCAGCGGACGCAAGTACGGAGACCACCTGCACAATCGCCTGGATCGCTCCTAGATGCGTACGACCAAATGCCTGACCGAATGCCGAAAAGAAAATCACCGTGATAATCCCGCCAGAAACGCCGAGGGCCGTTCCGTAATACATCAACTGCGTATTGGTTGTCATCCACGGGAATGCCACCAGCGATCCTGCCAGAACCAGCATACCGAATGCCAGGATCGCGCCGATTCGCCGAGGAGTCGCAAGCCATCCCGTTAACAGATTCGCGGGTAACCCCGCCGCGACAAGCAACCCCATCACGAGAATGAACGAGTCGTGATTGAAACCGCGTTCGACCAGCAGCGATTCCTGAAACAGCGTGATCGCAGACCAGGTCAGATTGAACATTGCGGCAGCGAGCGTGAACACCCAGAAGGCGGGCGAACGCAAGGCGCCTGACACTGGCAGATCAAGTGGCACTTCGTCAACGCTTTCCTTGATATCGCCCGCTAAATCCACCGACAGTCCCATTGCTTCTGGACTGCTACGCACAATCAACCAACCCAGGGGGGCCAGGCCGAAAACCAGACAGGCGGCGATCGCCAGCCAAGTCACTCGCCAGCCGTACGTCGAAACCGCATAGCCCGTACCAACAGTCGTGTTAATAAAACCGATCGCCAAGAGGACTGAGAACAGACCCATCGCCATTCCCAACCGCCGGGTGAACCACTTCCCAATCATCGCCATGCTGACGACAGACAATGCACCCTGGCCAAAACCTCGAACAAGGGTCAAAGTCACCAATAACCAAATCCAATTCGTCGCCTGACTCAGACCGGCTACGGATAAGCCCAGCACGACCGCCACCGCAGTTAAAACCTGACGGACGCCAAATCGATCAATCGCCTTTCCGACAGGGAGGCAAATGGCGGTTCCAATCAACACGGCCCAAAAGTTGAGCTGACTAAACAGAGCTTCACTGACATTCAATGCGGTGTCTTCGGTCAATGGCCTGGTGATTAATCCCAGCCCATGCGTACGACCCGGTAGCGTTGCGGTCATCGCGACGGATGCCATCAACAGATTGACCCAACCGTAATAGATTCGTCGCTCCGCCGACGTTGCGACCTGATCGGGTGCGATGGTCGGTGCCGCAAGACTCATGGAGTCCCCACTCGAACAGCGACGAGTTCCGTACCATCCCTGGCAAACAGCAGGCCATTCGAAAGCGCCGGCGTCACGAGCGTCCCTTTACAAACCGTCGCTTTGGCAAGCTGAACACACTTTTTGTCATCAATCTGGAAAAGCTTCAGCGTTCCTCCATCGTCCAGAACCAGTAGCCGGTTATCAGCCACCTGGATCACTCCTACATGAAAATAGCCTATGGCGGGAACGTTCCAGAGTTCCTCACCAGTGCTGACATCCAGACAGCGTAGTGACGCCACGGGAAGGGGATTTAAGACATTTGTCACAAGACAAACCTTTTGATCTCCGCAGCGAACACCGCTCGAGAAATAACCGCCAATCTCTTTCTTCGTCCACAAATGTTCCGAGCGAACTCCGTCGGTCGACTGAGTAATTCGAGTGGCAATCGTGCCGTCGTTGGAATTCGACGTGATCAGAACATCGCCGACCGCAAGTGGTGTCGGTGCGGGACCAGACGGTTTAAAAACCAGAGGCGCCTCCCAACTTAATCGTCCATCCAGCGGATCAACTGCCAGTAAACGGAGCGACGTCACAAACAGCGCCGTTTGGTCGGTGACATCCTGTCCCGGAGCGCGAAAGAGAATTGGTGACGCGGTACTCGCCGGTTCATCGAACCCCTGCCACGCCAGTTCGCCCGTCAATGCATTGAATGCGGCCAGCGCCGTCTCTTTACCACCGACGCTGATAACAACATGATTTCCCACGACGAGCGGCGAACAACAGACACCGAAACGCGGAACTGCCGCTTTGAAATCACGGTAGACATCGCGCTGCCAAAGTCGCTTACCGGTATCAGCCTCGTGACAACTTAAAACTCCCGAAATCCCATAGGTGTAGACTCGGTTCCCAGCCACAGTCGGCGTTGCCGCAGGACCTCCGCCAACAGCACTGAGGTACGCAGGACGAGAATATTTTTCTCGCCATTGTTCTTTGCCAGTTAAAGCGTCAAAGGCAACAACCTCTTCTTCCTGAAGCGGATCCACTCGCGCATGAATAAAGACGCGACCCCCGGCCACAACGGGCGAGCTGTATCCAGACCCCACATCGACTCGCCAGACAACGGGTGGATCGACGGTCCAGGATTCGACTTTCTCGACCGACGAGCCATTCCGCTGTGGGCCAAGCCATTGCGGCCAGTCACCTGCGGTGGCCAATTCCGCAGAAATCGCCGCAATCATGCAAATCAATATTGGCCTGATCATCGCTTGCCTTTCTGCCATTGGTCACGGCCCCTCCAAGTTTCACAAAACGTTAGAAATCGCCAACCACTTCGCCACCCCCACGTGTAATCAACGCATCATACGTGTTCACATCGAGGTTCTGCGAAATAAACCTTACAGCACCATCCGCCATAAGATGATGTGCTCCGCCAACATGTTGACTGGATGGCCCCCATGTCTGATCAATGGTATTGCCGAAGCCGTAAAGGGGGGTGGAAATGAAATAGGGCGTGTAGTTGATGGCATTCGTGTTTCCGCCATACGGAGGATTGATGCTGGTCGGATTAAACCAGCGACCGGCCAATGCAGCGCTGGTTCCATCGATCCAGACAGACGCTCCCTGCTCGCGGGTCTCGACAAGCATCGCCGTGTTCGAACTGCCGTCTGTGATGTCGCGAAACCCGTTTTTTGATTGTGGATAAAGTATGCCTTCTGCAGGCGTCGCCCCCGACAGACCCACAACTGTCTTTGCCCCAAGGGCAGCATAGTTGCGAATGGCGTAGTTGGTTGAACTGAGGGGAGCACCCGTATAATGAGCATCGTTGCTGTATCTCTGCCCACTGAAACTTGGACAAACATACGCGGGAAGCGATTTTGAAGCGAACTGCAAATTCGAGGGATCGAGGGCCGAAATACTGTAATTCAGCCCATTGTAAATGCTACTCTGATCCAGATACGGCAGAATCAAACTCGCAAAGCTGTGAAGTCGAATGTTGGGGTCAGCGGGACCCGTCCCCGGATAGTTCCAAACGCCTTTTCCAAAGGGGCTGATGCTGCTCGGCGGAAAGACGGTGAATGTCCCTTCGTAATTGTGAAGAGCAAGTCCGAGTTGCTTGAGATTGTTCTTGCATTGTGTTCGTCTTGCGGCCTCACGTGCCTGCTGGACGGCTGGCAGTAACAAGGCAATCAAGACGGCGATGATTGCAATGACGACCAACAATTCGATTAACGTAAATCCTCGGCGACGCAGCATGGAAGGTGCCCTTAAAGCAGGTGATGACAAACTTGGCGGGTTGTTTTCGGCGGGCTGACAATCTAATATTCTCAGTAACGTGAGAATGTTTTACCCCCTCTGAATGCCGAGTTCAAGCGTCGCAGCATTGGCCATGTCTCGATTTCAGTTGTCAAAGCGTGCATGACTGGCAACCAAATCTTGCATGGTCAAGAAATTATCACAAGGGAAGGCCTCGAAATAATGTTAGACACATTTCACACGGCTGCCGTCAATCAACAGATCATCGATGAATACCAAGAGACGGGATTGGCTGTTTTACGCGGAATATTCAGCGCTGATGAGATAAATGCAATTTCCGAAGAGGCCAATCGGGTATTGCAACGGACCGACCTGATCGACAACAAGAACCTTCGGTGTCGCTGGCAGAACCACCACCTGACCGAAGAATGTCGCTTCGACTGTTTTGACCCGATCATCGATCTCAGTCCGACAATCGAACAAATGGCTCGTGATCCGCGCGTCCTGGAGATTGTCTCTGCTCTTTACGGCGAAGAGGCGTGCTTGTTCAAAGACAAGTTGATTTTCAAACCGCCAGGAGCAAAGGGCTATGGGCTTCACCAGGATTACATCGGGTGGAAAAGCTTTCCACGCAGTTTCGTCACAGTCCTGATCCCCATCGATCCTGCAACGGACGAGAACGGCGCAACGGAAGTCTTTCCCGGTTTACACAAGAACGGATTTCTGTCCGCCATGGATGGAGAGTATCACGAACTTCCCCTCGCCGCTGTGGAAGGGACCCAGGGTATCAGACTCTGCTTGCAACCCGGCGATCTGGCTGTGTTCGACGGGATGTTGCCGCACCGCTCGGCAGCCAATCAGTCCGAATCATGGCGGCGGCAGTTGTACCTCAGTTACAACGCCAGATCCGATGGCGGCGATCAACGAGATTCCCATTACCAGGAATTTCATATCTGGCTTAAACGCAAGTATGCAGAATATGGGAAAACCGACACCTACTTCTTGTAAATTGCATCGAGAAACAAATCTCCCCAAGGAGTCTTGAATTGACAAGCCTGAACTCTCGTCGCGCTCTAAGCTTCAATAAAGTGCCCACGATCCATTGGGTGACGTTGTGCGCCCTCGGATTTTCAACATTGCTGACTGGCTGCAACGGAAACGCCGAAAAGAAGGAAGTCTACTCGGTGTCCGGTACCCTGCTCATCAACGGCAAACCTGCCGCTGATGCATGGATTACGCTCGCACCTGACACGGAAGACGTGCCTGCTCCCATGGCGCGCGTCGATAAAGAGGGTTTGTTTCAACTGACCGTCTATGATCAGGACATTGCGAAATACCCGAAACCTGGTAATCCCGCCGGCGAGTACCATGTACTCGTGCGCATGCCGAAGGATCCTTCGATACCGTTGTCTCAGGATCGGTTAGGCGGCGCATTTGCCAACCCAGAGGTTTTCGAACATATCGTTACTATTGAAGCTGGCGAGAATACACTCGATCCCATTCAAATCGACAATGCAAAGCTCCTGTTCTAAACCCCGACATAACGGTCGTCTGCAAATCACCGCTTTTGATCATTCCCCTCAATGAACGAGCGACGACAGGCAACATGTTGTGAGTAAAGCCCGGAGTTCAACCTCGTTCATCAGACTCGTTGCCTGGAACTTCGATTCGGCAACAGCCAAGATTGAGAAATTGCTTCGTCGACTTCGGGCACTGTTGAAGCAGGCCGGGACTCAGGCTGTAGATGATGAATCTCCCCTCGCGTTTGCATTCGAGAAGACGAGCTTTTTTCAGAATTTTTAAATGATGCGAGATTGTCGCAATCTCAACGTCCAATAATTCTGAAATATCGCCAACCGCCATTTCCCCCTGACGAAGAACATCAATGATCCTCAACCGAATGGGATCGGCAAGTGCTTTCAATTGTTCAGAGCATGATCTGGATTGGAAGCCGTCGTTCTTCACGTTGCTCACCGGCAGAATTGCTGTTTGAAGTGGTCAACAATTTCAAAATCAACGAGCGGATGATAGGTAGCAAATTAGAAAGCCACAATCGAATGAGATGCTAGTGCGACGGGTAATCCTCGAATGACTCACCATCAATTTTGTCAGGCGGAATTCCGCCTCACGAAGCACTGCGGCCAGTCGATTTCTCTTACGACGCTTTCATGTGACGAAAATGGTCCTGAATGCAAATCACGAAGGGAGCGATTCCAGAGGCACCTTCAAACTCAGTCCAGGTTCTTCCGAAGAATTTGACCATTGGAAAATTGCTGAAGCTGACGTAGATCTTTTCGAGGGGCAGCTTCTTCGCACCCTGCGTCAACTCGACCGAACAACTGAAGGAATTGTTGTTACCCGGCAGTAACTGGCCATCTGTCACGAGATCGATCTTGGCGTTTTTCAGCGGACCAGACACTTTGTCGAGAAAGCTCTTTAATAGCAGGTCAGCGGTCTCTCTAACGTCTGGCACGAGGGTACACCTTGGGGAATTTGGTTTCATCATGTGACGATGATACCAGAAAGGCCGTGAAAAAGCCCCTCGAGCTTTCTTAAGATGCTCACGAGCGAATCTTTGACAAATCACTTTCATAACAACGACGAACTCAATAACCCGCGGCCACTGTCCGTGCGATAAGGCAGTTAATTCGAAAAAGTTTGCAGACGGCGGGAAGTACATCCTCCGGAAATAGAGAGACAAGCGAACGAGCACCAAGTGTTAGTAGATGTGAAAAGGCATGCGAGTTGTACACTCTAAGTCGGTTGGATAGTCAGTTGCCTGCTGACATTCGCCAATTTACAAATTCATTTTGTTCGGAAGTGAAAATCGGAAGGTCGATCCGATTCCTTCCCGGCTTTCGACTGTCACTTGGCCACCACTCGCCTCGGTAAACACCTTTACGATGGCAAGCCCCAGCCCGAATCCCCCTTCACTATTCGGATCGGATTCTCCTTTGTCGAAGATCCGATCGAGATACTCTTTCGAGATTCCCTTCCCAGTGTCAGTCACCCAGCACTCAACGCTTTCTTCCGCAGACTGTACTTTTGCCCCCACAGTCACTTCACCTTCCGGGGTGTATTTGATGGCGTTGGCAATTAGGTTCTGAAAGACCCGCCTCAACACACTTGCATCTGCAAAAACAATCAAATCGTCTGGAACCTGATTGATCAAATGAGTCTTGGAAGTCATTGCCAAGGGATGCAGATCGCGAATCAGTGACTCGACAAGCGGCCACAAGTCGAACTCTCGTTTTTCCAGTTTGAGTCCAGTGTCAGCCTTAAGATTCGCATTCTCCTCGAGGACCTTGTCGACGAGTTTTTCGAGTTGCGTCACGTTGCGACGCAAGGCATTAAAGATCTTCGCCGCTTCGGGGACAATTTCCCGCTCAGGAATTGTCAGCTCAAGGATTTGCACAGCAAGAGAAATCGCACTCAAAGGAGTTCGAAGATCGTGGGCAACAAACGCGAGGTATTCTTCCCGGCGTTGCTGCACCTCCATCGCACGCTGAGTCGCGTAAGATTGCAGTGCCAAGCCGATCGCATGATCAAAGACACGGTTAATGATATGAAAAGGTCGCCCCTGCAGGCTCACTCCGTGGCGATCACCAAGATCGTGAATGCAACCCCGAAGGATATTGTATTCTGCAACCACCTCTTCAATATCAAATCCATCTTCGACACGTTGAACACCATGAGCGGGGGCACTCTCTTCGTGGAGCGATTCAGGGATCGTCTGGCCGGTATCGGATTCGAGCGCCGTTGCCAATTCGACAAGTATTGTTGGTATATGGTCATTGAGCGTTGGGATATCAAGGTGCCGCGCACAGGGAAGTTCCCGCACTTGTTGCCGCCATCTCGAAAGTAAATCCTGAAGTTCCTGTTTGACGAGTGCCGCTAATTGTTGAGCAGTGTTCATCGTTTGCAGCATTCCTTCGTTGTATCGATTCGAACAGAACCAGATGCTGCGAGTCTCTGATGAGGCTGATAAGCAAGAGAGTCAGCAGAACCAAGAATCGTGGCCCCAGTTCACCACGACGACCATAACCCCAAGATTTTCGGTGGGGGCAGGTCGGCAATGCGATGCTTCACGCGAGGATCAAAATCCCGAGCAGCATCGTACCCGGCATTTCCATTTCTCTTTTTCCCACAAAAACGACGCTGACTTACGATTTGAGCATCGCTGCATTCGGAATGCACATTGAAGAAAACCGGCTTCGTGTTCGCCCAAACGTCCGCCGGTCGACTCCCAATGCTTTCGAGCTAAGCCGCCTTTCTTGCACCAGCAATGACAACAACGATACCGGCAACAATCGCTAATCCTCCCAGGATTGGCGGAATCGGCCAGGTCTTGCTCGTCTCGGCCGTGGCTTTAAGCGGCCCCACATCAATCACGACATCGCGGCTGGTATACGGAATGGCCCGATAGAACAACCCCATCGCTCCCGCTGCGATGAGAACGACACCGACAAATACGAGGGCTTTATTATTCATGGAAACGAACTCCTTAAGTAATCGAGCGAACAGACTCAGACCGCTAGATGGGCGACCGGCCCCCGATAATCCTCAATAAAATGACGACCACGGCGACGACCAGCAGCAAATGGATCAATCCGCCTGCTGTGACGGAAGTGACCATTCCCAGCAACCACAGAATCACGAGTACGACGATAATTGTCTCAAGCATCTGTTTTCCCAGTTCTAAAATCGATTTCGAACAATCAGTCGCGACATGCGTGACTTGCGCAAATCGCCCAGTCCAAATGCAAAAAGCCGACCAACTGGAACTTCTGTTAAAAAGTTCCGGTTGGTCGGCTTACGCTTTTTCCCTGACAGGCCCCGCCAAATGGCGGATGCCGTTCATTTGTCTTCCGACTGAAGTGAATATACCGCTTCTTGCTCGATAATCACAGGCAGCCTCATCGGACCGCTTCCAGATACCGGTAATCGTACATCCACCCCTCACCCTCCGCGTCGCTCAGAACGGCAATGCGGCCCGTGCTCATGAACGCCAGCTTGAAGATCTCCCATTGATCGGCATTGATATCGCCTTGCTGTGAGGTCACACCACCTTCCTCCCAGACGATCGTCACGCCGTGACCTCCGGGAATCGCGAAATGCCCCAGTCGAGTAACTCGGCCGAAATGCCATTCGAACTTGGCACCGGCTTTCTTCGCCTGTGCCGCTTCCAACGCGTCTCCGCCCGCTTCGTGCGTCTGTTGCTTTGTTGACCCTGACTTTTGTTTCGCCATTGTTTGCTCACTTTCTGTTGTGGTCCGTCGGTCGCCTGGTTTTCACTTTTGCAAAGACTTTGCGTTTGCAGACTCCTGAGTGATTCCTCTCGCAGAATCGCGCGGAAGTCTATCGAACAAAACAAGGATTATCCATGCCACGCTTGTGGCGAAAGAGCCACGATCAGAATTGAAAGGCTCACCCATTCCCTTGTCAACGATTCAAAGAATGAAGGATGTTTTGCGGGTTGTGGTGACAACCTTTCAGTTTAGATTTGCCGACGATTGATGCATTTTTTAAAATCCGAAGACGTGACAACATTCGCGTGATTATTCGAACTCACCCCGCTCGAATGACGTACGCGATTGGAGAGATTTTCCTGTAATCAAGCCGTCTGGAAAGGAGAGGGCAACGTGACTCGGGCGACACATGTCAACGATGTTGAGTTGAGCGATGCGGAAAATTATTTTTTTCAACGGTGCAACGAACACGGCATCGTTTTCGAACAATTGACGAACGAATCCAAAGCGATTTGCCTGGCAATTGTTTCTTCAGCGAATTACATCGCAGACATGGTCGCAGCCTCGCATCACGACACACACAAAACGCTTTCCGTCAGCGAATCCAATCCGACCAGCGGAACAATTAAGCGATAAAAACAGGATGCGACCGCTCTCTCATACGGTCAACGTCAGTCACCAGAATATTCAGCGAGAGGCGAAGAGTGTGTCAGACTTATGGCTTAACGATCAAGTGCAGGCAAAGATGCCTCTTCCGTTATGGTCACACGTTGCTGCAACGGCATAAGCTCGCCTGACTGTTCTACGATAGTCCAATAACTGATTGGCAATCATCAACTGGCAAGGTCTCCGAAATCCGTAGACAAAAGCACCCTCGGCGCTATTCACCAGACAAAAGCCCAGTCAGATCCACCTGATCCTCAGCAGCCACATTTTGACCAACTGGGTCAAGACTGCGTAACACACGAGCGTGATCGCCAACAGCGGCCAATACAACGACGGCAAGGCCGTGAAGCCCAGAGAACGTCCCAGCGACGTGAAAGGAATAGCGATTCCAGCCATCATGATCACCGCAGACATGACCATCATCGGCCAGGACGCCCGGCTTTGTAGAAATGGAATTTTGTTGGTGCGGATAATGTGAATGATCAGTGTCTGTGTCAGCAAACTCTCAACAAACCAGCCGGTCTGAAAGAGACTCGCACTTCGAGCCGCAGCCGCGGGTGTGGAAACGTTCCAGCAGTTAAAGACATAAAGCATCATAAAATACGTCGTGTAGTCGAAGATTGATGAGCACGGACCAATAAAAACAATGAAACGGGTCAGCCGTTTAATGTCCCAGGGGCGTGGCTTTTCGACTTGCTCGGGGTCGACATCATCGGTCGGAATGGTCGTCTGGCCAATATCATACAACAGGTTATTGGCCAGGATCTGAATCGGGGCCATCGGTAAAAAGGGGACGAAAACGCTCGCCCCGAGAACACTGAACATGTTGCCGAAGTTGCTGCTGGCACCCATGCGGACATACTTGAGGATGTTGGCAAAAACCTTTCGCCCTTCAACCACACCCGCTTCCAGGACCATCAGCGATTTTTCCAGAAGAATCATATCGGCCGACTCTTTGGCAACATCCACGGCCGTATCAACGCTGATTCCGACATCCGCCGCATGTAGCGCAGGAGCGTCATTGATGCCGTCCCCCATAAACCCCACAGTGTGCTTGCGAGATTGCAGAGCCTGGATGATCCGTTGCTTGTGAGCAGGAGTGACTCGAGCAAACAACGTCGCTTTTTCAGAAGCATCAGCAAGTTGCGTGTCGGACATCTTCTCGACATCACTGCCAAGCAACATCACCGATGTGTCGAGACCGACCTCTTTGCAGATCTTGCGTGCGACCAGATCGTTATCACCGGTGACAACTTTGACTGACACGCCGTGACTTTGCAGTGCCTTGATCGCCGCAGCAGCGGTTTCCTTCGGCGGGTCCAGGAAGGCGACATAGCCGTTCAGAATCAGGTCGCGCTCGTCCTTCGTGGAATACGGTGTCGAGTTCCCCACGACTGCACCCCGTGGCTCAATGTCTTTACTGGCAATGGCCAGAACACGGAAGCCATCGGCCGAAAGAGTCTCGTATTCTTTCTTCAACTGTTCGATATGCGGATGATCCATCGGGTTGAGTTTGTCAGCGAGCACGAAGTTCGCACAGCGAGGGAAGATCTCTTCCGGTGCTCCCTTGCTGATAATTCGGTCTTTACCTTCGGGCGTACGGACGACAACAGACATGATGCGACGCTGGAAGTCGAAAGGGATCTCGTCCACTTTTGCATAATCGGGGATCTTCGCATGAGTGTGGACTTCAGTATGGGCCAGCACCGCGCGGTCCAGGACGTTCTTCAATCCTGTCTGGAAATGACTGTTCATATAGGCCAGCGCGAGCACGCCATCGTCCTCTTTCAATTCAACGTCGCAATGTCTCTCCAGGATCACGCGATCCATCGTCAGCGTGCCGGTCTTGTCTGTGCAGAGCACATCCATCGCACCCAGATTCTGAATCGCATTAATCCTTTTGACGATTACCTTCTGGCGGCTCATTTCCAGCGCCCCTTTTGAGAGACACACCGTCACGATCATCGGCAACATGTCGGGCGTAAGTCCCACGGCCACCGCGACAGCGAAGAAAAAGGCTTCCACCCAATTCCCCTTGGTAAAGCCGTTAATCAGGAAGACCAGAGGGACCATGATCAGAATGAATCGCAGCATCAACCAGGTGAATTGAGCAATCCCTTTATCGAAAGCAGTCTCTTGTGGCACATCGGAAAGTGTATGGGCCATACCGCCAAGATAAGTTTCTTTACCGGTTGTGATCACAACTGCGGTCGCTGATCCGCTTCCGACACTCGTGCCGAGAAAGGCGATGTTCGCCAGATCGATCGGCGCAGTTGTCCCAGCCTCCTTGACGTTCGCGAACTTTTCCACAGGCAAGCTCTCGCCCGTGAGCGAGCTTTGAGTCACGTACAGATCCTTCGCCGTCACGATACGGACATCGGCAGGGATCATATCCCCTGCCGCCAGTTGGATCATGTCACCGGGAACCAGTTGGGAAACAGCAATTTCCTGAGATTTGCCATCACGAGTGACGGTGGCAGTGACCGAGATCATCGCTTTTAACCTGGCCGCCGCCCGTCCCGCTTTCGCTTCCTGGATCAGCCTCAGACCGACACTTGTCACGATCATCAGCGACATCATGATCCCGGCCCGCGGGTCACGGGTGGCGAACGAGATGGTTGCCAGGACCAACAGAAGAACCACCAGTGGGTTGAGAACCGCACGCCAGAGCAGCATCAGCAGACTCGTCTGCTGGTCTTTTGCCAGCTCATTCGGCCCATACTTTGCAAATCGAGTACGAGCCTCGTCGCTGGTCAACCCTTCGCGCCGTGTCGAAAGCTTCATCAGAACGGCTTCAATCTCCATCGCCGCCGATTCAATCACGTTTTTTGAAACTTGCGTTACTGCCGTAGAGACTTTTGCTTGCGACATTTGGTTCCAGACGGCGAAAGAAAGTTCCCGGGACGAAAAGAAGCCGACGCATCAGAACGCCTTGAAGGGAATTCCATCACGTCGGCTCCTGATCTCGTATCGTCAATGCACAACTGGTTCATTTTAGAATATGGAAAGTCCGAATCCTAATGGGCCTCGGTAGACAAATCCATTTCCGTAATTGTAATCGTTTCCATAGCCACCATAGCCATTTCCGTATCCATACCCGTTGCCGATATAACCATTACCGTACGGGCCAGTTCCATAGTTGGAATAGTTGTAAGGGTTTACCCTTCTTGCGCCGTACTCGTTATCATAACGGCCATTTCCATAACCGTAATATCGGCGAGGACCAGGGCCAACTCGCCCATATCCGTTGTTATACGGACCGTATGCAAGACTCTCGCCAGCAGTGATGACGAGCATACCCAGTAGCAGAATCATCAAGTAAAGCCGTCGTTTCATCATAGATGCCTTTTGGATGAGTGATGGAATTGATCGAAACAAACAAATGTGGCACAGGACGCGGTGTTTTCGGTCCCATGCCACACAATTGAAGACAGTTAAACCAAACCTCTTCGGTTAGTTTTTACCGACGACCAATTTGACTTCTGGTGCACTCTTTCGATGATCTCGCAGCTCCGTGAGCTGTTCCTTGGTGAGTACCTTTTCGATCGCCACCATCCTGGAGGCTGAAAGGGAGAGCAGTCGAGCGTGCATCCCTTCAATATCGCGGTTCATTGAACGCAATTGAGATCGATATTTTGCTTCCACCTTATCTGCTGCCTCTTCCTGCTCGGAAGTGAGTGTCACTCCAGCCCCTTCATGCGCATCGTCGAGCGCGTTGGCCGGCTTGGCCGTTGCCTGATTCGGAGCAGTGTTTGTTGCTTGAACTGCCTTTTCATATTTGGCAGTCTTCAGCCGATGACTTCGGACTTTCTCACGTTGAGGTTCGGTCAGATTATCTTCAATTGCGGCAAGCAACTGCGATTCCAACTCGATGGTCTGTAGATAACGGCTGCCGAATTGCTTCGCAACCATATTCATCGATTCGTCGTAGTTGGAGATAATCCCCTTGATCTGTTCACTCTGCTTTTCTGAAAGCTTCAGTTTTTCCAGGCATTCCGGAATCATGGCAGATTCTGGCTGGGACAGGGCAAGTGCGGCGACCTGCTTTGTCGATTGCTGAGCGGTTTTCAACGGACCATAGAACTTGTCAACATGCGACCAGGCTGGGTCGCCTGCGACTGGCCAGTGGCTCTTGTCAAAGCCCGGTGCGCTTTTGAGCTTTTCCTTCGTAGTAGCCAGCACAAGGTGCTCTCCTTTGTCATTGGCCTCAAGCTTGAAAGCGTCCCAGGGGACCGCGAACAGTTTGTCACCAATTCCGATAAATCCGCCAAAATCAAGAGCGGCGTAGACGATCGTGCCAGTCTCCAGCTCGATGACCAGATCCTTCACTTTACCGAGGTGTTCGTCCTCATGATTGCGGACCGACATCCCCTCAATCGCGCTCGTTCGGAAATGATGTGTCACCGCTGAATTCGTCTTTTGATCGGCACTTTTATCGTCCGCAATCACTTGCAAGCTCAGAAAGCTCAACGATAACGCGGCGACAGATAACACATTTACACAAGTCTTCATTCTTCGGCTCCTCTGTTTCAGAAAATGTAATGACCTTTTAACAGACGCAACATGCGACTGTATTCCACAGCCCTTTTCACTGGCTGAAGGGGAAACTGGTCATCACGGACATTGGGCCTGAATCGCAACCACGATTCAAACCCCACTCGCTCCGGGCAGGCGAAGTCGACGGCGTCGACTGATTGAATTTCTCGCTGTTGCCCGGCAATAACGATCACACCATACGACGACGCGCAATTGCACTAACGCCAATCCCAAGCGCCGTCAGAATTTGATAAAGCGTACCGGGTTCGGGAACTGCCGAAGAAACAGACGTCGTCACTTCCATCTGAAAAGGACCACTATTGTCCGCATTTGCAGTGACTGTAAGCACGCCCGATGGATTGTAGGCCCAGTATTCCCCGCTCACGCCAATGCCCGTCGCATTTGTGGCATAGTCCCAGGCCACACTCGAAGTCGGACCCGTCGGTGCCGTATTCAACTCGACCCAGTAGCGTGTACCAGCAGCGAGCGCATAAGCTGCAACAGGAACGTTGTAGACCGACGCCGATGGTGTCAAGGTACCGTCGCTAAACGTTCCCAACGTCGCCAGCAGCGATCCGGGACTCTTTGATGAGTCACTAAGGAGACTGACTGTGAATTGAGCAACCCCTGGAGTACCTGAGAGCATCAATTTCACGTCAGTGAGGACCGAAACGCTGCTGCCAGTGGAAAACGAGTTGAAAGATGGGCCATCCACAGCAAAGGGGTCCGTGCCGCCTGAGGTCGTGACGGGGGGAAGATTATTGTAGATGACCCCTGCTTTTGCCCCCGCGCCGAACGATAACATTCCACAAACGATCGTCGCAATTAATAGTTTTCGATGAAACATCATTCGTCGTTTCCTGGTATTTAGGGCAGTTCTTTCGGAATAGGTTCAATGAAATCGCCCAAATCGCGACATTCACTCTGACAGTCACATCGCCTTCATCAATAAGCTGGTGAATCGCTGGCAGGAAACGATTCTTCCGACGCTTCTTGCACGACGTCGACCTTTTCGCGAGGCTTGATCGATGGCAGAAGCTGCGTCACAAGCAGAGTAGAATCTTCAACTGCGGTGACGGAATGAATCTCCCCGGCGGAAAGAAAAAGCAAATAACCCGCCTTAATGTCCTGGGTCTTTCCCCCCGCTTTGAAAGCGACCCGCCCTTCAAGGCATTGAACCGTGATTTCGCCGGGAACGTTGTGCGTCGGAATCGATTTGCCAGCCGGAAGTACCCACCGGGTCAACTCCATAGCATCAGTCTTGACGATGGTCGACGTCATCGAACGGTAAATTGCGTTTCCAAGCGGAAGCCTGATCGCCTTATTGGAGTTAGCTTGCTGCGTCGACATTGAAATACCTCCTCACTCGTCAGAAACCTCTATGCCTATTCCGATCGACTCACCCTCGCCACAGCATTCCGCTGCGATCAACTGTGTCAACCTGAAAGAGCACGACGGATGTGACTCATTCAATAGGTCGCCGGAATCAGACGCTGCAACTAAAGAACAGGCCGACAGATCGGTCAGACAAGGTCACGCGTCTTATATTTAGCTTGGCGGTGATCCTGACTAAATGCGTTTACTTGCTTAATCGTTTTCGCGATAACCATGCTGACCATCGCCCCAATAACGCCGCCGCCCACTAACAGGTATGCCAACGAATCTCCGGCCATCGCCAGCGGAAAAGCGGTCACTGCGAGATTTAGCATTTGTCACCCCATGTGAATTGAAACGTCGTTGGTCACAATGAGCGATCTCTTTCCAGAGCGCTTCGACCACAAGCTTTGGTGCTGAGAATCACAAATAGTCACAGGAAATATCATGTGCTACGAACTTCAAACTCTTTAATGAGCCATCGCTGCAAGTTAAAAAACAAAAAAAGCCGACGCGATGAAACACCAAAAGGAATTTCATCGCGTCGGCTTACTCAGTAACCAGCCTCTCGGTATAAGCCGAGTTGCTTTCTATCTAGTTTTCCGATGTGGCAGGGAGATAAGGCTTCACCTCGACTCACTTCACTGATTTGATCCTACATGATTTTTTTAGAATAGCAATCACTTAAGAACAATTATTCAGAGAAAAGGAAGGAAACACGGAATATCTCCGTTTGGATATATCGCCTGTCACGGATTTTGATTTCAAACAAGCAGTCGTCTTTCCCCATTCAACGTGATAGCATACTCGCGGCAATTATCGGAAGACTTGATAAAGAGCAGCCCGGCCGTGTCGGGGGGCTTGTTTCAGAGTAAACCGACGTGAGTGAACACATCAGTGTGTTCGATCACGTCGGTTTTTTGTTTCTGTCGCTCGCATCGAGACGTCAATTTCTGGCGCTGGTGTCAAGATGACAGATTTTAAGGAAAAGGCTTGATCATGAAGAATCGAATGTCCTGCGGATTTGGTGCTGCGATTTTGGCGCTCAGTCTTACGATTGTCGGCGCGGATGTGCTTGTCCATCAGACTCAAGCAGCGGAATCGAAGTCCCATGCTGCGATGCAAGAATGTGCTAAAGCTTGTTCTGACTGCCAGCGAGCGTGCGACCACTGTTCAACCCATTGCGCGAACTTAGCGGCCGATGGCAAGAAGGAACACCTGGCCAGCCTGATGTACTGTCAGGACTGTGCCACAAGTTGTGCCGCCTGTGCTCAAGTCTGTGCGCGAGGCGGGCCGCTTGCCGCCGTGATGGCCGAATGCTGTGCCAAGTGTTGCGATCAATGTGCGAAATCGTGCGAAGCCTTCCCGATGGATGCCCATATGAAGGCCTGCGCCGAAGAATGCCGCAAATGTGAAAAGTCGTGCAAAACGATGTCCAAGTGATTGGCGATGATCGTCGACGTCAGGAATCAATCACAATTGTGATGATGGCGGGATCAATATTGGTCAGCTCGTTTCCAGGACTTGGCTGAGTCTGACCTTCATTTTCTTGCAATTCGTCAATAGCCTTTTGAGCCTTTTGCTCTTCTTCGCTTTCATCAATTGCAACCGAACTCAAGGACGGACTGATCAATAATAATGCTTTGATCGCCTCTTCGCGGACGGTAATGCCGCCTGTCTGGACCGCATGTAACAATGCGGCTTCGGCGGCTAAGGCTGCTGGACCAAGTTCCCCCAACGCATGGGCCGCAAGCGATTGGACAAGTTCCGTATCGTCATTGAGACGAACGCATAAGGATTCAATGACGGCTGGCGTTGGTCGGGTAACAGCAGGCAAAACCTTTGTTGCATTCATGCGGACATTCTCGTTCGCGTCCCCCAGTAACGTCAAAAAGATGGCGAGCGGTGCTTCGTCAAGTTCGCCCCAGCGAGAAAGCGCTATGACTGCGGCGGTTCGGACTTCCGCATCGGAATCTTCCAGCGCGACGTAAACAGCCTGTTTGATCGTGATTGTTGGTTCCTGAATGATCCCTAACGCATGAATTGCCTGACTTCGAACGTCAGCATCTTCATCCCGGGAAGCAACCTGTAAAGCCGCCGGTGCTCCCGCAACATCGACGCCAAGCCTTCCCAATGATTCCGCAGCGCTGGCGCGCACTTCAGGGTTGATGTGATGCAATGAGCGGACGAGTGACGGAATGGCGGCGTCTGCAGATTCCCCCATCTGACCGAGTGCTTCGGCGGCGAGCGAGCTGACGACGTTGTCTTGATCCTGAAGTGCTCGTATCAGTCCTGGCAAGGCCACGTCAGCCACATCTTCGCCAATTTTACCAAGAGCTTGAACGACCTTTGCTCGAACCGTGTCGTTCTTGTCACCGAGTGCTTTTACCAGTGCTGAAGCGGTCTCACTGGCCGACACACCAATCGTTCCCAGGGCTTCTGCTGTCTGAGCCCGGATGACAGTATCCCGACTTCCAAATCCCAGAACCAACGCTTGGATGGCTTGATCATCGAGATGACCGATCAAACCAATGGCTTCGGCCACGGATTCTCGAACGGAAACTTCTCGATCCTGAAGTAAAGGAACGAGCGACGGAAACGCCCGCGCGGCGGCCTCGCCAAATGAACCTAGCTCTCTGGCGGCTGCACTTCTCAGCAAGGGGCTCGCATCCTGCAGCAAGTCAATCAGCGCGTCGACGATCTGAGCGACCGCCCCACCAACTTTTGCGACGGCTTGAATGGCTTCCCACCGTACCATTTCATCTTCGTCCTTCAGCATGGAAATCAACCCTGATGATGAAGATGACGCAGGGGATCCGATTTGTCCGAGTGCTCTGACGGCGTGACCCCGTACCGCCAATGAATCATCACCCAAGGCATTCAGCAGCGTCTTGACCGCAAGCGCCACGGCCTCGACAGGTGAAAGAGGGTTGAGCTTCGTCTTCCATCTCATGACCGACCATCGCCAGTCGACCAACTGAGGATAAGCCTGTTCCTGGTCGGTGGTACTCGAAACGGGACTGGCGATGATTCCTAAAGATTCGACCAAACTCTTCCGAACGATTTCGCTGGGGTCGTCACTCAAGACGACAAGTAATTGGATTGTCTCGCGAACTCGAAGGTGACCAAGTGAAGCCGCCACGATGGCTCGAACATGATCAGGTCCATCGTAAAGGTGGCGAACCAGGGACGGAATGGCTGTAGGTCCGATGGCCGCCAGCATCGACGGTATTCGCTCACGTTGCTCTTTCGTTAAGGACGTCACGTTCCCCAGCGAAATCAGAAGCGGACCAACGGCCCCCGGACCGTGTTGTGGAAAAGCATGCTGAGCCCTCCTGTGGATTGGCTCGTGGGGATTCCATAAGTCTGAAATTGTCGCAGAGAGGACCTGACCTTGACGCACGGACGCGAATACTTGTTGCAATAACACCAGCGTAAAAAACATCCGGAACATGACCATTAATGCGGATGAGGGCCACGCTGCTTGATGCACGTACGCGACCTCAAGCAGACGGCTCGCCTTGGCAAAATCCAGCAGGTCAACAATTTTCAGCAGCACAATCAATGCGTTGGCCACGAAGTCAACATAAGTCGGTTCGGCCTGCCCATTCGCAATGGCATACCACTTCCTCCCGATCGTCTCGTACAGGCCGAAATTCAGCAGCGCAAATCCACCAACCATTCCAACGGTTGCTGAGACCAGCAGGGGAACCCCCACGGCTTGACCGTATCGAACCAGATTTACTGCCAGCTCTTGTCCTTCTAATGGGTTATGCACCGATTTGCTGCCACGAGCCACAGCGAATCGTTCCAAGTCGATCATCATATAAGCCAGGCACGCCGTCAGTCCCATGAACAATGGAATTAACGCACAAATGACGGTGAGTGCAGGCAGACTGCGAACAGCCAGACACCCCAGGACGAGCCAACCAATCATGATGGACAGAAATAACGGCCAGGGTGCCCACGCGAACAATTGTCGCCACACCCCGAATCCGTTCCGAATGCTCAACTGCATCAGGTTCGCAAAAATACCGACACACCAGCCGATCAGGCCAATCCTTAACAGGACTCCGGCTGCAACAAATAACAGCAGCACGATGATGATCACGAAATACGACGAACTGAGCTGATCTAAATGGATCCAGAATCCGATCTGTGCCATAAGAACCCAACCTGTCGTCTGCTGTGAACATCGGGCGTTCAGCGCGATGCAATGAGTGTGTCAGTATTTGAATTGAATACGCCGGTTCAAATCCGCAGCACGGGGAAGAACCCCTGCTGCGCATCAGCTTGTGCGGTCTGTAGATCACACGACAACTATTGACGGCTTGAAGCGATTCTCAGACACGGCCGAGCAAGACCAGAATCAGCAGAATCACAAAAATGGTCCCCAGCCCACCACTTGGACCATAGCCCCAGTTTCTGCTATGGGGCCAGGCAGGTACTGAACCAAGAAGCATCAGAATCAAAATCACGAGCAGGATCGTACCAAGCATTTCCGTTTTCCTTTTTTCTATCAGACCAGGACGGTAGACCGAATCCATCCACAACGCGTGGAAACACCAGAGACGATTCCCGTCGACTCAACGCACGGGACGGAAAAACAAAAAAGCCGACGCAGCAGAACACCCAAAGGTATTCCATTGCGTCGGCTTACTTACTAACGAGCCTCCCGATATTAGCCGGGCTGCTTTTTATCCAGTTTTCCGATCCCTGTTGAAAGAGAGTTGCTGACTCAGCACCTTTTCAACTCGTCATATAGTACTCCTTTTTCCTTGTAATAACAATCAGTTTATCCGAATTGAGGTTGATTGGCTAAACAAAAGTAGTAGTGTCTGCCGGTTATGCTCAGCCAGGGGTTAATTGCAGATGCCCATCCCCGCAACTCTTTGACGTATTTTTGAGACAGCAAGGTCATTTCGAAAACCGTACCACTGCTTGACTCTCTTCAGTCAAGCAGTGGCATATCGAGACGAAGAAAGCAGAAACATGCGTCACGGCATTGTCTGCGCGGGCTAATGCTGACATGACAAATAGCTGACAATCGCTTTGGGATTATTAGTTTCTTTTCACTAAGGCGGTCGCGAGGATTTGCTGTAATTTGTTGAAATCAGGAGGTTTGACCAGATGATGATCGAAACCGGCCTCTTTGGAACGCTGCCGGTCTGAATCTTGCCCATATCCGGTCATGGCGACCAGGATCACATCCTTGAAGATTTCCTGTTCTCGCATTTTCCTGGCGACCTCGAAGCCGTCCATTCCCGGTAATCCGATATCCAGCAGCACGACATTCGGACAGAAATCTCGCGCAGCAGTCAATGTGGATGGACCGTCATGAACCGTAAGAACCTCATGCCCTGATTTTAACAACAGCATCCCCATCATCTGAGCAGCATCCTCGTTGTCATCCACAACCAATACGCGCAGGGAACGATCGTCCTTCTGTCTGCTTTCGTTTTCTATTTCTATAGGTGGATTTGCCGTCGCGATCATGACCGGCAAATGCACAACGAACTCGGTTCCCTCTCCCAATTTACTGATGGCATCGACTCGTCCTTTATGCATTTCGACGATACGCTGTACCAGAGCCAGCCCGATTCCCAACCCCCCTTGTGAACGATCAAGCGACTTTTCCGCCTGCGTGAACAGGTCGAAAATGTGTGGCAAAATCTCCGGCGCAATACCAATCCCGTTATCCTTCACTCGCAAGACACATTCGTCGTCTTCTTGCTGGACTTCCAGCCAGATGTGACCCGCATCGTGCGTGAATTTGGCAGCATTGGTCAGCAAGTTGATGACGACTTGTTCCAGTCGAGCCGCATCGGCGAAGACCCAGATCGGTTCCTTCGATAACGACACGGTGAGGGCGTGCTGGTGTCGGACAATCAATGGACGAACTGTCTCGACCGCATGTTCCACAATCACATTCAGTGTTACCCGTTTCTGTTGAAGGTGGATTCTTCCCGTGGTGATCCGAGAAACTTCCAACAGATCGTCAATGAGACGAGTCAGTTGTCCCACCTGACGCTCGATGATCGTGCGGGCCTTTTGCTGAAGTGGATCTTCGTTCTTTTGAAGACCAAGAAGTTGCAAAGCACTGGCGATGGGAGAAAGCGGATTGCGGAGTTCGTGACTGAGCATCGCCAGGAATTCGTCTTTGCGGCGGTGCAGGTCTTCTAATGCGACGGCTTGCTCCCGCATCTGAATTTCCAGGCGGTTCCGTTCTGTCTCCAATCGGCTGCGTTCCGTGATGTCCCGAATGTTGCACTGAATCACCTTGTGGTTGTCTTCATGGTAGGCATTGGCGACAACCTCCACTTCAACCGTCAGCCCCGTATTCGTTTCCAGTGGCAGGTGTTCGTAACGAATGTAGCCTGCGGCCTGAAGGGTTCGGACCGCCGCCTCATTGGCTGCTTTGTCGCTGAACAGTCCGATCTCCCACAGTTCCTTCCCTAAGAAATGTTCATGCGAGTACCCCAACAGTTCGCTCATGAAAGGGTTGGCGTCTGTGATTCGCCCGGATTCCGTGTCAAGAATCAGGATGCCATCTTTGGCAGTCTCGAACAGTCGCCGATAACGGACCTCCGAATCCATCATCGCCATTTCTGCCAGCTTGATTCCATGAATGTCTGTGTTGGCCCCTATCCACATGATGATCTGGCCTGATTCGTCACGCATCGGTACGCCACGACTGACGTGCCAGTGATACTCACCATCGGCGCGTCGGAACCGACTCTCGTGTTCGTAGACTTCGCCAGTATTCGTAGCGTACAGCCAACTTCGGATGTGATCGTCTACGTCATCGGGGTGGATGAACTGCTTCCATCCCCAATCCCGAATTTGTTCAAACGTCAAGCCGGTGTACTCCATCCACTGTGGATTGAAGTAGTCCACGCTTCCGTCCGGCTTGGTGGTAACAAGTTTTTGAGGTATCGATTCCAGGATGAACCGAAGCCGCTCTTCGCTTTCACGTACCGCTGCTTGCGTCCTCAGGTTCGCATAAACCACCGTGACATAATGGGTAATCGTTTGCAGAAAAGCCATTTCGTCCGGGTCGAATTCATCTTTCGTCCGGCTTCCAAAAGAAAGCGTACCCAGCAGGATGTTGTCGAAGATCATCGGGTTGCAGACATAGGCACGCAGGCCAATGATTTTGACAAGCCTGGTATTCAGGTCATCGGACTGCTGGATGTTATTCGCCACGATGGGCAGGCGAGACAAGGCGACGGCACCGCTGATCGCTTGACCGAACTCCAACTTCTCTTTCGCATGAATGGACTCTTCAGAGACACCTTCGGACGAGACCAGCTTCAAGGCTTCTCCACTCTCATCGACTCTGAAGTTAAAGTACGTGTCCAAACCCATATGCGGACCTAACTTGGTGAGCAGGTCGTGCAGCATCGCGTCGGGATCGGCGGCGGACAGCAGCATCCCCGCTGTTTCCAAAAGCAAATGCAGCCGTTCGTTCTTCTTCTCAAGAGCGACTTCCACCCGCTTGCGATCGGTCACATCTCGAATCACACAGGCAATGAGTATCCCTTCATGGTCGGGAATCGGACTGAGGCTGATTTCCACGGGAAACTCAGTGCCGTTTTTCCGCAAACCTGACAGATTCAGACCCGCTCCCATCGGGCGAGTGGTGGGATTCGTCGAGTAACAGGCTCGGTGCGTCCGATGATCGTCTCGAAGCCGCTCGGGCAACAGAAGCTCGACCTCTTTGCCAATCAACTCTTCCCGCAGATAGCCAAACATTCGTTCGGTCTGTCCATTCACACGGACGATTTTGCCATTCTCTTCAGAGATAACAACAGCATCGGGTGCGGCTTCTAAAAAGCTGCTGAACTGTCGCTGGGCCTGACGACCGCGAATCAAAGTGTTCACGAAAGAAAGTAATTCAACTTCTTCCACCGGATATGTCAGATAGGCTTCGTCACCCCGTTCCATGTGATGGGAAAACTCACTGCTTTCGACAGGTGCATCGGAAAGATGCAGCACGGGGATGTTGGCCGTCGCGGCATGGGCCTTGAGGCGACAACAGACCTCGAATCCCGTCATATCGGGAAGGTGAAGATCAAGCACAATCAGATCTGGCGTTTCCATTGCCAGACGAAGACCGTCTTCTCCGTTCGTGGCATCTCGGATTTTAAAACCGACTCGACGAAGTGGCTTGTCCAGTGAATACCGCCGTTCCTCATTGGCGATGATGATCAGGGCCGTCAGGTGTTGCGCTTCTAGCATCGGCATAAATTATTCACTCGCAGAAGTTCCTTGTGGAGAGACAACAGGTGTGATGGTTAGACAGGCGCCCGGCCCCCGATAACCCGCAATAAGATCACGACGACGGCGACCACCAGCAGCAAATGGATCAAGCCCCCAGCCGTGACCGACGCCACCATCCCCAGTAACCACAGAATCACGAGCACGACGATAATTGTTTCCAGCATTTGTTTTCTCCGTTCTCAAATCGACTTCGAATCACTGACCGGGACATTCGCGACCAGATGTGTGTGTGTGTGTGTGTGTGTGTGTTCAAAGCGACCAGATCAAACGAAAAAAGCCGACCAACGGGAACTTCTGTGAAAAAGTTCCCGTTGGTCGGCTTACGCTTTCTTACTGACCGGCGCCACCAAAGGATGGCTGCCGTTCGCTTGTCTTCCGACGCGAAAAGATGATACGACATTCTCATCGAAATTCACAGGCGGAGGATCAACTTTGATGATTCTGCCAAGAGCATTCGCTTTAACTCGCCTCGCCGCTAATCTCTTGGAATTGGGTCTATCGATCGTTATTGTCGTTAACTTTCTTACCCAATTCCGACTTAGCAACAATCAACTTCCTTGAAGGCATTCTCATGTCGCTCGATCTTCTTTCCCGACGCGATCTGCTTCGTCATGGTACTGTTGGTGTTCTGGCATGGTCCATTGGATCGCGCATCGCTCGATCACAGGAATCACCGCCGAATCCTTTCGGATCAGCAGATCTGATTGCACGTCAAGCAGTCCCATTTAATGGCGAACCGCCGCTGAATAAACTGGTTGAAAACTGGATCACTCCGGTCGATTCGTTTTTTGTACGCAGCCATGGCAACGTACCGGAAATCGCCTCGAAGGATTTAAAGCTCACCATCGACGGCATGGTCGATAAGCCATTGACGTTTACCGTTGCCGAACTGATGGACCGATTTCCGAAAGCGAAAACCACCGCGACGTTGACCTGTGCAGGCAACCGACGCAGCGAGTTTGCTGCCATCAAGAAAGTTGGCGGAATCCAATGGGAAGCCGGCGCCATCGGGAATGCGGAGTGGCAAGGAATCCGACTCGCCGATGTCCTGAAATTTGTTGGCGTCAAAACCGAAGCCAAACACGTCTGGTTCGAAGGACGTGATGACGTCGTTGAAAAAAACATCACTTTTCCCTTCGGTGGTTCGATCCCCATCGAAAAAGCTCAAGTCACCACAGCCACAGGTTCAAGCCTGCTGGCGACTGAAATGAACGGGAAACCATTGACGCCGTCGCACGGCTTTCCTCTGCGGACCATCGTTCCGGGCTTCATTGGTGCCCGAAGCGTGAAATGGTTGCACAAGATCACCGTTTCGGACCGTCCTTCGCCCAACCATTTCGTGGCCGACGTCTATAAACTGGTTCCCGAAGACAACGCCGAACTCATTGCCAAGACGTCACCAATCTATGAATTCATCTTGAATTCGGTCATCTGCGTTCCAGGAAAAGAAGCATCCGTCAGCGGCAATCAGATCAACGTCAAAGGGTTCGCCCTGACCAACGGAGCCACGGGTCGTAACGTGCAGAAGATCGAAGTTTCTGCCGACGGTGGAAAAACCTGGAAGCTGGCAAAAGTGACATCACCCGTCAGCGATTACTGCTGGGTGCTGTGGTCAGTCGAAATCCCTTTAACAGAGACAACAACCAGTCTCGTCGTCCGTGCGACGGACACCAGCGGCGAAACCCAGCCCGAGCAAAATCCGTGGAACTACAAGGGCTATCAATTCAACGGCTGGCACAAAGTGAATCTGAAACGGGGGTAAGCGACGGTGACAGCGCAGCCTCTGAAACGAAGGGGAAACCTCATGCGCAAATCGATTTTTCCACAGAAAGAAATCATGATTTTTTTAGAATGTTTTTTGTCCTGGAAGGACTAAAGCAATTAGCCGGTGGTTGAGCGAAGCGACACCACCGGTTTACGAACGGTTTTCGAATTTGCATCCTGGAAGGATGCCAGAAACATTGTTCAGACATTTCTGCTTTCAACCGATCGCCATCGATCAGCCTCGTTTTTCTGGAATCCTTCCAGGATTCAAGATATTTCCGTCCGACACCCGGTGGTGTCGCTTCGCTCAACCACCGGCTACATGCTGAAGTCCCTCCGGGACAAAGACTGTAGTCAAACCAACTTTAACCAGCGGAAATTGCCCCCTTTCGCGGCGTGGCACGTGAGGCTCGTCCTGAATTCCTACATGACCTCCAGAAAAACTCATTGACATGTCGGAACATTCCGATATATTTGAGTACTGGAGAACGACGAATGACGACTGAAGCCAAAAAACCACTGAAACTGACTTCTTTAGATGCCATGACGCAAGCGGCAGAATGCTTGAAAATACTGGCTCATCCGCATCGGCTTCGTATGGTCCAGATGCTGCTTCAGGGACGGTACACCGTAGGGGAACTGGCCGAATCATGTGGAATTCCCAGCCATATGGCCTCAGAACATTTGCGACTGATGCAACGGTGCGGCTTTCTGGTCAACGAGAAAGAAGGTCGGAATGCGTACTACCAGATTATTGAAACTCACCTGGCAAACATCATGACATGCATTGAGGCCCGATTCGGCGGCAAATGCAATTGATCCGTTTTTGCTAAAGTGATCATCACACCGAGACATGCCCCCGTTTTTGAAATGCCTTTCAACAACCAAAGAATGAATTTAAGGAGTAGCTCATGAGCGTCACGACCATCAAGCCACAAGAACTCGCAAACCTCTGCCAAGGCGGAAAGAAGATCGAACTGATCGATGTCCGCACGCCAGTCGAGTATCGGGAGGTGCATGTCGACGTCGCCCGGAACGTTCCATTGGATCAGCTTGACGTCAATGCTTTGATGCAGGCCCGGAACGGGTCGTCTCATGAACCCCTTTACGTCATCTGCAAATCCGGGGGGCGAGGTCAACAAGCGTGTGAGAAGTTCGTGAAGGCGGGATTCTCGAACGTCGTCAATGTCGAGGGGGGAACGACGGCGTGCGTCGCAGCGGGTCTTCCCGTCGTCCGTGGCAAGAAGGCGATGTCGCTGGAACGCCAGGTCCGCATCGCAGCGGGATCACTTGTTCTGCTTGGTGCGATCCTCGCCTGGTTTGTTCACCCTGCATTTGTCGGACTTTCCGCGTTCATCGGAGCGGGGCTTGTCTTCGCCGGGATCACCGACACGTGCGGGATGGGAATGATGCTGGCACGTATGCCTTGGAATCAGTGCAGCAAGGATTCCGCAGCTTGTTGTACGCGCTGAAGCCCCCGTGTCTTATCAATCTTCCAAATTCGAGTGCCACTGTATGACCCTCTTCGGTCATACAGTGGCACTTTGTACCGGATGAAGGCGAAGAGACTGCGTCTCCGAAGACTCTAAAGAGGCTTTGCCTCAGACCAAAGTAGCCATCATCGCTCCGCGAAATGAGCATTGTTCGAGAACCAAGCAAATACCAATCAGCTTGTTTTCAAATCAGAAATTTGGACAAGGTATCTGCCCCGAAGCTAAGACAACGTTTGAACCGTTTTCGACCCATGCTCATCACGCGGAAAGGCTGTCAGTTTTTGTAGCGTGGGCTTTAGCCCGCATAAGATGTTGTGTCGCACGGGCTGAAGCCCATGCTACGGGTTATGGCGCACCATCCTCAACTTACAAAAACTGACTCCATCGGAGCGATGATGGCTACTTTGGAAGAAATCCTGCAACTTGACTCAATCAGTCAAGTTGCAGACCCGAAGAAGTCCGATGCCGTGGCACAAAGTCCTCTCTTCGAAGTTTGAAAAGGCCCTCGCCAACCTCAACAAAGGAATTCCAAGATGAAACTATTGATCGTCGGTGGAGTGGCTGGCGGCGCATCGGCCGCCGCTCGGGCACGTCGACTTTCGGAAGACGCTGAAATCGTGGTGTTTGAACGCGGACCGGATGTCTCGTTCGCCAATTGCGGCCTTCCCTATTACATCGGGGGTGAGATTGCGGATCGTGATAAGTTACTCGTCACGACGCCCGAGCGTTTGCGATCTCGATTCAAGCTTGATGTCCGTACTCAATCATCGGTCGAAGCGATTGATCGCGCCGCCAGAAAGGTTCGTGTCCGAAATCTGGCAACCGGACAAGTCTATGAGGAATCGTTCGATAAGCTTATTCTCGCGACTGGCGCGGCTCCCTTTCGTCCGTCGATACCAGGCATTGACCTGCCCGGCGTTTTCACGTTACGGAACCTGCAAGACACTGACCAGATCAAGTCGCGGGTGAATAGTCATGTGAAACAGGCCGTTCTTCTGGGAGGTGGCTTCATCAGTCTGGAACTCGCCGAGAACCTCGCTCGACTCGGCATCTCGACAACTGTCGTCGAGAAGAATGACCAGATTCTCACGCCATTCGACAAGGAAATGACGAGCCCCATCGTCGAAGCGATGGCAAACAAAGGGGTCACGCTATTACTAAGCCAGTCTGCCGAGTCGATTGAGCAGAGCGCCGAAGGACTGTCTGTTTGCCTGAGTTCCGGTCAACGGCTGACAGCCCAACTCGTCATCTTCGGAATCGGCGTGCGTCCCGAAAATAAGCTGGCAGTCGACGCGGGCCTGGAAGTTGGGCCGCGTGGTGGGATTCGCGTCAACGATTACCTGCAAACGAGCGACCCGGACATTTACGCGGTGGGGGACGCGATTGAAGTCAATGATGTGATTTCTGGCGAGAAGACTCAAGTCCCGCTGGCGGGACCAGCCAACCGCCAGGGACGGATCGCCGCTGACAATGTGTTTGGTCGTTCGATGAAATACCGTGGAACTCAGGGGACCGCGATCCTCGGCTTCTTCGACCGTACCGCAGCCATGACGGGCGCTTCGGAAAAAGTCTTACGACGAGCAAACCGTCCCTTCCGCAAAGTCTACATTCATCCGGCACACCACGCCGGTTATTATC
The DNA here is from genome assembly GCA_903904835.1 of uncultured Schlesneria sp. Classification (GTDB taxonomy): domain Bacteria; phylum Planctomycetota; class Planctomycetia; order Planctomycetales; family Planctomycetaceae; genus Schlesneria. Next base: position 16,181 of record CAIVEI010000175.1, on the reverse strand, counting down.
CTGGTGCCGAAGGCATGGTGCTGAAGCTTCTTTTTGATCCGACAACAGGCCAGATTCTTGGTGCACAAGGAACAGGTGGGGCAGGTGTCGACAAGCGGATTGATGTCCTCGCCGTTGCGATTCAAGCGAAAATGACCGTGTTCGATCTGGAAGAAATGGAACTGGCCTACGCTCCGCAATTTGGATCGGCCAAAGATCCGATCAACATGCTGGGGTTTGTAGCGGGTGGATTGTTACGAGGTGAGCATCCGCAAATCGATCTCGAAACAGTATTGGCAGACTCCTCTGCGGACAAACCCTTTCTTTTAGACGTTCGGACTGCGCAGGAATTTGCGAACGGCCACATTCCCGGAGCCGTGAACATCCCGGTCGATGATTTACGATCGCGCTTGCAAGAACTTCCACAAGACCGGAAGATTGCCGTCTATTGTCAGGTCGGTCAGCGAGGCTACATCGCAACCAGAATTCTTGTGCAAAAGGGATTCTCAGCAGCGAACATCGGCGGCGGCTACAAGACGTATAAACTCTTTTACCCCGCCAAGTGACTGCAAAGCATTGATCGACCAGACAGTGAATGACGACGCCTCTTTTCAATTTCGATGTTCCGGGATCTGGATTAAGTTCAGTAAGGATCGAGCCTCAATGTTTCGTACCGTTTCTCTGACACTGTTCATGCTTAATAGCTTGCTGTTCGTGCAAATGACGACGGCGCAAGAGCAAAGCGTGAAGCCCGGGATCAACGACACTTTCCGTAATCCGGATGTGAAAGAATTTCAGGGGCGATTCGAAATAGAAAGCCGCGAAGTATTTGCACTTCGCAAAGAGATTGTCGCAGCGTGCAAAGTCCAGCCAGGTCAGACAGTCGCCGATATCGGTGCAGGAACAGGGCTATTCACCCGAATGTTCTCTCCCCTTGTCGGTAAAGAGGGGCGCGTCATCTCTGTGGATATCGCACAAACGTTTCTTGATCACATCGAGAAGACGAGTCGCGAGGCGGGAATGCTCAACATCGAAACCTTACGTGGTACTGCGGATTCAACCAACTTGCTTCCCGAATCAATTGATGTCGCTTTCATTTGTGATACGTACCATCACTTCGAGTATCCACTGAAAACGATGGACTCGCTTCACCGGGCATTAAAACCAGGTGGCCGAGTCATTCTCGTTGAATTCCGCCGTGTTGAAGGGACCAGCACCGACTGGGTCATGAACCACGTTCGAGCAGGACAAGAAGTGTTTGAGTCAGAAATCGTCAAATCGGGATTCAAAAAGGTGCGTGAAGAACGCGACCTCTTGAAAGAGAACTATCTCGTCACTTTTGAGAAGGTGACGGGGAGTCCATAGAGCAGATCAATATCAATCTGAATCCCAATCTGCCGCTGACGTGCACTCGCCAACTGGCAACACGAGGTGACGTCCGATAGGCTGAATGTCCCCACAAGAATGAAGGACAATTCAGTGTATTGCGCTTCAAACTATCAAAGTACATTCCACGCATCGAAATCCCAGGCATGGCCTTCCACTCGGGAATTCGCTGAGATCAGTGTCTATTTCCTCATCTTCGGTAGTTTCCTTGTGGCGGCCTCTGCCGCAGCAGCAGAACCGCAAGAAGCGGTACGGCAATTGGAGACCAGACTCGCACAACTGAAACCAGCAAATCCTGATCTGCTCGCCGACGCCGAGGTCTTTCACAAAGGAGCCGTCTGGGGTTTGCGATATGACCAGTCGCTGACGACGAAGGATGTCGAGTTGCTGAATAAGTCGCTGGCCCGTGGCTTACAACGTGCCGAATCCATTGCCACAAACGTAACTCCCTGGACGACGAAAAAGGGGAGCGTGCTGCGCGGATATGTCTCTGCTGTCGATGGATCGACTCAGCCCTATGGCGTGATTATCCCGCAGAGCTACGATGGAACTCGACCCATGCGACTCGATGTCGTGCTTCATGGAAGTTCCAAACCGGTGGGGATGAGCGAACTTCGATTCGGTGCCCGCTTCGATCAAGGGGATGACAATGGAACGCCCGCACCTGAGGTCAATTACATTGAATTGCATCCACTGGGTCGGGTCGAGAACTGCTATCGCTGGGCCGGTGAAACCGACGTGTTCGAAGCCATCGAAGCGGTCTGCCGTAACTACAACATCGATCGCAATCGGATTGTTCTACGTGGCATGTCGATGGGAGCTTCGGGGACATGGCATCTGGGACTGAAGCATCCGGACCGCTTTGTCGCCCTTGGACCATATTGCGGCTACGTCGACACGCATCGTTTTTCCGAGACACCAATCCCATCGTTCATCAAGGTTGGCCCGCTTCCCGAACATCAGGAATTGGGGCTGCACATGCTCGACTCGGTCGACTACGCCGCAAATGCCGGGGTCGTACCCGCAATTGCAGCCATCGGCGACCAGGACATCTTCTTTCAGGCACACGTCATCATGGGCGAGGCCTTTGCGAAAGAAGGTCTGCAAATGGTGAACCTGATCTCTCCCGGCACCGGACATGTCATCGATCCGGTCACTCATGCCGAGCAGATGCGGCGGATTGGCGAGTCTGCCGCGAAGGGTCTCGACCATGCACCGCGAAAGTTAAGGTTCGTCACATGGACACTGAAGTACAATCGTTGTCACTGGGTCGAACTGCTCGGATTGAAGCAGCACTACGCCCGCGCCGAGTTCAACGCGAGCGTTACCGATGATGGCAGCATTGAAATCACGAAGATCAAGAACATCACAAAGTTCGCGATTCATCCTCCGATACTGCAGACGGACGGAGCGAAACTACGAATTGCAGGAAATGAATTGGCATTGCCGAAGTCGGACACGGCGCTCGTGTTTGCGCTGCAAGATGGCCAGTGGCAATCCCTCGGCTCGCAAGTCTCAGTCGGACTCAGCGGAAAACGACCAGGACTACAGGGGCCGATTGACGACGCCTTCAGCGCCCCCTTCGTTTGTGTACGCGGCACCGGAAAGCCCTGGAATCCCGAAATCCAGGCATGGGCAGCGGCCAATCTGCGACGGTTCGAGTATGAATGGGCTCGTTACATGCGCGGCGATCTGCCTGTTAAGAACGACAATGAAATCACAGCAAGCGACCTCACTGATAAACATCTGATTTTATTCGGCGACCCCGGCAGCAATTCCTGGATCGCCAAAGCATTACCCAGCCTGCCGCTGAAGTGGACCCCCGAAAGTCTTTCGATTGGCGAAGGAGTTTTTTCTTCAGCCGATCACGCTCCAGCCCTCATCAGCGCCAGCCCCCTCAACAAGGATCGCTACATCGTCATCAACAGCGGCCACACATTCCACGAGAAAGAATTCGCAGCATTCAACTATCTCCTTTTCCCGCGTCTTGGTGACTGGGGAGTCATGAAGATTGAATCCAGTGCAGACCAATGGCAGCCCTCGGCACCCGATTTTCCCGAAAAAGTCATTCGCGCAGGCTACTTCGACGAAGCATGGCAACAGCCCATTCTTGAAAAATAGGATTCCAAGAATGCCCGTTATCGTAAAACGAGGCCGCGTGTCGGTGGACGATCATTTCACGATCACCAGCGTTCCTTTGACCGCGACACGAGAGTCTTCGCCCTGCGACGCGACATCCTTTTCCGTGCGACTGATTCAATTGCGTCCACCGACGCCGCCATTCGATTTACATTTTTTATCGAATTTGACACACTTCATTGACATTGTAAAATCAAAAACAAGGAGCGAAGGGGCGAATTTGCCTTGGAGAGTTGCGAACCCGGCTGACAAGGAATCGCGTGACTTTATCGATTCATCAGCAATGATCGACACATTCTCAAGAGGGGTTCGCCACGCGATGGCGTGGCGATTTTGGATATCGCAGCAGGAAGAGTGACAAATGCAATCGCTTGAAGAAATCGATCCCCGGACACTCGGCCTTCGAATCATGCAGGCGCGCAAAGCACGGGGAAAAACTCAAGAAGAAGTCGCATCACACTTGGGGCTTAGTCGTCCAACTTACATCGCGATCGAAAAAGGTGATCGCGAGCTTCAGCCTGAGGAAATCAGAATCATCGCCAATTTCCTTGGTCGTCGCGTTCATGAATTGGTGCGTCCAGGTGAACCAGTTATGGATTTTCAGACACACCTTCGGGCCGTCGCCGAAAAAATGAAGGGAAAAGACGAGCCAGAGCTTCTCGCCGGAATCGATGAATTACAAAGACTTGCCGAGGACTACCGCGACCTTGAAGACCGTACCAAGTCACCACTTCGATTCAACTACCCACCGGAAGTGAACTTGGCATCCCGCATCGACGTCGCTCAACTTGCAGAGTCGATTGCGATTCAAGAGCGAAATCGACTTGGACTGGGTGACCAGCCCGTGATCCACTTGAGAAAGATCCTCGAATGGGACGTCGGTTTGCGAATTTTCTATGGGGAGCTGCCGTCGTCCATTGCAGGGATGTTCGCCTACTTATCGGATCTCGGCTGCTGCGTCCTGATTAACCGCAAGCATCCTGCAACCCGACGTCGAATTTCCATGCTTCATGAATACGGCCATTTCATTGTGGACCGATACAAACCTCAGATCGATCACCTGAGTTACGACGGCCGCAAGCCGGCAAACGAGCGTTTTGCTGAGTGTTTCGCTCTCAGTTTTTTAATGCCTTCCAGTTCCATTCAGCACCGATTCAACTCGATCGTGACGACGACCGGTGACTTTCAGGTATCAGATCTTTGTCGTCTGAGCCACTTTTACTTTGTCTCGGTTGAAGCGATGTGTCTTCGACTCGAACAACTGGGGTTGACCCCTCGTGGCACCTGGCAAAGCCTCAAGGAATCGGGACTCACCCCTCAAACAGCGGTGTCGTTACTGGAACTACCCGCACATCCCCCAGACGATCTTCCTTACCCCGAACGTTATTTATATCTGGCTGTTCAGGTGTTTGAAGAAGGTGAAATCAGCCAAGGGCAACTCGCCCGGTACTTGCGCTGTGACCCCGTGGCGGCCAGAGAAATGGTCGCCCAATGTTTGACGAATCAGCATATCGAGGATGACGGCGAGCGGCATAACCTTCAGTTCGAGTTTCATCGATCGTTACTCGCTGAGACCAGGTAAGGAGACATTCAGGGGATGAACAATGTCGTGATCGACGCTTGTTGCCTGATCAACTTACTCGCGGCGGAAGATGTTCTCTCAAAGCCGTCGGTACAAAAGACAAAGTTGAAAGTGACATCATCGGGGAATGTTTCTTCAACAGGTGCGGTTCTCCACGTGGCCCAAATCATCGCCGCGGAAAGCATGTACTTGCTCCAACCGGAACTTGACGACCCGTCAAAGCTGTTCAAATCCCCGATCAACCTCAATCCTTATTTCAAAACAGGCGTTCTAAACCGTTGTGATGTCGAGGGCGTCGAAGAAACATCTCTTTTTATCGCGTACGCCACGAAGCTCGACGACGGCGAAGCGGCATGCCTTGCGATTGCCAAGAATCGCGGCTGGTCACTTGCGACAGACGACCGACCAGCAACATCCATTGCAAATCAGGCTGGCGTGACCGTGTTAACAACCGCACAGCTTCTGAAACAATGGGCGAGGAACACAAAAGCGACAAAGCTGCAAATCACCGAAGCGCTGTTGAAGATTCAAAGGTTTGCAAAGTTTGTCCCCCGCCCGAATTCACCCGAAGCCACATGGTGGATTTCACATTTAGCAGGCAAATGATGGACTTTTTTGTCTCCAGAATCGAAGAACTACAGTCAGCCGCAGTTCACGAGTTCTGAATCAAAGTCACGATCCAATTTAAAATTTCAAGCGTCTTGTCGAGAATCGGCTTTTCAGCGATGTGCTTCAATGAAATCATCGGGAAGCCGTCTCGCGCTTTTTCCGTCGCGATCAAACCAGGTAATTGCTGCAGCTTCGCGAGAAGTTCGTCGCGACGGCAAACATCATCGAATGGTGGGTGTCGTCTCAATGAACTCATCGAAACCATCAGCATTCCCCAAGTTTGTACGTGGAAGGGGTAAACGCCATCCCCACGACGCACTTCGGGCATAAATGCTGCTCCACGCTGATACATCGTGAAATTATCGACCAATCCGTGCCGACGTGACCAATCTAGAATTGAGATGGCCACGTGCGATTCCGAAGGAGAGAGTTTGGAATTCAACTCTCGTAAGAAATCGGATTCCGAGATGGTTTTGGGGAACGACTTACTGCCGCCACCCGGATCTTTATCGACGAATCCGATGACACGTGGCACCAACGTCTTCATGCCGCCGCCGATAAACTGTTTGATTTCAATGGCAAGCACTTCCACTGGATCAAGATGTTTATTGAGAAATTCGACGATTCGACGCAGTTCATTGGGAATTTCATCCGCGACAAAGACAAGTCGAATACGTCCTGCTTGAAGGTTTGTCTTCACTTGCTGCCAAAAGGCACTCGGGTCGTGGCCTTCTCCCAGAAGGTTGGTGAGTTCGTTGGCTGGGATAAGGCCTTCGGATTCACAGCGAGATTCAAAAACGGCGCGGATTTCTTCCACTGGCCAATAGGCAACCGCATTTGCAGCGTAGTCCAGCATCTGGCCAACGACTTCACGCCGGATGCGGGTATCACTGCTCCGCTTGACTTCAACGAGCGTGGGGATGCCTTCCTGATCAAGAAAGAGATGGTCAAGGGACCATCGCCCGGCGCCGTCGATTTCGTCTGGCACAGTCATCTCACGGGTCACCAACAGCCAACGGCGCGGATTTTTGCTATTGATCTGCTCGCCCGCGAGTATATCTGGATGGTTTGCGAGTAACTCTTGCAGAAGGCGTTCGGAATCGTAGGGCGACTGTTCCATCGGCGTTAAGCTCGATTTGCCATCCAGCATATAGATGCGTCCGGTCACTGTAGTTTCCGCCAAATGAAAGAAGTGTGAGAATACCGTGTCGAAAATCTTGTCAGCGGCCCGAGACAAAGACACTGAGAGCTCTGCTTAAGCCGCCAGAAGGAGGCTATGAGACGAAGACAGCAAACTGACGACCCTTGAACCAACAAAGCATTTCGACGGCCAACTCCGTGGTCAAAACGATTTAACCATAACACATTAGGGATTCGTTACCATTCGCCGATGTCGGATTTATTAAGCTCACGTACCCGCGACGGTCATTGGTTTGTCTCGGCGGGTCGGGAAACAGGTAGTGACTGAACGATAAGTGCGACGAGGAAGTTGAACCAGATCGCTGCCAGCCATAGCCAGAAGCCGATGTTGTGCCCGGTGACCGCCGCCGTATTTCCTCCTTCGTCCATCATGATTTCCTTCAGCAGGAAACCGCCGACAGAGAACATCGCTGCAGCAAAAAGAACGATCGTGGCAAGTCTTCGTTTATCAAAACGATCAAACAATAGAAGCAATGATCCAATGATGAGTAATGGATTTGCCAGCCAGCCCACTGCGTAAAACTTCAAATCAAGAACACCAAAAACCCCGAGCCAGCCGAATAACAAAAGTGGCCAGCCCGGATACTGGTCTGTAGTCCCGTCCTTACGAATCAGATCGAGTGCCGTCAGCCACGGGGCGATCGCGAACATTACGATTCCAAACAGCGCGATCCAGCGCAATGGATTCCGACTTGGGCGAACCGGCTTTGGAGAAATTGGCGATGACATCGGTTCGCTTTCGTTTTCGGACTATTTCTGATTCATCTTTGTGGCGACGACTCGTTCCAGCAATCGGACCAGCGCGTCGAAATCGACTGGCTTGGTGACGTGCTCGTCGAAACCGGCAACGAGTGCTGCCGCTCGATCGGAATCCTGGCCGTAGCCTGTGAGCGCGATGAGAATAGTTGTCACCCCTTCGCGACGAAGTGTCCGGGCAATCTCGTGGCCGTCCATGCGGGGCAGACCGATGTCAATGATCGCAACTTGTGGCCGTTTCTTTCGGATCAGTTCCAGTCCGCTGAGGCCATCAGCGGCCACTTCCACCTGAAAATCCTCGAACTCCAGAAGCTGCCGTAACAGGTCACGGGCATCTTCGTTGTCTTCCACAAGAGCAATCGAACGGGGTCGCTCGACCACCGGTTCAGGGTCGGAATGCTGGAAATCACCGTCATCATGCGGAGGATCGATCAGTGGCACATGAACAGTGAACTCGCTGCCCTGACCATCACCCCGACTGAATACGGTGACGTTGCCACCGTGCAGTTCGGCCAGTCGACGTGATAGCGACAAACCCAGACCAAGCCCTTCCGAAGCCTCGTTGTGAGTCCGGCGAAGCTGCTCGAATGGCTCAAAGATCCGTTCCTGCATCTCGCGAGGAATCCCGATCCCATGATCCTTAACCCGGATGCACCCTGACGTATTCGACTCTGTTTCCAACGAGACGAAAATCGTTTCCCCCGGCGGACTGTAACGGGCGGCGTTGGTGAGAAGATTAATCACAATCTGACGCAATCGAACAGCGTCGCCGTTCACCCAGGCTGGTCCATTGGCGATCGTGACTTTGACCTGCTGGTTGCGCTTTTCAAACATCGGCATGACCGATTCGACTGATTCGCGAACGACATGCTGCAGCTCGACAGGGGATCGACGGAGTTCAATCTTCCCCTTGGTGACGCGTGATACGTCCAGCAAGTCATCGAGCAGCGCCGTCATCTGGCTCGTCTGGCGATCAATCGCCGCAAGGGTCTTCTGCAGCAGATCAGAATTGTCTCGACCCGACTGAAGTAATCTCAGTGCCGAAGTCACCGCACCCAATGGGTTCCGCAGTTCGTGCGAAAGTGTCGCCAAAAACAGATCTCGCTGTTCGACTTGTTTCTGTTTTGAAGCGACCAGTTCCTTCAGTTCGGTAATATCATTCATCGCGACAAAGCATCCGCGAACGACCCCTTTTTCGTCTCGATCGGGAACGTAATGAGCAAGAATCCAGTTGTCTTGATCCGGCGGATCTGTGGGGAAAAACCTCTGCAATTCCGCCGTGACGGATTCACCTGCGAAGACTCGGTCCAGAAGAGGTCTTTTTTGAGCATAGATCGCTTCACCTAAAATACTCTGGACTCGCTTATTACAAACCTCGTCCGGCGTCAGCCCCAGCTTTTCACAGTAGTAATCGTTGGCATAACGATAGACAAAATCGGTGTCGATATAGGCGATCAGCATCGGGACGCCGTTGATCACCAGTCGCAACTGTTGTTCGCGCCGGGCGAGTTCCAGTTGCGTCGACTGACGGACTGTGATGTCGTTGATTGATGAGATGATCAACAGACCCTTCTCGGTTTTGATCGAGTTCAGGCCAACTTCTACCGGGAATTCTTCGCCGTTTTTACGAAGTGCATAGAGTTCATCCAGTCGTTCCATCTCGCGAGGTTTTGGATTTTTGGCGTATTCTTCGCGATCAAGCTGGTGCTTTTCCCGTCGTCGTTCCGGCAACAGCATCTCAACCGGCTGACCGATCATTTCTGACGCTTCGTAGCCGAAGATCGATTGCGTTCGTTGATTGACGATCTGGATCAACCCTTTATCGTTGATGGCGACAACGGCATTCGGGAAGAAGTCGATGACACAATTGAGGTTCATCTGAGCCCGACGGGCGACGTCGATGTCAGTCAACGTCAGGACAACACCTTCGCTCCCCTTCTCGGTGAGATAAGGGAGAATCCGCATCAGGAACCAGTGCCCGCCAGCATTCTGGATTTCAGACTCTTGAAGCTCGCCAGTCGACAGGACCAGCCGCAGGTCGTTTAACAGATTGGTGTATTGAAGTCGATTATGAAACGCCTCGATCGATCGACCGACATCGTGCTGCACCAGGCTGAAGATCTCACCAATCCGAGGCGTGAACCGGCGAATTCGAAGCTGGCGATCGAGAAAGAGCGTATGTACCTGAGTACTATGCAGCAAGTTTTCCATATCGTCGGTCAATACGGTCAACTGCTGGATCTTGCGCTGGTGTTCCGCGTTGACCGTGTAAAGCTCTTCATTGACGGAATGAAGTTCTTCGTTCGTGCTTTGCAATTCCTCGTTTGACGCGACGAGTTCCTCATTCGTCGCCTGCAGCTCTTCGTTGCTGGTTTCTAACTCTTCAATCAGTGCCTGGGTATTTTCTTTCGCGCGACGAAGTTCCCCTTCCAGTTCCTGGATCTCGCGGCCAGAAACATGCTGCATGTCGATCCAGGTTTCTGATTCGGGAAGAACATGCCTCTGCTGATCGTTATTCGGAACGAACGTGATCAGGTAATCGATGACATCGACTTTCAAATTAATGACCGGTCGAATTCCCAGATCGAGCGTTTCATCGTCAACCGTCAAACCCCTGAGGTGGACGGGTTGCTGAGTGGTTTGAGTTCGCCGGATCGCACCCACGACCGCCAGTTTGAGCGGCGATTCCATGCAATCTAAAACGTCAAAACTGGTTCGCCCCGAGGGATGACGAAGGTACTTGCCGGCATCACCAAAGACATGCAGCAATCGATTAGAACTGTCGATCAACAGACCGGGCGGCATAAATTCCGCCAGCAATGCGTCGTAAGCTCCGGCAATATGAGAATCGATTCCGCGTCCCGCAGGCGTGATATATTCCGGCAATCCCGACGCTCTTAACGATCGACCCGATGTCGCCAGCGTTGGTCGCAGTTCAAAATTGAGTCGGACATCCCGTCGCTTGCGATAGATGTTCCAATGGCGGTCCATCGGTTCGAACTCGTCATCCAGTTCGCCCGTACTTTCGCTCGGACCAAGAAACAAAATCCCATTGGCCTTCAGTCCGAAATGAAACAGCGACAACGCCTTCTTCTGTGCGCCGGGTTGCAGATAAATCAACAGGTTACGGCAAGTCACCAGTTCCATTCGCGTGAACGGAGCATCCTTGATGATATTGTGCGGGGCGAACACAACCATCTGCCGGATTCGTTGATTGACCGTGAAGCCCCGTTCATTTTGAGTGAAATACGTCACCAGCCGATCGGGCGAAATATTGCCGATACTCTCCTGGCTGTAGACTCCGTGCCCCGCCTGGTCTAACGAGATGCGGTGCACATCGGTGGCAAAAACACGAGCAGTAATGTCTTTGCCGCTGGCGAGAATTCGTTCGTCAAGCAGGATGGCGATCGAATACGCTTCTTCGCCCGTCGCACAGCCCGCAATCCACGCTCGAAACTCTGTATTCGGTTCGTGATTCTTCAGTGACTGATCGATCTCTTCGCCCAGTCGATCGAAGGCTTCTTCATCACGAAAGAAACGTGTGACCCCAACCAGCAGGTCGTGATACAGGGCATTCAATTCGACCGGGTCACGCTCTAATCGTTGAAGATAGTCTTTGACCGAATCGATACGAGTCAGTTGCAGCCGTCGTTCTGTTCGCCGTACGACGGTGTTGAGCTTATAGAACGAAAAGTCGATTCCATATTGATCTCGCAGCAGACGCAGGATTGCTGCCAGTCCTTCTTCGTCGGCGGGGACCGTTTCGAACTGGGCCGCCAGGTCGCCGATATCGTGACGGACACCATACTGCACAAGTGCCGTCGGAATGTCTTCTGGATCGAGCGAGAGATCCACGACACCGGTTTCCCGAGCTGCGCCAGGCATCCCTTCAAATTTCGCCGAGCGTCCGGTCTGGGCAATGACGAGACCGCCGGCACGATGAATATCCTGGATGCCACGTGAACCATCACTGCCGGTCCCCGAAAGAACGATTGCAATCGCATTACGACCGCAACTTTGAGCCAGCGAACGGAAGAAGTAATCGATCGGCAACGTCAGTCCCTGATGCGGATCGACTTCAGTCAGCAACAGCTTTCCGTCCGAAAAAATCATTTCACGCCGAGGCGGAATCAGATAGATCGAATCCGGCTCGACTACCATCCCATCCTCAACCCGATGGACGGGAAGTGTCGTTCGACGCGACAACAGCTCATCCATCAGACTTTTGAAGTCGGGAGAGAGATGCTGGACAACGACAAATGCCATTCCCGTATTGGTTGGCATCCTGTCGAACAGTCGTTCAAGAGCTTCCAAGCCACCGGCTGAAGCCCCGATCCCGACAATATAGGTCGGAACCGATTCGACCGTGGGTGATTGATTGGCCAGTATTTCACTTGTGGACATACGCCAAATCTCCGTATCGAGCGTGACGACAGATCGTCCGGAATGACGGTCCCGAAAACCGCCTCAACCCGTAATTCATCGTCCCATTTTTACAATTCGAAATGACAGAGCAAGCGTTACAGATAAGTTTATCCAATTTCATCTTGACTTTTTCATTTCATCTGGCATTGTATTGGTGGGGTTAATGCAGTGAAGAGACTGCCGTAGCCGGCACGATGTCGGGGGGGCCCGTCAAGGACGGTCAGGAATCGTTGAACGATTCCGCCAAGGATCCAGGCGTGAGATGGAAATGGTCCATCTCCAGAAAAGGAATTCCATCATGCTCGTCGTTTCTCGGCGATGTGACGAAGAGATCGTATTCCCAACGATCGGTGTCACAGTCAAAATTCTTCAAGCAACCGGTAACCGTACCCGACTGGGGATTCAGGCACCGGCCAACATTCAAATTATTCGCGGCGAACTACTCACATCCTCGGAGCCGCCACCCTCGAATCATAAACTGAGGAACGATCTGAACGCGATCACGCTGTTTATCGAAATGTATGAACGACTGGTCAGCCGAGGTGATCTTGATCGTGCACATCAGACCTATCTGCAGATGCTGACGCGATTGAAAGAAATCGATCGAAATCATGCTCCGCTTGAAGCGATCACGGAAGATCCTCATCCGATGGCTCGAGTGTTGATCGTGGAAGACGATGACAACGAGCGCGAGTTGCTGGCCGGTTTGCTGCGGATGGATGGATGTGTCGTCGATACCGTACCTGACGGCGAACAGGCACTTGTCAGGCTGTCGTCATCCGAGCCCCGACCGGATGTGGTTCTGCTCGACATGATGATGCCAAAGATCGACGGCCCTCAAATGCTGTCAATGATCCGCAAAAGCACAAAACTGAATGACCTGACCATTTTTGGAATGAGCGGACACCGGGCTGATGAGGTTGGCGTCACGGTGGGTGGACGGGATGGAATTAATGCCTGGTTCGAAAAACCTCTCAATCCAAACCGGCTTGTGGAAGCGATCCATCAACACCAGATGCCGTCAACCGTGGCTTTGTAGTCATTTCCCCCGCCTTTAGTTGATCGCCAGGATGGCACATTGAGCAGGCAATGACGCCTATTCGGGCAGAGGATTTTATATCCCCTGCCCGTTTTTGTCGTCAAAAATGCGTTCCAAGTGATTAACCGAACCCCGTCACGGCAATTTCGCGTTCTGCGGATTTTACTGGCAATTTCATTTTTCAGCCGGTTTTCTCTCGGACTGGGGCTCGTTTCCCTCGACTCGAACGCCTCTGGATGTCAATCTGAAGCAACCGTAACGGGTGTGCCGATAAGCGGACGGTTGGAAAATCGAAAGCTGCCTGTTCGCGACCTGATCCCACCGGGACTGACAATTGTCGGCAGGATTCGCCGATCGTTCGACAATAAGAGGCCACTGATTTATGCGCATCGTACTTGCCAGTTCCGAAGCAGTCCCGTTTTCGAAAACGGGTGGACTTGCGGACGTTGCCTCGGCGCTCCCCAAGGCGCTGGCTCATGTCGGTCACGACGTATTCCTGATCACCCCCTACTACCCTCAGGTGATACAGAAGAACGGTAGCGGAAATCGTCCCGTGATCGAGCCGACCGGGTTATCCGTTCACGTTCCTGTCGGTCCGAAACATGTCGAAGGCCGGATTCTGAAGTCGACCTTGCCGGGTTCCCGTGTGACCGTGTACCTGATCGATCAGCCGATCTACTTCGATCGTTCAGGATTATACGTCGAACACGATCAGGACTACCGCGACAATAGCGAACGGTTCATTTTCTTCAGCCGTGCGGTGATGGAAGCGACACGCGTCCTGGGACTGAATCCCGATATTGTCCACGCGAACGACTGGCAAACGGGACTTGTCCCTGCTTTGTTCGAAATCGAATACCGGGATCAACCCGGCTTCGAACAGACTGCTTCGATCTTTACGATCCACAACATGGCGTTTCAAGGTCAGTTCTGGCACTGGGATATGCTGCTAACGGGATTGGACTGGAAGTATTTCAACTGGCGTCAGATGGAATGCTACGGCCACTTGAATCTGCTGAAGACGGGTATTTCGTTTGCCGACCTGGTGACGACCGTCAGCCCGACCTATTCGCGTGAGATTCAGACACCCGAATTTGGCTGCGGCCTGAATGGGGCATTGTCGTCGCGACACGACGATTTGTTCGGAATCTTGAATGGTGTTGATACGGAAGTCTGGAACCCGGCCACCGACCCCCATCTGACGAAGAACTACTCAGTCTCGTCATTAAGCGATGGCAAGGCCGAATGTAAAGAGGCATTACAAAAACGACTTGGGCTGCCAGAACGTCCCAATGTCATGTTAATCGGAAGTATCTCGCGGATGACCCATCAGAAGGGTTATCAGTTGATTGAACAATGCTCACACATGCTGCTCGATCAGGATGTTCAATTCGTCTTTCTTGGTTCCGGTGAAGCACGGTTTGAAGACATGTTGTTAAAAATGGCCAGCGACCATCGATCGAAGGTTGCCACAACGATTGGTTACGATGAACCCCTTTCGCATCAGATCGAGGCGGGATCGGATGCCTTCCTGATGCCAAGTGAGTTCGAACCGTGTGGGCTCAATCAGATGTACAGCCTGATCTACGGAACCGTGCCCATCGTGCGAAGTGTTGGCGGTCTGGCCGATTCGGTAATTGATGCGAGCGACGAAAACCTGGCCAACCGAACCGCGAATGGTTTTTCATTTCGCGAGTTTCGCAGCGATGTCCTGTTCTGGAATATCTGCCGGGCTCGAGCGATGTACGCCGAAAAACAAAAATGGAATCAACTGCAACAAACAGGCATGAAACGGGACTGGTCGTGGAAGCGTAGTGCCGACGAATATCTGCATATCTACGAACGCGCGATGAAGAAGCGATCGCAACAATCACAAAACAAGACAACGTGATCGCCCGAACTCATCGAGGGACCATCGGCTGACGGTTCGCCTCACAAGGTTTCGACATGCCTGAATTGCGCAAAGATCCGATGATGCGACGCTGGGTAGTGATGGCCCCCGATCGCTCCAAGCGACCGATGCAATCCGTTGCGCCGCCGCTTCTCGTGGGAAACGATTTCGACCCGTTTGCCGAAGGGAATGAAGCTTCAACGCCGCCGGAACTCCTGGCCTATCGAAGCCCCGATTCAGTCGCGAATGGACCGGGTTGGCGAGTTCGCGTGGTTCCCAATAAATATCCTGCGCTTCAGATGGAACCTTCGCTCGAAATGAGTCGCGAGGGGATCTACGAAATGATGAACGGCCTGGGAACTCACGAAGTCATCATCGAATGCCCGCACAACGAAACCAATCTCTCGCGCCTGAGTGTCGATCACGTACGCGAAGTGATGGCCGCGTATCGTGACCGAATGATTGACCTGAAGCAGGACCGCCGACTGGTCCATGCCTTGATCTTTAAGAACAACGGAATCCTTGCGGGAGCGTCACTGCCACACTCGCATTCGCAACTGATCGCTAGCCCTGTCGTGCCGATTGCGATCTGGGAAGAAATCCAGGGCGCCAAGGAATATTTCAATAATCAGCATCGCTCGATCTTCGACGAAATGATCCAGCAGGAACTGGCGACCGGCTCGCGAATCGTACTCGATACGCCAGGGTTCGTCGCCTTCTGTCCCTATGCCAGTCGGTTTTCCTTCGAGACCTGGATTTTACCAAAAGAGCAAAGCAGCCACTTCGAAAATATCGGTCCAAAATCGATTGACGAACTGGGTCACGTGATGAAAACGGTTCTCGGCAAACAGGAACGAGCTCTCGACGATCCTCCGTACAACTATGTCCTTCACTCAGCTCCGTTCGACCAGCCCGAACTGCCACACTTCCGCTGGCACTTTGAAATCTTTCCGCGACTGACGCGCGTGGCCGGATTTGAATGGGGAAGCGGATTCTACATCAATCCCGTCTACCCTGAAGACGCGGCAAAACGACTTCGAGAGGCTTCGGTTTGACTCGAGCCAGGATTATTCACGCATTCTCTGCGATTCGACACAAGATCATCATCGATCAAGCGAAACCAAGATCACAAAAGAACGCGAAACATTAGCCCGACGCGCAAGCGAGGGATCTTG
>CAIVEI010000174.1 GCA_903904835.1 uncultured Schlesneria sp. | reverse complement strand
TCGACTGTCACGGGGGACGAGTATCTCACGAAGTGTGAGGAATATGTCCAGGACCAGAAGCGGGTGGCACGCGAAGCGCGATCGAAGCTTGCGAAGGCGGTTGCCTGGCTGCAGGGAGTCTTATCAGAGCATGGACCTCTCTCAAAGGCACAACTTCTGGTGGACGGGGATGCCCACAACATCTCGAAAGCGACGTTACGTCGGGCGTATGACGCGCTGGATCTCCGGTCCGCCCATGATTCATTCCAGGGAAAGTGGTACTGGTATCTACCGAGTGAACTGGACCCAAAACCTGAAGAGGTCGAAACGGAAAACCGATCGGAGGGGGAAGTCACGAGTGGGCAGAACCCATAGTTGCTCAAGTTTCGCCATAGTTGCGCAACGCTTTTTGAGATAAGTCGAGAAGAACGGATTTCACCACGGAGGCACGGAGGTCACGGAGAAGACTTCAATTGCTGGAAATGCGGAAGACGAAGGCGGATCACGAAAACACGAAAAATACGGGAAGATTTTGAACAGAAGGGAACGAAGGGAAGGAAGGTAAGAAATGAGGGTCGGCAAAATGGGTGGGAGACCGTTGGTCGGCCAAGAGGGCGGGGTCGGGAGACACGCGCACGACAGGGGGGCAGCCATAGTTGCTCAAATGGGGCCATAGTTGCGCAAAGTTTCAGATCTTGGAAAACAGAAATCAGATTTCAAATATCAGATTTCGGAAATCAGATTTTGGAATTGGCAAAAAGCTCGGTCAATGTCCATAGTTGCTCAAAGTTTTTTTGAAATAATTCAAGCAGAACGGATTTCACCACGGAGGCGCGGAGGTCACGGAGATGACTTCAATTGCCGGAAATTCAAATTGTTTTTGATTACTCCTGATTCTTATTTCGTGTGTTTCGTCTGTTTCGTGGTTAAAAATCTTGATTTCATTTCGTCGTTAATGCAGGCCGGTTTTGACCTGGATGCAAGCTTGCTCAAAGTCGGTCGAGTTAGCCAGCCGCGTTGGAGTTGCGTCACCAGTTCGCTC
This sequence comes from uncultured Schlesneria sp., assembly GCA_903904835.1. Classification (GTDB taxonomy): domain Bacteria; phylum Planctomycetota; class Planctomycetia; order Planctomycetales; family Planctomycetaceae; genus Schlesneria. The sequence continues at coordinate 49,840 of CAIVEI010000174.1, read as the reverse complement.
GATCCTAGGATGTCAATCGATCTACAGTGGTCAATGACAACATTGTCGAAACGGGTAAACGTCTCCGGTAGAAAGTCGAAATGGTCCTCAAGTTTTTCGTGATTCTCAGCATGGCCGGGGGATTCCTTTGCCATGTTGCGTATGCCCAGGACGAAGTCGACGAATTCCGGACCATTACAAAACTGGCGCTGCTCGGTGCATCTGTAGAGCGTGACGAGACATTACCGGAACAGCCGGTTGTCCGTGTCTGGTTTAATGATAATTGCCGATTCACCGATAAGTACATCCACGTTCTGAACTCTTTCAAACACTTGACGGCAGTGGAATGTCGCTTTCGCAGTGTTGAAGACGGAGCCAAGTTTACCGACGCCGGCGTTACCTCCTGGAAACAACTGACTGGTCTCACATCACTGAATCTGAATCACACGTCGATTACCGATTCAGGAGTCCGAGGGTTGTGTGACCTCAAGAACCTGACGTCGCTTGATATGAGCACCACACGAATCACCAATGTGGGTGTCGCTTATTTGAAGGAAATGAAAAACCTGAAACGTCTACGCCTGCAAGACGTCAGAGTCAGTGGGGCAGGCCTCAAGGAATTGCGGGAACTCAGATATCTGACTGATCTTGATCTTCAGGATACCCGGCTTTCGGAGGGTGGCCTGATCGGGTTAGGTGAACTGAAGCAACTGAAGTCGCTGAATCTTGGTTTTGTTGGACTGTCGATCGAAGACCTGAAGGAGTTAAGCAAACTGACGAACCTGGAAACGCTGCTGGTAAACTATTCGCAGATCACCGATGCCGGCCTCGTGCATTTGAAAGATCTCAAAAACCTCAAGTGGCTGGCATTACAAGGTAACAATATTTCAGATAGGGGCCTGTCAGAACTGGTGGGCCTGACAAACCTGGCGAAATTCAGCATTGGTGATTGTCAGGTGACGGACACTAGCATCACTCATCTGGCGGAATTGAAGAACTTGACAACACTAAGCATCCGGCTGACTCAAATCACCGACACCGGCCTTGAGAAGCTTGTCGGATTCCAGCACCTGAGAACGCTCTACATCACTGGAACGAAAATATCTGACGACGAAATTACGAAACACAAGCGGAATCGGCCAGACCTGGAAATCATTCACTACTAGAACTGCTGGAAAAACATTTTTATGACACGTTGGACTGACAGTTTCTCTAAAAGAGAATGTTAAGACACATGTCGGTTATGGGATCTCAATCGGGTTTGAATGCGCTGCGAACTCGATTCAAGCGTCTGACACAACCGGGATCACAAGTGCGAGAGCACAGGATCAATTGACCGAGCTTTCATGATCATCAGGTACGTTGAGATAGCTACTGTATTTCAGGCTGAAGACATCGAAGCGGATGGACCATTAGAAACTTTCCCGACCTGTCGGGATTGCAGGAGTCACTCCGTTCGCTTGATGACGCATGTCCTGGCTATCGGAATATACCCATTGGCGGGCACGGTTGATCCCGCCCAAGGGTCGATGTTCTGGCAAGAAATTCCACGGTGACCAGGCTGTGTTTTCCACAAACTGCATCTGTTCTTGCGAATCGAAACGTTGAGGATAAATCGAGATGGTTGCCAGGCGTACGGGAGCAGACATCCATTCGACTGTTGGATCTTCCACGGGCATTGTGTTGGCATCGGTTTGTGGATTGATCCCGAAGTCGAAGGTCACTCCGATCTTTCGTCTGGTCAATTGTTCGACCATCGCTTCTCGAAGTGAGTTCTCGGAATTCGACAAGACAAGATCCGGCTGAGGCTGGGGTTGCTCAAGTGCGGGATGAGCAAAATATTTGACGGCTCCGGTACCGAGCTGGTAGGGGGTTTGGCTCCAATAGGACATCTGCAAAGGGCTTTTTGTCGCCAGCGAGGTGAAGCCAATTAACTTGGGAAAAGTGGTCATCGCCAGTTTTGCAGCGGGTGTTCCGGTCGAAGTGGCAATGAGGAAATCAAGAATGTGCTGTACATTTTGAGCGAAAAATACGGGATGGCTGGCAAGAATGAAATCTTGATTCACAGGTGATTCATCTTCGGATCGGGAGGTGAAGACCTTAATCGCCATCCCTCGAACGTCGGGGTCACGGTCATCAAACGAACGACCGTTTGAGAATCGGATGAACGCTCGATAAGTACCAGCCTTTTGGAACAGGCCGACTTTGTAAGGAGCAGGAATGTCAGAAGCGATTTGAAATGTTGCCCAGACACCCCCATGCTGCTTGGGGTGTTCGCCGCGCAGTTTGGTGCCCGGGGTCACACCGTGAACCTTGAGATGCAATTCTCGCAGGTTTTTAATGGCATCAGCTTCACCGGCAGGAGGGTATTCCTTACCGATTTGAAGTCCGCCGTTGGCCAGGTCAGTTCCATCAGTCGACATCGTATCACTCGAAAGAAGAGTACGTTAATGAGAAAACGCGACTTAGACAGGAATCGATTCGTGACTTCGAGTTGCCATCAATTGACATGCGGTTTGGGTGCATCGGCGCGTGCCTTTCGTGCGGCCCAGTAGACCAGTGCTCGAGCATGTCCCAACGAGGCGTGATTATCGGCTTGCAGCCCGCTCCAAAGTCCGGTCGTCGCGAGTGGCAAAGCGACACAAGGATGTGTGCGATTCGCGTCGAGTTCCAAAACGTCGAGCTCATCCGCAGTCAAAACCTGGTTCAGATGCAATTCCGCTACGTCCAACCAGGGGAACCGTTGTTGATCCCAAATGCCCGTACAATTCACCGCTTCGGGATCATCCGAGGGCCGTAACTGGACCTGCAACAGATAGTTCAGCCCCCCATGTGTCACTCGCTGGAGAAAGTCCTGTCGCTTAAAGTCGTGCGCGCGAAAGTCATCGTCCAGCTTTGGATACCAGGTGATTCCGTTCGGTTTCCAGCTTTGAGGATAGTGACCTCGTTCCGGGCCGCGGTCACCGTTGATCAACCGATAGCGGAGATAGTGCATCGTCCCGCTTAAGTCGGTGAATTCGTAGCAGATTTGCGAATGATAATAGAAGTCTGTAAACGAACCTCCGTTTCGATAACCTTCGGAAAGAATGCTGTCGATCAGAATTCCCGGCTTCAGCAGTTTCTCAATCCGTTCCGGGTTGGGGGTGGTGACCATCGTATGAAATGCTCGCGCCGTCCGCACGAACAGTGCTCGCCCGGTATTCATCATGATGTCGTGAAAGCCGAGTTGCGTGGGATCGGCAGTCGTTTCATAGAACTTGATGGAGGCTGCCGAACCATCGCGAGTACGATCATCTTCCTGGCCGCCAGGTGATGAATGGCGCAAGATGACTGGAAACGTCTTTCCCGGTACAAAGAAGTCGTTCTGGGGAAATCCAATCGGAACGCAGATCCTGGCCTCTCCTCGCGCACCTGCACCGTAGGTATGTGTTGCTCGTCCATGAAATCTGGTGGCAGCACCGACGAAAATGGCTCGAAGCGACTCGGCAACCTTTTTGAAGTCGTCGTCCAATCCCGCTTGCAACTCGGACTCAGTTCGTGACATGAAAGTCTCTCCCTTTGGTTACGATTGGCTCATTCGAATACCGGCAGTTCAAAGCGTCTTCAAATACTCAATTAAATCAAAAAGGGCCTCTGCATTTTCAGGACCGCTCCAATCGAGTCGGACTTTGTGTTCTTCAGGCGTCTCGGCTCCGCTCCAATCCATCCGAAGGATCTTTCCGTCATGATCGACCGTCAGATTTTTATCGTGTCCCCGATTCGAAGAACTGTCCCAAGCTGTATTGAAGACCGAGACTGTGGGATCAACTTCCTTCAACTGATCGATCTTTTCAATATTCCACTGCCAACCGACATGCTTCTGGTCGTAGCTGATTGAACCGCGAGCAAACGTCGACGGTCTCTCGCTTGGAACCAGAAGGTGGTAAAGCGTTGGGACCGACCCGTTGTGGAGATAGGGAGCACGAGACCATGCACCTTCCAGGGCATTGGTCACGTATCCCTGATTCGCTAACTCAGACCGATCAAACACGATCTCATCGGGATGGAGGTCATGGGGACGGTAAGTCTTTCCATTTGCGTCCTTCGTTTCATATGTCTCGGGGACGCTTGCCACGAAATGCCTCAAGAACAGTTGCAAGGCGTCGGCGTTGAGGACTTGCGAGCGATTCGGATCGGTTCCGATCTGTTCTGCAAACGTCGTGTTTTCGGCCTTATAAACGATATCATTGTGGTCCCGGTGACACATACCACAGTTCTCTTTGTAAAGCTTATGACCACGTTCTACTCGGGACATGTCGACGTCAAACGGGTAAGCAGGAGCAGGCAACGCATGAATAAACCCGGCAGTAATGTCCGCGTTAGCGACGTTGACTTGCCTGGGATCACCAGCGACGGCGAGGCTCGCTGCGACATTCCGATAAAATGGAGATTTCACGCTGCCATCGATCTGGGCGATATTTCGAGCCCCTTGTTTAAACGTACTGACGATGTCGGTCACCGTCGCCTTTTTTATCGGGAGTGCCGGGAACGACATCTCAGCGAATTTTTGCAGTGTCTCACCGGGGCCAATCGAGGCTACCGTGTCCAGCAAACACAGACGCGGGATCAAATCGCCGCTTCCATCCGATTGCCCGGGACTTCCGCCGTCGAGAGGGGGTGCATTCTCTTTGGAATAGCTGGTCGCCTTTTGTTTGTCGACCGCCAGTTTGCTGAGAGAAATCTGCATGGCAAACCCCGCAAGAATTTCTGCGGCAACGTCCTTGGGGTCGGTGGCCGCCAGCAGGCCTCGTTCTTTGATCTCGACATTGGCATCGAGACCTCGATATTGACCGTAGTAGTAATTGGCTGGCTTGGAGGCAACGATTTCACGAAGTCGGACGGCGGTCTTCGCAACATTCTCTGGTGTATTCAAGTACTTGCTGACGGTTTGTTCAAAGGCATGCCGCCAGCGCCTCACATCAAATTGCGTGTTGGGCGCTCCGACTAATGCTCGATAATTAACGGCATCTCCTTCAGGAATGCGAACTCGTCCAATATGACAAGCACCGCAGGTCAATGCAGCCCCCTTGAATGGACCGGTTGAATGCCCCTCAACCATCGAATCCCAACTTAAACCGAGCGGTAAGGGACGATCAGGCTCGGTTGGACTCGGAATCAAACCGAAGCGGGAAAACTTTTCTTCAGGTTGGCCCCAAATCTCGGGAGCGAGGTCCGGAAACGAACGAAGCAGGATTACGGGGACACCTGCAAATCCATCGGACGCGTTGGCGAACCAGTCGTACCCTTCGGCGTTTGTTCGAAGATATTCCGTGTGCGTTTTTTCGATTGCAGCCTGAGTCTCAGCCCACGGGTTTGAACCTTTTTTTTTATCGCTCTTGGATGTTGCAGCATCGCCGGAAAGGGACGGAGTTCGGTGGACTTTCAGGTATTCGATCAATGCCCAACGGTCAGCATCAGATAAATCCTTGCCATGTTCGTGACCCGAGTTAGAATTACCCCGATCCTGGGTGCGGATCGTGGTCAGTTTCTTTTGCGGATTATGCTTGTCGGTGAGCGTGGGAAAGTTTTTTGGATCCCACTCGAAACCGACTTCTTTTGGCAAGAAGTCCTGCGGACCGACGACAAATTCCGTTGGCCGATCTTTCGCCGGCAACAACAAGTGATAGAGAGTTGGAACGGACCCGTTATGCAAGTAAGGCGCGGTCGCCCAAATGCCGTCCAGTGGTTTCGCGGGATAAACCTTACCGCCGTTTTCGTGCATCGGATCTCGCCATTTGACGGGGCGGCGAGGCTGTTCAAGTTCTTCCATCAAACGCTGATTTTCAGGGGACATCGTCGACTTGGCGGTCGCCTGCAATTTTTCAAGCAGACCTCCGATTGCCGTTGCAAATCCTGTTTGTGTGCCATCGGGCAGAAAGACAGGTTTGGCAAAATTCTCGGCATCGGAAGGATCTGTACCGGCTTCTTCGAGAGTGAAGTGTCGAAACTCCAAGAGTCCTTTTTCTTTGTCTCGCTCCGACGGATTGTGACATTCCGCACATTTTTCCTTGTAGATCGCCCAGCCTCGTTCTCGCTTGGCAGGATCGATTTTTCCTAAAACGTCTTCAGGCCATTCTGGTGCAGCAACGTGAGGGATCTGCTGCTCAATTTTCATTTGATTGGCAATGTTGACAGAGGTGACATTTTCCTTTGTGAACGTTGCTCCGACACCGATTGATTCACCAATGCTGCGTTGGATAACGGAGTTTGTGTTCGAGTTCCAATGCAACCAGGCAAACTGTTCAATATTCCATAGAGGAGGAACGCTCACTGGCGCGGTGACCGGTTCCATGTTTCGATGCTCGGGTGTTCCCTGTGTTTCATCAAGTTGTCCGAACAATTCGACTCGAGCCGTCCCGAAGTCGTCGGCTCGGCCATAACCAGCAGTCAGACGGTTTCCCGGCTTCGCCAGCCATGCTCTCATCTTGAGGAAATTGAGTCGATATTCAATCAGCTCGCGGCATTCTTCCAGCCGGGATAAAATGTCGGTGATTGCACCGAGCCGATGGTCGTCGGCCAGACTTTTCAGTGAACTGTCAGCCCGATGTGTTAATTGATGTAGCTTTGCTGCAATACCCGCCAGCACCGATTTGTCAGCCTTTGGTTTAATGTCAGTAAGAACCGACGCGAACCGTTCTTCAATGTGCTCGATCAACGCCTTGCCGAAGGTACCGTCATCAATGATTCGGTGAAAATCCTCAAGTCCATGCAATGATTTCCCGTCGCGCTTTACGAGTTCTTGCAACAATCGCTTGAGAAATGCCGCCAATTCTTTCTTATCTTTCAACGTCTTCTGCAGAGAGTTGGCGATCGCATCTCCCAGGGCATCGACATAGAACAGCCCTGATCCACCTTCGATTCGAACGATCTTTCCCTCAAAGCGTATGTCCGAAGTATGGCAAGCGGCGCATGTAAAGCCGAACATTTCAATTGGCTTTTCACCGACCTTGTTCAAAACAATCCCAACGGGAAAGCCATTGGGATTGCTTTCTGATTTTTCACCAGGCAGCAGCCCGAACCGTTCCAGATTCTCCAGATATGGCCGATTCGTTTCGCTGTCGATCAGGGCTTTCACCACATCGAAGGGAAAGAAGCCACTCCCTTGATCAAGGTACTGAAACGCATGGGCATCGAAACCTGGCTTCCGATTAATGCTTGGCGGCACCGTTTGGTCGACGTGCACGGTGGCAACCTCCTGTTGTCCGTCGGCAACAGGTGCAGAAACCTTCTCAGGGAGTTTATTTGCAGGCAGATCTGTTTTTGGGACCTGCGGTTTTCCGCATCCAACCGCCCAAACCGCTACGAGAAAGAGAGCTAGCTGATAGCATTTCATGGTGAAAATCCGTTAACTTTTGCGGGGGCATGAAAAAGCACAGGCAACGTACAGCACCGAATGCGTCGCGCCAAGCGTCACAAACGAACATTTTGGTGGCATGAACTGAGCGAACAATGAGCTTCACCGGAAATTAACAGAGTCGCTTCGTATTATTGTGCGGCCTAATCGGCGATATGCATGAATGCACTGGCAAACACTACTGTACTGATTCGATGTTTGCGCGGATTGCGAAACAGGAAACGTGAATCGATCATCAAGTTTGCTCATGAAGGGATGAAATGAGCCTTCGTTCATTTGCCTTGAATCGGCCTGTTGACTCCTTAAAACGCATCCGAACACAATCCAACGAGCATTTGGGCCGGCGACGATCTGGCTAACTTGTTCGAGCCTTTCAAAACCGGAATCCCGAGAGACCCATCCGTGGCAGTTCAGCCGATCGAATTCAACACGCAGCGACTGGCATTTCGAGTCTGGCAAGACCGACATCGCGCCAGTTTCGTTGCCATGAATTCAGACCCGGATGTCATGCGGTACTTTCCTGCGCTGATGACACCCGAACAGACGAACGCAGGTATCGACAATTCTTGCCTGCACTTTCAGGATCGCGGCTGGGGTAACTGGGCAGTTGAGCTTCTCGAAACGGGCGAATTCATTGGATTTATTGGCTTGTCAGTCCCGAGGCGGCAGCTACCATTCAGTCCCTGCGTGGAAGTCGGCTGGCGTTTAAAGCGGTCGGCCTGGGGACAGGGCTATGCAACTGAAGGAGCGAAGGCCTGTCTGCGACTTGGATTTGAACAGTTGGGCCTGGACGAGATCGTTTCATTCACCGCTTTGACCAACCTGCGGTCGATCGCCGTCATGCAGCGGATTGGTATGATCAACTGCCAATCCGATTTCGAGCATCCAGGGGTGCCAGAAGGTCATCCATTGCGGCCGCACTGCCTTTATAAGATCACACACTCACAGTGGCAAACACTTCAGAATCGATAAAAAGTGTAGATCGGAAGCTAAATGAGTCGCAAATATCTCGTATTTGATATTGAGACCGCCAAGGAGGTTCCTGGGGTCGACTTCCATTGGAAGCCGCATAGACCACTGGGAATTACGTGTATTGCATCACTAGCAACGGGGGAAGTCGAGCCGAGAATCTGGAATTCGCTTATGGATTCTGGAACTCCGGCACCACACATGACGAAAACCGATGTTGCCGCATTTGTTCGTCACCTCTCCGACGCTGCCGCTCAAGGATTTGTCCCGTTGTCATGGAACGGACTAAGTTTTGACTTTGATGTTTTAGCCGAGGAGTCTGGACTGATCGATGAGTGCCGTATGCTGGCTCGAAACCATGTCGACATGATGTTTCACGTGGTCTGTGAAAAGGGATTTCCCGTCTCGTTGAACAGCGCGGCTTCAGGTTTAGGGGTAAAAGGTAAACTGGCAGGCGTCGAAGGAATCACGGCCCCCGCACTGTGGGCCAGCGGCCAATTTGACCTCGTCAAGAAATACGTTGCGCAGGACGTCAGTGCGACATTAGCGGTTGCCGTGAAGTCCGAAAGTAAAAAATCGTTTGCCTGGACAACCCGTAAGGGAACCATCAGCACGATGCCACTCTCCAAAGGTTGGCTCACCGTCGATGTGGCGAATCGATTGCCGCTGCCCGATACATCTTGGATGTCGCAACCGGTGTCTCGAGCAGGCTATCTGTCGTGGTTGGAATGCAGCAAGGATATTTGAGTGTTTACTCACCTGCATTCGAAGTTCTCGATGGATAACGTTCCGTATTAAATGGTGATAATGATCAGACATTGGAATCATAAGAAATCGCACTGAATTAAGACCACTGTGATGGCAAGGAAGTAAGAATTCATGGCAAAACTCAAAAACGCTAATAGGTTGGTTTGCGGAGAATGAAGCATGGCGATCACTTCAGAGTCTTCAAAATGACTGGTGCGATGATGCGCGATGCGTGTTGTGTGTTAACATGTAAGTTGTTTTTGGCAACGACGGCATTGGCAGGAAAGTCGAGCGTGAGTGGTTCGCCCGTGTTCGGGTTTGGCTCGTAGAAAGGTGCTCCTGTACTGGCGACCGTGATTCGGATGCGGTGCCCTTTGTTGAAAATCTGGCTCAGCCAACCGACATCAAAATTCACTTTCGTCACTTCTCCCGGTTTGAGAAAGACTTCGCGATCGTACCCTTCGCGGTAACGGGCTCGGCGAACATAATCCATGATCAGAATTGACCGACCATCCGGGTAAACATCGCTGACGCGCACGAAGAAGTCTGTATCTTTGGCGTCGGAAGAAACAAATAATTCCGCCTGTACCTTTCCGGTCCATTCAACCGGTTCCTTCAGAACATCGCTGGTAAAAGTGCGAGCTTCTGCTTGTTTTTCAAAATCCCGAGCGTCCTTCGCACCAGGAAACGCAATTGTTGGGATCGATGCAGGATGAAGTGGATCGGCCAGCCATGTGACCAGCGCGTCCTTCAACTGCGGTGATGCCTGACTGAGTGTTCCGTCGACATGCGGATAATAGGATGTCGGAGTCATTGGGATTGGCCAGTCCGACGCCGTTCGCCATTCGTTACCAGGAGTATCCGTCTCGTCGACGGCTCCCATGACGTAGTAACGGATGGTTGGCTCTTTGGTGACTCCATTATCAACCCCTTTCAAAAAGTGATCGAACCAGCGAATCATATGAGCATCCATCGCGAACTTGGCGTTTTCAGGATAGGTGAGTTCACCTGCTTTATTGGTCTCTTTAAATCGACCATGAAGCCACGGGCCAAGGAGCAATTGCTGTGTTCCCCGAGAGTTATCACCGCCACGATGCTGTCGTCCGATATAACTGTCGACGGAGCCGACACACATGAAGTCGTACCAGCTTCCGACGGTAAAGCAGGGGACGTTCATTTGGTCAAAGAACCGAGTGCCGTCTTCGTCGGCCCAGTAACTGTCATAGGTTGGATGAGTCAACCATTCGGCCAGCAGTTCGCGATTCTGCTGTGGAACTCGGGCCACTTTATCGAGCGACTTGAATCGTTCAGGACGAGTCGTGCCGCCGATTCGGTATCCTTCGTGAAACAGGCTCAGCCCGGTATCGATCATGTACTGAGCGGTCAGATGCGGAGGGCGCGTGACCGCCAGAAAGTTCTGAGCGAATCCCGCTTGCGAACTGCCGAACGTCCCGACTTTGCCCGTCGACCAAGATTGAGTCCCCAACCATTCGACGAGATCGTAACCATCTTTGCGTTCACCCCAGCCCAGCGATCGGTAACCGCGCCAATCTCCTTCGGACTTCTGCGAGCCGCGAAAGTTCGCCAGTACGGTGACATATCCACCCGTTTTGGCCAGCCTGGCGAAGTATTGTTGCGTTCCTGGATCGTTCGCGTTGGCATAGCGTTGTTCCAAGAGCACAGGCCAGGGCCCGGTTCCGGGCGGAGTGTAGATATAGGCAGACAGACGCACTCCGTCTCGCATCGGGATCATTTCGTGTTTCTCGGTCACGCCGCCCAGATCAATCGGATCAGCGGCGAGTAGCAGTTGAGCGTCGCAGGAAAGGCTGAAGACCAGCGCAAAGCAAAGCCGGAATGAATACATGATAATTTTCCTGAAAATTGAAAATTCAGCGCCCAGTCGTCCGAAATTTTTCGCTAATAAGGTAGAGGTTCATTGAATTCCATTGATCCTTCGTTGGTTCGGTTTCGTTCCATCGGATTGAAGGTTGCGCTTGCAAACCGACGGACGAGATTTTTACGATGAAGTAAAGACAGCTTTCCTCGTCTATTGTTTCGCTCGGCGGCAAGAACAGTTAAGCAGGAATCTTACGATGCGCATCATCAGAGATCGCTTAAACGCCTACTTTCAACGACTTCAACGTGCCTTTCTTAGAAAAGACGCTTTCCGATTGAAACGCCGCAGGATGAAACGGCCTGGCCATGAATTCTTTTCCTCGATTGAATTCGTTGAGCAACGGCTTTGCCTGAGTGCGTCGATACCCCACGTAGAAACAACTGCCGTTGTTTCTACACCGATCGTAACAACACAGGTAGGGGGCGACGGGTTTATTTATCACCGGCTCGGAAATCCGCAAAACGCCAGCCCGATGCATGGTCAGGGTGGAGTCGCTCTCGAAGGTGGTGGCAGCGATGTCGATCAGGCTTTTCAATGGATGATCAGCCGAATGGGTGGGCAAGGGGACTTTCTGGTTCTGAGTGCGGTAGATGATATGGGCTACGATTCCTACCTTTACCAAAGTATTGGAGGCACAAATTCTGTTTCAACTCTGGTGATCCCGAATCGTGCCTCCGCATTCGACCCTGCGGTTCAGAAAATTATTTCCAGCGCGGATGCGATTTTCATCGAAGGAGGGAGTCAGAGCAGGTATGTCGACTGGTGGCAAGGAACTCCTGTGCAACAGGCGATTGGAGCAGACATTGCGAAAGGAGTTCCCATCGGAGGAACGAGCGCTGGTACGGATGTCATGTCCCAGTTCATTTATTCGGCTGAATATGACGGTATCCGTTCGACGCAAGCCATGGCCAACCCGTTCGATCCCAACAACACGTTCGACCAGAATTTTATCTCGGCGAACCTGCTTCCATTTCTCAACAACACGATCGTGGACACTCATTTTGTAAAGCGTGACCGACTAGGTCGATTGGTGTCGTTTCTTGCTCGAGTCAACACGAACGGCTGGTCACCTAATCACCGTCCGATGGGAATTGGAATCAACGTGGGGACGGCACTGTTAATCAGCCCCAATGGGACCGCTCAAGTGGTTGGGAACGACGGTAATAGTTCAGTGGATTTTCTGGAGACACCCGGATTACCCCAAGTGGATCAACCTGGTCAGTCATTGACATACACATCTGTTCTCGATGACGAAGTGACGCCAGGGGGAACTTTCAATCTTAGTAACTGGAACGCGAGTTTTCCCGTCAATAACTCGTACACCACCCATTACACTGTTTCAGTCAGTCAGGGCGTTCTGACAAAAACTCAGCAGGTGACAACGACCGCATCGATAGCAAAAGCAACACCTCCCGTGATTTCGTCTTCGACATTGAATTCGCCACAGACAAGCGGATTCACCACGGCGAACTCGTCTCCGGTGCTTACTACGTTAGCGACAACGACAGTCACAAGCTTTACACCGTCATCATTCTCAGACAGTTACGCGAGCATCCCAGGAACGGTGGTCAGCCTGCGTGATGCCGTGGCTGCCGCCAACGCCAGCAGCGCCACGGGGACGGTGACGATCAACCTGAAAGCAGGAACTTATACCCTGTCACTGCCTCAAGGTGGGCAAGAGGACGGTACAAATGGGAATCTGGTTGTCAGCAGCAAGATTCATACGTTGGTGATCAACGGCACGGGAACTTCTGGTTCGGGTGCGACGATGATCGATGCGACTCTGTTGACAGATCGAATCTTTCAATTGTTGCCGGGGGTGACTGTTGTTTTGAATAACTTGATCCTGACGGGTGGCGTTGCCAAAGACGATGGCGTTTCTGGTGTCGGGCCAGCGCGAGGGGGGGCGATTCTTGATAACGGCCAGGGGCTGACATTGAACAACGTCTGGGTCATCGGAAACAAGGCTCAAGGTCCCGCCCCTGGCATCCACGCACAGGGGGGCGGCATCTATCTCGGCGGGGGGAACCTTTCGATCTACCGATCGCTGATTGCGACAAACTCGGCTGCCGGTGGATCGAGCAGCTCGAATGACAAAGGCTACATTGGGGGGAATGGTCAGGGGGGCGGTCTCTACGCCGCCGCTGGGTCAATCATATTGGGATCAGCGTCGAATCCGGACAAAATTGAATCCAATCGCGCGCTTGGGGGGAGCGGGAGCAGCGGGCCAACTGGTGGAAACGGTGGTAACGCTCAAGGGGGCGGAATTTATGTCGGTGGTGGAACGATGGCGTTGTCGCTCAACATGACTCACGCATCCATTTCAACAAACTACGCTCAAGCTGGAACCGGCGGAAGCGGTAAGTCGGGCGTCTCAGGGACCGGTGGTATCGCTCAGGGGGCTGGTCTCTACGTCAGTGGAGGAACAGTTTCGACCGTCGTGACTTCTTCCGGCGATTCGTTCCAATCAAACAGGGCCAGTGGCGGACGCGGGGGACCTACTGGTTCCTCTACGAATCATGGTGGATCGGCACAAGGAGCTGGCATTTATTTCAGCGGTGGTGTTTTGAACTTGTCGCACGACAGTTTTTCGAACAATGTCGCACTGGCGGGAAATGGATCCCAAGGAGGAGATGCACAGGGAGGAGCAATCTTCGCTAGCGGTGGGACGTTAAGTTTGAAATCGAATATACTCACATCGAACGTTGCCTTGGGGGGAGCTGTCACAGACGGTGGCGGCGCCGGAGGGGTAGGGCAAGGAGGAGGGCTTTACGCAAGCGGTGGTAGCATCAGTCTATCTGGCAACTTGATCGCCTCGAACTCAGTGATTGGTGGAAGCGGTGGCGATGTTACGAATTCACCTTTTGGCGGATCGGGCGGTTCGGCGGCGGGAGGCGGAATCTACGCGAGCGGTGATCTGATCAACATCAGTTCAGTTGGCGATTTACTTCTGTCAAACTCGGTCACAGGAGGTCGTGGTGGAAATGGAAATTCGGCCGGAGTTGGCGGCTCAGGACAAGGAGGCGGAGCTCTGTTTAACGCCGGTTCGCTGCTCGTCAAATTCGACACGATCGCGTCGAATTCCGCGAATGGAGGGCTTGGAGGTCAAGGTGGCCCTGACGGTCAAGGTGGAGCCGGAGGGGCAGGTGAGGGGGGTGGCCTGTTAGTAAATCGCGATTTAAGTCAATTTGCAGTTTCGTTGATTGCTGACACTTTGGTTTCCAATAAGGCTCAAGGGGGCGCAGGCGGTGCAGTCATCATCGGTGGAGTTCTTCCTTCGACAGTGATCATCGGCGGAGGTGTTGGGGGGACTGGCGGAGCGGGTTTGGGGGGTGGTTTGTTCCTGCAACAAGTGCAACCGTCACTCGCTTCGGACGTCATTGTCGCCAACTCGATTGCTGGTGGATCGGGTGGATCAGGTAAAACAAACGGCCGACCCGGTTTGACATCGGGTAAAAACGTTTATACCAGTCTCACCCCGATTTCGTTTGCACTTCACAATAATAATAAAACCAAGCTTAACTCAGATGACACAACAGGTACGTGACAGATGCAGGCCGATCTGAAAGCTGCAATCAGCAATCATGAACAAGGGCGGCTTGATGAGGCGGCCAGGGTATACGATCGAATCCTTGCCGAAAATCCGCAAGATGCGGTCGTCTGGAATTTATCAGGAGTGATGGCACATCAACGCGGAGACCATTGGCGCTCGATTGAACTCATTCGTCGAGCAATCTCATTGAGGCCACTCGAACCCGCATTTCATTCGAACCTCGCCGAGGCCTACCGTGCGGTCGGACTTTACGATCAAGCCGTTTCAAGTTGTCAGACCGCACTTCAACTGGAACCGAATTCTCCCGGTGCCGCAAATAATCTTGGCTTAAGCTGGCAAGCGATGGGTCGGATCGAGGAAGCGATTTCGCAATTTGAAACCGCGATCAGGTTACAGCCAGGCTTCGCCCTCGCTCATAACAATCTCGGAACGGTGATGCAGCATGCTGGTCGTACTGAGGAAGCGCTTCACCACTTTCGAAACGCGGTTCATATTGACCGGGGTCTTGCTGCAGCCCATTCGAACCTTGGCCAGCTTCTGCTCGAACGGTACAAACGTCAGGAAGCCCTTCACCATTGTCTTGAAGCGGTCCGATTGCAGCCCTGGTTTCCCGAAGCGCAAAACAACCTGGGGAATGCATTCCGCGAGATAGGGCGACTGAAAGAATCGCAGACGTGCTACATCGAGGCCCTACGCCTTAACCCAAAGCTTGCCCTGACCTGCAATAACCTTGGTCAATCATTTCAGGAAGAGGGTGACCTGGAAACCTCACTGGAGTGGTATCGTCGTGGCCTCTTCATTGATCCTGATTCGGCTCGAATTCACTGTAATCTTGGCAGCTTGTTTCAAGAGCGAGAGCAGTATGAGATTGCGGAACAGTACTATGATCGTTCGTTACAACTCGATCCATCTCTTGCCGAAGCGCACCACGGGCGTGGCTCGATCTTACTTGAACAAGGGGATATTCCTTCGGCTCTCGGACACTTTCGCGAGGCCTTACGGCGACGTCCTCACTTCGCAGCAGCTCACTGCAGTCTCGGGACGATTCAAGAGGAACTAGGACATCTCGAACAGGCTGAACGATCCTTTCGCGAGGCACTGCTTAACGATCCCGATCACTCGGGTGCTCACGCACAGTTGGCAACGCTGTTACGAGGCAGACTGCCCGACAGCGACTTGGCGGCGAGCAGGAAACTCGCCGCCAACCCCAATCTGACGGACGGCAAGCGATCGGCACTCATTTTTGGTTTGGCTCATGTCGATGACGCTCGAAAGGACTATCTGACTGCTGCGGATGAGTTGCGTGTTGCCAATTCACTTAGCCTTGCGGACCGAACCCGGCGCGGTCAGCAATACGATCCCGAAATGCACGACGAATTCGTCGATAGATTAATCGAGATCTACACTCCGGCCTATTTCGAGCGAGTCCGCGGGAGCGGTATCAATTCCGATCGGCCCGTCTTTATCATCGGACTACCGCGTTCAGGGACAACCTTGACGGAGCAAATTCTGGCCAGTCATCCACACGTATTCGGTGCGGGCGAGTTGGGCTGGGCTGGATCGACGTTCGCAAAACTTCCTCAGATCATGTCTTCCAACGCTCCTGATTGGCAATGCGCAGGTAATCTTGACGGTCCCCTGATTAAAGAGTTGGCCAGCCAATTTCTTAACCGCCTGTCGGCACTAGAGCCGACGGCCCACCGCGTGGTCGACAAAATGCCCGACAATTACTTGTATGTCGGCCTGATTTCGAAACTGTTTCCCCAAGCCAGAATCATACATTGTCGGCGTGACTTGCGTGATACAGCAGTATCGTGCTGGATGACTAACTTCCGCCAAATCCGCTGGGCGAATGATCAGAAACATATCGCTGCACGTTTTCGAGCGTACCTTCGATTGATGAACCATTGGAAACGGGCACTTCCAACTCCAATTCTCGATGTCGATTATGAGGAAACGGTTTTGGATGTGGAAGGGACAGCGCGGCGGCTCGTCAGTTGGATCGGCCTCGATTGGGACCAGGCCTGTGTCGCCTTTTATGAACACCAGCGACCGGTCAGAACGGCCAGTGTCACTCAAGTTCGTCAGCCGATTTATGGATCTTCAGTCGCTCGCTGGAAGAATTACGAATTTGCGTTGTCACAATTGTTTACGGCTTTGCCAAACGATTAGGTAAATCAGCCGTTTCGGTTGAATCTCATTCGTTATGCCCGTACCGTGGAGGTGATTCCATGCAAACGGCCTACTCCATTCCTCGTGCGCTGCAACCGTTAATGATCCTGACCGGCGAAGAAATCAAAGCTCAGTTGGGAAAAAACATCGTGATCGAGCCATTCGATCACTCGATGCTTAACCCCAATAGCTACAACCTCAGCCTGCACGACGAGTTGCTGGTTTACGAGGAAATTGTGCTCGATGTTCGCCGACCGAACCGTTATCGACGCCACATCATACCCCCGGAAGGACTCGTTCTTCATCCTGGGCAGTTGTATCTTGGCCGAACCTTAGAACGAACCGAAACGCATAACCTTGTGCCGATGCTGGAGGGTCGTTCATCGATCGGGCGGCTTGGTCTTTTCGTACATGTCAGCGCCGGATTCGGTGACGTTGGTTTTTGCGGATACTGGACGCTTGAGCTTTATGCGATCCACCCCATTCGCATCTATCCGGGCCTGCCAATCTGCCAAATATTTTACCATACCATCGTCGGCGATGTCTCCGAGTATCGCGGTGGGAAATATCAGAACAACCATGACATCCAGCCCAGCCTGTTCTTCAAGGAGCTGCAAGCCGCACCAAAAGACCCGCAAATGCGACTGTCGTTTGGTCAGGAAATGTCGGAGTAGCGGCCAAGTTCGAAAAAAGTCTTCCGAAAAAATCGATTGCAGCACGGCTCGATTTCTATTGACGTTATCAAGTGGTACTGATCGCGATTGTCTCGACGTAAGCTCACAATCGCATATAGAATATTGCCGAGATGACTTAGAGGCATCTTCAACCTCCGAAACAAACGGATTCTTCCATGAATAAAAGATGAATTGATCGAACCGGATTCGAACTTCTGTGTCGTTTGTCGTAAACTCACAGATTCCGCGTTAGACTGTATTTTCTGACAAATTTCATTAAGCGACATCTTGATGCCGACCCGACCAACTGGTTATTTCGAACAACTTCTCTCTGAACGAATTCTCGTGCTCGATGGTGCGATGGGGACGATGATTCAGAGGTATTCGCCGACAGAGACCGACTATCGTGGCGAACGGTTTGCTAAACATCCGATCGATCTCAAGAATGCGGGCGATGTGCTGGTGCTTACCCAGCCGAAAATGATCAGCGAGATCCATTGCCAATATCTGGCGGCTGGCGCTGACATCATCGAGACAGATTCGTTCAATGCAAATATCATTTCGATGGAAGAGTTCGGGTTAGCTGAGTTCACTCGCGAAATCAACGTCACTGCGGCAAGACTCGCCCGAGCGGCGTGTGACGAATTCACGTCAACAACCCCGAACAAGCCTCGCTTTGTGGCAGGAAGTATCGGACCGACGAAGGTCTTGTTGTCGTTCAATGCTGATAAACCTGGATATCGACCCGTGACGTTCGATCAAATGGTCGACTCTTATGCCATCCAGATTCGCGGACTGATTGAAGGTGGTATCGATCTGCTGCTGCCAGAGACTTCGTTTGATACGCTGAACATGAAGGCCTGTCTCTTCGCGATCGAAGATGTATTTGCCGAACTGGGTGTCCGGTTGCCGGTGATGGTCTCAGGTACGATTTTCAACGGCGGACGTACGCTGACCGGTCAGTCGGTTGAAGCGTTCTGGACATCGGTCTCTCACGCCCACATGTTGACGATAGGGCTGAACTGCGCATTGGGTCCGAAGCAGATGCGAGAGCACGTTGAGACCCTGGCAAACCTCGCACCGAAATACATCAGTTGCTACCCCAACGCCGGGATGCCCGATGGTTTTGGCGGATTCGATTCGAATCCCGCTGAAGTCGCAGCCAATTTGCGTGAGTTCGCACAAAACGGCTGGGTGAATATCGTCGGTGGATGTTGTGGAACAAACCCGGACTTCATCAAGGCGATCGCTGAAGCCGTTGACGGAGTCGCACCGCGACGCATACCTGACGTCTCACCGATTTCGTCCTACTGCGGGAAAGAACGAGTCGATCTGAGGCCGAGCGCCAACTTTATGATGATCGGCGAGCGAACTAACGTAACTGGTTCCCGGAAGTTTGCACGTCTGATCAAAGAGGGGAAATTCGACGACGCCTTGGCCGTTGCTCGTGAACAGGTCGAAGGCGGGGCGAACATGATCGACGTCAATATGGACGAAGGGTTGCTCGACAGCCAGGCGGCCATGACGACCTTTGTAAATCTGATTTCCGACGACCCCGACGTGAACAAGGTTCCCGTCATGGTCGATAGTTCCAAGTTCAGCGTGATTGAAGCGGGCCTGAAATGCCTCGACGGCAAAGGGGTCGTCAACTCGATCAGCATGAAGGAAGGGGAAGCCGCGTTTCTTGCTCAAGCCAGACGTATTCGCCGATACGGCGCTGCGGTCGTCGTCATGGCCTTTGACGAAAAGGGGCAAGCCACGGACTGCGCGGATAAGGTCCGAATCTGCAAGCGAGCCTATGATCTGCTAACGACGCAGGCGGGTTTCCCCCCTGAAGACATTATTTTCGACGCCAACATCCTGACCGTTGGCACGGGGATGGAAGAGCATTCTAATTATGCCGTCGAATTCATCGAAGCACTTCGCCGGATCAAAGCGGAATGTCCCGGTGCGAAAACGTCCGGCGGTGTCAGTAACGTTTCCTTTTCGTTCCGCGGCAACGATGTCGTCCGCGAAGCAATGAACGCGGCGTTCCTGTACCACGCGATACAGGCGGGGCTCGATATGGGCATCGTCAACGCGGGCCAACTGGAAGTCTACGAGGAGATTGATAAAGAACTGATCGTCTATATCGAAGATGTGCTGCTTAACCGCCGACCCGATGCGACCGAACGGCTGATCTCATTCTCTGAGAAATTCAAACACGGGGCGAAAGAGACGACGGAAGACGCAGTTGAAGAATGGCGATTCGGTTCTGTGGAAGATCGACTGAAACATGCTCTGCTGAAGGGAATTACCGACCATATCGACGTCGACACCGAAGAAGCACGTCTTAAATACGGCAAACCCTTGGACATTATTCAGGGACCGTTGATGGACGGAATGAATGTCGTCGGCGAACTGTTTGGAGCGGGAAAAATGTTCCTGCCTCAAGTCGTGAAAAGTGCTCGAGTGATGAAGAAGGCGGTCGCGTATCTCGAACCGTTCATGGAAGCCGAACGAGTTGCCGCTGAAGCGGCACTGGCACCAGGCGAAACCGCTGCGGTCGTCGATACGACACGCGGTCGCGGTCGTGTTGTGCTCGCCACCGTCAAGGGGGACGTCCACGATATCGGCAAGAACATCGTCGGCGTGGTCTTACGATGTAACAGCTTCGACGTGATCGATCTGGGGGTGATGGTCTCGTGCGACAAGATTCTGGAAACGGCAAAAGCCAAGGGAGCTGATGTGATCGGCCTCAGCGGCCTGATCACTCCGTCACTCGACGAAATGGTGCACGTCGCCAAGGAAATGCAGCGACTCGACTTTTCGATTCCGTTGATAATCGGTGGGGCGACAACGTCAGCCAAACATACGGCGGTGAAAATTGCCCAGCATTACAAACACCCCGTCGTCCACGTCGTCGATGCGTCGCTGTCGGTTCCGGTCGTCGAGAATCTGCTCGATGCAGAGCGCAGAGCTGATTTCATCGAAAAGAATCTTGCCTCCCAGTCGCGCGATCGTTCGAACTATGAAGCGATGCAATCCAATCGAAAACTGGTTCCGTATGCCGAATCGCTGGCTCGCCGGTTTGTGACCGATTGGTCGAAAGTTCAGATTGATACCCCAGCGTTTCTCGGTACGAGATTACTCGACGATGTTCCGTTAAGCGAATTGGTTCCGTACATCGACTGGTCACCATTCTTCCAAACATGGGAACTGAGAGGAAAATATCCGAAGATCTTTAATGATCCGGTTGTGGGTGAGCAGGCGCGAAAGGTTTTTGACGATGCGCAGGCGCTTCTCAAACGGATCGTTGATGAAAAACTGCTGACCGCTAAAGGGGTCTACGGCTTCTGGCCAGCTGTGTCCGAAGGGGACGACATCGTTGTCTCTGGCGTATCCAATGGAAAGATTGATCCCAACGTACCGTCGTATCGGTTCTCGATGCTTCGCCAGCAGTGGGAGCGGCAGGGTCAAAACGATTTCCGATCGCTCGCCGACTACATCGCCCCCGCCGAATCCGGCTGCAAGGATTATCTGGGTGCATTTGCTGTCACGACGGGGATTGGTTGTGATGAACTGGCCGACAAATTCCAGAACGAGCTGCACGACGATTATCTATCGATCATGACCAAAGCACTGGCCGATCGATTGGCGGAAGCGTTCGCCGAATACTTGCACAAGCATGCCCGGGATGCGTGGGGTTACGGCAAGAACGAAAAATTGTCGACCGATGATCTGATCGAAGAAAAATATCGCGGTATTCGACCGGCTCACGGTTATCCTGCATGTCCAGATCACACCGAAAAGACGAAGCTGTTTGAGCTGCTTGACGCCGAACGACAAACGGGTATTCGCCTGACCGAGAGCTTTGCAATGCACCCGGCATCGAGTGTCAGCGGCCTGTATTTTGCACACCCTGAGGCAAGATATTTCGCGGTCGATAAGATCACGAAGGATCAGGTTGAGGATTATGCCAGACGAAAAGGGATGCCGCTCAATACGCTGGAAAGATGGCTATCTCCCAACCTCGGATACGATACGTGAATAAACAAAACGTTTTGATGATGGAGTCAGGAACGTGGAATGGGGCGCAGTCTGGCTGACGATGCGGCTGGCCACCGTCGTTACGGCGATTCTATTCCTCGTCGGCCTTCCGCTGGCTTATTGGTTGGCCATGACGCGATGGCGTGGGCGTTTTCTGGTTGAAGCCATCGTGGCCTTGCCGCTCGTCCTGCCGCCGACGGTGCTGGGGTTTTATCTTCTTCTGGCAATGGGACCGCAAGGTCCATTGGGATTTGTGGCAAACCGCCTGTTTGGAATGCGGTTGCCATTTACGTTCACGGGAATCCTGATCGGGGCTGTATTATTCAATCTACCGTTCGCCGTTCGCCCCTTTACAGCCGCATTTTCGGGAATGAATCTGCAATTGATCGAAGCATCGTGGTGTCTGGGAGTGTCGCGGTTCGAAACGTTTCGTCGAGTTACATTACCACTTTGCTGGCCGGGCATACTGACGGGACTGATTCTCACATTCGCCCATACTGTGGGTGAGTTCGGGGTCGTATTAATGGTCGGGGGTAATATCCCCGGCGTTACACGGACTTTGTCGATCTCAATCTACGATTCAGTACAGGGTCTCGACTATACATCCGCGGGAAAGGCAGCCTCCGTTTTGCTGGCATTTTCGTTCATCGTATTGTTAGTGACACAGTGGCTTGGTCAACGAGGTGAAGCGACATGACAACCAATCTTGTCGCTCGCTTTGAGAAGCGATTCGTGCGCGGCCCCACGATCGACATTGATTTCGAGCAGTCAACGGCAGGTTTTTCCGTGACGGCATTGATTGGTCCGTCGGGGTGTGGCAAATCGACCATGTTGCGTTGCCTGGCAGGTCTGACGAAGCCTGATCAGGGATCCATCCGGTTTTGTAATCAAACATGGTTCGACAAAAAAACGAATACCGATCTTTCCCCCCAACAGCGGGACATCGGATTTCTCTTTCAAGGTTATGCGCTGTTTCCACACATGAGGGTCGAAGAGAACATCGGATTTGGTCTGCGGCATCAATCCGACGTCGAACGACGGTCACGTGTGACCGAGATTGTCAAACAGTTTGACCTGGCCGGGCTTGAGCGACGCTTTCCCGGTGAACTTTCCGGCGGACAACAACAACGAGTCGCGCTGGGGCGAGTATTGGCACGCAGACCTAAGCTGCTGTTATTGGACGAACCGCTTTCCGCCCTGGATACGATGCTGCGAGAACAATTGCGAGTCGAGCTACGTCAAATGCTGAGTGAATTTCAAACGCCTGTCATCCTGGTAACCCATGACCGAGTGGAAGCGATTTCGCTGGCCGACCGGGTGGCCGTGATGGAGGCTGGAAAGATCGAGCAGATCGGTTCGATCCAGGAAGTTTTCTCTCGTCCAAAGTATGCCAATCTGGCGCGACTTGTCGGAGTTGAAACGGTCTTACCTGGAGAAATCGTCGAGACACATGAGGGGCTTGCCACAGTGCGCGTCGGTTCGGCGTCCGTGTTGGCCGTCGCCCCATCTCCGCCTGCAAATCTGGTTTACGTTTGCATCAAAGGGGAAGACGTTTCTTTGAGTAAGGAGTTAAATGGCGCAACAACCGTCCGCAATCAATTACCGGCCATTATTAAGTCGTTGATGCCAGAGGGACCGCTGATCCGAGTCGCCCTCGATTGCGGTTTCGAACTCACGGCGCTCATCACACGCCCCGCCAGCGAAGACTTGCAGCTTCAGGTTGGTGCGCGCGTTACGGCGATGATCAAAGCCCCGGCAATCCATTTGATTCCCCGCCAGCCAATTACTGCGGATCTTCAATCGTAATCGTCAATTTGCAGTCCGCAGGCATGTTGGCTCCGAAATTTGTCACTTGTAAAACCCAATAGCGATCGTCGAGTTTTTTGATATCGTCTTCGCAAATTTCCGCCGTGATCTTGAGTGTCTCCCCTTGACGGGCATCCTCCCGCGTCCAGTGATTTCGGCCTTCATCCTGCCCCATGAAGAGAAGCATCACCGAATTTGAACCCTTATGCTCGAGCTGCGCGTGGATTTTTTTGGGTTCCGTGAGTTGAAAGTAATATGTCTTTCCAAACGGCAGGTCGGTGCTCCCGCCGGGGGCCAGTTTGAATTCATAAGTTCCAGGCTTGGTCACTTCCCAGCGCGCCGCGGAGAAAGTCTCCATCTTGCGTTTCTGCAGCGCCAGGCACGTTTCACGGATCAGGTCGGCATAGGCGGGCGTCCACTGTGTTGCTGGTGCCGGAATGCCAATCAAAATGCAATTGCCCTGGCGGACGATGGGGCCATAGTTCATATCGCTTGTCCAACGTGCGATCACGTCGACAACGGATGCCTTTGGTCCGCGCGGTGGTAGAAAAACAGCGAAGAGGTCCAGTTTGTCAGCGCCCAGTTCAGCGACAGGACTATCCAGCAGTACCAACAGTGGCTCCGCTTGTTTCGAATCTCCGAGCAACTCGCTCTTGCCGATCGTCAAACTGGGTAAACCGCGTACACCATGCGCACAAGCCCCACCGTTGATCTCCAGGCCAAGTTTTCCGAAGAGTTGCGCCGCGCCGTAACCGATCCCGATGATCTTACGTTTTTTGAGCGATTCCAGCGTCCCCTCTTCCAGCGTCGGAAGTTCACGAGTCGGAAGTATCAGGACTAAAACGTCTGCATCTGACTCGACGGCCTGTTCGATCGTTTGCGCCTTATCGAATCGCTCACGTTGGCCTTTGCTGTACAGCACCCGGAACAGGGACGAGCCAAACTCACCATCGGCTTCCGATGCATAAACAACATATCGAGGGCGCACCGGTTTACTATCGGCCTCGGGATCGGCGGCCGATAGTGAAACGGCTTGAATGATGAAAAGCAAAAAGACGACACGCGCAACGGCACTCATGACAAAGTCTCATCTGAGGCGATTTATGGTAAATTAACGTACCCATCACAGTAGCTAAGCATTGCGCGGATGTCATCCCAATCAACTTGCCGTCACTCGGTCGTTCCTCGTGAGTAGTCTTGCTCGCCTTTTCCTTAGCAATCACATCCCCGATTTAATCGACAACACCACGACTCCGAGGGTCAGCAAGACCACGCCAAGCCCGAAGCAAATCACAAACATGGCCGCCTTCTTCTGTGTGGTCCCAACGTAGATTGCCACTCCAACCACAACGGCCACAACCCCGATTAAGATTCCAGTTGTTAACGGCATGTCGGCACTCTTTTCACTTCTTCATCTAACCGCCAAAGACTTGATTCCGTAGAAGAACTTTGTCGTGGTTCTTAATCGCTTCTCGTGACTTGACGAGCAACAGGTATGTTGAAAGCAATGTGAGCGGCATCACGATGGACCAGTAGGGGGCAATGCGAAATGTCAATCGAGACTTATCGATCGTATCAAGAGTTCCATAGCCGAATCCAAAAACTCGCCAGTTCCAATTGATACCGGCTGTTTCATGGGCGTTGCGTACTTTGATTCTCTCGGAGTATTGGAATGTCTCCCAGGTTGGCCAGCTCGGTAAATTGTTCGGGTGACGCCGAGCATACGTAACCCATGCAAGGTGGTTTCCACCGGAATGCCATATTTCAGAATTGTAGTCGTCGTTCGGAAACGTAAGGATGTCGGATTGATAGACACTCCGTACCCACCCAACCATAAACACAAATGCCATCACCAGCGTCACAACGCCGAACTTTCGTCGCCATCCACGAAAGAACTCGCTCATGATTCCTCCCAGACGAATCGACGATCACTCCAACGGCCTTGCGTGTCTTATTCAGATCGGAATACAGTGTCAAAATGTCTTGAGGGAGTCAATCGGGTTTGATTGAGCGTGAGGTTTCTGCGGAGATTGGTGATGTGGATTCACTTTTCGATGATTGCACTTCTTCTGGTTGGTAGTGTCGTTTTTGCTGACGACAACCGCGATGAGTCGAAAGCCATTGGGAAGATTGAGCTGCTTGGCGGCAACGTCACGAAGGATGGTGCGCTGCCAGGAGGCCACGTGATTGGAATCGACCTTCAAGGAAGCAAGAGATTCAACGACAAATACGTGCATCTGCTGACGGGGTTCAAAAGCCTGAAGTCGCTTAATCTTGAGGGCACCAAAATTACTGGCACCGGCCTGAAGGAAGTCAGCAGACTCAACAACTTGACGGATCTTCGGCTTCATGGAACGGAAATCTCAGACGAAGAATTGAGGGAACTCAAGAAGTCGCTGCCAAACTCAACGGTCATTTACGAGAACGCTGACGAATTCAAGGCAATTGCGTTGGTTGAGCAGCTTGGCGGTAAAGTCACGCGGGACAACACATTGCTGGGGCATCCGATTGTTGGCATCACGTTTGAGTTGAAAAATCAAATGAACGATCAGCTGCACGACGATGAATTGCAGCTTGTGAAAACCTTTCGTCTCTTGAAATCGCTGAATTTGAATTACACCCGGATTACGGATCTGGGGTTGAAGGAACTCAGTGAACTCAAAAACCTGACGACGCTCACACTCGACGGTACTTCGATTACGGACGAGGTTTTCAAAGACCTGAATCGACTCACAAGCCTGTCGAGCCTGAGCCTTTTCGCAACAACGGTTTCTGGAGCCGGGTTGAGCAACCTCAGTGACCTGAAGAATTTGACGACATTGAATCTCAAACGAACGAGAATCACGAACGACAGCTTGATCGGACTCAGAAAGCTAACAGGCCTGACCACGCTCATTTTGGAAGAAACGCAAATCACAGACGATGGCATGTTTGAAATCAGCAAACTGACGACACTGACAACTCTCAATCTTCAAAAAGATTTGTTAGGCAAGTTCGGCGATATTACGGATCGCGGTTTAGACAGCATCCGAAACCTCGCAAACTTAACTTCACTCAACCTCTACGGATGTCAAATCACAGACAACGGCCTGAAAGAAATCAGTCAACTCAAAAACCTGACGACGCTTTTCGTTGACAGTCCCAAAATCACAGATGCGGGGATGAGAGAACTCCGAAACTTGCCAAATCTGACGTATCTCGATGCGAATCGTGTTTCAATTACAGACGCCGGATTGAAAGAAATCGGGGAAATGAAGGGACTGACAGTCGTCGACCTATGTTATGCGCCAATCACGGATGACGGACTCAAGAACCTGCGAGGACTGACACATTTAAAGACGTTGGCCTTGGGTTGGAATGCCGTCACAGGCGACGGTTTTAAAGATCTTGCCGAATTGAAAGAGCTCACGATGCTTTTTCTCGGCTCCACTCAAACGACCGACGTTAACCTGAAAGAGATTGGAAAACTTAAAAGCCTTACGAACCTCAACCTTGAGGATACGCCGATCACTGATGACGGTTTGAAACATCTCAATCAACTGAGCAACCTGACCACTCTCTATCTTAATGATACAAAGATAACTGATGCAGGTTTAAGGGAAATTGGCAAATTCCAAAGCCTGAGGAATCTCGGCGTGGCGGGCACCAAAGTCACGAGCGACGGTGTTCTGGAACTTCGGAAAGCTCTGCCCAATCTGAACATCACTCATTAAGAGGTCGGCTTTTGACTGGCCCTCTCCTAAACTTTGGCTGACAATCTGATCAAGTTGAAAAAGTCATTTGCGTTGCCGACAAATCTGAGCGTTTAGAGACTCCATGAGTGATTTCGTTGTCAGATTGGGAATATCGCTTGGTAGCAGTTCGAGAATCACCGGGGGCATCAAGCCGGGGACCACAAGTCGGATTCTTCGGCCTTCGCTTGCGGTTCCGCCCGCCCAGATCGGTTGATCGGTACCACCAAGCACTTTGCTGACGAAGCGGACGACAATCTCTTCGAACGTTGAAAGCTTTTGCTCCTCAGCGGAGTTCAACATCGTGTAACTCATTTTGTTCGTCTTCACGTCTGTAATTGTGCTTCTCCTGTATTCCGGTTCGTTGAGGGCAATGAATGTTTGCGTATCGCGTAAGCTCCTATTATACGCACGCGCGCTCTCGGGAACACAGCGTTTTCGTGAGATCCAACAGACGTATCTCCAAATAAGGGCGATTTTGGCGGACGACGCGACCGCGTTTAATCCCCGCCTCAATCACCGTCCCTGCCGGTCCGGATACGCTCCAACGTCCCCTTCATCTGCACGACAATCTCTGGATGTCGGTCCGCGAGGTTCGTCGTCTCGCCAAGGTCGGTCTCCAAATCGTACAACACCGTCGGCTGCGCGTTCTTCGCTGCGGCTGCGGTACCGGGAATCAGTTTCCAGCGTCCCTCTCGGATTGCCAGTCCGTTTGCGTGCTCGATGATGTGGTCACGACCGACTTCAGTCACGCCGAGCAGCGCCGAAGAGAGATCGCGGCTATCTGGACTTACAGCCGGATCTGATTTTGTCCCGACGAGTTTCCCGAGCGTAGCGCACAGGTCGACCTGACAGATCATCGCCGGCGAGTCCCCCGGCTTGACCTTACCCGGCCATCGACCGAGAAACGGCACTCGCGTTCCCCCTTCGTTCAGACTGTACTTTCCCCCCTTCAGCGGGCCGGCCGGCTTGTGATCGCCAAGGGCTTCGACAGCCTGGTCTTTGTAACCGTCGTCGAGCACAGGGCCGTTGTCACTCGACAACAGCACCAATGTCTTTTCGGCGAGAGCGAGGTCGTCGAGCGTCCGCAGCACCTCTCCCACGCACCAATCGAACTGAACCAAGGCGTCGCCGCGCGGTCCCATCGCGCTCGTGCCAACGAACCTTGGATGCGGCACCCGCGGGACATGGATGTCGTGTGTCGAGAAATAAAGGAAAAACGGTCGCCCTTTGTGGCGCGTGATAAAATCGACCGCGCGCCGCGTGAAGACCTCGGCCATGTCCTCGTCCTTCCACAGCGCCGCCTTGCCCCCCTTCATGTAACCAATGCGGCCAACGCCATTGACCACCGCCATATTGTGGCCGTGGCTCCAATCCAGCGTGAGCGAGTTCCGTTGATCGACGCCGTTCGGCTCGCCGGGAAACGGCGACTTGTAGCTGACGGAAATCGGATCGGCCGGATCGAGCCCGAACACTCTTTGATTTTCGAGGTAGACGCACGGGACGCGGTCTCCTGTCGCAGCGAGAATGAATGACTCGTCAAAGCCGACGTCGAACGGACCGGGCGAGAGATCGCTGTTCCAATTCTGCCCGCCGGTTTCTTTACCGATGCCGAGATGCCACTTACCGACGACACCCGTTCGCATCCCGGCGTCTCGCATCAAGCGAGGCAGCGTCGCCCGCCCTGGTTCGATAATCAGCGAGGCGTCACCGGGGAGCACGCCGGTACCCTTGCGGCGGAAGGCGTACTCGCCTGTCAGCATTGAATATCGCGACGGCGTGCAGGTGGCAGACGAACAATACCCTGACGTGAACCGCCGCCCTTCCCGTGCGAGCCGATCGACATTCGGCGTCCTGGCCCCGGTCCCGCCGTAACAACCGAGATCGCCGTAGCCGATATCGTCAGCATAGATCAAAACAATGTTCGGAGGCGCGGCCCACAACGTGCTTCCGAGCAGTGTCGCCACAACAAAGGCGAAAATTCTGAGACAAGGCATTCAGGAATTCCTTGGTAAACGAGATGGTTGGATCACGCGGCGACCATTTGTGCGCTTGTCAAAGTAGCAAGTGTTCCCGTCGACAGTAAGCTACTGCGGTTCCTCAATTGTAATCGTCAGTTTGCATTCTGCTGGCATGTTGTCCCCGAAATTGGTCACTTGTAAGGTCCAATAGCGATCACCGAGTTTCTTGATATCCTCACCTGAAATTTCCGCGTTGATCGTGAGGGTTTCTCCTTGGCGGGCATCCATCCGTGTCCAGTGTTCTCGGCCATCACCCTGTCCCGAGAAGAGAAGCATCATCGAATTTGAACCCTTGTGCTCAAGCTCTGCTCGAAATCCTTTGGCTTCAGAAAAGCGAAAGTAATAGGTTTTATCAAATGGCATGTCGGTGCTCCCGAGTGGAGCCAGGTTGAATTCGTAGTTTCCAGACTTGGTCACTTCCCAGCGGGCTGTGGAGAAAGTCTCCATCTTGCGTTTCTGGAGGGCCAGGCATGTCTCACGGACCAAGTCGGAATAGGCGGATGTCCACTGAGTTGCTGGTGCCGGAATGCCAATCAAAATGCAATTGCCCTGACGGACGATGGGTGCATAGTTCCAATCGCTTGTCCAACGTGCGATCACGTCAACAACGGATGCCTCTGGTCCACGTGGCGGCAGAAAAGCGGCGATGAGATCAAGTTTGGCTGCTTCCAGTTCTGTGACAGGCCTATCCTGCAGTACCAGCAGGGGCTTCCTATGTTTTGGCTCACCGAGCAACTCGTTCTTGACGATCGTCAAACTCGGCGGCCCCACGACACCATGTGCACAGGCTCCGCCGTTGATTTCCAAGCCGAGTTGTCCGAAGAGTTGTGCCGCACCATAACCGATCCCAACGATCTTGTGTTTTTTAAGCGATTCGAGCGTCCCCTTTTCAAGCTTCGGCAAATCACGAGTTGGAAGTACGAGGACCAAAACATCTGCCCCAGACTCTACGGCCTGCTCTATCGTCTGTGCTTTGACGAATCGCTCTCGCTTGCCATTACTGTAAAGCGCACGAAACAAAGACGATCCAATCTCCGTATCGGCTTCGGATGCGTAAACGACACAACGAGGTGGGAGAGGTTTATTTTCGGTCTCAGGATCGGCAGCAGAGAGTGAAATCCCTCGAACCAACATCATCAAACACCAGACCAGCGAGGCAGCTCTCATAACATAGCGTCCTTCGGGGCGACAGATGGAAGAATTTCGCGGCTGTCAAAAATAACGGAGATCAGTGTGGAAGTCATTCCAGTCAATTCCCGCAGTAGTAAATTATCTCACCAAGTTCTTCGATTCATTACTCTGTTCGAAAGCCCGTACGGACGATTCCAGTTGGGAATTATCACGCAGGGCGTCGCGGAACTTCGATTTTGCCATGTCGGGCCGATCCTGCTGGAGGAAGACCGTCCCAAGCTTGAGGTTGGCTTTAGATCGATCGTCACTGGTCCGAGCTGACGAAAGTGCCCGTTCAAAGAACGTGACCGCTTCGTCAAGCCTCCCCCGATAACGATGGATTTCTCCCAGTGCTAAAAAGGCGCTGCAGTTCTCAGACTGTTGTTTTACCAGATTCTCTAACTTTTGAACCGCTTCGTCATTCCGCCCAAAATTAGCCATGATGATGGCGGCACGAACTTGGGCACTTGCGTCGGCCGAGTTGGCTGCAGCAATGTTTTGCAGTCTCTCAAATTGAGAATAAAGCCATGCACGCTCTTCGAGGCTGTCTGGTAACGCCGAAGACCCCAAGAGCGACTGAGTATAACGTTGGGACAGTTCGTCCATACGGCTCTGAGGCAACGAAGGTGACTCCACGAGATCGGTAACAAAGAGCCCGCCGAGGATGAGAATCAAGGGGCTCCATTTCACGAGGTGTAAAAATCCTCCTTGAATCAAGGTACTGTTGACGAGCGCTTTTCCGACACTCAGCCCCAGTCCCGCTTGCATCGCTTTTTCACGGACTTTCCAGATAAAACCGTCATAGTAGTAATGCAAAATTGTCGACGTCCAGAGGATTCCCATAAACGTCGTCTTGATTGCCTCGTTTTTCGCGAAGTAAGGGACGAGACCAATGACACCGTAAGCAAAGACCAATCCGATATATAACATCAACATGCCGCGTCGGAAAACGAATTTCATGAACGCGCCATTGTCTGGATTCGAAGTCACTCGACGGCAATTGTACAACCAGACAATCGTCAGATATTGCACATCGTGAAAGACCTCAAACAACGCCGCACCGAGAACGATATTTCCGATTCCGAACATACAGAACCACCAAAAACCAATCCCGCTCGCAAGCATCATCAATTTGGTTGAGTTTGGTGCAGGACCTCGGTGAACCTGTGCCACATGATTGACAAGAAATCCAATCAGCACCGCCATTGACGCGACAAGGCAAATCCAGCGGATCGTATGGACATACGTAGGCGGAATTAAGGGGCCGCCAGATTTGTACCAATAGTCCAAAAACCCAGACGTCTTTTCATGCGAGAAAATCTGGGCGGTTGAGCACCAGCTAAGACACATCAGCCAGTCCCAGTAGGCCGTCACTGGCGAGATGCAGCCAACTTTGGCGTCGTAAATGCGAACGAATCCATAGATCTGCATGAAACCGTGCCAACAGGCCCAGACAGTCAGAATCAATTTCATCACACCAAAGTGATTGTGGTAAAGCGGGAAGAAAACCGCAAAAAGAATGGCAGGCGCGAGAATAAATCTCAGCCGAAACCGTTGAAAGAGATCTCGATCGCCATACGCCCTAATCATGCCGGGAAGATGGTGCCCTAAGGCACCGAATGCGACCACAATCAGGCCAATGGTTTCTGCCTCAATCCCAACAGACGAGGAATTCAGGAACATAATCAGAGGCGCGATGAATAGCGGCGTCCAGACGAACAAAACAACGTCGACCCAGGAATTGATGATCCAACGTCCGGAAGAAGTTCGAACTTCGGACGACTGCTGAGCGCAGGCATTCGACGGAGTTGATTGAGCGGCGACCGACATGACGTTTTCTCAGTTGGCAGCGACGATTGATGAACGTGGGTTTAATTAATGATTTTCCAGCAATAAGACCAGAGTGACCACGTCAGGGGCCTCACGTACAATCCCAATTTAAAAAGAAGGTAATCACGAAATTGACGAATAAAATGCTGCAGTGTACCGAGTTCGTTAATCCATTTGTTTTTATGGTCAGGTTTTCCTTTCGGCACTCCGTGACAGAGGTTTTTGCTTTATTTTCTTATGATTCTTATTCGTGAGACTCGTGATTAAAACTCTTTTGTATTGTTCCAACTTGCTTCGAACGTTATCCAAACGATAGTTTCCGGTTGGCATTTGTGGCGTTAGGGATCTGCGCGGCGTACTCACTCTTTCGTGGTGAAAAATTCAGCATATCGAGTCTTTATTTTCGCCCCCGATTTAACCCCGCTTCGGCCTGTTGAATTTGTTGGGCAGGGCGCAGATCGTCTGGCTGTAGCTTTTGGGCTTCACGAAGTTGCTCAATTCCTTCTCGCGCACGATTCAGGGAAACCAGGAACACCCCCAGGTTGTAACGTGCCTCAAATGACTTGGGATCAATTTCGACTGCTTTTTTTCCATAATAAAGTGCTTTTTCATATTGCCCCAGTTGTACCAGAGCGCCCCAGAGATTTGCCCATGCCACGGCATCCTGGGGATCGTACTTAATGGCATTTTCAAAACAGGCGGCAGCCTCTTTCGGGCGCTTTAGACTTCCGTATAGCAATCCCAACTCCCGGTTCGCGTTCGCCATTTCCGGTGCGATCCGAAGTGCTTCGCGATATTCACGAATGGCGCCTTCATATTTTCGTGTTCGAGCCATCATTCTTGCCAACTCGCAATGAGCCGAAGCCGCATTCGGTTCTGCTTCGACGATCCTGCGAAATTCCTCCGCTGCGAGGTCGAATTCTCCTTGTTTTGCCAATGCTGAGCCAAGTCGATAATGCGTATTCACAAGATCTGGTCGTTTTGCCAGTATCTGTTGAAAGACGGCCACCGCCTCCTCCGGACGATCTGTGAGAACCAGGCAATCTCCCAACAGATACGATGCTTCCACAAATTCGCCCTGATCGAGGATTTGATCGATTTCACGCAACAACCCAATCGCCTCGAACAGATGTCCGCCGATACTCAACTGTTTCGCCCGGTCAAATTTTTCCAGTGAAGGAATCATATCCTTGATGTCTTTGAGGACGACCGCATTTCGGCCTTCATTTCCACTTGCTGGATGACGGATCCCGACGTATCCCAGTGCATTAAGATCACTTATTTTTTTGTCGGAAAGCTTGACTTGATCAGCAACGGTCAATGCGAATGATTCTTGCAGGATCTCAAGCGTGTTCTCCATTTCTTTTCGTTGATCAATGGTAGTCTCTGCAAGATCGGTCTCCTCAGAGAAATCAGACCGCATGTTATAAAGTTCGGGCCTTGTCGATTGAATGTACTTCCAGCGGTCTGAAATGACCAAATGAAGTGGGCACCAGTGATTGAAAACTAATGGGGATTCGGCCTCGGCATAGACGGGTCGCGCCGAAATCTCGCGACCTGCCAGTGCGGCTTTAAGACTTCGCCCGCTCACATGTTTCGGCGGGGAAATTCCCAGAAGATCAAGTACTGTAGGCGTGATGTCGGCAAGCGAAACCGTCGTGGAAATTCTCCGTCCAGGTTGGCATTGGCGAATTCCCGCAAAGACGAGTGGAACGTGCAGTGTCGAGTTATACGCCAGATTTCCGTGCTCCATTTCGCCGTGGTCACCGAGACCTTCCCCGTGGTCGGCAGCAATGATCACCAATGTCTTCTTGTCAAGCTGCCGTTCCCGTAATGCCGCCAGAACTCGTTCTACTTCACTGAGTTCGGCGGCGATTCCCGCATCATAAGGGGTATCATTAAATCGCTCACCAAACGTTTCTGCTCGCGCATTGTAAGGAGCATGCGCATCGAATAGATGGATCCAACAAAAGAATGGCTTCGACGCCCGGCCTGAGAGCCATGCGAGAGCCTGATCGACAACATCACTACCCGGACGCCGACGCTGCTTCAGGTGCTTAGATTTTCGTTGCGACGAATAGTCGTCATAAAGATCAAAGCCGCGATCCAAACCATAAGCGGCATCCAGAACCGCCGCCGATAAGATGGCTGCGGTTTCATACCCCTGTTTTTTGAGAATTTCTGGAAGAAAGGGAATGTTAACCGCAAGTCGCCCCTGACCGTTAACACGTAATCCATGTTCAGGTGGATACAAACCTGTCAGCATCGTTGTGTGCGAAGGGAGAGTGATTGGCGCGGAAGAATACGCGCGATCGAAGACAACTCCCGTTTCCGCGTAACGATCGAATGCTTGAGTGAGTCCATACCGATAACCGTAAACCCCCAACCGGTCAGCTCGGGTTGTATCCAATGTGATCAGGATGACATTGACGCGTCGTTCCCAATACATTTGAGTTAAGACGGCGATTAACAAGGCGGATGCGGTGACAATCAAGAGGACTAATCGCCATCGCGACTTCAAAGCATTCATGGCGACACTAGCCCGGATTTATTTATTGGCCCGACGCACAAATCAAGGGCCTTGCAATGGACTTCCTTTTTCATTTCTATTTCGACTTCAATTCGTAATCGACGTCTTCCTGTGGAGATTCGCTGCCGACGGTCAAAGTAAATTCTGGTTTCTTGAGATTCGCATAGCGGCCGTTAAAGAGATCTTTCCCCTCACCTGCCTTATTGACTTTTGGCATATTCTTAAAGAGCAGCTTATATTCACCAGGCACAACTCCGTCACAATTCGAATATGTTGACCAGCAATACTTCCCGCCAACATCCGTGCGAACCTGTGAAATGGGATCGGTTCCATCACCAGCGGTTTTAGGGTAGAGCAGAATGACAATTCCCTCTTCAGGGTTTCCGTCCAAAGTGACGACACCGCTCACCGGAACGGTCTCCTTTAAAGAACCGCCAGTAATTTTTTCCAGGCGTTCTTTCGACATCTTGGCTCCTGACCCGCAACCGACGAGCAGCAATAAACAAAAGCAGGAAATGGGTTTCAGGCAGGCTGAAATCAAGATCAACTCCCACAGTATTTTCAAATATGTATCTGGTCGAACGAAAACACCGACTCGCCAATCTGGCGAGCCGGTGCGCGAAAGCAATTCAGCGTCGAAATACTTTAGAAATCGCCTACAACCTGCCCGTCGTTTCGAGACATGAGCTTAATCAACGTCGTCGAACTCGTGTTTTGGCTGATGAATCTTACACTGCCATCAGCCATCAGTACCTGAACTCCTCCAATGTGGAAGCTATAAAGGTTGTCTTGATTCGAACAGTTAATCAAGCATCCGCCTGGCCCCCCATTCGTCGAATCATTCACGTGATTCGAATTTCCATTGGCCGTCGTGGATCCTGGAACAATTTCGTGAAGCTGTGATGCACCCATCACCCAATCGTTCCACGCACCAGCTTGCCTTGATGGGCCACCAGTATAACCAGTGTTGCTTCCTGGTGCGGAATTACCAGAGGCCCCGAGGCGCTTGCCCATCGACCACACACTCTGCAGATCAGCCCCTTCGCCGACTAAAGTTGTGTTTGAAGTTCCGTCAGTCACCATGGCGATTGTGCAGCACAAGACATTGGCGTTGTCGTTGGCATCGAGAATGGCATCATTTTGAATTTGCTGTCCATTCGCTGCGATTTTCGTATCGGGCTCTGTGGCAACATAATCAGAAGGACTGCCAACAATCCAGAAGTTGGGTGTCCCAGTGCTGCCGGTCCACCAGTCTTGCATGTAAGTCAGCGTGCCTGTTGGTCGCGGTGTGGACGGACAAATGAATGCTGTAATTACCGTCGACTGCAGGGCCTGGTAAGGTTGTGAGCCGGAATACGATACCGTCCCGCCACCATTCGCTACCGAGATTTTTCCCCCGGTTGATGACGAAAAGCCCATTGGGACAGAGAAGTTGAGCTGATTGTACAACGGAGCTTGATCCATGTATGGGAGCAAGAACTCACTCCAGCTATGAATATTTGGATCTGTAACATTATTATACGTTCGCGTCGTCGTGAGCCCTTCTCCAATTCCGCTGAGTCCAGAGTTGTCATTCGCATTCATGATGAATTGAACGCCAGCAGGGAACATTTGATACGTCGACTCGTAATTCATGAATGCCAAGCCCAATTGCTTCAGGTTGTTTTTGCACTGCGTTCGGCGTGCTGCTTCCCGAGCTTGCTGAACAGCAGGCAACAACAACGCAATCAAAACCGCAATGATCGCAATTACCACGAGCAACTCGATTAAAGTAAAACCACCACGACGCTTTTTCATATAAGGCTCCGAATAAAGAATTGAACTTAGAAACAAAATGAGACGAATGCCGAGAAATCGGCGTCCTCAAGAGTCCGACAGCCTAAGAATTTACAACCCTGATTTCAATTGTCATCACCGCACATAACTCAAAATTAATGTTGAAATCATTGAGTTTTCGCGACATTGCTGCCAAGACCAGTCCGTATCGCTAAGAGCAAGAAACGATCCGCTTCACTACTTTCCTCGTAGCGTCTCTTTTGTGTTGCTCAGAATTGAGGGAGTTACATTAAAACAAAGGGGGCGGATCGGTAACGCGATGGATGAGAATTTGCTGTCCGGGAATGATTCGGGATGGATTTGATGCAGTGTTTTGCTGAAACAGATCAATAAACACACACTCTGCGCCAAGGTGACCTGAAGGGCAAGAATATCAACGAGCTTCGTCAATCGTACAAGAATCCGGCTATGCAACGTATTGGCGCGTTTGCGGAATATGTCTAACCTTAAATCGAGGACCGCGTATGCCTCGTTGACTGGCATGTGTGATGCATGAGTTGCCTGGCCCCTGCTTTTTCGTAAACGTCAAAAATGGATTCACAAATCCGATCGGGAACCTTTCGCCGTCATAAGCCTGCGGGAAAATCGCATCCAGGCTTGCAGACGACCACATGGCATGATGTCGATCGCCGGTAATCTTTCCCAATCCGCAAAGTCTACGACAGACACTTTAATAAATCTCGCCGATCGGAAATTCTGCGAAGTTCGGCGGCGTGTTTCGATCATGCCAGGCCATCGGTTCGTTCGATGATCAAGATAGCGATCATGGTCTCTTTGGCCATTCGCCCGACATGATGTTGGAGATACGGCAAATATGTTCAAGTCACTACGGACCTCGACTGGGCTGGAAGCTTCAGACATCGACACGACAGATGAGGTTGTGCTCCGCCTTCAGCTTGACCAGCAATCAATCCCTGTGCCTCACGACGGCTTTGAAATTGGGTCGAGTCGCCATTGTGATTTGAAGTTCAGCGAACCATCGATCCCATTCTTGCACAGCCTGATCCACAATCAACAAGGTGCAATCTGGATTGAAGCGGCCGATGAATCGGCAATTCTACTCGTTAATGACCAACCGTGTCGTCGTATGGCACTTCGACACGGAGATCGGGTCAAAATTGGGTCCGCAGAATTGGTGGTCGATCTCGGATTTCAAAGCGATCTCCGTGTGGGTAAATCCAAGAGCGATGAGCACACCGTAGAGGACTTATATTCGCTCACCGCTGAAGAATTGTGCGATCGAATCGCCATAGAACAAGCGATGGTCCAAGAGTTGTCGGACGATGAACGCTCTGGATGGCAAGCATTACTGCACGCGATTGAAGCTGTTCGCGTCGAACCAGGACTTGGTGAAATAGTCGAAGGCGGGACCCTTCCAATGCCGGAAGAGTTAGTCTCGTATGACGCGCTTTTCGAGCAGATCCAGGATCTTCACGAGACGATCGTCGACCGGTCGCGAGAACTTGATCAAAAAGAAGCGGAAGTATTGGCGTCAACATCGATCATCGAAGAGTCACAGCAGCGAGTTGCACAGCGACTCGATGAAATCCTCGATCAATTAAACAAGTCGGATGGTCCGACAGAACTCAGAGCTAGTGCATAACCGCACCTGAACGATACGAGATCGTTCAGCGTATATATTATCAAACGTGCGTTAATTCTTGCGAACCTTTCGTACGTCGCGCGAGCGGTCGGGCGTGTCTGTGTTGCAGGCAAGACGCGGCACACTCATTTGTTGGTTTGGACATTCAGAGTTCCGCTATCGATCTGCTCCGGTTTCTACGTTTGCAATTGGACGTCGCTTCCTTTGCAACTCCCGCTGGAATTCTTCGTCCTTCCATTTCCGTAATTCCTTCGAAGAGTCAACGAGCAACTTGTATGCATCTTGCATGTGCATCGTCACGTCATCGCGTGTATCAGACTTAGCCGCCGCCGCCAGGCTATCGCCGAGTGTGAGAAGCAGGTTACGAATGGGGTGCTTTGAATTCAGGTTTCTGATTTTCTGTTTCGCGGATTCGATCTTATGAACGACTTCTTTCCTGGAGAAGGCCCATAGTTCCATCGTTTGATTTTCTGACCTTTTTTCTTCAAGAGTCCGGTGAATCGCGCTCAAATCATTGTATGGACTGATGAAATCTTCTACGCTCGCGGTCATCATGCTTCTCCACGCATACAACACAGCAAGTAGAATGCCCGCCAGCATAATCATATTCTTGGCATCAATTAGCTGCGGTTCTTTAAACTGACCTCTTCGGAGCTTGTGTTTGCTTTCACCTTTAGCAGTTCGAGGTAGATCACCGATCGGCTGCTCCGAGGATTGATTTGCGTCGATGTTCCGTTCTGTCGCTGGTAGGGTAGGCAGACTTTTTACTTGAACAATCGCGGACTGCCGATTGGATTCTGTTGGGGAACCAGAGCCGCCGATCAACGCTCGTGACTCGGCCACCGGCAAAGTCGCGGGGTCCTTTGATCGAGCAGGTCGCGGGGCCGCGGAATGTGCAGGGGGAGGTGATGTGGACGGCCACGACGCATACGGATTCGCCGCCGGCAAGATTGGCGGAATGGGAACCACATGTGCCGAATAGCTGCCCTTTTTCGTGTAACTCTGCGGTGCCGGGATCGTGGGACGAACCGATTTCAACGAAAATGTCGATCCAGATTGGTTGGATTTGGAAGTCGACGGAAAGAGAGCCGGAATTGCTTGCGCTTGTGTCCATTCTGACGTATCACTCTGCCGAACTCGATCCATTGGCAGAATGCGCCCTGCTTCCACCATTTCAATCATCTTCTGAAGTTCGATCGGCCCATGCTCGACGTGCCCCATCCGCACGTACCACTGCGTTTTGACCTCGGGATTTCCAAGTACAGGCTGATGGTCGGCTAAAACAGGTAGATTGTCAGCAGAGACAAGTTGCTGTCCCGCTGACAATGGGGCGATCGCTTGAGAGACTGGCTCAGTTGCTGCGTTTGTTGCACAAGACAATAAAGGGCTGATGGTCCCCGGTATTTCGATTTGATGTATCTCTGCCATCAATCGTCCGATTGATCGAACAGGCGTCCATGGGCCGTGCTCCGTGAGAGACAATTCGTCCGCGGCCCCGAGCTCTCGACGACGAGCGTACGAACAAAGCTCGTCGAAATTGTACGGTCCTCGCCCGATTCGCGATCCACGGCAGAACCACAGCGCCGTCGTTTTTATCGATTGATCTGCGACACCAACAACCATGGGTTCGATATCGTCGTGTCCACCATCCCAAGTGAGTGTCGACGGGGGGGACTGCTGGACCGTATTACGATCAAATACCTGTTGAGCAACTTGACCAACAAAATCGTCAACGCTCATCCAATTTGATTCATTCTCGGCCCGAACTTCATGGCCACCCAACAACTGACCAGACGCAATCTCATGTTGCAGCAAATCGAGCGAGACGGGCCCAAATTTGACTCCGAAGATTCGGTAATAATATTGCGGCATCCTAATACCTCGGTTCGAAGAAAGCCCGCTGACTCAGAACGTGCACTACATCTTGTTAATGCTGAGAAGTCAATTCATATTCATTGGTTGCGAATTGTTCTTTATTGATAATTAATAAAGATTTCAAAACTTCTGCGTCATTTGCGATACAGTCTTGGCATCCTCGTGTTGATCACTTGCAGAACGTGAACATGTTGTCAGGCAGGCTCGTCTGAAATTGGCGGCTGAGCATTCCACGTTCTGCCATTTTAGCGCCCGTGTCAGCCTCGATACACTGAGTGTTACGTTTTTCTGCAAGGTCGCGAAATCTTCATGAAATGTTCGCGGGTTCTTCACGAAATCTTGCCGCTGAAATGATACAAAAGACTTTCCGATTACAATGTTTTTGGCAAATCCGTCTTGTGTACGCGTGATTTGGAACGCATGAATGGCCATGGAAACCACAACTGATCGCCAGGAAGCACGGGGTTCTTCTGCGAGCCCAACGTTCCTTGTTGTGGATGATTCACCGATGGATTCATTGCTCGCAGGAAAGTTGCTTTCGAAGATCGAACACTCAAATATCATCTATGCCAAGAATGGGATTGAGGCACTTGAACTCGTCGAAAAACTGAAGCCGAATTTGATCCTTACCGATCTGCAGATGCCGGAAATGGATGGTTTAGAACTCGTCGAAGCCGTCCGCAAACGGTTTCCTTCGGTTCCGACAATTCTGATGACCGCAAATGGCAGTGAAGATATCGCCTTGCGGGCGTTACGTCGGGGAGCTGCATCTTACGTTCCCAAGCGGATGCTCTCGAAGGAACTTCTGGAGATTGTTCGCCAGATTGTCCAGGTATCGAGAGTCGGCGAGCAGCAGCGTCGAATTTTCGGGTGTTGGGAACGTCTGGGTCTTTCATTTCGACTGGAAAACGACAATTCCATTATTCCACCACTCGTCAGCCATCTACAGCAATACCATTCGGGAATTCAGGCCTACGATGAAACCGAATCCATCCGCGTCGGTGTTGCGTTGCAAGAGGCCCTTCGCAATGCAATGCACCACGGCAACCTGGAATTGAGTTCCGAAATGCGTCGTCAGAATTCAGACTCGTACTACCAGGAAGCCGCGAGACGACAGCATTTACCTCCCTTTGAGAGCCGTCGTGTCATCTTCACTGTCGACGAATCTCCAGAAGAATCGTGTTATGTGATTCGTGACGAAGGACCGGGTTTTGATCCTGGCTCGGTCGTCGATCCGCTCGAAGGCGATAACCTCTTGAAACCCTGCGGGCGGGGCCTGTTTTTGATTCGGATGTTCATGAGCGAAGTCCGCTTCAACGCTCAAGGAAATGAAATCACGATGATTCATCGCCGTTCGAAAAATCCTTCCGGTGACACCGCCGAACCTGCCACAACGCATCCTGATGAATAATTTGTGTCGAACGCTAGACTTAAACCATTGAGAAATTGTTTACCTGAGGAACTGACTGATGAACCCCGTCCAGATTCAAATGCTGTTAGGCCAAGGGGACATCGTTGTTCTGGAACTTCACGGACGATTGTCCCGTGATGAATGGATGGACAACCGCGACCCGATTGCCGCCGCTTGTGGAGACGACGTTTTCTCTCGCAAGGTGATGTTGAGTCTGGCGAATGCGAATTATCTCGATTCGACCGGCGTCGAATGGCTGCTTGTTAGCGATCAGAAATTCAAAGACGCGGGAGGAAAACTCGTCTTACATTCCGCTTCGCGGACGACCTCTGATTTCCTCAAAATGATGCGAATGCATCTCGTATTGGACTTGGTTCCGGACGAAGCGACCGCACGGACCAGACTCACGAATTACAGCAACGGAAGCCCCAAAAATGCTTAGATCCACTTTGCCGGCCACTCCCGTCGATCATGAATCCACCGCCGAAAGCGGTCGTAATTTTTTGCTGGATGTCGACGAGTTCCCCGATCAGCCGATCGAACAAAGTGTCGCCGAACTGATTGACCATGCCGTTAGCCTCGGTGCCAGCGACCTGTTTATCTGTTGCAATGAGGAAGATGTCGATGTGACGGTTCGGCATCTTGGCATTATCCGGTATGTCGCCAGTCTCGATTCGGACACTGGGAATCGGTGTATCGCTCACACCCGGGCCGCTGCGGGAATGAAATTTGCCGACCGCAGACATCCGCAAGATGGCCGCTGGACATTCCGCAACAGGAATGGTCGTGTCACAAATCTGCGGTTGAGCTCTATTCCTTCGTTGCACGGCGAGAGCTTCGCCATGCGATTGCTGGAACGAGACTCACCGTTGACGGATATCGAATCCCTGGGTCTCGTCGGTCCACAGACCGAAATAATGCGTTCACTGTTGGGAAACTCGAGTGGACTGGTCATCGTTTCCGGCCCGACAGGTTCCGGCAAGACAACGACCATGTATGCCTGCATGCACCACCTCAACGATGGGCGGCGCAAGATTCACACCATTGAAGATCCGATCGAATACGGCGTCAGGGGACTGAGGCAATCAGAAGCAGACGAGGTCAACGGACCGAAGTTTAGCGAACTGTTGCGTGGAGTGGTTCGCCAAAGTCCGGACGTGATCATGGTCGGCGAGATTCGCGATTCCATCACAGCCGAGACTGCAGTTCTCGCCGCCAACAGCGGCCAGTTGGTCTTCGTCACACTCCATGCGTCGATCGCAGCATCCGCCATCCATAGCATGCTGTCACTGAATGTGCCGCCGTATTTCCTCTGTACCTCTCTCCTTGCTGTCATCAGCCAGCGGCTGGTGCGAACACTCCATCCCGAGAAAAAGATCCGTCTGAATTTAACCCACGCGCCCCGCACGTTTGATGAAGTCCGTCCTTATCTGCACGGTGATGAGGGGAATTACATCTATGCTGCGAACGCCAGTCAGGGAGACGAGGGCTTCGTCGGCCGGACAGGTTTATTCGAAGTGATGCCGATGTCTCCGGCGATCCGCACAATGGTCAGCCAGATTGCGCCGGCAAATGTGATTCATCAACGGGCACTGGACGAAGGGATGATCGACTTCCGTCGTGCGGCGTTGCTGAAGGTCGCACAGGGTGTCACCAGCTTTGAAGAATTACAACGGGTGCTTCCATCCGCAGAATTCTGGGGCGAAATCATGGAAGCCATTTGACGAGTTCCTTACGAATAATCACTGAGATTCAAGCGACAACTCTTTGTCCCTGCCGATCGCAAGAACAAGGCGATCGGCAGCGGCCGCGTGCGACCAGCAATAAGTACCCTTCGAACAAGGTGAGTCGTGATAGGCTCTTCGGCTCGTCACATCGGGTATCAATCAGACTCCATTCTCTCTCGAATCCGATTGCCGGAACTCGATCACCCGTTGGGATCAATGATCGATGACTTCGAGACGCCAAGTCGCTTGTAAAAACGAGCACGAGCGACCTCTTATTATTGCAAGGAATTTCATAGCGCCTGCATGGTTTTACGGCGTCACATTTCAGGGAAAATCGATCGCACAATTTATTAACTGTCGGAGCAACGTCAAGAAATCGAGGCGACTCGGAAAGGATTTCGTGATTGCAGAAAAGGATTCCTGGTACCACGGAATGACATTTCTGGCCCGGTGAACCTCTCGTTTGCGAGCAGGGCTTCTGCTTATAATAGGCCCTCGGCAATCTCTTCGTGCAGAAACGATGCGTGGCAACGACAGTCGATATTACCATTAAATAGTCCCTGTGATGTGCAGGATGAGCAAAAATCCTGGCAAGAATTTCTCTTAAATGACGATTCAGACGGTTGACCAACTGATCGACAGTTTGACCTTGGCATATATCGGGCCAGGTGCGGGATTTGCGTTGGCGGGTTCTTTCCTGGCTGTGTTTGGTGCCATCGTCTCTGCGCTTACAATGTTCTTGTTTTGGCCGATTCGTCGTTTGATGCGATTGATCTTTAAGCGGCATCCCCCCCGAAAACCTCGGTTCAAACGTGTCGTGATTCTGGGACTTGATGGACTCGATCATAGTCTGACAACTCGTTTGCTTGACGAAGGAAAACTGCCAAATCTTGCAGCGATGCGAAGTCAGGGGAGCTTTCACTCACTGGGAAGCACGCTCCCTCCGATTTCGCCTGTGGCATGGTCAACGTTTCAAACAGGGGTGAACCCAGGCAAACACAATATCTTTGACTTTCTTTCACCCGACGAAAAAACCTATCAGCCAAAACTCAGCTCAGTTGAAATCCTTTCAGCCGCTCGTCGCCGCGGCGTCTGGCCGTTCAACTTGACGATTAAACGGCCAGAAATACGCATGCTGCGAAAAAGTCAGCCCTTCTGGAGCATCCTGAGCAAGTACGGCATCTTCAATTGCATTATCCGAGTGCCAATCACGTTCCCCCCTGAAAAACTGCATGGGGTCCAGTTATCGGCGATGTGTGTTCCTGATTTGCGTGGCACTCAGGGAACGTTTTCGCAATATACGACGCGCCCTAAAGTTGGAAATCAAAAAACGGGGGGTGACGTCCATTTCGTTCAGCAGCCTGGAAATGTCATCGTAGGCCATCTGGTTGGTCCTCCGCATCCAACACACGCCGATCAAGGGCATCTCAAGCAACGTTTTACCGTGAACTTTGATGATC
This sequence comes from uncultured Schlesneria sp., assembly GCA_903904835.1. Lineage (GTDB taxonomy): Bacteria > Planctomycetota > Planctomycetia > Planctomycetales > Planctomycetaceae > Schlesneria. The sequence goes on along the minus strand of CAIVEI010000174.1, from coordinate 5,427 downwards.
GTGATCAGGCGACGCTCACCATTGAAGGGGCGAAATTCAAGTTAATACCGGGCGTATACACCGACTGGATTTCGGTCAAGTTTCGCGCGGGCTGGAATCTGTCGATTCAAGGAGTCTGTCGGTTCCTGCTTTTGAGTACTCAACCCATATTCGACCTGTATGTCACTCCGATCAATATCGACCCTGAATATCCCGCGATGGCAATTGGTTACCCTCCGGTCTATCCGATTTATCTCGCGAAACGTCAGGGGCCCTACGCAACACTCGGGCTGGCCGAAGATACGTGGGGTCTGAACGAAGAAGTTCTGAGCGACGAACATTTCCTTCAGCAATGCACTGACATCGATCAAGAGCGTGAATTGATGTTCTTCGACAGTCTCGACAAAGTGCCGACGGGACTGTGTGTCTGTGTGTTTGACGGAACAGATCGAATGCAGCACATGTTCTGGCGATATTTGGACAAAGAACATCCCGCCCGTCCGTTACACATTCCCGCGACGTTCGAGACGGCCATTGAAGATCTTTACGTTCGCATGGACGAACTTGTCGGACGTACGATGGCCAAATGCCATAATAAAGATAACGTGCTGATGGTCCTTTCGGATCATGGTTTTAATACATTTCGTCGTGGAATTGACCTGAATCGATGGCTGGAGGAAAACGGATTCCTTGTCGTCAACGAGGAACTCCGCGACAAGGACTACCTCGCCGGAATCGACTGGACAAAAACAAAAGCATTCGCGATTGGCCTGACAGGGATCTTTATTAACTTGCGAGGCAAGTTCAGTCAGGGAATCGTTGAGCCTGGCATCGAAGCAGACACAATTCGTGATCAGATCGCGTCTCAGCTAGGTCAACTCATCGACCCTCAGTCGGGCTCGCAAGCCATTAAGCGGGTGTATCAGGCAACCAAAGTCTATCGCGGTCCCTATAAAGAAAATGCTCCTGACCTGATTGTCGGCTACGCCAGCGGTTATCGCGTATCGTGGGATGCGGCCGTTGGACGTGCCAGCCAACAGATATTTCATGACAATCGGAAGGCCTGGAGCGGCGATCATTGCGTCGATCCGTCGGTGGTACCAGGCGTCCTTTTCTGTAATCACGAAATACTTACCGAGTCCTCTCGATTGCTTGACATTGCTCCGACCGTTCTCGATCTGTTTGGCTGCCCGATTCCCGAATATATGGATGGAAAAGTGCTCTCCGTTGGTTCGCGTCAAGCGGGTGAGCTTATTCCTAAGGACGACTTAGTTCCTGCGGGAGGTGGGGTCCAATGAAATCAAGACGTGAACCCAAACTCTCCCGTAGAAAAATCCTGTCGGGTGCGGCTGCCAGCGCGGGGGCATTAGCGACAGCATGCTGGCTCGGCGGTTGCAATCGAGCGTCGCGATCTTTGGGTAAGAAAGTCATCGTCATCGGCATTGACGGGATGGACCCTCGGCTTTGTCGCAGCATGATGCTGGCCGGAATGCTCCCCAATCTGGCGAAGCTGGCATCCGCCGGCAGCTTCAGCAATCTGGCGACAAGCATGCCGCCTCAAAGTCCCGTGGCTTGGGCCAGTTTTATCAACGGTGCAGGACCGGGATCGCACGGGATTTTTGACTTTATCCACCGACATCCTCACCAACAGTGTGCACCCTTTTTTTCCGCGGCTGAGACGCTTCCCGGCGAAGGCTCAATCGAAGTCGGTGATCATCGGCTTCAGTTCAATTTTCCTCCGTTCAGTCACACGCTACCGAAAACCGTTTTGCGGAGGCAGGGGATTCCATTTTGGGATGAATTGGATGCCAAAGGAATCCCCTCCACATTTTACGATCTTCCGTCGAACTATCCCCCAAGCCCATCGCACTATGGACATCATCGCTGCATTTCGGGAATGGGGACACCAGATGTTCTGGGGACATACGGAACCTATCAATATTTCAGCGACGATTCGCCGTCAAAAGGTCTGGAGGAAGGGGGTGGACGAAGATCAAAGCTACGCTTCATTCGCGATTCAGCAAAAACCACAATCGTCGGCCCCGATAACGCGATGTTGAAAACGCCGACGCCGACAACGATCGAAATGTCCGTCCATCGCGATCGAAAGTCGGATGCAGCACTGCTCATTGTTGGCGATCATAAAATCATGCTGAGGGCAGGGGAATGGAGCGGATGGACGCGGCTCGATTTTAAGATGTCAACGCCACGACCGCTTCCAAGTCAGTCAGCGAGTGGGATCTGTCGTTTTTATCTTCAAGAGGTTGCTCCGCACTTTCGTCTTTACATAACCCCCATCAATATCGATCCGTCGAAACCTGCGGTGCAATTATCTGAGCCGAAGAATTTTATCACGGACATTTCGAATGCCCTCGGCCTGTTTTATACGACGGGGTTTCAGGAGGATCATAAGGCTCGATCGAATGGCATTTTCAACGACGACGAATTTCGGCAGCAGGCCACGATGGTCCTGGAGGAACGACTGACTCTTTTCGAATATGCCCTTAAGAATTACGAAGACGGACTATTGTTCTTTTATTTCTCAAGCAGCGATCTGCAATCACATATGTTCTGGTGGAATTCTGACGAGGATGCGCTACATCCCACCCGGACCACGCCAGAAGCAGCCAGTCGATTTCAATATGTCAAAGACCTTTACCAAAAGCTCGACGGCATCATCGGCGATCTCGACCAGCGCTATGGCAGCAAGGTAACTCTGTTTGTGATGAGCGATCATGGCTTCGCCAATTTCGGCAGACAATTCAATGTCAATTCCTGGCTGCGTGATTCTGGCTATTTAAATCCACGGGAAACCACGTCGGTGCTCACCGATGTCGACTGGTCCAGAACACGCGCGTATGGAATGGGGATCAACGCACTCTATCTGAATCTCAAGGGACGCGAACGGGACGGAATTGTCGAACCCGACGACACTGCCGAGAAGCTGACAAAGCAATTAATTGCACAGTTGGAAGCGGTTCGCGATGTCAACGGACAACAGGTCATTCGCAAGGTCTACAGGTCGAGTGAAATCTATTCCGGACCAGCGATGGAATTTGCTCCCGATTTGATTATCGGCTACTCACGTGGCTACCGCGCCTCGTGGGAAACGTGTCTTGGCGAATTGACTCCCGAAGTGCTGCTGGACAACCCATCGCCTTGGAGTGCCGATCATTGTGCGGACGCACTGGAGGTTCCTGGCGTCTTGTTTAGTAACAAGAGTATTCGATCACCCCAGCCATCGCTGACCGATCTGGCGCCATCGATACTCGATGAATTTGGCCTACCAACACCGAAGACGATGACGGGAAAAAGTATCTTTCAATCCTGAAAGGGAGTATCACACGTGACGAAGGTGGGGATTGATTCCAATCTGTTTGAACGAGCCAGGCAGGCCGCGACAAAAGCGGGTTTCAGCAGCGTGGAAGAACTGATTACAACGGCAATCGAAAAAGAACTCAAACGGCTTGGTGAAGCTGACGCGGAAAAACAAGTTGCCGATCAGCTTCGCGGCCTGGGATACATCGAGTAGACCTATGCTGGTAACGCTGGTCCTTTGGCTGAATACGATTTCGAATTCGATTGCGCATATCCTGCTTGCGCCAATCGCATGGTTGCCCGGTTGGTTGTCCGCCTCATTGATTGCGAGCGTCACGGGCATTGTGATGCTCTTTGTGTTTAAACAGACTTCCAATCAGTCAGCACTCAAACGGACGCGAAATCAGATCAAAGCGAATCTCATCGCGCTGTCTCTTTTCAAAGAAGAGCTACGAGTCTGTCTTCGAGTGCAACTGACATTGCTTGCACAGGCGGGGCGATTGCTTGCGTTATCGGCTGTTCCAATTCTTGTCATGGCAGTCCCCATGTGCCTTGCATTGGCACAATTGTCGTTGTGGTATCAAGCTCGTCCACTCGCCTGTGGCGAGCAGGCGATTGTTACCGTTCATTTGAAGCCGACAATTAACGAATCGCTCCCTGAAATTAAGCTTACTCCAACTTCTGCTGTCGATGTGACGATGGGCCCGGTTCGAGTCCCCGCCAGTAACATGATCTGCTGGAAGATCGAAGCAATTTCTCGTGGCCTGCACGACTTGACGTTCGAATGGGGCGAGCAGATTTTCACAAAGGAACTCGCCATCAGTAACTCGTTTCTTCCGGTCAGTCGAGAAAGGCCATCGAGTAATCCAAGTTCCATGCTTAAGTATCCACGCGAGCGACCCTTTGCTGCTGGTTCACCGGTTCAATCCATTCAAATCGAGTATCCTGATCGCGTTTCATGGACATCGGGAACAAAAAGCTGGATGGCCTACTGGTTCTTTACTTCGTTAATTGCCGCTTTTGTAGCTCGGCCCTTATTGAAGGTTGATTTTTAGGATGTCACTCGACTCACAAATCGTCATCGTCTCTGGACTGCCTCGTTCCGGTACGTCACTGATGATGCAGATGTTGCATCAGGGTGGACTGACGACAATGACGGACGAAATTCGCATGGCAGATACTGACAACCCGCGCGGATATTTCGAATTTGAACAAGCGAAGAAGACGAAGCAAGATCCATCATGGCTGGCCGAAGCACGCGGAAAAGTGGTGAAAATGGTGTCCGCATTGCTTTACGATTTGCCCGCAACTGAAAGTTACCGCGTCATTTTCATGAGGCGTGATCTCGACGAAGTCCTGGAATCCCAGGAAAAAATGCTCGCCCGACTTTCGCGTCCGGCGGCACCTCGTCATCAGATGAAGCAGTCGTTTGCGATTCATCTTGACCGACTTTCCCAATGGCTACTGACGCAAAGCCACATGAACGTTCTTGAAGTGAATTTCAATCAGCTCATCAGCAATCCCGAACCCGAAGTCCATCGTATCGCTGAATTTCTCGATCACCGTCCATCAGTCGAGATGATGATCAACGCCATCGATCCGTCGCTCTATCGAAACCGGAAACCGGCTGTGTCGGACCAGTGATCAGACTTGAAAAATCATTCTCTAACAAGATTGACACCTTTTTAAAGTTTGCGCAACTATGGCGGAAACCAGGTATTTTTGACATTTCAGCGGTCTGCAAGCTTGAGCGACTATGGTGAGCAACATTGTCCGAACCGTATCGGCGGCTTGTAGCCTCTGACCTCGGACGAAAAGGGATGCAGCATATCGTGGCCCACCAAAACACCGAATGAAACACTCATCGCCATCCCCAAAAAACAAAAGTTGGCCAAGTTCGACATAGTTGGCCAAGTTCCCTGTTTTATAGCGTTTCTGCGGGTTTGAAGTTGGCCAACTTGGCCAACTTCAACCTTTCTCACCTCATCTTCGGGACCCGAAACCACCAGATGACGTCGAGGCTTCGAGGCCCATCAGAACAACAACCAAAACGATATTCGTAATCCACGAAAAAAGTTGGCCAAGTTCGACAGAGTTGGCCAAGTTCCCTGTTTCATAGTGTTTTTGCAG
>CAIVEI010000173.1 GCA_903904835.1 uncultured Schlesneria sp. | reverse complement strand
GGAATTGGGTGACGAACGCGAGTGTCTGGACGTTGTTGGCGATCGGAATTCCAACGACGTTATTTCTCATCTGGCTTTGCGTGAGATACATCCCTCACAACCGCGTTGGGGTGGTCGAGAAGCTTTGGTCGGGAAAAGGTTCCCTGGCCGAAGGGCGAATCATCGCACTTAATCAAGAGGCCGGTTACCAGGCGCAACTACTTCGCGGTGGCCTGCATTTTGGCTATTGGCGATGGCAATATCGCATTCATCAATCAAGGTTGGTGACGATACCGCAACGAGAAATTGGGTATGTCTATGCACGTGACGGTGAGCCGTTGGCTCCCAGCCAGACGTTGGCAAGGGTTGTTCACTGCAATAACTTTCAGGACGCTTCCGCGTTTCTTGATCCCTCATCTGTCGTAACATCGACCTATCAGTCGGTCGAGCTCGGAAGTGACGGCCAAACTGCGCTCGTGACGAAGACAGAGCATGACGCACCGCGAGGCCAGCGTGGTCGACAGCGAGCCATCCTGCGTGAAGGGGTTTACGCCATTAATCCCGCTCTTTTTGTCGTTGTCACTGCGAGCGAAGTTTTTTCCCTGTCCCAGGCACAAGAGCCTCGCGAACGTGAGGCTGTCAGTGAGTGGCAAGAGGAATTGCTCGCGGTTAATGGCTTCCAACCCATCGTCATTGGTGGACATAGCGTTCTTGTCGATTCAAACTCGCCGATGGGGACTTCTGTCGACGATACGATCGGGATCGTCACGATTCACGACGGGCCATCATTGAGGCCAGGGGAATTGATCGCTCCCCCTGTTGGCCCCGCAGCCTCGGCATTGATTCCAATTGCAGGAGCAAGCCCGACACAGGTCTCAAGTCATGAACACAATAACTTCCAGGACCCGGAAGCGTTTCTCGCAGCCGGCGGTCGGCGTGGTCGTCAGTATCAGGCGCTAACCGACGGAACCTACTTTATTAATCGATGGTTCGCGACGGTCGAAACCATTCCAAAGACCGTCGTGCCGATCGGCCATGTGGGTGTTGTTGTCAGTTATTACGGAAGCACTGGACGCGATCTTTCGGGGGACGCATTCCGACACGGAGAACAAGTCGCCGAAGGTGAGCGAGGTGTTTGGGAGCGACCGCTGGGACCCGGAAAATATGCCTTCAATACTTACGCGGGCAATATCGTGCTCGTACCGACGACTAATTTTGTGCTGCACTGGATTACAGGGCGAACGGAGAGTCATCTTTATGACGAAAACCTCAAAAGCATTGACCTGGTCACTCGCGATGCTTACGAACCTCGACTGCCACTTTCGGTTGTCGTCCATATCGATTACCAGCGTGCCCCGAGCGTCATACAACGGTTCGGAGATGTTAAAAAACTGATTACACAAACACTCGATCCTCTTTTGTCCGCGTATTTTCGAGACATTGCCCATCGAAAAACGATGTTGGAATTGCTTCATGACCGTGATGTCATTCAAAGGGAAGCTCAAGCGGAACTCCGTCGCCGCTTCCACGAATTTGACATCGAATGCGTTGACGTCTTGATTGGCAAACCAGATACGGCTGAAGCGAATGGGAAGATTGAATCGTTGCTCGAACAGCTTCGATTGAGACAACTCTCGATCGAACAACTCGAAACTTATGAGCGTCAACGGGAAGCCAATGACAAGCTGCGATCGCTCAACGAAGCAAAAGCGCAGGCCGAAATGCAGACTTCGATGACCAACGCAAAGCTCCAAGTCCAGATTGCCGAAAGCAAGGGTGATGCTGAACTGGCAATCGCAAAACGTCAGAACGACCGAACGATCATGCAGGCACAAACGGAACTGACTAACACAAGGCTCAAGGTCCAGATGGCTGAGTGTGAAGGTGATGCGGAAGTCGCTCGTGCCCGAAGACATGCCGAACAAGTCGGCCTGTTGGCCGAAGCGGAAAGCAAGCGTAATCGGCTGACTGGACGGGGTGAGGCCCAGCGGATTCTGCAGGAAGGACTTGCAGAAGCATCCGTCTTACAGCGGAAGATTTCTTCTTATGGAGACCCAAGATTGTTTGCGCTGACGTTCGCAGCACGGGAGCTGGCTCAGTCTCAGCAACCGTTGGTACCCGAACGGTTGTTTACAACAGCAAGCGAGTCTGGCGGAAACGGACCTGCTGGCCAAGGGATGTTGGGAACGTTAATCAACCTGCTCGTCGCCGAGCGTTCTGGATTCTCGCCAAACTCGGGGATTGACCAGCCAGAGATTCAAGATCTGATGAATCAAATGATTAAAGAGAGTGCTACCAGTCTTAACGTGTCGGCTGATGACGTAATGCCATCAAAGTCGGCCTGAAGACCGGGTACATAAAATAAAAAAGAGATGTCTTCGACGGATCGAAGACACCTCTTCTTATTTCGTTTTTTGCATTCAATCCAGAATCACAACGCGATTCTGTAGCTCTGACGCAAATGAGACATTAAAAGATCAGCGAGACATGAAGGCGATGACTCGTCCAATTTCAATCGGCGGAACAGTCGCATCTCCGGGGGTCGGCAAAGCCTGAACTCGTGCTTCAAGATCCTTGGCATCGAACGAAACCCAGTCAACCGACTGACGGGATGAGCTGTCGACGATTTCACGATACATCTTCTTGACGTTTGGACGGTTACGCAAAGTAATGACGTCGCCAGGAGCCACGAAAATGGAGGGTTTGTCGATCGTTTTGCCATTCAATTGGAAGTGGCGATGGACAATCCCTTGCCGAGCCTGCAATCGAGTGACGGTGAAGCCAGCGCGACGAACAACATTGTCCAGGCGACGTTCGCACATCACCAGAAGAATATCGCCCGTGTTACCTTTTTGTGCCCGTGCTTTGGCAAAGTACCGACGAAGCTGCGCTTCTCGCATTCCGTAGTGATACTTGATCTTCTGCTTATCGGCCAATGCCATACCATAGGTAGACAATTTACGACGACGCTCTGCCATCCCTGGAGGATTCGGTCGCTTTTCCAATGCCCTCGCAGCTCCGGCGTTTTCAAACACCAACGCCCCTAACCGGCGATTGACTCGTCCCTTTGGACCCGAATACCGACCCATGCAAATCACTCCTGTGCAGTTGACCTGCACCAACCCACAAACTGAAAACCAAATCGAAGAGGGGAATAATGGCAAGTCGCATCGCTTACGTCAACTGACTAACGCTAAGGACGAGACGATTCTCAGATCGAAAATTCAAAAACCCTCGGATCGAACTGAGTATTTGATTCCCATACTGCTGCAATCCTTTGACGAAAACCGGACGCACAGCCTCAAGTCCTTACGTATCTATCGGATACGAATCCATTCAATCGAACGGGGCTGGTCATTCCACTGAAACCCATCGTCAGAAATAAAACGAATTCCACCCTGACTGCTGGAGAAAGCCCAGAACGTTGCGATCAAAATTGTCGCCAGTATCACCGCAAAGCCAATTTTGACCCAACTGTAAGGCCTGTGCCCGGAAACCTCTCCCGTCGCTGCATTCATCATCACCTGGTAAGTCTTGTCCCGATAGCGATAAGCCATTAGCCAAACGGGTAACAAGATGTGTTTAAACGTAATCGCAGAATAATTCGTCTGTTGCGAATGGACCTGTTGCGTGTCGCCTCCGATTCGCTGCCGAACCTCTATCGATAACATCGCTTCCACTCGTTGGCGAGCACTTCGAAATCCGTCCTCCAGATCGACGTCATATGTGCGCGAATAAAAACCGGCAAGAACTTCAGGCGTGAACGGCATCATTCGATCCAGCGGCCAGGGTTCCAATGCCTCAACCAGGTCAATGTGCTGCTTCGTCGCTGCGATGATCGTGACATCGTCGAAGAATCGCTGAAATGCGCCATCGCGGTAAGTCCATCGAATCCGTTGTTCCGTTCGACGATTGTTCCCCTCACCAACCACGATGAAGTAGATATCGCCCCGTTGGCCGGCAAAACGAGTAAACGTCATCGCGTCGTAGGTGAAATATGGCATATAAACGCCGTTGAATTTTCCGTTGGCCCCTTGTTTCAAGAAATCATTCGGTGCCCACCACAGCGACTTGACCCACGCGCGCAAATTCTCGGCGGCACGTGTTTGCGGAACCAGAAACGGCAACACTCCGTCGACCGGGATTCGAGTCACCGAATCGTGGATATTGTCTCGCTGAAGCGGCGACGCACAATAAGGGCACTGGCTGCTCGTCAGCGTCCCCTGAAAAATCACGTCTGCTCCACATGCGGAGCACCGTATCCCATGCTGCGTCGACGATGATTCATCGTCCTGACCCGCTTTTTCCCGCAGCCTTTCCAGGCGCTCGATCATTTTCAGATAGTCTCGTTCCACGATCGGAACGTCTTTCGGCGGTTCAATCTGTTTCACTGCCGAACAGTAAGGACACTGCAAACTCTGTTGACCGACAGAAAATACCAGATCCGCGCCACAGCGATCGCAGGGAAAGATTCTCCCCTTCCCCGAATCAATCGACTCACCCGGTTTAACGCGAGTCGGCTTGGGTTCGGTCGACGAACGATTCGATTCGAATGGGGTTTGGTTCGGGGTCAGCATTCAAGGTCTTTAACAAAAAAGATCGAGTTTATCTGGGGACACGGACAGGCAATCTTGGTTCCGCGAGTTCTAACGCTTCGGCACATCGGGAGTGATTGAACATCTTCGTGTGATCGTGTTCGACGTCCGGTGCAATCACAAGTTTCCATCCGAAAGGCCATTGCCGCTCGCCCGCGATTCTTTTGGCCGCTGAATATGCGTTCCGTCCACGTTCAAAACGAGTCTTCCCCTGCAAATCGGCTGGAGCGGTAACATCCAGGTACTCGTCACGCTCGATATCTTGCGTGCCGAGGTAAATCGTCAACGGTTGAGCGAGATAACTCTTTAAACGAGCGTCCGTTTGTAATTCCTCTGGAAGCTTGCCAAATCCAAATGGAAAATCTGCCGTAAGGTTTGGAAACAAATGAGTCCCTGGATTCGCTGCCACAATGCGCTTGGCATCAGTCGCCACGAATGCCGACGTTCGAATCACAAACTGCCCGCCGCCAGAATGACCAATCAAATACAACGGCATCTCAGGTCTTGCTTCTCGGCGACGAATCTCTTTAACGATCCGATTGACGTACTCGCCAGTCCATTCGTTACTCGGCGTCGCCTGGCCGTTCTTAAGAATGCCACCGAATTGATATTTCGGCTTGGGAAAAGTTGCTTCGTCAAATAACGGTGCCACGATCAATGCTTGAAATCGATCGCCCATCTCGATGGAATCGTCTCGATATTCTTCGGCGTTTCTCAATACACCGTGAAATACCATGATCACGGGCCCATCCGAAAAATCTTTCGGTTTATAGGTGAACAGCTTCATCGGAACTTCGCCGAAACGAACTTCCACAAGCGACTTTCCTGCCGGCAGAGGATCAGCCTCCATCAAGATCAGGCTTGTGAGTAGCATCAGATGCGTCAATTCGAATTCCTCAAGCTGAAAACCGTTATTTCTGCTCACATTCGCGCAGGGCCATCACTGCAAAAGCGGTCCCGGCGTGAGTGATATAGTGCATGTTGTCCTTATGAAGCGACCTGGTAAACCAGCGGCCGCTCTCGCGCTGATGTGTTTTCAGCCAGGCAACCCCTTTTTGAATCGCAGGATCGGTTGCAGGGACACCTCCACGACGCAAGATATACAGCACGAAACCCGTTCCATAACCATCACTGCTCTCCATGTCTTGAGGCTCGCCGTCGGCACGTTTCCAATCCCCGAGCGTCGCAAGCCCCCAACCCCCGTCCGGCTTCTGCAGTGCCTTCATCTGAGAAAGAATCTGCTGTTTTTCCTCCGCTGATAACAGTTCTCCAACGTAAGAATCACCCCAGAGGATCATCGCACGATGGTGCAATGTTGGACCCGGATTCTTTTTGAAATAGTCTCGTAGCCTGGCCATTCCCCGTTCAGCCACATCAGTCTTGGCGTATCCATCCGGAGCAACGCCGATGGCAATCGCCGCAAGCGTTGCGCCGTAGTGATCGTCAGATTCCATCGGAGGCCAATCGCACTTGATCCATGTAAATCCGCCATCCTCACGCTGAAGCGTGAACATGCGGTCGAGTGCCTTACGCGTCAATGGATGCAAATGCCCGGTTGTCGCGGCGTCGTTAAAGGCCAGTGCGGCACCCGTCGCCACGACTTCGGCGTCCCAGCGAGGCCCCTTTTCTTCCCACCGCTGCGTGATCAATTCTTCTGCGAACTTTCGGACTTCCACCGCAGCAGACTCTTTCGTCGCCGTTGCAGGACGTGCGTAAAGATGAGCATAGTTGGTATGGCACGTAAAACACTTCCGCTGCTTCTGCCAGCTTAGCGCCGCAGAATCGAGAAACGTTACCGCCTTGTCCCACGAATACGTATCGGAAATCGGCTCATCACGCCGGTTTTCACCCGGATCGATCACATTTTCCAGCGTAACCGCGTCGGCGGCAAAGGAATTGACCCACGTCGTCGAGCTAAAGATCAGGCAGAAACACGCGGCCAGCGAAAAAGCATCGATGAGTTTCATCGCGTTTCCTTTTTTGGCAAGAATCCGATCGACGTCCGGAGTGTCACCGTCATGGCAAAACTCGGGAACGGAAAAACAAATAGATACCGTATTACCGTGTCGGAATCCATTGTTGCGCGTCAGTCCGAACCGTCAGGCCGGCTGTGCGATTTCGACGCTCAATCCCGTCGGTCGGTGTGAGGCACTTGACTGCGTGCCGCAAGAATTGCCTGAACCATCTCATCGGGTAATTGCTGGCAGCTCGTGACAGCTTGCTCAGACAACGCCTTCCGACTCGCTTCAATGGTTTTCCGATATCCGTCCAGGTAATCACGACAAGGTCGGCAAAGTCCCAGATGCAGGCCAAACGCAATTCGTTGACCCCACGGCAAGTTTCCGTCCAGGTAATCATCCAGGAAATCGAGAGCGTCGTGGCAGGTCATTTCGAGGCACCCCCAAAAATCGGTTCGAGCAGCGTTCTTAGTGCTTGACGTGCGCGATGGAGACGGACCTTGACCGCACCGGGGCTCAGCTCCAGCATTTCTGCAACCGTTTCCGTGTCAAGTTCTTCGATGTCGCGCAGAATCAAAACGTTACGGTATGATTCGGGTAAACCCTCGATTTTCTCGCGAATTAATTGCTGTGTTTCGCGTCGTTCGGAAATCTCACCCGCTGAATTCGTCCAGCGAGACCCCGGATCGCTTCGGTGACCGTCCGACTGGAACGTTGGCAACAAATCGTCAATCGATTGTTCCGGATGCCGTCGTTTCGTTCGAAGTTTCATTAAAGAAGCGTTGACCGCGATCCGATGCAGCCACGTCGCGAACTGAGACCGGCCGTCGAAAGATTCGAGTGACCGAAACGCTGACAAGAACGTCTCTTGCACTGCGTCGCGAGCATCTTCACGATTGAATAACAGTCGCTCACAAACCGCCAAAATCCGACCCCCATACTCTCGAACAAGGCGCTCGTAGGCAGCAGGCTCGCCGGCACGGAGTGCGGCGACGAGTGCTGTCTCGGTTTCTGAAGTGCTCGTTTCCATGATTTTAAACTAACGAACAACGATCAAACGAACAACGCAAAACGAATCTGTTGTTATCGCTAGGCCCTTACTTTTTCCCATTGCTTGTCTAGTTTTTTTTCTGACACAGATACTGCTGTTCCCAATTCCTGCGTGAACAATGCCACGCGCAACTCTTCCGACATCCAGCGATAGATTTCCAGCTCGGGATCATAAATCTGCCGTTCTGTATGCAACCGCAACCGTTCGATCCCACGTTGCCAGCGAGGAACGACCTGCGGAATCAGTTGCTGGTCACGTGTCGCACCGCCGCTCGTCAGTTTTTGCAATCGCAATGAAATCGACCGGGTATATCGCGGGAACTGAATCAGCCAGACCCACGGTGTCTTGACGAGAAATCCGGGAGAGAAGAGCTGAGCCAATTGGGCATGCACATCCAGTCGAGTCGCCTGCCACTGTGGATGCGCCGTCTTTTCCCAAGTCTTGCGAACGTCGCCATACGATTGAAACAGTGGTGTCAACAGGCTGTTGATTTCTGTCACGGCAGCCGAGATCCGGTTACGCCCTTCACGTAGGCATTCTCGAAACTCTTCATCGCTACGAGGAAATTTCTCCGTCGGTAAGAACGCTCGATCCGCCAGTAATTCGGTCACTTGAGCACGAAACGGAAACGGTTGGGGGAACGACTTCGAAATCAGAGTCCAGTTCTGCAGCGATGGCATCGCATCAACCCCCTGCTTCAATTCTCGATTGACCGTCGACGCAATCAAACGCCGCAGCCCGAACCGCATTTCATAATGCGATCGTTCCGGCGTGTCGAGCAGCCGCAGCGATGCAGTGTCACCCTGATCAACCAGGGTCGGATAACCCTTCAGTGCAATTCCACGTCGCATCACATCAATGACCGGTGGAAGGGTCCCACAATCCCAGGTCTTCAAACCGTCGCGAGTCCAACGCGGATCGTCGACCGACGAAAAACTGGTCGATGCAATCGCACCGAATTCTTTTCTCAAAGCTGTTAAATCTCGACCTGCGGCTAATGTCCTTCCCGCTTCATCTGTCACACGGATCACCATCCGCAAGTGGTCTGGTAACTTCGTTTCATCAAAGGCTGCCACAGGGACTTCGATCCCGGTCACAAATTCAATTCCCTCGACGATCGCCTCGGCGACGGTCTTGTCTCCGAAATTGATCACCTTGGCGACCTCGGCTGCTACCTCAGGGATCGGTACGAGATCCCGACGCATTTCTTTCGGCAACGTTCGAATCAACGCCACGATTTTGTCTTCGATCAATCCCGGAACCAGCCACCCCAGTCGATCACCATCCAACTGATTCAATCCCTCTTGCGGGACGGTAATCGTCACACCGTCGTCAGGAGCGCTCGGGTCCAGACGATAAGAGAGCGGCAGCGTCAGGTTCTTCATTTTGATCGTATCGGGATACGATTCTTTCGTGGCGACAATCGCGTCCTCTTCAACCAGGTCCGCCTCAACCATCATCAACCGCTTGCGGTCTTCGGGCGAAGCCGCACGCCACCATTGAACCAGTCGAAATCCGTCGAGCACATCCGCTGGTAAACGCGAGTGATAGAATTCATATTGAGCCTCTTCCGCCTTCAGCATGCTCCCCTTGCGAACCCGTGTCTGCAGGTCTTCAAGCTTTTGAACCAGAGCCCGGTTCGCAGTCAGAAATTCAGGCGGTTCATTTCGTTTCACCGGGGGCGCATTGATCACGGCTGTTGTGTTCACTCGAGCGGGAGTGACATTCAACTTCTGCCCGCCACCTTGTCGCGAATTTGCCTGTGCGGATTGAGTATTCTGGCGTGCCGATCCCTGTTGACCTTTCCCTGATTTTTCTTGCCCCTTGAGCGCGTCGAGCTCCGATTCTTCTTCTGGCCATTCTCCGTAGACCAGTGCGTGCTGAATAAACATCTCGCGGCATTTAGCGGGATCAATTCGGCTATAGCGAATGCGGCGACGAGGAACCAGAACCAGCCCAAACAATGACACTTTTTCGTAAGCCATCACTGCCAGAGATTCCGTGTCCCAATGAGGCTCACTGTAAGTTCGGTCGATGAGATGACCGGCGAGTGGTTCAATCCAATCCGGCTCAATCTTCGCGACCGTCCGCAGAAACCGACGAGTCGTCTCGACCAACTCTGCCGCGACAATCCATTTTGGCTTTTTCGCCGCCAGTCCCGAGCCGGGCCATAAAAAGGCCTTCATTCCGCCAGGAGCCAAATATTCGCCGCTCTCCGTCTTGAACGCGATGCTCGATAGATAGCCGGTCAGTAATGCTCGATGAATCGCCTTGACGTCGTGCCGACGAGCAAACGTCGTATCAACACTCGCTTTCGTTGTTGCCGAGCTGACATCCGTACCCTTCGAACGGTATTGTCCCCGACCCCGGTTTGCAGCGGAACCGCTTCCTTTGTTTCCCTGCCGTGAGTTTGAGGGTTGATCTTCTTCTTTCTTCTGAATCTGGCTTGTCACCGATTCCCGGACAATCTCAACCAGTTCTGCGTGAACATCAACCCATTCGCGCATGCGGGTCCATGAAAGAAAGTTCTGGTGACAGGCTTTGTGCAACTGACCTTTGGACAATTCCATTTTCAGCTTGTGGTAAAAATCCCACAACTTGAGATCGCTGAGAAAATCGGAATCCTCGTCCGCAAATCGCTTGTGCGATTCATCCGCTTGCTGCTGCTTCTCCAACGGACGTTCGCGCGGGTCCTGCACTTCCAGAGCCGACGCGATAATCAAGATCTCACCCAGGCAATTCTCTTCCTGAGCCGCCCAGATGATTCGTGCAATTCGTGGGTCGACCGGCAACCGTGACAGCTTTCGTCCCACGTCGGTCAATGTGTGATCTTGTGTCACCGCACCCAGTTCGAACAACGTCTTGTAGCCATCCTTGATCGCTTCGGGTTTGGGTGGTTCCAGAAATGGAAAATCCTCAATCTCGCCCAGGCCCAGTGTCTTGGTTTGAAGAATCACATTCGCCAGGTTGGATCTCAGGATTTCCGGTGGCGTGTACCGTTCGCGAGAGAGATAGTCTTCTTCCGAAAACAGCCGGATACAGACACCCGGACCGACACGTCCACACCGACCAGCTCGCTGGTCTGCCGACGCCTGCGAAATGGGTTCAATCGGAAGCCGCTGCAATTTTGACTTGGGTGAATAGCGACTAATGCGTGCCGTCCCCGTATCGACCACATAACGAATTCCCGGCACCGTTAAAGACGACTCCGCCACATTCGTCGCCAGCACGATTCGCCGAGTCGAAGTCGTTTGAAAGACTTTTTGCTGTTCGGCAGCCGACAATCTCGCGTAAAGCGGCAAGAGATCAGGCTTGCTTCCCCCAAACGTGCGGCCTTTCAAGGCCTTCATCGCTTCATGAATCTCACGTTCGGTCGGCATGAAAAGCAGCACGTCACCCGGTCCGCGCAAACAGAGCTCGTGAACAGCGTCGGCAACCGCTTTCGGCCAGTCGGGTTGGTTGTCGTCTTCGTCCGGCGAAGGGGGGCGATACAGCATTTCAACGGGATAAGTTCGACCAGACACTTCCAGCACCGGAACCGTTCCTGCAACCGATCGAAAATGGTCTGCGAACCGCTCGGCATCAATCGTCGCCGACGTGATGATCACCTTCAGTTCACGTCGTTTGGAAATTAGTCGATGCAGATTTCCCAGCAGGAAATCAATGTTCAATGACCGTTCGTGAGCTTCGTCGACAATAATCGTGTCGTAGTCATCAAGAAATGGCCGGCTTTGCGTCTCCGCCAGCAGAATCCCGTCGGTCATCAGTTTGATGTACGTCTGCGACGATGTCGCGTCAGCAAAACGCACCTTATATCCCACCTCGCGCCCAACCTGCACGGACAGTTCTTCGGCAACACGAGTTGCGACCGAGCGAGCGGCAATCCGGCGTGGCTGAGTATGTCCGATCAACCCTGCCACACCGCGACCGAGTTCCAGGCAAATTTTTGGTAACTGAGTCGACTTGCCCGACCCGGTCTCGCCGCAAACGACGATCACCTGGTGATCCCGTATCGCGGCTGCGATCTCGTCTTTACGCAGGACCACGGGAAGAGTGTCATCAAACGTCAGTTTCGGTACACCACGCAAACGCTGTTCGTAACGCTCACAGGAACGAGCGAGATCCGCATGAAATTTTTCAACTCGCCGATCAACCTGCCCCGCCTGGCCAGGCTCGGTGGCTGATTCTGATTTTGGTTCGGGCTCCCGGAGATTGCGAATTGACCGCCACTGCTGGCGCAGCCGATGACGATCGACCAGCATGGTCTTCGTCAGCATCACTTCAATCTCGGCGGCAGGTACATTCATAATCGTGAAGCAGCAGTTTACGGTGCAGACAGACTTCGAGGAAGGAGCCTGACACACGAAGTGGGACAGATGTTCGTCCACCCATCAAAACCAGCCGATTGGTTTTTGAGAAAACCATGCGGGTTCGGTAGAGTAATTCTTGGGATTCTTCACGTAGTGGTGAAGAGTGGTTCGTATTTTCAAAGCGGGCCGGAAGATCAAAAAATCTTGATCGAGTTCTGCACTGCGGCGGTCAAAAAAAATTTAACCGAAAAGTTTGGCAATCGGAATTCCGCCGTCCGTGATCGGCACAGGGCGTGAGCCGTCGAAAAGTTCGTGCTGCGGGTTGATTCCCAGTGCCGCGTGAATAGTGGCGTGAAAGTCTGGAATGCTCACGGGATTCTCGACACGCAATTTGCACTCATCATCCGTGACTCCGTAGGCACCACAGTGATTCAAACCACCACCTGCGAGAACCAGTGAAAACGCAGTTGCTTGGTGGCCGCGACCGCCGCCACCGTCAAATGCCGCAGGACGGCCGAACTCGGTGCCGATGACGATCAACGTCTTATCGAGCATCTGCTTTTGTGCCAAATCTTCGATCAGTGCCGAGAGAGCGGTGTCTAGTTCCTGAATGAGGAGATGCTGCTGGAGTTGCCCGCCATTGTGCGTGTCCCATCCTGTCCCGTTGATGAAGCCAAGATTGTGCGAGACCTCAATGAATCGAACACCGGCCTGGACCAGACGACGAGCGAGCAGGCAACGCTGGCCGAACTCTCCGCCGTAACGCTGGCGTACTGAGTCAGGCTCCTGCCCCAGTTGGAAGTGCCGCATAAAGTCTGGCCCCGAAAGCCGCAATGCTTCGACTTGTGCTGTGCGATAATCGGCAAGAGTGGAGTTGGCCGGAAAGGGATTTTGCAAAGGCTCAAGTAGCGCAAGGCGATCTGCAGTCCTGGCGCTGTCGACGTCTGCCGAACGCGTAAAACCAGCCGGTCCTGTCTTGGTATCCGTGAGGTAAATAAATCCGCTTTTTGCTCCTAGAAAGCCGGGGCCGCGGCTGACGTTGGGGATTCCAATCAGCATGTAGGGTGGAACCGATGGATCGACCGCTCCCCGCTGGTGAGCCACGATGCTGCCAATCGACGGATAAACCGTACTGCCGCTGATCGTTCGGCCGGTATGCACAAGATTGGTCGCAAACGCGTGCTCATCGACAACGCGATGATTGACGGTCCGCACAGCCGTCACATGATCCATGAGTTTCGCTGTTTGAGCGAGATGCTCGGTCACACGAACACCTGGCACCGTGGTTTCGATCGAGGCGTAGTAACTGCCTGACCGCGACGGTGTTGATTTGGCGTCTCCCGGTCGCTTGGGATCGAATGTATCCACTTGCGCCATGCCGCCGCCGAGCCAGAAGAAAATGCAGTGTTCGGCCTTACCCATTTTATACGTTGACGGGGGATCGGCGTAAGCCGGCGAAACCAGCGAGGTGGCCGCACCGGCCAGTGCAAGTTTCAGACAGTCGCGTCGATTAAGTTCTCTGTTCATGGTCGATAGATCATCTCAGGTGAATTGATCAGCGCCCAGACTGCGTCTTCGCACCGGGCACGCCATTCGGGTTGGAGCCGACGTGTCGGTGGGTCACCTTTCTGCGCGGCGACGATCCGTTCTTGTGCGGCAGGGTCAGATTCCGGTTGCAGGTGATTAGTCCAGGTAAGGAGCTTCGGAACAACATGCGGCGGCGACTCGATCTGCGGATCGGTGATTCGTCGGCTGGCGTAGCCCTCGGATAACCACGGGATATAGCGTGCTTTCTCGTCCACGGTTGGACTTCGCGAAAGGAGCCGGAGAAAGAGTTCTTCTACCAATGCTTCTACAGGTCGCTCACGCAAGGCAAAGTCAGTGATGCCGTGATCGTCACTGAGGCGCGTCAACCATTGACTCATGACGCCGTTGGCAAGAATCGCAGGTTGCAATGCATTGGGGGTGATGTCCCGAGTCGATGAGGGGTCCTGTCTCGCTCCGCGCCAGCCAAACGCGGACATCACGTCGGAGACTGCCTGAAGTTTCGGTAGCGTCAGGCTGGGCCTGTCGCGTTCGTTGGACAGGGAAGCGAGCATCCAAGCCCGGCGCGGCGTCCCCAGGTCGACTGCGTTTGATTTATCTCGACGTCCATTCAAATCAAGGCACATCGGCTCGGTGCGGAACGGCTTGCCGGTCGCCGCGAAAAGCGAATCCACGATCTGCTCGGCGCTCAGTCGCCGTGGTTCGCTGGCGCTGTAGAGCGGATCAGGCTCTTTCAGGTTGGGATCAATGGCGCGTTGATAGGCGGCGGAGTTCAGGATCGTTCGCGCCAATGCTTTGATCTGGTAACCATTTCGGACGAACTCACGCCCCAGCCACTGGAGAAGTTCTGGATGGGTTGGTGTTCCCTTTTCCCAATCGTCCAACGGTTCCACGATTCCGCGTCCCATGAATCGCTGCCAGACTCGGTTCGCGATGACTTGTGCAAAACGCTGGTTTTGCGGAGCCGTCAGCAATACGGCCAGTTGCTCGCGATGGTCATGTGTATTCAAGGCCAGTTCTGTGGAAAGCCCCGTATCAGCAAAGTCGGGGAACGGCCATTTCGGTTCTACTTTGCTGCCGGGCATCAGCGTCACCTCAATGAGAGGCGTACGTCCACCTGCATTGAGCTTTACAGGATCAACACTGCTTGACGTCGGCACATTCAGCGTTTGCACGGCGAGCATCGCTCCAAGCTGGAAGAGTTGTTCCTGCTTGAATGCGCCGGTCGGTGAGTCGTGACATCGCGCACATTTCAGATCGACGCCGAGGAACGTCGAACTGACAATCGCTCCTTTCGTCGCAAAGGGAACGTCGTTTTGGGATGCGATACCAAATCCGGCGGGACCTCCCTCGCGATCACCACCTTGTTGCAGGACAAGTTGTGTCACCATCCGGTCCAGAGGCAGGTCATCGACCAGGGATTCGTAAAGCCACCAGCGGAATGGACCTGTGTTATTGAGGGTAGGATTGAGGATATTCGGATTCTCTGCGAGCAGGTCCTGCCAGACTGGCATCCAGTGGTCAGCCCAGCGCGGATCGTCAATCAGCCGATCGATGAGGGCCGCTCTCTTGTCCTGAGCGTCGTCAGTGAGAAAACTGCGGAATTCGTCGGCCGTGGGCGGCACGCCGACCGTATCGAGCATCACGCGGCGAATAAAGCCCGCATCATCGACCGGTTCGGCGAACGAGTCACGGACCAGTGGCAGTTCCGGCCACGAGGCCCCTTCGCTGATCCAGCGTGCCAGCAGAGATGTTTCGGCGTCTGTCAGCCGGTTCCCTTTGGGGGGCATGACTTCGTTGTCATCAGAGCTGGTGACGCGACGGATCAGTTCGCTCGCTTGAGCATGACCTGCGACAAATGCCGGTCCGCTTTCGCCACCCTTTCTCGCAAACTCTGCGCTGTCGAGTCGCAGCCCCCCTTTGGCTTTCATACCGCGATGACAATCGACACACCGATTTTCGAGTAGCGGTTTCACATCACGAAAAAAGTCGACGTTGTCCGCCTGAATACGTCGATTCTGACTTTTCACGGAAGCAAACTTCGCCGCAATGAAACGATCGATAGGATTTTGTCCGTGGAAGCCGCCTGGTATCGGCGGAACCGCGATTTCCGGTACAGAGGCAATCCATAACTTTGCCGCTTCGCGGCGATTTGCCCAATAGGGGTCGCGCTTACTCCGCAGCTCGGTTCGCGTCGCAGCGCTGTATTCGGCAACCACGTTTGCTAAGCGGCTGCGGTAATTTTCCCACTCGGAATCGGTATAGGGAATCACATCTTCTAACGGCGTCAGCAATTCCCATTTCTCTTGGCCAGATTTCGCAATCGCGACGACCGTTTCACCGACTTCGACGCGTCGAGCATTCTTGCCCTCGCGGCCACCAGCGAACACTTCAAATTTGACCTCGACCAGACCACCTGTGGCTTCGAACTCGGAGATCTTTTCATACTCGCCGCGCGGCGCAAATCGGTAACCTCGTCCCAGGTCCAACGGCACTAGTCGCTCGGTATCCGCCTGCGAACCATCACCACCGCTCTTCGGCGCGAAGGGAGTCTCAGCGACAGGGGTTCCATTGATTGATAGCCTCGATGCGCTTCTGGCCCGAATCAAGAAACGATGTTTGCCCGGCGGCAAATCGACGACTGCCGAAAGACGTACCATGGAAGGACTTGGTCGCGTACCACGGATTCCATCATCGACGTATTTCGGAGGGATCTGATCGATTCCGAACGCTGGCACGGCAAATGATTCCGTGGCGGTCGGCGGCGCATCCGGCCACGCATCCTGATCGTTCAGTCCCTGCTCACAAATCTCGACCCGGACCGCAGACGATCGCAAAGCCGGCGTTAAATTGGCGGCGGCCGGCTCTGAAACTTGAGCGGTCACAACGGCCTGAACAGCCACGAGAAGGGAAGAAGTCCATCCGATTAGGCATCGATTCATCGAACGATCTTTATGTCATCTCAGTCCGCACTCTGGGGACTGATACCATTTCTGCGGCCTTATGACAGTCTTCTGGCGAGCGCTCGCGAGTCCGTTGTAACGATGAAAACAACAAGAAATCAAACGGAGATCTGCGATCGGGACTTTGTGCGGGGTCGGGAGACCCCGCACAACATTTCAGTGTCGCCGAAAAACCTCGCTTCTCTTCGAGTCACGGTTAAACCCATTTTCCGCACCCTGGCACGCGACCTAAAAATGCGTTGAACAACGCGTCTTGAATCGGTCGGAGACCGATTTCATGTCGGTGGTCGAGGTAACAGTCGACTCAAGATCTGGGCCGGGGTTGGTAGGTCG